>DAOUAC010000103.1:0-29423 GCA_034434155.1 Anaerolineaceae bacterium
TACCACCACCGCCAGATGCACCGGCGAGAGCATCCGCCCCGCCAGAGTCACCGGCGGGTAGGTAAAGACCTGCACAAAAGCCAGCGCCGCCAGATAGAGGACGGCAAAAGCCGCCATCAACGCCGCCAGCCGGGCCGCCCGCGCCTGCGCCGGTGATTTCAACCCGCCGCGCGCCGCCCATGCCCCCACCGCCGCCAAACCTGCCAGCGGAACCAGCCACAGAGCGGCGCGCGCCGTGCCTGGCAGTCTGGCGGCTACGCTCTCCGGCAGCAGCCAGAACAAATAAATCCGCTCCAGGGCCGGACCGAACTCGGCAAAGCGCCGCGCCCAATCGGCGGCGTCTTGCCCACTGCGCGACGAAACGGCTCCGGTCAGAGTCAGGTCAATGACTACCCAAGCGCCCATCGGGAGCAGGGCAATCAGCCCGTACAGCCCCAGGCCGCGCCAGCTTGGCCCGGCCAGGCGCTTGTGAAGCCGCCCCTCGCGCGGCGCATTCCACCACGCAAAAGCCAGAAGAGCCAGCCCGCCCGCGGCCACAAAAGCCACTCCCATGTAGCGCGTCAGAAACGCCAGCCCTACCAGCGCCGCCGAACCTACCAAAGCCGCGCGCTGGCGGCGTTCAAAATACTTCAACAACAGCGCCAGCCCCGCAAACCCCAACAGTAAAAACAGCGGCTCCGACATGGCCCACACCGTCACGCCTAACAGCACCGGAGAGCCTGCCAGCGCAAGCGCCAGCAGGCCGGCCAGCCACGCGCGGCCCGTCTGCCGGTAGAAGAACCACCCGGCCCCAAGAACCGTCGCGCCAAACACGACCACGTTCAACATCCGCGCTCCGGCCGTCAGGTCAGGAAACAACAGACCTAGCGCGCTCAACGCCAGCGGATAGCCCGGCGGCGTGTACGGCAGAACGCGGAAGGACCCGTCTGCCTCGACCCACCCCAATCCTACGCCCGCCAGCAGGTTGCGCGCCGTAGTCAGGTAAATGGTGGCGTCGCCGCCCACGCCCGGCCCGTAACGGGTGGCGTAGATCACCAACGCCATGCCTGCCAGCGCCGCCGCGCCAACGGCGATCCATACGAATAGCGGCGTCCACTTGCGGTTCGCTGCGTTCATCTGTGTTCATCCCGATTCGCGTCAACCAGCTCGTACACGGCCTGATCGCCGACGGTGGTGACGTAGCGAATATTGAGGTTCTTGAGTTGGGGTTCCATTTCCGCCAGGTCGGGGTATTCTTTAATATCAAATAACAACCACTGCACGCCCATGGCCCGCAGCATATCGTAACCTTCGCGGTTGGGGAAGCTCTTCAACCACGGCTTCAGCCGCAAATACTGCTCTGGCTGATTGGCCGAGAAAAACCCGCCCACGTAAGGCTTTTGGTGGATCAGCGTGCTGTAAACTTTATCCTGGTCTTCCGACTGCTCAAACGGGAACTGCACCACCGCTCCCTGCCCCGGCTGCTGAGCCAGCCAGTAATCCACCGGACGGGCCTCTACTTTTGAGAAGCGCTCCAACGGCCCAGGGTAAAAGTCCAGCAGGACCAGCGCCAACAGGCAGATCGTCAACGAAACAGTGCGCGCCGCGCCTGACCGCCCCGACCCGACTCGTTGGAACAACTGCCCGGCTCCCAGCCCGCCCAAAACCGTGACGAAAAAGATCACAAAAAATCCTACCCGCATCAGGGCGCGCATCTTGGCGTAAAACGGCAGGTACAGGAACAACACCAACCCCGGCAGTGGGATGAACGTCTCCGCGCGGCCCAAGACCCCCTGCAAAAATCCCGGCACTGGAACGATCACCTGCTGCCCCAACCAGTGCAGGTCGGTCCCCATTGCCAGCACCAGCGCCGCGACGATCACCGCCGCCCCCACAACCATCAGGGGCCGGTGCTCGCTGGCCTTGCGCTGTGCCCAGGCAAAAATTGCCAGCGCCAGCGCAACCGCGCCCACGTACAAGGTTGCCTCCACCCACAACGAGCGGTCAAAGGTTTTTCCGACCCAATCACCCCATAAAAAATGAAAGATCGAAGGCAGTAGAAAATCCGTTGGGCTGGCCGAATACATGCTCACGTAATTAAACGGGCGCGAAGCCAGCCCCCCCTGGCTGTTCAACCCCACAAACGGCCAGACCGCCGCCAGCACCGGCAGGAAGGCCAGGCCGGCAAAAGTGCCCAGGCGCTTCCACAACGCCCAATCGCGCACCGCCCGCCGGTTGACGAAGAACAGATAGGCTCCCACAAACACCGCCGAGATCAGCAGGGTCATGTACAGGTAATACATCGAAGTAAACCCGATCAGGCCCAAAGCCGCCGCCGCCAGCAGTGGAGCCTTCCACCAGCCCCGCCCCGCCGTTGACCCGCCGCGCAGTACCTCATACAGCCCCATAAAATACAGCGGGAACCACTGCGTCCCCGACAGGTTCATATGCCCGGCCACGAAGTGCGCCATCCGGTACGGCAAAAAGGCGTAGAGCGTGCCGGCTACCAGACCCGCCGCGCTGCTGCCGGTCAGCCGCCGCATCCAGAAGAACATGGCCCAGCCCGAAAACACAAACGTCACCAGCATGGCAAAGTTGTAACCGGCTACCGGCCCCGCGATCATCCCCACCGGCAGGCCAAACAGGGTGGTCGCCAGGCTGGTGTCGGTCGAGGCCAGATTCCAGCCCTGCGGGTAGTTCAACCAGGGGTGGAAGAACGGCGAAATCCCCAGTTCGAACCAGGCTTTGGCATACCAGCGGATCAGGAACACAAAATAAATGTTGTCACCAATATCCCCTACCACGTCTTCGCCCATGCGCAAGATCAGTGGATAGGTCATCAGAATGGTTAACGCGGTGAAGAACGCCACCACCCAGGCATGCAGCCGCCAGCCTGCCGTCAGCCGCATCCACAGGGCGGCCCACCGGCCCGCCGGGTGAAGATCCGGCGCAGCCGAGGCCGCCGCTTCGATGGGAGTTACAGCCTGCGTGGGAAGCCCGTTCATCTCAATCCAACCGTTTCAACTGCCCGTCTCGCCCTGAATCCAGCACCGCCTGCGCGATCACCTGGGCGCGGATGCCATCTTCCAGCGTGCAACCGGGCTGGACCTCACCGCGCGCCACCGCCAAAAAGTGACGCATCTCATCCAGGAACAGCCAGTTGCGCTCAAAGCCCTCTGGGGGGGCAAAGGTTTCTACTTCCAGCCCGGGCCGGTGAACTTGCAGTACCCCATCGGCGTTGCTCCAGCGCAGGACGCCCTGGTCGCAGATGATTTGCAAGGTATGCTCGCCGGGCCGCTGGAGATAATCGAGATGGACACTGCCGGACGCTCCCGTCTCAAAGCGCAGGCCGATCTCGGCGCAGTCTTCCACCGGCAGGTTCAACTCTGCAGAAGAAGAGGTGAACGCCCACAGCGCGCGGATTTCACCCACCATCCAGCGCAGGTAATCCAATGGGTGACACAACGTCAGCACCACGCCCCCGCCGAGGTCGGGCCGGGCGGCGTAGCTCTCGCGGAAGTTCTCCCAGGGGTGCCAGTTGGGCAGGTATTCGCCCCAATGCGCCCGCACCGCGTGAACGCGCCCCAACGCGCCCTCCACAATTAACTGGCGCGCCTTGCGCAAACCCGGGTGAAAGCGGTAGTGGAACCCCACGAGAATACGCGCCCCACTGCGCTGCGCCGCTTGCTGTAGTTCGTCCACCCGCTCCAGCGAGTGCGAAACCGGCTTTTCAATGAGCAGGGCGCACCCGGCCTCTGCCGCTGGAATGGCAACGTTCAGGTGCAGAGCCGTTGGGTTGGAGATGATCACCGCGTCTGGGCGGTGGTCCAGCGCCGCCTGCAGATCGGTCTCCACCGGAAAATCAGCGATTTCATCCACCGGCAGCGTTGAGCGGTTTGAGCGCAGTAAAACAATGTCGCGCTCGCCCAGCGCCAGCAGGTTGCGCATGTGGCGGCGGCCAATAGATCCATACCCGGCAATAAGAAATTTCATAGCAACCCCACCATCCATTCACCTGTGCGCCGGCCCGCCGACCCATCGGTGAAGGTACACTCATCGCGGATAAACTTACGGCGGTTTTCACCGTCCAATTCCGGGTTTTGCAGGTAAGCGTTCACCGCCGCGCACAATTCTTGCTCATTCATCACCACGCGCCCGGCTCCCGCCTGCCGGAAGCGCTCATGCGTCGGCCAGGTGCCGATTTCTGACAGAGACAGCGAGAATTTTCCCGGCGTGTTCCACCCGCCCGGCGCATCCATGCACACGCTCACAATCGGGCGGTCGTGCAGGGCCGTCTCTACCACCATCGTGGAGTACACCGTCAGGAAGACATCGGCATGCGCCATCATGGAAGCCTTTTCCGGCATATCCTCGCCGGAATAGTACCCCAATTCACCGCCCAACGGGACCGGTTCCACCAGGTGAACGTGTGGGTAGCGCCGCACCAGCTCGCGCACTCGCATGGCTTCCTGTTCGTACAGCGATCCCGGCATAAAATGATTGGGGTGTAGCCGGATGAGCAGTTGCGCCGGTTCCACCAGGCGATCCGAGTTCACCAGCCGGGCCAGGGCTTCCATATTCTGGTAATTGGGCGAAAAGGTCACAAAACTACAGGCGTAAGCCAGCAGTTTGCGCCGGGGGTCAAGGCCGTGCAGGGCAAAATATTCGCCGCGCCCCATTTGCCAGGTTTTACGGAAGTAGCCGTCATAGGATGGAATCCCCCCGATGTGAACCCGTTCTGGCTTCCAATCTGACCCCAACACCAGTTCGCGCTTCTGGATCTCTGACCAGCAGGTGATGTCGCGCACCGGCGCGCCTGGAAGCCGGTAGCTGGAAGGGTTATCCCACCCCACAATCACCGCCGCAGTATGCACGCCGCGCCGGGCGGCCTCGCGCAGCAGGTAGCGGTCGTAGCGCCAGCCGGGCGTGCTGGCAACCACCAGATCGGGCCGGTAGGTCTCAAACAAATCGCCGTACAGATGGGGGGTAAAGCGGCGCTGAAAATTCACCAACCCTTTGCGCGCCAGCGCCGAGCGCCGCAGAACCCAGGTGAGGGCTTTAATCAGCGGCAGGATCCGCTTACCGCGCGGCGAAGCCTCCACACTCATCTGGCGCATATGCCCATCCATGGCCGTGGTGTTAATGCGGTTCGAGCCGCCCATCCAGCGCAGAAAATGCACCCAATGTTGAAGCGAATGGTTGTGCTGTTCAAAATACCGGCGCGCCTCGGCAAACCGCAGTCCTTCTACCACCAGGCCGTCCTGCCCAAAACGCCGCTCGATCTGGTCCTTCAGCCCGTCATCGGTCAACACCACCACGCGCGCGCCGCTTTCTAACAGGGTGGGCAGTACATCACTCTGCAAAAAATACACAATCGCCAGGCCGTGGTCGGCGCTGATGAAGATTGTTTTACCACGCATCCGAAAGCTCCATCTCCAACCGCCGGTTACTTGCGGTCATAATACCAGCGAAAAATACGGTCATACACGGCCATCATCGCCTTCTGCACGGGGGCAAAATCCAACAACCGGTACAACAGCGCGGGCGACCGGGCGGGCGCCGCCGCGGCCCGCTGCGCCGCCTGGCCGGGCGCGTTGCGCAGCGTGTTGCTCATGTTCATTGCCAGCGGATCGGCAACCATCAGGCGCAGATAGCCGGCCTCGTTCATGCGCTGATCTAGCTGGCGCACCTGCCCCATGGGGCGGTCCATCTGGAACGGCAAAAACTGCGCGATCACCGCTTTATAGCACACGAACTGCCAGTGCGAGGCCCCCGCAAACGCTGTAACCCCCTGGTAGGTGATGCGCACGTCTTCGGTGGCCTCGTAATGTGCGCGGATTTCTGCTTCGCTCTGCCCCAGGCTCCGGTCAAACTCTAAAAACGTCTCCCAGGGGATCAGCGCGCCGCGCTCCACCTGCGCGCCGGGAGTGTTCGCGGCCCAGTCAACCGTGCAGGTATAAAACTCTTCTTTGGTGCGGAAGGGGCGCGCCGTCACCATACCAACTTTGGGGAAGGTCTCTAAAATTTGCACCGAGCGCGACAGCCAGCCCGGATAAAAATAAGCGTCGCTGTCGGTGTAGGCAATGATTTCACCCGGCGCGCCCGCCAGAATCATGTTCCAGGCTCCCCCCTTGCCCAAATTCTTCTCTGACAGGATTAAAAACTGAATGCGCCCGGCCTGATGTTCATCCAGCAAATATTGGCGCGCCTCCTCGCAACTGCCGTTGTCGAACACCAACAGGTCATACGGCAGATCAGCACTCGCGCGGATGCTCTCCAGGCAGACCTTGAGCACTTCGAGCGCCTCAGCGTAGAAGCCGCTCAGGAAGGGGATATAGTTCAGCACCGCCACGGTGATACGCTCTGGCCTGGCAACATCTTTAACGAACTTAGCGGGGTTTTGACCGATGCGCATAATTCTCCTGCTTTCAAAAAATCAACGTGCTTCGCGCTGCCACTGACGCAGGTCGCGGTAAGCCCGGATGGGGTGGAACAGGGCATAAAAGGCCAGCGCCAGCGGGTACGAGTGCAGTCTGACGAGCGGGAAGATCTCCACTTCGCGCCAGAACTTGCGCCAGTGCAGCGGCTGGCGGCGCAAACGGCCATTGACCAGGCGGTGGCTGGCGTCTGGCAGTTCAAAGATGGCACGCTTGCCGCCCGCCAGTCGGATGTTTTCAAACGTCTCTGGCAGTTTGTAATGCGGCTGGCCGCCCGGCAGATGGCTGTAATCGTGGTTCTGGTGGACGATGAAAATATCCGCGCTGCCGTCAATCACCGGCCAGCCCTGAGCGCGCCCGGAGTAGATCATCCAGTTATCCCAACCGGCCCGGCCAATCGCAAAGGGGGGCATATTGGCAAAGCAATCACGCGGGAAGATAAAATAATCACTGCCTGAAGCGCGGTGCAGCCGCCCCTCGCGCTGTGCCCGCTCGCGCAGTCGTTCCGGCCAGCCGGGCGCAAAATCGAGCGGCTCGCGCACATCCAGGTCCCAACGCTGTCCTACCAGCAAAAACCGCGCTGTCTGCTTCAACGCCGCCTGCGCTCCGGCGATCACGTCGGGCGTCAGCACAATATCGGCGTTCACGCACGCCAGCAGGGGGGCGCTGCTGTTGCGGCGGGCCAGGTCGAACATTGAACTCACCAGCGGCGTGCCGTTGGCATTGCGCTGTACACCCGGCAGGTGCGCCACGCCCAATTCCGCCGCCGCTTCGGCCATCCCGGTTTCATCGCCGATCAACAGCACCTCAACGCCCGGCCCCAACGCCTTCCAGGAACGAATGGCATTGCGTTGAATCAGGGCAATGTGGGGGTTGGTGAACGGCTTAGGCGCGGTAAAAATCGTCAGATCAGCCATATTATTTCTTCTCACCCTCCGAAGCGGATGGGGTCATGCGCGCGTCCACATCCATCCCGCTTTTGTGGCGCACACCCGCGTTGACCTGCATCAGTTCCGGTTCGCGCTCCACCAAACGCAGTACATCCTGCCATCCGAACGTATCCGCGCCGTTAAAGCGGCGGTAAATCTCACGCAGCAGGGCCAGGTCTTCGGCGGTGTCCACCGTCCAGCGCAGGTGGCCGTAATCCGGTTGGTGATCAACCACCAGCACCTTAAACCGCCCCTCCTGATCGTAGAAATAGGGCATTACGTGTTCGCGCTCGTAAGGCAGCTTCGCTTCCTTCCAGGCCCGTTCCAAGCCGGCAAAGCTGCACACCTCGGTATCCAGCCCAATCGGCCAGGTACGCGGCCAGGGCGGCGGCAGGCGGTTGCAGGCGAAGTCAACCCCAGACTTTAAAAAGGCCTCCACCACCTGGTCCATCACTTCGGGGTCAATCACCGGGCAATCGGCCGTCAGGCGCACGATCACTTCTGCCTGCGCCCGGCGGGCCGTCTGGTAAAAGCGGTCTAACACGTCAAACTCGCTGCCGCGGTACACGGGGTAGCCCCGCGCCTGGCACAGCGCCTCAATCGGGTCGTCCGATGGGTCGGTAGTGGTGGCAATCGTCACCGCGTGAACGCTTTTGGCGCGCCGGGCGCGCTCCACCACGCGCACCAGCATCGGCTCGCCCTCCAGGTCCAGCAGTACTTTCCCTGGCAGGCGGCTTGAATTCATCCTGGCTTGTATGATCGCAACTGTGCGCATGAAGGCTTAATCCTTCTTTCCTTTTCGTCTGTTTTTACCTGCATCATCTGCGTTCATTGCCGCTTCGTAGGCTCGCAGAAGCACCTGGAAGTTCTTGCGCCAGTCGGCGCGTTCCTCCGCCAAACAGCGCGCCTTCTTGCTCATCTCGGCCAGCCGCTCGCGCTCGCGCAGCGCCCGCAAGATCCCCTCGCCCGCGACCTGCGCGTCTCCATCCGGGAACAACCAGCCCTGCTCGCCCGGCGTGATCCACTCGCGGTTGCCGGGGATGTCTGAAACCAGCGCCGGTAAACCGCTCCCCAATGCTTCCATCAGCGACACGCTGGAACCATCGCTGTGCGATGCGCTCAAATACAGGTCTGCCGCGCGGTATACATACGGCAGATCTTCCTGCGACACCTGCCCCCCCAAAAACACCCGCTCGGCCAGCTCTTCCTGCTGGATGATCTGGTGAACCAGGCCCGCCTGCGATCCGCCGCCCAACAGCAGCAGCCGCAGTTCAGGAGCCTGCCGGGCGGCATAGGCAAAGCCCTTCAACGCCACATCCACCCCATAGATTGGCTCCCAAGAGCGCAAAGACAGCACCACAAAGTGTTCCTGCCAGCCCAGGCGGGCGCGCAGGTTGCGGATGGTTTTCTCTGGCCCTTCCCCGGCGGCTGTCGGGCGCGCGTCCCCTAACGGCGCGAACTGCTCCAGGTCAATGCCCCAGGGGAAGAGGTAGACGCGCGCCTGTGGGAACCGATACGCCGCCGCCTTGCGCTGCACCGCCTGGCAGTCTCCGACCAGTACATCGGCGCGGCTCAGCGTATAGCGCGTGATCCACTGGTACGCCCGGCTGGAATCGGCGTCGCGCAGTAAATCAGAACCCCAAGACATCACCACCAGCGGGCGCGCGCCCGCCAGCGCCGCCGTAAAAGCCACCGACTGCACCGGCCCGGCATGAACCACGTCTGGACGCACCCGCCGCAAGATCGCCCGCAGTTCCATGACCCGCGCCGGCAGGTCGCGCCAGCGGAAGGGGCGCTGCCCGCCGCCCCAGGGCAGCAGTGTTACCTCTGGCGGCAGAGGGCGGTCTTCTAACTGGCGGCCGCGGCGCTCCAGCCGTAAAAAGAACACTTCCAGACCGGCCTCCGCCAGTGAAGTCAGAAAGCGGTGGTCGTGCGGGCTGTAATCGCGGGTAAAGTAGAGGACGCGCAAACCCAACCTGATTATCCTCCACTCCCGGCTGGCCCAATAAACTCCCACTTCAATTCCTGGCCCGCTTTCAAATCCACAATGACGCGCTTGCCCAGCACCACAGGCAGATCATAGGGCATAATCGCGTCGCGCGGCGCGGGGCGCAGTACGTCAATCTTCTCGCGCGTCAGCACCTCTCCGGCTTTCAGGTCGCAGGCGGCGCGCAGACAGCGGCGCTGTAAGACCACCGTTTCCTGCTCGTTTTCGGCCACGAACTTGTCGGCAGACCCCAAAGCCAGTTCCAGGCGGCGGGTATTTTCGACCATCTCGGCCCAGCTCTGCGGGTTCATCGCAAACCGGTGATCTGGCCCCACCCGGTCGTTATCGTCGGTAAAATGCTTTTCGATCACGCGCGCGCCCAACGTCACTGCGCCTAACACGGTAGCGTGACCCGGGGTGTGATCCGACAGGCCCAGAATCACGTCTGGGAACATAACCCGGTAGGTTTGCAGGACCCGCAGGTGAATGTGCTTGAAATTTTCCAGGCTGGCGGTGTAGTTGGTATTGCACTGCATCAGGATCAACTGCTGGTTGTATTTCAAGATGGTATGCACCGCCTGCTGCACCTCGCCAATGTTCGACGCCCCTGTTGCCAGAATAACCGGCTTGCCTTTTTTCGCCATCCGCTCCAGCGCCTCCGGCCAGGTGATCTCACCCGAACCGACTTTATAGGCCGGCATGTACGGCTCTAACAGATCAATCGCGTCAAAATCATACGGGGACGAAAAATACTCGATGCCCACCTGCTCGCAGGTAGCTTTCAACTCCTCGCTCCAGGAAAACGGAATTGAAGCATCCTGATAGACCTCGAACACCGACTTTTTCCAGGTTGCCTGGTGCGACTGCTGCCCCCCTAACGCCCTGAAACCATAGTCCGACACGATCTTGGGCGCCTGGAAATTCTGAAACTTGGCGGCGTCGGCCCCGGCTTCTTTCGCCAGGCGGATGAGCATCTTGGCGCGCTCCAGACTGCCATCGTGGTTGGCGGCAATGTCGGCAATGAAATAGGTGGGGTGGTTTTCCCCAATCACACGCGAACCGATGCGGATTTCCATACTCACCTCTCTGACCGTTCAAACATGGCCCGCAGGGTATTCACATACCCGCTGCGGTACAGCTCATAGAATTCATGCATGGCCTCAGCCTGCCCTGGCAGCGGGTGGCCCAAGGCCTGGGCCAGCTTGTCACAGTGCAGGTGTAGCCGGCGCGAGCGGGCAGCCCGCAGGTCGCCCGTCTGTAAGTCATACGGCGCAATCAACGTCTCATCAAAACCAAACTGCCGGGCCAGCATCCTGCCAAACTGGTACTTGCTCTGCGCCTCCGAGCTGACCACATGATACAGCCCATGCAGGTTCAGGTTCAGCATCTCCAGCAGGATTTCAACCATTTGGTTAGCGTGCAGTGGGCAGAACAGCAGGTTGGTAAACCCGCGTACGGGGATCCCCTGCGAAAGGTTATTAAAAAACCACTCCGCCAGACTGCGCTGGCCCTGCCAGCTCCAACCATAAAAGTTCACCCGCGCCACAATCGCATCGGGGTAGGCGGCCATGACCCGGCGCTCGCCTTCCAGCTTGGTGCGGGCATACACGTTAATGGGACGGGGCGGGTCATTCTCGCAATAGTTTCCGGCCAATCCGTCAAAGACCGCATCGGTGGAGATATGCACCAGGGCAATCTTCCGGCAGCAGGTCTCTTGCGCCAGCACCTCTGGCACCAGGGCATTGATCCGCGCGGCTTCTTCGGCGTGAGTCTCGCAGTAATCCACGTCGGTCATGGCGGCGCAGTGAATCACCGCGTCGGGCCGGGTCTCATCCAACAGGCGGCCGATGGCGTGCGTTTCTGTCAGATCGGCGTACACCGGGCGAAAGGGCGCTTTCGCCTGGGGCGCGAGCCGCTCTCGCCGCAGCACGCCCACCAGATCATAACGGCCCGCGGCCTGCATCAGAAAGTTCAGGCCCAACAGCCCGCTCGCGCCCGTCACCAGCAAACGCTTCACTCCAGGTTCCCCTGCTCGTAGGCGGCTTCAATCGGCGCCACCATTTCCTGAATCTGCTCAATCGTCAGCCAGTTGCTGTTGGTATTGCTGGCGTAGCGAAAACCATCTGGCAGGGGCGTTCCGCAGGCTTCCCAGTCACGCCCCAGCGGCTTCGACTTCACATTCATAGAGAGGGCCGGCATCACCACGTACATATCGGCCATCTCCACCGTGTTACGGGCCTCATCTTCCGAGATCAACACCTCGTGCAGTTTTTCGCCCTGGCGGATGCCGGTAAACTCGATCCGCGCGTGGGGAGCAATCGCCCGCGCCAGGTCCATCATCGCCATGCTCGGTATTTTCGGAACAAACACTTCTCCGCCGTACATCTGCTCAATGCAGCGGATCACAAAGCGGACCCCCTGCTCGAGCGAGATCCAAAAGCGCGTCATGCGCTCGTCTGTGATCGTGATGCTGCCGTTGTGGCGCTGCCTCAGAAACAGCGGGACCACACTGCCGCGGCTGCCCACCACATTGCCGTAGCGCGTACAGCTCATGCGCGTCACCTTCTCGCCAGAGTAGTAATTGCTCTGCACGAACAGTTTCTCTGCCGCCAGCTTGGTGGCCCCGTAGAGGTTAACCGGATTTACAGCCTTGTCGGTGCTTAAGGCCAGCACCCTCTCTACCCCGGCATCCAGCGCCGCATCAATCACATTGCTGCTGCCCAGGATGTTGGTCTTAATCGCTTCCATAGGGTTATATTCACAGGCCGGAACCTGTTTGAGTGCAGCCGTATGCACCACGATATCCACCCCTTCAAAGGCGCGGCGCAGGCGCGGCAGGTCGCGCACGTCGCCGATGAAGTAGCGCAGACTGGGGTGGTCAAACCCCGAAGCGCGCATATCATGCTGTTTCAGCTCATCCCGGCTAAAGATAATAATCTTGGCCGGGTGATATTCTTTCAGCATGATGTCAATAAACTTCTTGCCAAAAGAACCGGTTCCGCCGGTCACCAGCACAACTTTGTTAGCCCAATCCATCATGGTTGCTCCAGGCTGAAGAATTTTTCGACCTAAAAAAATTGCCGCCGCAGATTAAAAAACGGAAGCGATCTACAGCAAACCCAAAAAATCAAGCCCCTGATACCCGGCAGCGGCGTCGGTCAGCCGGCCGCTGCGCAAATGCGCGCGAAATTCGGCCAGCGGAAGCTCGACCACCTCAATTGCCTCATTGTGGTCCAGGGTTTGTTCCTGAACCTTGCGGCAGTTGGTTGCCACAAAATGAAAGATGCGCCGGCTCGAATAGCCGCAGTGCAGACCACTGCCCGCCAACTGAAAATCGCCCGCATAGCCGGTTTCTTCCAGCAGTTCGCGCCGCGCGGCCTGTTCGGGGGTTTCCCCCGGTTCCATGCCGCCGCCGGGCAGTTCCAGCAGAATTTCATCTGGGCCGGGGCGGTACTGCCGCGCCAGCACCACCCGCCCCGCGGCCGTCAGCGCCAGGGTACAGACCACCGGCCCTTCATCCATCAAGTCGTAGGTGTCGGTATGCCCATCGGGGAACTGGAACAGACAGCGCCGCAGGCGGCGGTAGCCCACCCGCAGGCGTTCCTCATTCAGCTTCACCCAGGGCTGTACGGCCACGGCTGCCTCACCGCTCTGGCTTACGGATCACAACCATCGGATACTGGCCTTTCTCGCCAAAGAAGCGCGGAAAAGTATCTTCCAGCCAGTACAACAGGCGCAGCCACAGCCGCCCCCCCAGGGACGCGTGGATCACCGCCCGCAAGAAGCGCACGCTGACGCTCCGCCAGACATAAATCTCAAATGGAATGCGCCCGCCCAGTTCGCGGCGCAGCCAGTGGGCATCTTGCTTGCGGATGAACGTTCCCACGGGCGCGCCAGCAGAGCCGTTGTTATTTTCTGAAGCGGCTGTGGGCGCGGGGGCCGCTTCCGGCAGGTTTTTCGCGCCTCTGCGGCGCTGCCACCAAGCCCCCAAGCGTTCCATCAGACGCACCAGCCAGGCACTCCGGCGCATCAGCGGCGAATCGGTCCACCCATTCACCACCACCGCCGAACAGCCCGGCCCCAACACCCGGTAGAGCTCGTTATACGCCTTCACCTGTTCTTCCAGCGGCAGGTGATGGAGCGTGTGCAGCGAAACCACGCCATCGAAAGGCTCATCCTTAAAGGGCAGGTTGGCAACATCCGCCACCACACACAGCCCATACTCGCCCAGGCGCCGTTTAGCCTCTTGCAGGGCCACCATCGAAAGATCGGCGCACACCCGGTAGCGGTAGCCCTCTGAATAGCTCAGGTATTCCGCGTACTGCACCGGGCCAGAGCCAGCGTCCAACAGGTAACGCCCCTCCGGGCGCAGGTGGCGCTTCACCCGCAGGTGGCAGCGGTGAATATACTCCCTGGCGACCGGGCGCAGGTCTTCGTAGCGGGCATTCTGATACTGCCCTTCCTCGACCTGCTGCCAGCCAACCCGGTCGTAAAACTGGCGTACTCGCTGCTTAATCTCCGCTTCGGTCATTCCACGCCCGCCTGGCGAACCTCATCCGCGCCTGCCGGTTGGACTTCCGCGCCGTTGCCAGCGGCCCGGTGCGCGCCGTTTTTCATAATAGCGCGCCAGTCAATCGGGTCACCGACCAGGTAGCGGAAGGTTTCGCTGTACTGCTCGCGGCCTTCCGGCCCCAACACCATCGCCAGCGGGCGCGCTTTATAGTCATCCCACACCCGCACCAGATGCCAGGGGAACGGCCGGGGATACTCGAAGAAGAAGCGGTAGGCATATTCCCAGGCATTCTCAACCTGGGCCCGGCTCAGGCGGAAGCTCGCCGGCTTCGCCAGGATCTGCCCCAGCATCTTGAAGTAGCTGACCCACGAATCAGGGTCATAGGTAAAGCCCCGCCCCCGGTAATGGGTCTGCCCGCTGACGATCACCGGCACGCCGATCATCGCCATTTCCAACCCTACGGTGGTGGTATACACCAGCCCCAGGTCGGCGACTTCCATCAGGTCGTAGGTGTTCATTTTATCTTTGGGCGTAATCAGCCGGATGTGTTCCGGCAGGCGCGGCATCACCTGACGCACCACGTCTACCATCGAAATGCCGTGCGTTAACACCTCGCCGGGGTGAACCCGGATGACAAACTGCACATCGGGCCGCCCGGCGAAATACTGCACCGTCCGCGTGATCCACTCGGCCATGCTCTGCGAAAACACCTGCCGCCCCAGCGTTAAGCTGTCACCCAATACATTGGTCGCCAGCAGGGCCACCGGGCGCTGATCCAGCCCCAGGTTGGCGCGCGCCTTTTCGCCGCCCTCAGCGGGCGTATCCTGCCAGAGGCGCGCAAAATTTTGCCACAGGCTGCCGCGCTGACGCGCCACAAACAGCGACCGCATCTTTTCCATCTGTTCGGGCGTGAGCGCGTTGTTGCCGTTGCGGGCCTGCCACAGCCCATCCGTCTCCTGGCGCATTACTTCGCCGTTCTGCGCCAGCCAGATGCGCTGGCGCTGGTCGCCAAATTCATAGGTGACGGTGGGAATGCGCATGTAGCGGGCTACCCGGTACACGACCCCCAATTCCTGGATCGTGCCGTTGGGGATAATCACCACGTCTGGACGGTTGGCTTTCAGCCACCCATAGACCGCCCGCGCGATTTCTGTGTTGCGCTCCATCCGCAGTTTATACAGCTCGCTGTGCGTATCTACATCTTCGATTTGCAGCGTATACTGCGTATCGTACAGCGATACCTGCTCAATAGCCTCGTTCAGTTCTTCTGGCACGCGCGTAAACAGCGACCGCGCGGTGAGGAACGATACCGACTCGAGCAGCGGCGATGCCTGCGAAAGCACTTTTTGCGCGTACATATTCTGCCGCCGCAGGTCAAAGCGGTTGATCGGGTCTTTCCATTCGGCATAGGGCAGGTAGCCGAGGGTTACGCGGTGGCCCTGGGCCGCCAGCGCCGTCCCCAGCAGAGCGGCGTGTTCGATCCAATAATGCAGCGTCGCAAAGATGAAAACCTTGCGCCCGGCCGGAGCTGCTTTGCGCAGTTCATTGGCCTGTCGCAGCATTTCTGGAAATTCCGCTTGCAGATGGCGCAGCGAAAAACGGGTTTGCAGCGGTTTGTTTCGCTGCCGCAGCAGGCAGTACAACTCAGCCGTAAAGGGAACTTCTCCCAGCAACTGCTTGACGATTTCTTTTCCAGCAACTTTCATCTTTCCAACACCTCAATTTTCCAATCCAACCGTGGTCTTACCGCTCCCATACGGGGTTCAGGCCACTGCATACCCGGTGCGCCGACGGCATCTACAGTAAACGTGAGCGCCTTCTCATCCTGAAAATACCGCCGCACGCGGTACGAACTGGCATTCACCCCCACCACAAACCGGCCCTCGTTCAGAAAATCGGCTGGCAGCGTACACCGGCTGATGTACCGTCCCGCCGGGCGGGCGGCCATTTCTTCAAAACGATCGGGTTCGTCAATATCAAACGAGGTAAAGATATACTCTCCGCGCGTACTCATCAGGTAGATTCCAACGCGCAGGCCCACGATGGGCGCTTCCAGCACATACTCAATTTCAATGGTGCATGGCTCGACCGAACGGACCACGTCTACCACTTTGTTCTGGGCATTGCGCAGGCGCACCGCCACCGGACAGAACGGCGCCGCCTCTGGCGGGATTTCATCCGGCTCCCACACGCGCTGGCCCTCTTGCGAATACCCCTGCGCCAGATAGTAATCCACCGCCTGTGGGGTCGGGGCGCGCAGTCCCAGCCGGCCCTTTTCGATCACGAGGGTCTCCTGCGTCAGCCGCAGCACTGCCGACATATTGTGGCTCACAAACAGCACCGTACGCCCCTGCTGGGCCACATCGTTCATCTTCCCCAGGCACTTGCGCTGAAATTCGGCGTCGCCCACTGCCAGCACTTCATCTACCACCAAAATTTCCGGCTCCAGATGGGCGGCCACCGCGAAGGCCAGCCGCAGGTACATGCCGCTGGAGTAGCGCTTGACCGGGGTATCAATGAACTGTCCGACTTCTGAAAAATCAACAATCTCGTCGAATTTACGGTCAATCTCGCGGCGGTGCATCCCCAAAATCGCGCCGTTCAGGTAGATATTCTCGCGCCCCGTCAATTCGGGGTGAAAGCCCGTGCCGACTTCCAGCAGCGAGCCTACTCGCCCGTGAATCTCGCCGATCCCTTCGGTCGGATCTGTCACGCGCGCGAGAATCTTCAGTAAGGTGCTTTTGCCGGCCCCGTTGCGCCCGATAATGCCCAACACCTGCCCTTGTTTGACCTCAAACGAGATATCCTTCAGGGCCCAGATGGAATTGAGACTGCCATTAGCGTGTTCGCCCTTCAGCCAGCGCAGCGGGGCACGCGCCGCGTCTACCACCGTCTCGCGCAGCGTGCGGTAACGCGCTGCGGGCGCTCCGATCCGGTAGCGTTTTCCCAGCCCCACCACTCGAATGGCAAGATCAGACATAATTACACCATCTCTGGCACTGCAATTTCGATCCGGCGAAAATTACAGGCCGTATCTAGACCATATCGGCAAAATTGCGCTCCATGCGCCGGAAGTAAAACAGCCCGGTCACAAGCAGTGCGATCACCATCACAACTGAGACGATCATCAGCCGGTCCGGCGGGTTAGCGCCCAACAGCGCCCACCGGAACCCCTGAATCACCCCGGTCATCGGGTTTAACCCGTAGATCAACCGCCACGGCCCCTCTGCCGGGATCAGGTCAATCGAATACACCACCGGCGACGCATACATCCAGGCTTGCAGCAAAAACGGGATCATATGCTGCACATCGCGGTACTGGACGTTAAGCGCCGAGAGCCACAACCCTACAGCCAGGGCCGCCGCCAGCGCCAGGGCGATCAACAGCGGCAGCCACAGCAGGTTCCACGAGAACGGCACGCCGTAATAGACCATCAACCCGGCCAGCACCAGCAAAGCCGCCCCAAAGTCCACCAACCCGGCTGCTGAGGCCGAGAACGGGATAATCAGACGTGGGAAATAGACTTTGGTCAGCAGATTGGCATTCCCCACCAGGCTGATCCCCGAGCGCTGTAAAGCGCCCTGGAACAACTGCCAGGGTAGTAGAGCGGCAAAACTAAAGACCGGATACCACTCCTGCGGCACGCCCACATCGGTCTTTAACCCCGCCAGCCGGCCAAAGATGAGGGTAAAGATGACCATATTGATGACCGGCTGAAGGATGGCCCAGGCCACGCCCAGCGCCGCCTGCTTATAACGCACCTTAATATCGCGCCAGGTCAAGAAGTAAACCAGTTCGCGGTACTCCCACAGGGCAGCCAAGTTCAGGCCGATCCACCCACGGGCCGGACGTAAGTAAATAACCGGTAGTTCTCGCTTCGTAACAGCCATTGTTTTCGCCTGAATACCGCTATCCCCGTTCTAAACCGGTGCGCACAGGGCGTTAGCGCCCATCTTCCAGCTCCAGGAACACCTTTAACCCCTGAACGCGCAGCACCGCCGCATGATCCTTCTCCCCAACCAGCGTCATGCCCTTTTCCAGGCAGGTCAGCCGGCAGATTTCGGCCACGTCCCCTTCACCCTCCAGGTAGACGCACGTGTAACCCGCCTGCTGAGCCTGCTGAAGCGCCGCAATAGAACGCTCGCGCACCAGGCGGTACAGGCGAAAGGAACTCTGAATATAATCCAGCGTCAAACGGGTGCGCAGCGCAATACCTTCCGGCGTGATGATATACCGGAGTTTGCGGCGCTCCACGCGCCTGGCTTTAACGTAGCCCTTTTCAATTAAACGCTTCAGATGCCAGTTGATCGTGCCAATCGCCACCCCCAACTGCGCCGCCAAAGAAGCCTGAGTCGAATCTGGATCTTGTTCCAGATGTTCTAACAGGATCAGGTCACGGCTTGTATCGGCACGATCAGAATGAGAAAGGGTGCTCATGGTTTCATGCTTTCAATATTCAATTGTTGAATTATAAACTCAGGCTCGATTTCGGTCAAGGGAGAAATGGAACCCTCAGCAAAAGGGTCAGAGACAGAGCTAATTATCGCACTGGCCCACATCGAATAAACGCCGGAAACCACTGCTGTCTTGGGTTTCGTTAATGACCCGAACGCAGGGGTACTGAAGGCGCTGTTGAAGCTCAGGGCTGAGATCATTCCAATAGCGCTCATCCAGGTACAGATAACGGAAGCCCGCCGCCCGCAGTGCCGCCGGATCGGGCGCGGCGCGCAGTTGCTCCCAAGCAGGTTTCATTTGATACCAGGTATAGGCCGCATCGGTAAATCGGCCCAACACGGTTGTCCCGCGTGCTGGCTGGGGGTCAAAAACCAATGCGCCGTCGTCCAGGCGGTTCCAATACGCCTGGTACATCTGCGCGTCTGCCGGGCCAATAAAGTAAGAATAAACCGGGTGCTGAATGGCAATTAACGCAATGCCAAACATCACCATCCCACCCGTCATGGCGGCCAGAGCCAGCGCGGCGGCCACGGCCCGTACCGTCTGCGAGCGGCGCGCCGCCCAGCGCCACACCAGCGGAACGGACATCACCGCGCAAATCGGCATAAACACGTACAGGCGCGGCGTGTTGCGCACCCCCGTTGAGCCGGTAAACTGCACCAGCACCATCGCCAGCGCCAGGTAAGCCGCCGCCGCGGTCGCCGCCTCGTACCAGCGCCCTGCCCGCCAGGCTTTCAGGCCAAACGCGCCCACCAGCGGCAGCGCCAGCAGGACCGGGCCTAGCTCTAACAGCGCCAGCAGCGCCTGAGCCGGGTTGAGCAGCCATAACACCCCTAAATGCGAAGAAACCACCGCCGGGGCCGCCAGTGTGAACCCTACCGTCTGGTACGAAGGCGCGCTAACGCCGGTCGTCAGGCGTTCCACGAACTTAAAAATCAGGTCTGTCCAGGCTCCGCCCGCCAGAAACCCCGCCAGCGCCCCTACGGCGATCACCCCTAGCCAGCGCCACAGGCTCGCCGGCAGGCGCAGGCTTTTGTAGCGCAGCGCCCAAACTGCCGCGATGATGCCCCATCCCCCCAAGAAGATCACCAATTCGGCCTCGGTCAGCAGCCCCCAACTAGAAAACACTACCACCGTCAGCAAGGCCGCCGGCAGCGTCCGCTTCCAGCGGCTGGCCGTCAGCAGCAGCGTTAAAATCACCGCATACGGAACCAGGCCGTTAGCTGTAAGCCCCAGGATCACCCCTGCCGGGAAAATACCATTGGCGAATGCAAATGGAAAGGCCAGCGGCCCCGCGCCCTCCACCGCCCAGGGGCGGATGAGCGCCGCGGCCAGGTTTTCGCCGCTGCCGGCTCCGCTGCCGATCATCTCCACGCCGCGGCTCAGCCATGCCACCACTTTATGCGGCGCAAGCAGCAGAAGCCAGCGGCTGCCGGAACCAAACGCCAGCATGGCCCCGCCCAGCACTCCGGCAATGCGGCTGCCCGTCAGCCGCCAGGCCCACAGCCCACCCAGCGTTACCGCCAGGCCAAACGCCACTGCCCGGCCCACATCTATGCCCACCCAGGGCGCAAGTCCCGCCACCCGCATACTCTGCGCCGAAAACAGCAGCAGAAAGTGATGGTAGCCATAAAGCACCTGCGGGTCAAAGCTGAAGTGCGGCGGAATATCGCCCGCCGCCATCAGTGAAACGGTCGGCAGGTGGGCAAAATCATCGAAAATCGCCAGCCCGCGGCCCATCAGGTAGTACACCAGGGTGATGAAAGCAAAAACCGCCAGCGCCACCGGGTTCACCCCGGCGCGCAGCGCGCGCCCGCCCCCCTGCCGCCAGGCCAGCCATGCTCCGCCTGCCAGTGTTAACCCTGCGCCAACCCACGCGACCCAGGGCAGCGGAATAAAGCGCGCTAACGCGTTAACCAGCCAGTTCTGTGCCAGAAAGCCAACCGCCAGCCCAACCAGTGTTTCTTCGTGCGCTGGCAGACGGAAGGCTCCTCGCGCCAGCCAGATGCCCCCTAGCCCCCACAGCGCCCCCCAACCCAGCAGAGCCGCCAGTGATATCACCGCTGCTTCCATAGGCCCTTATGCTCCCGTTTCTACTCCGTTGTCTTATCCTCAAGAGAAAAACGCAGCGGGCGGATGATATCTGGCAGGAAAGCCGCCCCCGGCAGGCTGCACAGCAAAAACAACACCCGCAGCAGCACCGCCAGCGCCAGGCCCGTCTGCATGGATACGCCGCCAAAATGTGCGTACAGGTAGGTGATTGACAATTCTTGCAGTCCCAACCCGTTGATCGAAACCGGCAGGAGCGTGACGAAGTAACTGAAACTCCACAGCCCCCCAATCGCCCACAACGAAAGCGGCTGGCCTAATCCCTCTAACATCAGCCAGACCGTCGCAAAGGTAAACAACATATGCCCATACGTGCACAGCAGCGCCCATAACAGCCCAGATGGGTTACGCGCCGACGCCGCCAGGCTGGCCCACAGGCTGCGCCCAAAACGCCCGGCTTTCTCGCGCACCCACCCCCAACCGGGCAGCACCCCCATGAGCGTCAGTCCCCCGGTCTTCGTCACCGCCGCCAGGCCCAGCGGCAGGGCCGTCGCCATGCCAGCCATTCCAACCAGCCGGTCAGTCACCAAAGAGGCGGCGCTGGCCCCTGCGTTTAACCCCAACTGGAGCGCCCCGGCCATGCGCACCAGGTCGCCGCCCACCGTGGAAGGCAAAAAGTTCGATGCAAACAGTCCCATAAAGACCAGCCGGGCGCAGTCTTTGAGGCTCATTTTTAACCCTGCCGCGCGCAGCAGCACATACCAGCGCAGCGTCACCGCCGCGCGCGAGAACAGCATCAACGCCAGCCCACCCCAAAAATAAGCCACCGGAAGCTGCTGGAGGGCCTGAAGAAATTCTCCCCACCCCTGCGCGGCCAGCAGGTAAACAAACAAGCCAATCGAGAGGAGCGTCCCCGCCACGCGCCCTAACGGGAACTTTCTGGCGCGGCCCCGTTCCATGAGCGGCGGCTGCGTCATCGCCGACTGCCTTTCGGAACCAACAGATCCACTCCCTCGGCTTCCAGATATACCTCGCGCTCATAATATTCAATCAGCGGCGCGGAAATATGCTCCACCCAGGCGTTGTTTTCCTCGGCGAACCCATCTTTTTGTGGATCGCGCATGTATTCGTGCTGGCGGTCTGCCACAATCAGCGCAAAGCGGTGACGCGCCAGGTCTTGCTCGAAGGCTTGCAGGTACGGCTGGTTGTTCGAGATTGCCATTTCCATCAACATCAGCAGTTCATACTCAGGGATCAGCTTAACTCCCGGCACAATTCCAAAAACCAGCAACTGCCGCTGGGTGATAAACAAAATTTCCTGCCCATCTCCACCGTACTTCTGGACGATGGTTTTCAACTTCTGCAAGTCGAACTCGGCCTGCGCGAAATCCGGCTTCCGAAACGGATGCCCCACATTCAGGTTCCACAAAATCGCAACCGCCGCGATGGCGGCGATCACCGCCCAGGGCCGCCAGACCGGCGGGGCCGCCTGCCCGATCTCTGAAGCAAAGCGCCCAAAACCCACGTAGCCGCCCACCACCCACACCAACACCATATAGGCATCCAGGTTGTGGATGTTGCTGCCCCCTCCGATTTTGGTGCTGACCACCAGCCCCCCTGCCAACAGCACCAGCATCATCGCCGCTAACCCTGCCACGCGGATGGCGTGCCAGTTGGCCCGCCCGCGCACCCAATTGACCACAATCAACGTCAACAGCGGCAATGTCACCAGCATCCCCGCCGGAAAAACACCCATCGGGTAAGTGGGGCTGGGCAGCAGCCGGTACCAGAGCAAGTCCGAGGTAAAACTGGTCCCAAACTTGCTGATGTCTTCGTTGCCCGAAAGCGGGATGTAGGCCGCCTGGCTCGCCAGCGCCGCCAACACCCCTACCACGCCCCACAACAGGCCTGGCCGTACATAGGCCCACAGCCGGGGACGCGCGCAAACCGGCCGCTCTAAGAGGTACAGGGCTATCGCCAGGAACGCCGGAACCGGAACCCAGTTGATGCGGCTGATCCCGGCCCAGATAGACGCCAGGATCACCACTGCCAGAGTACGCTTTGGGCGCGCCAGGTTAAACCCCCACAACACCAGGATCACGCAGACCATCAGGTGATAGTAAACCGGTCCTTGCAGTAAGAACAATAAGGACCACCCAACAAAAGCCCAAAATACCACCCGGTTCGCACCGGCCACTCGCCGCGCCAAAGCCACCCCGCCCAGGCCGCTCATCAACAGCCACAAGATCACCTGCCACAGCCGGTGCAGCCACAGCGGGCTTTCTGGGATGAGATAAGGCAAGCCCAGCAGCAGATAACGACTGGGATGCAGCGGCGAAAGCGGGATGTCCATCCCAAATAACCGCTGGCTGTAGGGCAGCGCGGCATAGTAGTAACGGCTGGCCTCTGACCACCCTAACGAAAACGGGAAATGGGTGACATCCGGCAGGTATCCCAGCGCTTTCACTCCCACGCCGTAGGCCACCGCCGTTAACAAAAAGATCCTGAGGTACGGCTCGCCCGGCAGGGCCGCCGCCGCGAACAAACTACCCACCCCTACCGCGATTAAGAAAAACCAGGTGTAGCCGTTGGGGTGATTAAAGTGGAATTCAAAGCGGTCAAATACCACTACTACGTATCCCACCCAGACCGCCAGCGCCCCCAACCCGTTGAACGCCCCCAGAGGCCGCAGCGCCCGCAGAAGCCGCGCACCCCAAGCTTCGATGCGCCGCGGCCATGCCAGCGCCCCTACCAGCGCCGCCAGCGCCGCGGCCCCTACGCCCGCCATCAACGCCAGCCAGCGCAGAGAATAATCTCCCACTGCCTGCCCAGACCCATGCCCCAGCGCCAGCAAATCTTGCACCAGCGCCGCCCCCAGCCCGGCCAGAGCGATCAGATACAGGCGCACCGGGGCCAACCAGTTGCGCGCCACTTTCATATTGTTCCAGCTTCCTTCGGCGCGGCCTGCTCACCTTGTGATGCGGCCCGCTCACCTTGTGATGCGGCCCGCTCAGCCTGCCCATCCACGCTGACCGTCGGCTCGATGATCTTGCGCACGGTATAGGTGGGCTTCCCCTGCGATTCGTGATAGGTGCGCACCAGCAGTTCGGCGATCAGGCCCATCAGAATTGACTGGAACCCCATGATGAAAATCATGGTGCTCATCTGGAAGAACGGCGACATCAGCACCGACACGTCAAAGAACACCCGGCGCACAAACAGGTACAGCAAGATCGCCAGGCTGATGAAAATTAAAATGGCCCCGGCCCCACCAAACAGATAAATGGGTTTGTTGGCGTAGCTGTTTAGAAATTTGACCGTTACCAAATCTAAAATCACTTTCAGGGTGCGTTCCAGGCCGTACTTGGCCTTGCCAAAGCGCCGGGCATGGTGGCGCACGGGCATTTCAATCATCCGTGCACCTACCGAGTTGGCATACGCCGGGATAAACCGGTGCATTTCGCCGTACAGCCGAAAGCCCGTGATCACTTCGCGCCGGTAGGCTTTGAGCGTGCAGCCGTAATCGTGCAGGTGAACGCCCGTGGCCCACGAGATCAGCCGGTTGGCGAACTGCGACGGCAAGCGGCGCGACAGGCTATCCTGACGGTTGAGACGCCAGCCACTCACCAGGTCGTAGCCCTCAGCGATTTTCTCCAGCATTAGGGGAATGTCGGCGGGGTCGTTTTGCAGGTCAGCGTCCATCAGCACTACAATCTCACCGCTCGAATGGTCAATCCCCGCTGCGATGGCGGCCGTCTGGCCAAAGTTGCGCCGCAGTTCTACCACGCGCACATGCTGAGGGTCACAGGCGGCCAGTTCTTCCATCACCGCCACGCTTCCGTCGCGGCTGCCGTCGTCCACCAGCACCAGTTCCCAACTGCGGTTCAGGGGCGTAATCGCCTGAATAACGGCCTGATACAACAAGGGCAAGCTTTCCTGTTCGTTATAAACAGGCACGATGATCGAAATATCCATGCGTGTTTCGTCCTATCTTCAAACCGATTGCGTTTCGCTTCGCCGGTCCCAGACCCAGCCGCCGATCAGCACCAGAGCGCTTAACACCACAATGAGCAGCACCATTTGCCAGAACGGCAGCCTGCCCCAAATTTTAAAGTACCGGCTGATATACCACTGCGTGAAAAAGCCCAGGAAGACCGCCTCTACGGCCAGCCAGCGCCACAGCCAGGCATCGCGCCGCGCCAGCGCCCAATCGATTGCCCAACCCGCCAGCAGTGCCAGCCATACCAGCAGCAGACTGCGGTAGCGGGGGTTATCCGTCAGGTCGCCGCCCCCACGCGCCGCGGCAATGATTAACCAGGCCGCCACCGACAGGGCCAGCCCAATCAACAGCCGGCGCGGCAGCGCGCGCGGCTCGCGCCACACGCAAAACAGCCCATAGAGCAGCAGCGGGGCCAGCACATACCACCCCACCGAGCGCACCAGCGCCACGACTTTCCAGAAGGGGGCCGTTTCCGGGCGAAAAAGGGACATCACCGCCGCCGGAAAGACCGGCTGCGCCAGGCCGTACACTACCACTACCGGAAAAGCCACCCATTTTCCCACGCGCTCAGACAGGTCGTCAATGGCCGCATCCAGCCGGCCCACTTCCTGTTGGGTAAAGACGGCATCTAAGCGGGCGGCGCTGCGGAACCAATCCCACGAGAAAAACAGCACCAGCGCCACTCCAACCGCCAGCGCCAGCCACCCCAACGCCTGGCG
The DNA here is from genome assembly GCA_034434155.1 of Anaerolineaceae bacterium. Taxonomy (GTDB): domain Bacteria; phylum Chloroflexota; class Anaerolineae; order Anaerolineales; family Anaerolineaceae; genus DSYU01. Next base: position 25,069 of record DAOUAC010000103.1, read on the forward strand.
GCGTCCGTCTGACTGCCCGACCGCCCGCTGCAACAGGAACAAGATCGCCAGCATCCCGGCGACCATCACCGCCGCGCGGGTTGAAAACAAGGCCATCACCCCCAGGCTGCCGATCAGCGCGGCCCAGGCGGCCGGGCGCGCGCGATCCAAGGCCAGCGTCCCCCACAGCGCGATGGCACTCAGCCCCACAACGAACGGCTCGCGCATCTGCGAACTGCCAAAGAAGATCGCATCGGGGTACAAGATCACGATCCAGGCCGCCAGCGCCGCCGCCCGCTCGCTCCAATACAGGCGGGCCGCCCGGCGCAAAAACGGAACGCCCAGGGCCGCGCACAACGCCCCCAGCGCAGTGATTAAAAACGGGCGGTGCGCGTCGGGACTTAAATAGCGATACAGGCTCGCGCTCAGCGCCAGCAGTCCCCCGTACTGGTCAGTTTTCATATCGTCCTGAAAAGAAACCCACAGCGGCTGGCCTGAGTGCGCCAGTTCCCAGGCGCGCCGGTCGCGCTCGTAAGCATCCTGAAACAAATAGCCGGCCTTTTGCTCAGGTTCATCATAGCCCCATACCGGCAGGGCCAGGCTCAACCCAATGCCCAGGCCCAGCCGCAGCGCAAACGCCAGCGCCACCATCCAGGCCAGGGCGCGGTCACGCCCACCCCACGCCCATGCCGCAATCAGGGCCGCCATTCCCGGAACCAGCAGCGCGCTGGCCGCCAGCCACCCGGTCCAAAACGACCCCGGACTGAACCAGGCCACCACGGCCCCACTCGTCAGCCCGGCAGCCAGCGACCCGCCCAGATACAGCTTCCACGAGGCGGTTCTTCCGGCGCTCATGGCGCGAGCATCCTCACTGACATTAACCTGTTTCAACGGCAAGCTCATAGTCTCGTAGGAGAAAGATCTGATCTCGCCGTAATTTTACCACTGTTAGAGAGTGCGGAGATTCTCCCTACCGCCACGCATATAAAAATGCCTCATCCCATATCGCGCTGGATTCCGGCAACTGCCCATCCACCAACGCCCATTCCAGGGTTGCCAGCGGCAGGGCATAGAGCCGGTTTCCCAGCACCGAGAACAGCACCGTCTCATCCTCGCTCCAGAACAATTCGCCCACATACTCCCCCGGCAGGGTGTGGGCTACCTGGAAGCGGTTATTCAGCAAGAGCAGCGCGGGAGATGTCGCCGTTGGGTCCATCACCGCCAGCCAGTTATTGTGTGGAGAAACTGCCGCCAAAGCGCCCTGCGCCGCCGCTTCGACAGCTCCACGCGCGCCCATGGTGAAGATTTGCGCATCGTTCCACAGCAAAAAGGAAATTCCGCGCCGGCCAAAGGTTTTCACCCGTAATTTGCCATAATCGGCAAACCGGGCCACCAGCTTCGGCTCGCCGGCAGACGGAGCATACAGGTAAATCCCTGGTTCCAGGGCCCCCGCCTCTTCCACGCTGAGGGCATACATATTATTGTCCGCATCGAAAGCGTAGGCATCAAACGGCACATCCAGCGCGGTCGTCTGAGAACTGCTCGCAATATTGAAGGTTTTCAGCGCGCTGTGCTCCGCGCTCCGCACCACAATCGCAACCACGCGCGGGTCTTTCCACCCCATCATCATCACCTGCTCGCCGTCTTGCAGGCCCAACTGTGGCTGCCAGCTACGCCCATTGCGGACATCCACCACCGTCCAATGGCCGCAGTCACCGTCACAGCCAGCCGCGGCGGCGGCATACAACACATGGTTGTTATCTGGCGACCAGCGCAACCATAAGACCGGCGCATCACCCCCGCCTAACCGGTACACCGCATCGCGCCAGCGATCATACATCAGCACTTCCGTCTGCGCTCCGCGTTCACCGCCGCTGGTGAAGGCCAGGTAGCGCCCCGTCGGCGACCAGCGCAGGGCATCGGGTACCGGCAGGCTGTCAACACGCGTCATGCGCCCATTGGGGAGGTTCATCAGGTGCAGGGCCTCATCTGGCGCGGCGGTGTGAAAGGCCAGCCACTGCCCGCCCGGTGAAAGCGCCTCTGGCAAACGCGGCGGCAGGCTGTCCGCCGGCAGGGGCAGCGCGCGCCTGCCCCGCAGATCGGCATTCAGCAGTACCACCTCTGGCTGTCCATTGGTTTCTCCATAATAGACCATATACGCGCGGGCCGGATTCAGGGGTGGAAATGCTATCTCAGCCGTTACCAACAATGGCAGGTACAGGTCTTGTGCTTCCTCTCCGGTGGCCGCAATCGCGGCGGGGGTCTCTGTAACTGCCAGCGCGGCGCTGACGGGCGGCAGCGTGGCCGTCGAGGGCAAGTTATCTGCCGTTGGCATTGGCGTATCGGCTGACGCCAATGCGGTGGCCTCTGGAGAATACAACGGCGCAAGCGTGGTTCCGGCTGCCGGGGTGCGCGGCCTGTAGACGCGCGGCGCCGGCCCGGTCTGGCATGCCGCCAATCCCACCAGAAGGGCAATCAACCCTCCAACTTTCCAGATATTCACTTTGCGTTTCATACGCCCTATGCTTTCGATACAGGTGTTCCTACGCCATCCCTCGCAGCGCGTTTTGAGCGCGCGCCAGCCAGGTATAAGAAGCCGCGTCACTGCGCGCCTGTTCCCCCAGGCGGCGGCGCAGTTCTGCATCGTTTAAGATACGCTTCAGGGCTTCCGTCCAGCCCGAGAGGTCATCGGGTGGAGCAAAGATGGCGTTGCGTTCATTCAAGACCTCATGGATGACCGGCAAATCACTGCTGAGGATCACCCGGCCGGCCGCCAGGTAATCAAACATCTTCATTGGCGAGCAGATTTCCGCCGAGTTGCCCCCACTGCTCCCGGCGATCGTCCGCCCATAGGGCATTAAAAGCACGTCTGCCGCGGCCTGGTAACAAGGCAGAGCGCGGTTGCTGATGAAGCCGGTAAAGATCACGTTGCTTAAGCTGCGCTGTGCCGCCGCCGCGCGCGCCTGGGCCACGTCTTCGGGCCGCCCACCCACCCACACAAAACTGGTCTCTGGGAACTTCCCGGCCAGGCCCAAAAAGAGATCCAAGCCGCGGCCTGCATAGAGATGCCCGGCGCACAGCACCGTGTTGGCCTCTGGCAGCCCCAATGCGCGGCGGGCGGCGGGCGCCTCTGGCAGGTTGGTGTACTGCTCCAGGTCCACTCCGTTGGGCGCAATGACCATTTCTTCGGGCAGACGGCCAAAACGCCGCTCCAGCCGGTCGCGCAGCGCCTGGGTGATGACCAGCAGGCGCTTGCGGCCCGGCAGCCGCAAAAACAGCCGGAACCACAACGGCCCCAACCGCCCGGTTGGCAGGTCGTGGACCTCGTAAATCACCGGCAGGCCCCGCGCCAGCGCCCACACCGCCGACTGTCCCGTCCAGGTATAGATCAGCCGTGCGCCCACACGCGCCGCCCGCTGCACGGCCAGCCAGGCAAAATCGTTGCGCCTCCACGCCCGGCGCGCCGGCAGCCACGCAATTTCAAAGCGGGTGTTCAGCCCATACCGCTCGGCCAGCGCATCCCAGGCGGCGGGGGCCGCCTCGTGTGCGGGAACCAGCAGCGTCACTTCTGCCCCGGCCCGCGCCAGCCCCTGACAGGTTTTCATCACCTGGATGCTGTTAGCTGTGTCTGCTGGCACGCGCGAGGTCGAAATACAAGCAACTTTCACGCCAGCCCCCCCTGCAACTGCGCGCCCGCATTCATTTCGCCCCGCCGGATTTCCTGAAAGCCCCGGCGCACGTTCAGCAGCACCGTCACCAGCAGGTAGCCCGAAAGCAGTACAGCCTCGACCACAAACCCTTCTGGCGGCAAACCGGGCAGAATCAGCGCCATCAGGGCCGCTTTGACCAGCATGGCCCCAAAGCTCACCTTGAGCGGGTAAGCCGCCAACCCCTGAGCCAACAGCAGCGGGCGGTTCCAAAAAAAGATATTGGCCGCCGCATACCCTGCCAGCAGCGCTAACAAGGCCGGGTATGCCGGGGCGTACTCCGCCAGCAGGTCGAAGTGCTGTCCAAACAGCGTCCACGATTGAAACAGCAGTGGGCGGCCTAACAGGGCCAGCCCCATCACCGTCGCGCCCGTCCAGGCCGCCGAGAGCAGGGTCATGCGCCGCAGCAGCGAGCGCAGCCGCGCCCACTGGCGCGCCGCATAGGCCCGCGTAATCTCTGGGTAGCTGGCGCTGATCAGGGGATTAATCACCAACACCATCAGGTTGACCACCGCCAGCGCGATCTTCATATACCCGGCGGCCGCCGTGCCAAAGAAAAAGCTCACCAGCGGCACTTCGCTGTCTCTGGCAATCAGGTTCACCGTCCCCGCGAAATTGGTGCTGACCGCAAAGCGGGCCATCTCGCGCCAGGGGGGCAGGGCCGCCAGT
>DAOUAC010000104.1:0-72511 GCA_034434155.1 Anaerolineaceae bacterium
CGATGAAACGGTTTGCGCTTACCCTCTGGGTGCTTATCTTCCTTTCTGGCTGCCTTCCAGTGGGCTGGCCGCCTGGTCCGGGCGGCGGCGCGGCCACTGCCCAGGTCAGCACGGTTGTGCCAGAGGTTGGCACGGCCATTATCCCTGGCGGCACGCCGCCCCCGCCCGCCACCCCCACGCCCATCCCTACCCTGGAGGCGGGGATGCTCGGCCCAACCGTGTTAAAATACCGTCTGCTGGACGAATTTCCCCTGTTCTACTGCGACCCCGATGAATACCCCGTTGCGCGCGGCGATGAGCAGGACAAGGCGCGCGAGCGTTTCCCGGAAATCCAGGCCAATGCCGAAGCATTTGAGACAATCGTGGCGCGCCTTGGTCTGGAAGGGACGACCTCGTTCAGCGATGAGCAAAAACTGCAAATTTACCGCGAATATAAGCGCCTGGCGGCCATCCAATTTGAAGCAGAAGGCAAAGACCGCTACCGCTTTCAGTTTCAATCGGCCCAGGCCGAGGGCAACGGCGAGCTGCTTAACGGCATCATTGACGGGAAGGGGCGCATCACCATTCAAGAGCGCCAGCCGGGCATCGTCACCTGCCCCATCTGCCTGGCCGCCGGCAGTCAGATTGACACGCCCGCCGGACCCATTGCGGTGGAAAACCTGCGCGCCGGAGACCTGGTCTGGACGTTAACCTCTGATGGCCGCCGTGCCGCCGCCCCACTGCTGCTGGCCGCCCGCGCCCCTGCCCCTACCAGTCACCGCGTGGTTCATTTGCTGTTGGAAGATGGACGCGAGCTGTGGGCTTCACCCGGCCACCCCACCGCCAGCGGCCGCCCCCTGGCAGATCTGGCTCCCGGTGATGCGCTCGACGGCGCGCGCGTAATGACCGCCGCCCTCGAACCCTATACCGCGGCCTTCACCTACGACATCCTGCCCGCCGGAGATACCGGCCTGTACTGGGCTAACGGCGTGTTGTTGGGCAGTACCCTGCGGTAGGGGAAGGCCGCCGGATTTCACTTGCGCCCTTTTCTGCTCCGGTCTATACTGGATTCATGTCCCCCATCACCCTGCGCTCTGACCGTCTCGCTGTGGAAATTGCCGAACCCGGCAGTGTTTACCGCCGCACCCGCTTCGACTGGACCGGCTTCATCACCCAGGTTACGCTGGACGGCGCTCACACCTTCTGTACTGTCGAAGACCCCGACCCGGCCAAAGGCTCTGGCGGGATTGGCCTGTGCAACGAGTTTGGCAACGAAAAGCCCATCGGCTACGACGATGCCGCGCCGGGGCAGACTTTTGCCAAGCCGGGCGTGGGTCTGCTCGTTAAACCCTCTAACGAGCCGTATTTTTTCTATCATGACTATGAGATCGCCGCACCCTTCCCCATGCAGGCCACAGCAACCGGCGAAGATACCGCTATCCTCTCCGCCGAGCCGCTGGACTGCCGCGGCTACGCCTTCCGGCAGGTGAAAACTATTCGCGTCCAAGATAACTGCCTCGAAGTCGCCTACCGCTTTGAGAATGTAGGGTCCAGGGCCATCCATACCCACGAATACGCCCACAACTTTCTTTCTATTGACCATCACCCCACCGGCCCCGATTACCGCCTGACCTTCGCTTATCCGGTGCAGTTTGAAAACCTGGCCCCCCTGGTGCGCCGCATGGTACGGCCCTTCCTGCGGCCCCTGTTGCCCGATTTCTTCCTTCTGCTCTTGCTTAAGCGCCTGATTGATACGAGCGTCATCCGGCCCGCCGGGAACGATGTGATCTGGACAGGCCGCCCTACCCGCGCTTTCCTGGCCCGCCTGGCCCAGTTCGCCCCCGCCAGCGGCCCCCAGTGGCGGCTTACGCATCTCCCCAGCGGCCTGGCGTGCGCTGAGATTGACGATTTCGCCCCTTCGCGCGTGGTGGTGTGGGGCGCGGCGCATGTGATCAGCGCGGAGGTCTACACCGATATTGACCTGGAGCCGGGCGAGGCGCAAACCTGGACGCGCCGGTACGTGTTTGAGAAAGAGCCGTGAGAAGGCCCCATCCATGCCCTTTACTATCCAACCCCATCATGGAACCCCTACCCTGTTTGTAGATGGCAAGCCCGCCTTTTATGGGCTGATGTGGGGCAGCGCGCCCACGGCAAATGGCTACGCCCTGCAAGACTGCGCCCGCCTGTATGGAGAGGCGGGCGTTCATTATTATGCATTCGACATTGGGGCCGGTGCAGAATGGTGCGGCCCAGCCGCCGGACGCGACGACCCATACGACTTCGACCTGCTGGCAAGCCGCTTCCGCCAGGTCATCGCCGCCAACCCTCAGGCGCGCTTTCACCTGCGCGTCCACCTGGAAGCGCCCGTTTGGTGGCAGGAGCTTTACCCCCAGGAATGCGAGCTGCTCTCAGACGGGCGGCGGATGTGCCAGTCTTTTGCCTCGACCCTCTGGCGCGAGCAGGCCAAAGATTTTTTGCGCGCCCTGGCAGGGGCGGTGGAAACTCAGGGCATGGCGGAGCGGGTGGCCGGCTACCAGTGCGGCGCGGGAACGACCGGCGAGTGGGTGAAAGGCCCAGGTGCCATGGGCCTGGTCTGCGGCGATTACAGCCGCCCCATGCAGGCGCATTTTCAAGAATGGCTGTGGGCGCGCTACCACGGCGACCTGGCCGCCCTGCGCGCCGCATGGAACGACCCGCTGGCCGAATTTGAGACGGCCGCCGTCCCCCCCGCCGCGGCCCAGTTGACCACCACTGCTTGCACCTTCCGCAACCCGCGCTCCGAACAGCCCGTGATTGATTATTTCCGCTGCCTGGCTGAACTGTGCGCCGACCTCATCTGCGACTTCTGCGCCACCGTCAAGCAGGCCAGCGGCGGCCGGGCCCTGGCCGGGGCCTTCTACGGCTACCTGATGGAAATGGCCTGGAACGCCGGTTTCTTCGGCGAAGGGGCCGATAGTGAATTCTCTACCTACCAGCGCGGCGGTCACCTGGGGCTGGCAAAGGTACTGCGCTCGAAAGCGGTGGATTTTCTTGTCAGCCCCTATTCCTACGGCTTCCGCGGCATCGGCGGCGACGGGCCGGCTATGCCCCCCGCCGAATCACTGCGGCTGCACCACAAGTTCTATATCCTCGAAGATGACACCCGTACCCATCTGACCTGGCACGATCACCCCAACTACGGCAAGGCCGATACGCTGCAAGAGAGCATCGCCATCTTACAGCGCAACCTGGCCTACGCCGTCACGCACGGGCAGGGCATCTGGTGGCTGGCAGGGAGCAGTCCGCGCACGCCGCACATCGAGCTTTCACAGCAACCCGCCTTTCAGGGCTTAATCCGCCGCTTTCAAGAGATCGGCAGTTGGGCGCTGAGCCTGGAACGCGCGCCCGCCGCCGAAGTAGCCGTACTGCTGGACGATGAGAGTCTCTTGTATACAACTCCACGCAACAGCCTCGACCTGCCGCTGATCTTCCAGCAGCGTCTGTGGGGCCTGGCGCACATGGGCGCACCGTATGATACCTACCTGCTGGACGACCTGCTGGAAGGCCGACTGAAGCCCTATAAGCTTTACATCTTCCTCAACCCTTTCCGCCTCGATGGGTCTCGCCGCGAAGCTCTGAAAAACGTCATCCGGCGCGACGGGCGGACGGCGCTGTGGATCTACGCGCCGGGCTATCTAGACGATAGCGGCTCGCTCCACGCCATGGCCGACCTGACCGGCATCTCATTTGAGGCAGGCGAGCATCCTTGGGGACCGCTCATTCACCTGACCGACCTGAGTCACCCCATCACCCAGGGGTTGACGCAGGATATCACCTGGGGGACTAACAGCGTGCTGGGGCCGGTTTTTCACGCTGCGGACGAAAGCGCGCGCGTCCTGGGAAACGTAGTTTATGCCCAGGGGCGCTGCCGGCCGGGCTTCGTGGTGAAAGAATTCGCGGAATGGCGCTCGGTCTACAGCGCCGCGCCCAACCTGCCTGCACCGGTGCTGCGCGGCCTGGCCCGCTGGGCCGGAGCGCACATCTACTCTGGCGCTGGCGACGTGATCTACGCCGCGCCCGAACTGCTGGCCGTGCATACCGCCGCCGGGGGAGCGCGAACCTTCACCCTGCCGCATCCGGTTGAGTTAGTAGTGGATGTATTTGCAGATCAGGTAATTGCGGAAAATACGGACCGCTTTGATGTGGATCTGAAACCCGCCTCGACGACCCTGTATTTTACCGGCAGGGCCGCGGCCAGGCCGCCAGAGGCGGGTTGTTGATCTGCAAAAACGCAAATCGGTCGGAAACGGGCTTTAAACCCCATGCCGATGGTTAACCGGCTCTCACCCGTGTGGGGCGACCCCGCCCCCTGCCTATATCACAGAGATGTAGGTGGCGGGGTCGTCCACTCTAAGTAGTTTCTTACGCGGCCTGCGCTTGCACCGGCTCTGGTGCTTTCATTAGTTCCAGTTCCAGATCAACCTGAATCTCATCACCCACCAGCACGCCGCCAGTTTCGAGCGCCACGTTCCAGGTCAGGTTCCAATCTCTGCGGTTGATCGTCGTCGTCCCGCTGAAGCCATGGCTGGTCGTCCCCCAGGGGCTTTTGGCACTGCCGAGATATTCTACGTCAATCACCACCGGGCGGGTGATGCCGCGGATGGTCAGGCCGCCGCTCAGTTGGGCGGTTCGGGGCCCGGTGAGCTGGACGCCCGTGCTTTGGAAAGTGATGGTGGGATACTGCTCGACATTCAGGAAGTCCGCCGAACGCAGGTGAGCATCGCGCTGTTCGTTGCGGGTGTTGATACTGGCCGCTTCGATGCGCACCGTCACGGTGCTATGGGCGAGATTGCTTTCGTCGAGGTTAAAGTCGCCCTCAAAGCGTTCAAACTGGCCCCTTACTTTGGCAATCATCATGTGACGGACGGAAAAAGCGATTTGCGAATGGGCGAGATCTAACTGCCAGGACATGGTTTCTACCTCCTCAGGTTGTGGCAAAAAAAACGGATAAGCGGATACGCACGGGCCCTTTGGCCCACAACCGGCACGGTTCGCCGGACGAACATATTATTGAATATCAAATATCTTAACATTAAGATATTTTTCCATAAAAAAACCGCGCATAGGCGGTTTCTGGCAAGCGGGTTACTCCCGCTTGCCAAGTTTCTTACACAGACGGCCCAATTCCCGCTGTTCTTCTGGGGTGAGGATGCTCATTTCTTCTACCAGGGCGCGCACGTGGGCCGGGAAAACGCGCCGGATTTTCTCTTCCCCTGCCGGGGTAAGGCGGATGAGGATCATGCGGCGGTCCTCAGAAGAGCGCTCACGCGCTACCAGGCCGCGCTTTTCGAGGTTGTCAATCACCATAGTCATATTGCCGGTGGATTTCAAAAGCTTCTGGCTTAATTCCCCCGGGCACATTGGCCCCAGGTGATAGAGGGCCTCTAACACCGAGAACTGGCTGACCGTCAGATCTTCAATAGCGCCATGCTCGAACAGACGGGTTTCGAAGGCGTTCAGCGCGCGCGTAAACTTGATAATCGTATCCAGCGCCAGTACTTCTTCCGGCGTACCCTTGTATTTCGTCGGCATCGATCCTCTTTATATCAAATCGTTCAACATTGAAGCAATTATAAATGGTTCTCTAAGAGCCGTCAAGGGTCAGATTGATAAAAAATGCAATAGAACTGTAAGCACACACTTGCCAAATCTCTTATATAATTCTTATATATTAGAAGTGTTCATCCTAAAAAATATAACAGTTTCCGATTCGTTCATTCAATACAACAGTGGATAATCCTATGGTGCTACTTAAATCTCTGCGGGGGGTTATTTCACCCACACTGCAAAATATCTCCATGTCTCAGAGGGCGCGCCTCTTACAGCGCACCATTATTGCTTTAATTCTGATGGTGACCTTAATTGGCACCGGCTTTTACCTGCGCTCCACCATCCCGGCGATCACGGCTGTGATTACCATACTGGCCGACGCCGCCCTGCTAGGCGCTCTTGCGGCGCTGCGCAGCGGCCGGCTGCGCCTGGCGGGGCTGCTCTTCGCCCTCACGACCTGGGCAACTACCACCTACATTATGGCAAACCTGTACAGCACTTCATCGAACCCGCTCCTGGGGATGTACGTAGTCATCACGGTATTGTGCGCCCTGACGCTGGGCGGGATGGCTGGCTACCTATACGGCGGACTCAGCCTGGTAACGATTGTCGGCATCCTGCTCCTGGAAGGCCGCGGGCTGCTGGCGCCGCTGGTCGAACTAACTCCTTCCGTCAAATTCACCTGGCATCTGGTGATATTCGCCTCGGCTTCGATCCTGGTGCATACCACCATTCGCGCGATTGATCAATTACTGCGGGAATCCAGCGAGCGGGCCGATCAACTGGCCCTCAAAAACCGCGAGTTAGAAGGAATCCGCCGCGACCTGGAAGGGCGCGTCGCCGAGCGCACCCACGACATCTTACGCGAGAAGCGCTTTTTTGAAGCCCTCTTCCACAACAGCCCGGTAGCCATCGTCCTCCTCGACCTGAAAGGGCGCGTCAATGCCGTCAACCCAGCCTTCGAGCGCCTTTTCGGTTACGCGCAAGCCGAAATCACGGGGCAGAATTTAGACCTTTTGGTGGCTGACCCACAGAACCCCGACGAACCCTTCCACAATACCTGGCGCACCCTCCAGGGTGAGATCATCACCCAGCAGGGACGGCGGCGCAGAAAAGACGGCAGTCTGATCTGGGTCGAAGTACTGGGCGCGCCCATCATGGATGGAGAGGCGCAGGCTGGATTGCTGGCAATTTATTACGATATGACCGCCCAGCGCCGCGCGCAGGAAAAACTGGAAACCTCTGAACGAGAATACCGCACCTTGTTTGAAAACGTCCTCGACGGCGTCTACCGCAGTACGCCCGATGGCCGCTTTCTCACCGCTAACCCGGCCCTCATACGCATGTTGGGCTACGACAGCCTGGAGGAACTCCTGGCAGTTGATATCCGCAAGGATGTCTACGTGAACCCTGCCGACCGCGACGCCCTGCTGGAACGCCAGCGGCGCGAGGAAGTTTTGCGCAATGTGGAACTGCTGTTAAAGCGCAAAGACGGCAAACATATCGTCGTCCTTGAAAGTTCTTTCGTGGTGCGCTCACCCGATGGCGAGGTGCTTTATTATGAAGGCACGCTGACCGACATTACCGAGCGCAAGCAGGCTGAAGAACAACTGCTCTTCCTCGCCACCCACGACAGCCTGACCGGCCTGCCCAACCGCATCAGTTTCTTCGAACAGCTCAATCAGCTTATTCAGCAGCGCGGCGATGGACGTAAGATCGCCGTGCTGTTTCTCGACCTCGACGGGTTCAAAGAGGTCAACGACCGCTTTGGTCACGCCCACGGCGACGCCCTGCTCCGGCGCGTGGCGCAGTTGCTGCAGTCAACCCTGCGCCCTGGGGACCTGGTGGCGCGGTTGAGCGGCGACGAGTTCGCCTTTTACTTCGATAATGTTGATGGCCCCGAACACGCCGCTATTCTGGCCGCAAAGGTGCAGGGTATTCTCGCCACTCCGGTGCAGGTTATGGAAGTGGAGGTTCGCATCACGTCCAGCATCGGCATCAGCCTGTACCCTACCGACGGCTGCGACGCGGAAACTCTGCTCAAGCGCGCTGATGCCGCCATGTACCACGCCAAAGAGGGTGGGAAGAACAATTACACGCTGTATTACACTCTGTGCGGTTGACACTATGGCCCGCCAAACAGCTTTTCGGCCTCGGCCTGGGCCGCCTCTAAGGCGGCCTGCGCGCTGGCCTGGTCCTCTACCACCTGCTGTACGGCCTGGCTGAAGAGGTCCATGACGCGCAACTGCCGCCCCCCTGCGGCGACTTCACTCAGGTGATAGAACTGCACGTCCGTCAGGCCGCGCGCCACGGCCAATTGATCTGCGCTGACGCGCTGGGCAAAGGCCGGGCCGTTCACCTGCGAGCGCAGCGGCGGAACCTGCCGGAACGAGGCTTCGGGCCGGCTGAGGAGAAAGCTCATCCAGTTCCAGGCTTCCTGGGGGTGCTTCGAGTTCTGCGTCAGGAAATAGCCATCCCAAACGGCATAGCTGAAGGCCGAGCGGGCGCGCGGCAGGGGCAGCATGCGCATCTCGATGGAGTTCACGCCGAAGTACAGGCTGGTATCATACAGGTTCATCCAGAACCCACACCACGACTTATTCAGGTATTCAAACGCCAGGTTGCGCCCGGCGGCGATGGGCGGGGCTACGCCGTACTCGCTCCACAGCCGAGCGTACCACTCCACCGCCTCGATGTTGGCCGGGTCGTCCAGGGTGGGGCGTGTGGGCCGGTCGAGCCGGTCGAACAACCTGCCGCCAAAGAGGTAGGTAAACACCAGCGCGTCGGTACTGGCGGGCGCCGTGCAAAACCCGGCGGAAAAATTCCCCCCAGCCGCGGCTTCATCCTGCTGATTCACCGCAACTGCTGCGGCCAGAAATTCTTCCAGGCCGTAATCGGGGCCGGGTGGAGTCACCCCTACCACCCGGAACCGCTCGTTTTCGTAAAACATTACCATGGGGTTCACCCCGGCGGGCAGGCCCATTTGCTTTTGCTCGATCTGTAGGGCTTGCAGCAGGCCGGGGTAGAAATCGGTGACATCGAAGCTCTTGTCGATGGCAATAAACTCATCCACCGGGCGGATCAGCCGCAGCTCATCCGGGCTGAGGAAAATGACGCCCGTACGCACCACATCCACCCGAGAAAACTGGCTGTGCAAAATGCTGATACTGCCAGAACGCCCCGGCGGGAACGGTCTTAATTCCACGGTAACGTTGGGGTACAGCTCGTGAAAGCGCTCGGCCAGCTCGCGATAGTCCGACTCCTGGCCGAGGAAAGCGAACTCAATCTCCACCGGTTCAGGCAAGGCAAAGGGCAGCCCACCCCCAGCGCAGCCCGCAAGCAGGCCAGCGGCGAGCGCCAACAAGAGCAGGCGGCGGATAATGAACATGGCAAAACCTCCGGGGACGGATCGTGCTTGCGATCATTGTATCTAAAACCCAGAGATTATTGTAATCGAAACCGGGGCAACAACCCCACCCTGCGCCAGCACCCAACCAGAAAGGCCGTCTGGCAGGTTCAGCGGCTGTGGAACAGTCAGGGGATTAACCCATGATCCTCCGCGTAACTGACCAGGTCCACTCGACTATGCAGACCCAGCTTGCTCATCAGGTTGGCGCGGTGGCCTTCCACCGTGCGCGGGCTGAGGCACAGCCGGGCGGCAATCTGCTTGTTGGTCAGTCCACGCGCGATCAGGCGCAGAATTTCAACCTCGCGCACGGTTAGACTTTCGAGGCCCACCTGGTGCGCTACCGGGTAGGGTGAAATATCCTTCAACAGCGCGCGGGCCATCGCCGGGTGAATGTACAGGTCACCGCGCAGCACCACCTGGATGGCATTCAACAGTTCCCCCTCCACCGCTCGCTTAATGATATACCCCGCCGCCCCCGCGCGGATCACCTCGCGCAACAGACTTTCTTCTTCATGAACTGTCAGGATCAAAATAAATACGTTGGGCAAGATTTCTTTCAGGCGGCGAGTCGCCTCTAACCCGCCGGTCCCCGGCATGCTCAGGTCCAGGATGATTAAGTCGGGCTGTAATTCAACTGCCAAGCGGATGGCTTCCTGCCCATCAGCGGCCTCTCCGACCACGCGCAGGTTGGAGTCAGCGTTGAGCAGTGCCTTGACCCCCCCACGCAGGATGCCATGATCGTCAGCCAGCAAAATGCGCACCGGCGTGCGTTCTGTCGTCATACGGCGCCTCCACCACCAATGTGGTCCCCGCCCCCGGTTGACTTTCGATCATCAGGCTGCCGCCCAACATTTCGGCGCGTTCCTGCATCCCCACCAGGCCCAAATGTCCGCTCCATTTTTGTTTTCCCTCCATCGTAAAACCAATGCCATTATCTTCGATTAAGAGAATGATTTTATCTTCCTGACGGCTCAAAATCACATCCACCCGCGAAGCCTGCGCGTGCCGCGCCACGTTGGTCAGCGCCTCCTGCGCAATGCGGTAGAGGGTCGTTTCCACATCGGCCGGCAGCCGGTCGGTGTGCCCCAGGCCGGTGGTTTTAAAGCGCGCTTCCATGGGGGAGCGGTCACGCAGGTTCTGCACCAGTTGCGCCAGCGCCGGAATCAGGCCCAGATGGTCCAGACTGGCAGGCCGCAGATCCATCGCCAGACGGCGCAGTTCTTCCAACACCCCGATTGTTTGTTCTTTTAACTGCACGATCAGGTTCTTAGCTTCGCAGGGCATGGCTGAGCAGGCGATTTCCAGGTTGCGCAAATCCAGCATCATGGAACTCAACGACTGTCCGGCTTCGTCGTGCAGTTCGCGGGCAATATAACGCCGCTCGTTCTCCTGGACTTCTACCAATCGGCGCGAGAGCGACTGTAAACGCTCGCGCCCCAGCCGCACCTGTTCAAAGAGCCAGGCATTCTGTACCGCCACCGCCGCCTGCCCAACGATGGTTTCGGCCAGACGCGCGTGTTCTGGAGCAAAACAGCCGGGCCGGCTTTGCTCCAGGCTGCAAATGCCGATGACACGCCCGGCGCTGACCACCGGAATGCCCAGCCAACTGATGGCATTCGCCATGCTCGCCACAGGTGGCCAGCAGGTCAGGCGGCGTGTATCGTCAATGAGCAGGCTCTTTTGGGTGAGCAGAACTTCGCCCAGGATGGGATGAGCAGGGGCATCAAAGATCACCTCGCGGTAGGCGGTTGGTTTTGCTCCACCCGCGCACTCCCACACACCGCGCGCCTCGGCGCGCGATTCACCTGTAATGAGCAATATATGGGCGCAATCAAAGTCCAACAACCGGCGCAGGTAAGCCAGCATGGTCTGCACCACCGCATCCAGGTCAAGCGAGCTTGCCAGCGCCATGCTGGCTTCGCACAAGTTTTCGGCAAGCTCGCGCAGCCGCCGCTCCGAGGCCGAAATGGCCTCAAGCTCGCGGGTGCGCTCTTGCACGCGCTGTTCCAGCTCGGCCTGGGCTTCCAGCAGGCGCTGCTCGGAGCGGCTGTTCAGCAGAGCGACCGCGGCGATTTCCGCGAAGGCCGTGGCAATGCGCGCATCCTCTGGCGCAAACCCGCCCGGCTTATTTGCCAGGCCCATAATGCCCACCGCCTGGCCGTCAATCATCAACGGCGCGAACATCACGTTCTCAATGCGCGCGTGGCCCTCTGGCAGTAAGGAATGCCAGCGGCTTGTGGCAAACTGGTTATCATAAATGGTCTTCCCGCTGGCGTAGGCCTGCCCCCGCAGCCCGCGGATGGGCATGGGCAGATCTGGACTGACGCGGCAGACGAAATTGCCGGTATCTAAAAACACCACCTGGTTTTCATCCTGCTCCAATAGAGAAATGTACCCGGACTGCGCGCCGATCAGGTTTTTGCATTGGTCAAAAATGGCCTGCGCCGCTTCTGGGAAAGCCCGATGCCGCAAGATCGCCCGCGCCGCCCCCCACAACGCCTCAAACTCACGCTCACGCCGGGCAGCCTGCGTTAGAGCGTGCCCCTCACCTGTCTCGCCCGGATCATTGCCCGACATTTCACCTCCGAGAGCGCGTCTCCATCTTTCTGCAACCTGGGGGTTACGCCCTCAAGCTACCAAAAGCACCTGCGCTGTCTCTTTTGCGTTTATAGGTACGATGATGCAATTGCGCCGGATAAACCTTATGGCTAAAGCCGATGATCCAGAAACCAACATGGTCAAGCATCAACCCATCTGGAATGGGTCATTTGTAGTATAGCACAATCTTTTTGGGACAAAAATCGGGGGTTTCACTTAAGTAGTTTCTACGGACTCTACCTGTTTTTTTTGCGTTCAAATCCCGTAAGATATTCGCTTCACAGGTAGGCGCGCTGTGCCTATCGTTAAAACAGAAAAAGGTATTCTCCGAGCCTGCCTGCCTAAGACCACACCCCTGGTTATGGCGTCAGGCCGCTCATCAGGGCAGGGGTGGAAACGCCCCTGCCTCCCGAAATCTCTCGCCAGAGAGATGGAATTGGAAAGGAGAACCGCGCCAGACGTGAAGAGTCGCGTCTCGCCAGGTTCACCCCTGGCAATTTTTGATCCCGCCGCGCCCGCCCTACGCGCCGCCGGGCTGACGGTGCGCTACCCAGATGCCCCGGCCCCCGCGCTGGATGACCTGACGCTAGAGGTAGCCGCCGGAGAGTGCGTGCTGCTCACCGGTCCTTCGGGCTGCGGTAAAACCACCCTGGCACGGGCCCTCAATGGGCTGATCCCTCACGCCATTCCGGCCCAGGTTACAGGCCGGTTAGAGGCCGGAGGGGTGGACGTGAGCCGCAGGACCGTCTCCGAACTGGCGCGGCGCGTGGGCAGCGTCTTTCAGAACCCCGCGGCGCAGTTATTCCACCTGCGAGTAGATGAAGAAGCCGCCTTTGGCGCGCGCAACCTGGGCCTGCCGGGCGAGATCGTCCAGGAGCGCGTGGCCTGGGCACTCGAGACCCTCGGCCTGGCGGCACTGCGTCACCGGCGGCCGGGCGAGCTTTCGTATGGGCAGCAGCAGCGCCTGGCAATTGCCGCCACCCTGGTAATGCAGCCCCAACTGCTGGTATTAGACGAACCCACCGCCTCGCTCGACCTACCCGGCGCTCAGGCGGTGATGGCCGCCCTGCACAAACTGCGCGCGCAGTACGGCATCGCTATCGTACTGATCGAACACCGCCTGGCCGAAGCCGCCCAACTGGCTGACCGTACTGTCATCTTACAGGATGGGCGCGTGGCCGCTGCTGGACCCACCCGCCGGGTGCTGAACGACCCGGCCTGCCTGGATCTATTGGGCCTGGAGGCCCCTCCCGAAGCCTCTCCAGCGAACTGGCAGGACTGGCTCATCGCCACAAAGCCGCCGCCCACACCGGCTCCCCCACTGCTGGCGCTGCGCGGCGTTTCCGCTGGCTATGGACGGAGCGCGGTGATCCACGCTGTGGACCTGACCATCGCCCCCGGTGAGTTTATCGCCCTGGTGGGCGACAATGGGGCCGGCAAGACCACCCTCGCGCTGACCGCGGCCGGCCTGCTCCGCCCCCTGGCTGGCTGCGTGCGTTTCGCGGAGGGCCGTCGCCCACAACCGGGGCGTGATATCGCCCTACTCTTTCAAAACCCGGCTGATCAACTTTTCACCGGCTCGGTTGACGAAGAAGTAGCTTTTGGGCCGCGCAATTATGGGGTCTTCCATCCTGGCTATCACCACGAATGCCTGGCGCGCACCGACCTGCTGGCACTGCGCACGCGCCGCCCGCTGACCCTCTCCACCGGGCAACAGCAACGCGTGGCCCTGGCCGCCTGCCTGGCGCTGCGCCCGCGTCTGTTGATCCTCGATGAGCCGACACTCGGCCAGGATTGGGGCCACTTGCGGGCGCTGCTGGAGATGCTGACCGACCTACTCGCTCGCGGTACTGCCATTGTACTGATCACCCACGATCTGCGGCTTGTGCGGCGCTGCGCCCAGCGCGTGGTGTGGATGCAGGCAGGCCGGATTGTGATGGATGGAAGAATACGAAGCCTGTACAAACCGCTGTTATGAAAGGAGACCTAACCCATGCGCTTTACCACTCGTGAATTGTCTATTCTGGCCGTTTTTGGCGCGCTGTGGGGCCTGGTGGAGATCAGCCTGGGCGCGGCCCTTCACGCCCTACGCCTGCCCTTCAGCGGCGCGTTGCTGGCCGCCGCCGGTCTGACGATTGCCCTCACCGGGCGGTGGTTCGTCCCCCGGCGCGGCTCCACCCTTTTCATTGGGGCCATCGCCATGCTGCTCAAGCTCTTCAGCATCGGCAGTGCTGTCATTGGCCCACTGATCGGCATTCTGGCCGAGGCGCTTCTGGCCGAAGCCGCTCTGCTGTTCTTCCGCCGTCCCAGCCGCGCCGGGTTTGTACTGGCGGCCAGCCTGGGCGTGTTGTGGACGCTCATCCAACCATTCTTCACCGGCTGGCTGCTGTTTGGCCGCGACCTGTTCGTGGTCTGGCTGGAACTGCTTCAGGCCGGCAGCCGCCTTGTGGGGCTGGAATCCTCTGCCACTGTAGGGATCATCGCGGTGCTGGCGGCGGCCCACCTGGTCATCGGCGCGGCTGGTGGGTGGCTGGCATGGTCAGCGGGGCGGCTGTTGGGGGCGCGCCTGGGCAAGACCGCCTGGGTGGGCCTGCTGGTGGCGCTGATCCTGGCCGCCTGCGCCCAACCCACGCCTGCCGAGACTACTGGCCCCACCCTCACCGTTACCGATGGGCAGACCACGAAGCACTACACCCTGGCTGATCTGGAGCAGATCGGCCAGGAGCAGGCCGCCTTCCGCGATGTAAACTACCGGGGCGTGCGTCTCTCGGCCTTGCTCAGCGACGCGGGTTTTGACCCCGCCGCGCTGAAGGCCGTCACGGCCACTGCCGCTGATGGCTTCAGCGCCAGCTATGAGCCGGCCATTTTTACCAAAGCCGATACCCTGCTGGCCTACGCCCGCGCCGATGGCCCACTGGTCGAGGATGAAGGCCCCTTCCGCATGGTAGTTCCCGGGCAGGAAGGCAAACTCAACCCGCGTCAGGTGGTAGAGATTCGCGCCATCCCATGAAGCTTGCTATCCACACCCCCGGCCATCTAACGGTCTTTGTTGGGGCGCTGGCACTGATGACGCTCGCTCCCCCGCCCCGCCTGCCGCTGGCAGGGGGGTTGTGCCTGACGACAGCGGCGCTGCTGTACCCGGCGGCCCTGCGCGCGCCCCTCCACCCAGGCTGGCCGGCGGCGCTGGCGCTGCTGGTGATGCTCAGCGCCCTCTTGGGCGGCCCGCTCGACCACAGCCTGGGGGCCGTGGTTTACTCTGGCGCGGGGCTGGCCGCGGGGGCGCAGATGGCCCTGCGTGCCCTGGTACTGCTGGTGATGGTAGAAGGCTTCACGCAATCCACAGAAATCAGCGCCGTTGCTGCCCTGTGCGAGCGCGCCGGGCTGCGCGGACTGGGGTTTTCGCTGGGGGTGGCGGTGAACCTGCTGCCCGGCCTGCGGCAAGCCAGCCGTCAGACGTGGCAAAGTTTAACCATGCGTGGGGGTCTGCGGCGCAGACGCTGGCGGGCGCTGGGGCTGTACCTGGCGGCCACCGCCGCCGCTGCTCTGCGCCGCGCCGAAGAAGTAGCTCTGGCCGCCGAGACACGCGCCTTCACGCCCGAACAGGCCCATTACCTGCCGCTTGCGATTGGTCCCGGAGACTTCATCGCGGCGGCACTGGTGGCGCTTGCGCTGCTGTGGATTGTAGGGTTCGGTATCCTGATATCATCCTAACTGGATCAAAATTAGTAGTACAATGACCCTATGGTTAAGCATTTTCCAGAAGCGGGAAAGCATGTTTTTCAATTGAGAAGGCGCGGTCCAATGCAAACATCCGTCTATCAGCAAAATACTTCACCCCGAAAACATCAGACCTTCGCAAACGTTTTGATCCGCTATTGGATGCTGTGGTTTAGTCTCCTCTATGGGATGTACGTGAGCCTGCCGTTTCTCGCGCCCCTGCTCATGCATTGGGGCGCAGAACTGCCTGCCCGTTGGATTTATACCTTCTACTCGTTCCTATGTCACCAACTACCTGAGCGGTCTTACTTTTTGTTCGGGCCAAAAGTCTCTTACAACCTGACGGAAATCCAGTCTGCCTGGCAGGCCACCAGTAATCCGCTGATTCTGCGCCAGTTTATCGGCAACCCCGAAATGGGCTGGAAAGTGGCCTGGTCAGATCGTATGGTTGCGATGTTTACCAGCATCCTGCTCTTCGCCTGGTTATGGTGGCCGCTGCGCCGGCGAATCCGCCAGCTCCATTGGATAGGGCTGATCCTTTTGGCGCTTCCAATGGTGGTTGACGGAACAACCCATCTGGTAAGTGACCTGTTTGGCCTGCATGCTGGATTTCGCTACACCAATGATTGGCTTGCAGTGCTTACCAACCATGCACTACCCGCCTCGTTTTATCAGGGGGACGCGTGGGGATCCTTTAATGCCTGGATGCGTCTGATCACCGGTGGGTTGTTTGGTTTGGGGATTGTCTGGTTTGGTTTTCCCTATCTCGACCAGATATTTACAGCAGAAGCAAGACTTACTGAACTGAAGGGCCTGGCGAAGGAGAAGGTGATCGAACAGGCTTTCGCTGCTCCAGGGACTGAAGCTCCCAATTTCAGGGCGAAACAGCAATAGTCAGATTTGCCGGATCGAAAACAACCGGCAGTCGGAGGCTCCCATGATCCATCCAATCACACCCGATCAGTTCCACGAGGCAGAGGGCGTCGAGGACTGGCGTCTCACCAGCGAAGGGGCGACCGCGTTCTTCCGCACCCGGACGTTCTCTGAGAGCGCCCGGTTTGTGCAGGCCATCAGCGAACTGCCGGGAGTCGAGGATCACCGCCCTGGCGTTGACGTGCGGCATGACGGCGTGACGGTTCACATGATTACGTATACGGATGACTACTTCGGCCCCAGCCAGCGGGATGTTGAGTTAGCCAGGCAGATTTCGGCAGCGGCGCGAAAGTTGGGCCTTACTGCTGACCCGTCTGCGGTTCAGAGTCTGCTGATCATTCCTGGCGCGACCAACACCGCCGAGGTGATGCCGTTCTGGCGAGCGGTGCTTGGGTACGAACCCCGGCGTGACAGCCCCAACGAAGATCTGGTTGACCCGCACGACCGCGGGGCTCCGTTTTGGTTCGAGCAGATGAATGAGCCACGCGGCGACGGCGGCGGCGCGATTCACGTGGCGATCTGGGTGCCTTACGAACAGGCCGAGGCGCGCATCGCGGCGGCGCTCGCCGCAGGCGGACGGATGGTGCGCGATGAGTTTGCGCCCTCCTGGTGGACGCTGGCCGACCCGGCAGGGAACGAGGCCGACATTGCCACTACAAAGGGCCGCGGCTGAGCGCCGGTAAGCATCTTCTGACAGGCGATCCGCAAACTGAAAGGGGTCTTTTTTAACATGCGTCACAACCGCGAAGAAGTCGTTAAGCGTACCATTCGGGAGTTTGAACACCTGGAACAGTTGGTCACAGGTCTGACTGATGCCGATTGGGAGCGGTTGGTGCAGCGTCCGGAAAGCAAGGATCCCTGGACGGTGAAAGATGCATTGGCTCACATTACTTATTGGAAAGCCAACGCGGTACGCTCCCTGAGAAAACAGCGCCGGCCGCCCGAAGAACGCGGACTGGAGTTAAACGAACTAAACCATCTCATTTATACGCGCTGGCACGACCGTTCTTCTCAAGAAGTGATCGCCTGGCACAGACAGGTTCAAGCGGATGTGCTGGCCGCTTTGCAAGAGGCGCCCGATGAATGGTTCAGCGGTAAGGAGCACGGACCAGAATGGCCCGAAGACCTCGATGGTCACTCTGCCTATCACCGGGTAAAAGATATCGAACAGGCATTGGCGGCAAAGACAAACGCGGGCCAAAACCTCTGATTGGCTTGCACGGCCACCGCTGAACGGATCCATTACCAGATGAATGGAATCAACCGGTACTTTACCTTCTTCTGATAGTCTTCATAGCCTTCCAATTCTTCGAGCAGCATTTTTTCTTCGCCGATAATCCTGCCCGCTATAACGAGCAGGCCGACTGTAGAGATAATCAGGCCGTAAACCGAGCCTAATAACAACGGCGCGCCAAACATCATCAGTGTGCATCCCAGGTATAAGGGATGCCGCACAAAGCCATAAACGCCCGTGGTAATCACGCGCTGCTTGCGCTCGCTCTGGATCCTGACCAAGGTCGAAAGGTAGGTGTTGTCAATCGTGGCGCGCTCGATGAGATACAAAGCCGGGATCAGGGCCACGCCGCCCAAGACTTTCAACCAGAGCGGGAAGGCCGGCGACCAGTGAAAACGCTCCGCATCCAGTGGAAGAATGATTAGCCAGAGAATCGCGATGGCGAAAATCGCGATAATGAGATATTTATCCCAGGTCTTCTGGTTTTCAGAACCAGGCCTTTTCGTGCGCTCCGCAAGCAAGTCAGGGTCCTTCCAATACAGGTAGATCATGCTGAACAGGATCATCACAACCATCCAGAGGCCAAAGATCCACCCTTCCACCCAGCGCCAGTTTCCTGCCAGTAACAGCGTGAAGGTCGGGAAGAACAGCGTAGTCATTACCCCATTCACGATCAACGCAGTAAGCGACATTTTTCTGTTAGCCGTAGTCATAACAGCATTCTCCCTGGTTTCATCTTTTCAAGCTTAGTTCATTGATGGCCTTTAAAATATACCACCTCTGCCGGTGTGATGGAATCCTTATTCGCTGAGGTTCAGACGGATAAAGTACCCAAATGGGTCATTGTGGGGGAGATAGAGAAGTCGTATCATAACATTTGTCAAAAGATCATTACAAAAACGGTCAAGCGAAACGACATTTTAGACGTTATTTCTCCAAATTTACAAGGAGTGGACCCAATGGACGAAGAACGCGATATGCGCCCCCCTGAAGAAACCCCCGCCCCGGCCCCGTTGTTCTACCTGGGCAACCTGGACAGAGAGACGATTGAGATTTTGGTTGACGATAAGATCGCGACCGGAGGATAGAGAGAGCCTGCCAAGAGGTCAAGCCTCTCGGCAATTGGCCTAAAGACCCCTGCGGGATGAATTGAATATGGTTAAACCTGTCTAAACCGGCCTGATGATGCTCAGGCCGGTCTTTTTTGCTCTTCAAACCCATACACTGCAAGTTTACGAAGATTTTATGGTTTACTCTACGCCACTCACCTTATAACTATAGAGAGAAAATAACCGATCAAGTCAAGGGCGCTCAGAAGCGAGGGCGTTGAGAAAGAAAAGATGAATAACGACAAGTACCGCGTCCTGATCCTGGATGATGATTTCGAGTTGGGAGAGCTTTTGAAAGAGTTTCTCCAGAACACCGACCGCTGCGCGGTGACGTTCGTCACGCGGGAAGAAGAATTTTGGGAATGTCTGGATCGGGATACGTTTGATATCCTCTTCCTCGACTACAAACTGGCCGAGACCAACGGTCTGGAAGTGCTGACGCAGATGGGGCAGCGGGGTTATAACATCCCCACAGTGATGATGACCGGCGAGGGCAGCGAAAATGTGGCGGCGCGGGCCATCCAATACGGGGCGCTCGATTACCTGGTGAAAGGGGAATATTCCTTCTCGGCCCTGCCGCCGTTGATTCAAAAGGCGGTGCGCCTGCGCGAGATGCAGCGCGAAATGCAGCGCTACCTGGAGCAGATTCGCTACCAGGCCACGCTGCTGAACAATATGCGCGACGCTGTGGTGGTTTGGGACCTGGAAGGGAAGATTACATATTGGAACACCGCTGCCGAAAACCTGTACGGCTACCCGGCATCCGAGCGGATTGGGCGGTCGGTCTATGACGTTTACTTCCCATACTTTGACCCGCCCATTCAGATTGCCCCGGAAGAGATGGCCGGCAATTATCAATTGGAACACCGCTACCGGCTGCAAGACGGCAGCGTCATCTGGATCAGCACGCACATCACCCCGCTGACGGGCGAGGACGGCCAGCGCCCCTTTGGGTTTATGGATGTGGCCCGCGACATCACCCCGCGGAAGATCGAGCAAGAGGCTCTGGTACAGAGTCAGTATTTTATCCAGCGCATCCTCGATACCAGCCCAAACATCATCTATATCTTCAACCTCAACAGCCGCAGCGTCCGCTACATTAACCCAGAAATCAAGCCCATCTTAGGGTATACGGTGGATGAGGCCATGGGAGCGGGGGCTGAACAGTTCATCGAAAAACTGCACCCGGCGGATAAAGAGGCAATGGCAGCACATTTTCAGCGCCTGCACTGCCTGGTGGAAGGCGAGGTGGTTGAGAACACCTACCGCTTTAAGAGCCAGCGGGGCGAGTGGCGCTGGTTGAGCAGCCGTGAGACGGTCTTCTCGCGCGGCGAGGATGGCCGGCCGGTGGAAATTATCGGCGTGATTCAGGATATTACAGCCAGCAAACAGGCGGAAGAAAAACTGCAACAGCGCCTGAACAGCGAAAAACTGCTGGCGACCATCTCGAACAATTTCTTAAACCGCGCCCGGCCCGACACCGATTTGGGCATCCGCGAAGCAATGCTGCTGCTGGCCGGGTTTATGAACGTGAACTTTGGCGTTATCCTGCTGCTGGAAGATAACCAACTGATTCCTTACCACCATCACCGCCACAGCCCAGACGCAACGATTCACGGCTTTTCGCCGGATCTGGATCTTTCATCACTGGAAATCCCCTGGCTATTAAGCCGCCTGCGCGCTCAACAGGTGGTGATCGTCAATTCGCCGGACGACCTGCCGCCCGAAGCCACCGGAGAGCTGGACCTGTTGCAACGATTAGGGATTGGCCCGGCCATCTTCGTCCCGATGATTTACAACAATAACCTGCAAGGGCTGCTGGTATTTGGCGCTACCGACCCCGACTTTTTGTGGAGCGAAGATTACGTGTATATGCTCCAAACGTTTGGCGAGATGATCGCCAACGCCATCATCCAAAAGCAGGTTGACCAGGCACTGCGCAAGAGCGAAGCCCGCTACCGCGCCATCGTCGAAGACCATCAGACGGAAATGATCTGCCGGTTTTTGCCGAATACGATCCTGACCTTTGTGAACGAAGCGTACTGCCGCTATTACGGGAAAGAGCGCGGGCAGTTGATCGGCACCAGTTTTCTGGCTCCCGTCAAGCCGAGCGATTTGAACCAGGTGAAGGCTACGCTGGCAAACTTAAGCACGGAACACCCGGTTCACGTGTTTGAGCAGCGCGTGCAACTGGCGGGAGGGCAAACTCGCTGGCAGGAGTGGACGAGCCGGGCGATCTTTGACCAGCACAACGATTTTATTGAATTCCAGGCGGTAGGGCGCGATATCACCGAGCGCAAAGAAATGGAAGAGCAGATCAAAACGGCCCAAACGCGGCTGGCGCAGGCGGCACGGCTGGCCTCAATCGGCGAACTGGCCGCCGGAGTGGCCCATCAGATCAGCAACCCACTGACCACCATCATCGCTGACGCGCAGATTTTGCTGCGCCGCTTAGACGCCAATCACCCGGGGCGCGAGTCAGCAGAAGCGATTGTGAAGGCCGGCTGGCGCACCCAGCAGGTGATTAACGAACTGATGAAGTTCTCACAGCCCACCCAACAACAGCACGAGCCGGTTTCAGTAAATGAAACCATCGAAAACGCCCTACTTTTGGCAAGCGCGCACTTGCAGGCTTCGGGCTTTAAGCTCTCGACGGACCTCGCGCCGGACCTGCCGAAGATTATGGGTAATGCGCGACAGTTGACGGACCTGTGGGTTAGCCTGCTGCTGCTGGCGCGCTCGGCCTCGGAAGACGGCAAGCACCACGTTATCCGCATCCGTTCGCGCAAGACCAGCGCCAACCAGGTACAGGTGGACGTGAGCGACAACGGAAAACCCATTCCACGCGAGCAATTTGATAAAATATTTGAGCCACAATTAATTCCAACCGGCGCTGGCCGCGGAACCGGCATGGAATTGAGCATCTGCCGCGAAATTGTCCGCCAGAACCGGGGCGAGATTGCGATTCTGGGTAACGGCAATGAGACCACCTTTCGGATCATTTTCACAACAGAAGGAAAGTTGTAATGGAACCTATCAGTATCCTCGTGATCGAAGATGATGAGATTGTCGCCCGGACGATCGAGCGCTGCTTGCGGGGCAGCGAATATCGGGTCCGGCTGGCGAACAGCGGCGTAGAGGGCCTGCGGTCGGCGCGACGGGATATTCCGGATTTGGTGATCCTCGACGTGATTATGCCGGGCATGGATGGATATGCCGTCTGCCGCGAAATGCGCAATGATCCGGTGCTGGCCGATACTCCCATCCTGTTCCTGACGGCCAAAACCAAAGACGAGGATAAAATCACCGGGTTTACAGCCGGGGCCGACGACTACCTGGGCAAACCCTTTAATGTGGATGAACTGCTGCTGCGCATCCGCGCCATTTTACGGCGCACGCAACGGTTACAATCCACCAAAAAAGCTGAAGTGAGCCAGCCCGAAGAGTCTGCTTCGGCCAACGCCACCTTGACCCGCGAAGAAACGGGCGACCGCATGATTGTGATCGGGCCATACTCGTTAAATACGCGCACCTACGAATTTTCCGGGCCAAAGACTGGTAAAATCCGGCTAACCCCCGTACAATATGATTTGTTGTATCATTTAATGAATCATCCCGGCGAGATTTTCTCTCCGGCCAGGCTGTTGGATGAAGTCTGGGATTATCCCTCGGACGCGGGCAGCCCCGACCTGGTGCGCGTGCATATCAAGAACCTGCGCGAGCGGATCGAAGAGAACCCGCGCAACCCGGTGTTCATTAAAACGATTGCCGGGTTCGGGTATACCATCCAGCCGGATGATCTGACGTGAAACTCAACGAAGGGGCAGGTCCTTCCGTTGGGACGAGAGAAAAACAAATGCCCATTCGATACCGGTAACAGTGAAGGCGAACTATGGAGTCTGGAGACCCGGCGGGCGCGAGGACAGGAACCCCCAAAGATCAGGAAGCTCTCTACCGCGAACTATTACATTCGCGTAATACTCTGCGCGCGCTGTTTGACAGTCTGCCAATCTCCATTTACATTGTTGACCCGGCTTACAACCTGGTAGCCATTAACATCAGCCGGGCCACGCGGGTTGGAGAAAAGCCGAGCATGCTGGTGGGGTATAAGTGCTACGAGAAGCTTTACCGCCGCATGACCCCCTGCCCAGGCTGCCGGATCGGCGAGATGTTCGCCACCGGCCAAAGCACCAACCGTCTCAGCCGCGAGTGGATTGACCACGACAAGTTCTTTGAGTGGGAAATCAGCACCTTTCCGATCTACAACGAACAAAGCATCCCCGTCCAGGCCATTGTGGTGGAGCAAGACATCACCGAAAAGCGCAACCTCGAGGCGCATCTGATCCAGGCCGAAAAACTGGCGGCGGTGGGGCAACTGGCCGCCAGCGTGGCCCATGAGATCAACAACCCACTGACCGCCATTGTCGCCAACGCCCAACTACTGCGGCGCGACATCAACCCCGAAGAAAAAGACCTGATGGAATCGGCCCGGCTGATTGAAATGGCTGGCATGCGCGCCTCGCAGGTGGTGCGCAACCTGCTGGGAATTGCCCGCAAAGAAAAATACGAATTTGAACCCATTGATCTGAACGAAACGCTGCGCAATGCGCTCTCGCTGGTACAGCATGAACTGGTAGGGCGGCCTATCCGGGTGAATTTTAACGTCCAGGAAGGGATACCCCCGGTTGTCGCCAGCCAGGATCAACTCCAGGGTGTGTGGATTAACCTACTGTTAAATGCAATTGACGCCATTGACAAGCCGGGTGGGGAGATCAGCATTTCCTCGTATTACGATGGTCACGAGTTTCTGGTCACGGTGATGGATAACGGCAAAGGGATCTCTCCGGATCACGTAGCGCGGGTGTTCGAGCCGTTTTTCACCACCAAGTCGCCGGGACGCGGCACCGGATTGGGGCTTTCGGTCTGCCAGCGCGTGATTAAGCATCACGGGGGAACGATTGAAGTGGAGAGTCAGGAAGGCAAGTGGACGCGCTTCACCGTCCGGCTGCCGGGACATTAAGGGGCAGACGAAGCTGTGGGGGTTATGTAGGCCGGAGAGTTCATGAGCTGTAATACCATTGCCATCTTGACGCGCGCCAGGCCAGCCAGTTGAGTCTGGTTTTGGGCGTCGGCCAGATCATAGGCCTTGGTGTAATCGTCAAACGCCAGAGCGTACAGGTGAGTGGCCTCATGAATCTGGCCGATGAGCATATAGGCCTGGGGCGACTGCGGGTTGACGCGCAGCATTTCTTGTGCAGAAGCCAGAGCATCTTCATGACGGCCCACTAACAGATAAGCCTGCCCAAGCATGTTAAAAAACTCTTCCTGGCTGGCGGCGTTTTTCTCCGCCTCGGCCAGCACTGTCTGCGCTGGGTCGTCCTGCCCCTGCTGCTGGAGGATTACGCCCTTGAGAGTTAGCAGGGCGGGGTCTTGCGGAGCAGAAGCGAGGCCGCTTTCGACCTGAGCGAGTGCCTCAGCTAAATTGCCCTGCATCATCAGGTCACGCGCCCGCGTTTCAGCCTCATAGCGGGCCACGGTAGCGGGGTCTGGCGCGAAGAAGAGGTTGTAGATCAGCGCCGCCAGGGCCACGCCAAAGGCCAGACCAAACAGAGTGAAAGCGGCGCGGCGCAGGCCAGACTTGCGCCTCCGATCCTGGAGCGTATCCAGGTACCACCACCAGTTTTCGGCGGGAGGCTGGCGTTCTTCGCGGGCGGCGCGGAGTGCCCCCGCGCCGCCCAGGTCTTTTAGAAAACGGGCGGCTTCGGATTGCAAGCGGGCGGTAATATCGGCGAACTGGCTTTCGGCAATTTTCCGCGAGGTCGCCCCTTCCAGCCGGTTTAATTTCTCGCGGGCGGCGTCTAACCCGGCGAGCAATTCGAATGACTGCTCTGGAGAATTCATGCCAATCTTACCGGCGCGCACTTCCAGGCGATCCAGCAGTTCACTGAGGCTGCCGCCCGGCTGGAAGGCTTCATTTTGCGGTTGAGGGGTTGAATTCGGCGCGGTAGTTGCCATAACTTTTCTGCTCTCGTGTCAGATTCCTGCGCACCCAATCCTACCGGATGCTTACCGAATCATACCGCAAATTGAGGGGGTTCGCAGCGTATAAAATCAGGGATTTTCCCCACTAGACAGGAACTGGTTTTTATTTTATAATCATTCTAAATTTAGAATTATTCTAAATATAGCTCTGGTGAATTTGTGGTAAGATTCACAAAGAGCGAACGAATGGATGAAAGATGAATGAATACGAGAAGATGATCTATGCTCTGAAGAGCGCTGGCTACCGCATCACGCCGCAGCGCGCCGCGATCTGCCGGATGCTGGCAAACAGCCGCGAACACCCCAGCGCCCAGATGATCTACGACGCGGTGAAAGCGGAAGTGGACAACCTCAGCCTGGCGACCATCTATAACACTCTGGAAGCCCTCACCCGCCTGGGGATCATCAATGTTCTGGGGGAGGTGGGCGAAAGCGACGCTGTGCGCTATGATGCCGACACCGAGCCGCACGTTAACCTGGCGTGCGTGCGCTGTCGGAAAATCATTGATATCTCCAGCCAGACGGTGGGGGCGCTGGCCGCAGAAGTGCAATGCACTTCTGGATACGCTCTCTTAGGCGCGCGCGTCCTGTATTACGGCATCTGCCCGGCATGCCAGACGGAACAACAGGATCATCCCAATTAACTGCATTGTACTGGTAGCATTAATTCCTTCGAATCGGAGTAGCCCCTATGACGAGTATATCTTCTGAGCCGACCCGCAAAAAAGCCGTTCCAGAACATGGCAGTCGCTGCACAGACGTGCTGAGCGACACGCTGGAAGGGTACGCCGGTATTGAAAAAGCGCAGTTTGACCTGGAAAAAGGGACTTTAAAAATCGAGTATGATCCGCGCATTCTTTCGCGCGAACAGGCCATGCGCCTGATTAATACCTCAAGCCAACAGGCCACATATCGGATGTTGCAGTGCCGGGCGCGCGGGCCAGAGCAATGCGCCCTGTGCGCCGCGGAGATGGGCGCCGAACTGGTAGATCATTACCGCAAGCTGGCGGAAGTGCCCGCCCTTGCCACTCGTTTCCACGCCAGCGGCAGCACCGGCGCAATTGAAGTGGACCTTAATCACCCTTCGCTGATCGGCAAGGAGACTGCCGGGTTAGAAGCGGTTGCGCGGCCTAGCACCGAGCGGGCCGCAGAAGCGCAGCCCGGCGGACTGCCCCGCGAAAAGGTTGAGGTCATCCTGACGCTTTTAAATGCCCTGTTTGGCCTGGCCGCGTTTTTACTGACTCAGGCAGCCGGGCCATCACTGATGGCATGGATTTTGTGGGGCCTGTCCTTCGCCGCCGGAGGATATTACGGCCTGCTGGATGGCATTGAAGCGCTGCGCGAGAAGAAGCTGGACGTGAACCTGCTGATGATCCTGGCGGCTCTGGGCGCGGCTGTCATCGGGCAGCCAGCGGAGGGCGCTATTCTGCTGTTCCTGTTCTCGCTCTCCAATACCTTGCAGTCCTTTGCCATGGATCGCAGCCGTAAAGCGATTGAAAAACTGCTTGATCTGCGCCCGCCGGCGGCCAGCGTGCGGCGCGGGTCGCGGGTGGTGGTACTGCCGGTTGAAAAAGTGGTGATCGGCGATACCGTGATCGTCCGCCCCGGCGAGCGCTTCCCCATTGACGGCGAGGTGATCTCTGGCTCGTCGGAAGTGAACCAGGCCCCGATCACGGGTGAATCAATGCCCGTCCACAAAAGCGCAGGGGACCCGGTGTTTGCCGGCTCAGTTAATGGCAACGGCGGCCTGGAAGTGCGCGTCACCCGGCTGGCGAAAGATACCACCCTGGCCCGCATTGTCCAGATGGTTGAGGAGGCCCAGAGTTCTAAGGCCCAGACTCAGCGGATGCTGGACAACTTTGAGCAGGTCTACGCCCTCATCGTCCTGAGCGGAGCAGTCCTGCTGATCCTCGTGCCGTATTTCATCTTGGGGCAGGCCTTTATGCCGGTCTTTTACCGCGCCATGACCTGGCTGGTAGTAGCTTCGCCGTGCGCCCTGGTCATTTCCACGCCTGCCAGCATCCTCTCGGCGATTGCCAACGGGGCGCGCAACGGGGTGCTGTTTAAGGGCGGCGTGCATCTCGAAAAAACGGCGACGCTGAAAGTGGTCGCCTTTGACAAAACCGGCACGCTCACCCTGGGCAAACCCCAACTGGTGACGCTGAAGCCGCTGGGGAGCATGGATGAAAACGAAATGCTGCGGCGCGTCGCGGCGGTAGAAGCCCGTTCAGAACATCCTCTGGCCGCGGCCATTGTGGCGGCTGCGCACGAGCGCGGCTTGCGCCTGCCTACCGCGACTGAATTTCGCGCCATCCCAGGGCAAGGGGTCGAAGGGAACGCAGACGGTGAAACCCTATGGATCGGCGGGCGGCGACTGTTCTTTGAGCGCGGCGTGCCAGTTCCTGCCGAACTGATCGCCCAGGTTGAAGCGCTTGAAGCGCAGGGACAAACCGTCATGCTGGCCTACCGCCGCGGGGCTTCTGGCGGCGAATGGCTGGGCCTGCTTGGCTCTGCTGACACACTGCGCCCCGACGCGCGGGAGATGATCACCCGGCTGAAGCAGGAAGGCATCGAACGGGTGGTGATGCTGACCGGCGACAATGAGCGGGTGGCCGGGCGCATCGCGGCGCTGGCCGGGGTGGATGAATTCCATGCCAACCTGCTGCCGCAAGATAAAGTGACCCTGCTCAAAGCACTGCAAGAACGCTACGGCCCCACCGCTATGGTCGGCGACGGCGTGAATGACGCGCCGGCTCTGGCAACTGCCGACGTCGGCATCGCCATGGGCGGCGCCGGAACGGATGTGGCCCTGGAAACCGCTGACGTGGTGCTGATCTCCGACGATATCCACAAACTGCCCCACGCGGTTGGGCTGGCGAAAAGAGCCCGCCGGGTCGTGTGGCAAAACCTGACCTTTGCCCTGGCTGTCATTGTGCTGTTGGTGGTCTCTGCTTTTGGCGCACAGTTGCCTTTGCCGTTGGGTGTGGTCGGGCACGAGGGCAGTACCGTACTGGTGGTATTGAACGGCCTGCGGCTCTTGGGTTACCGGTCGCGGTAGGAAATAAAAACGCCCATCACTGCCAGATATGCTGCGTAACCGACCGGCTTTTTACTTAATCGTCCTCACCCAAACGTTCTCGCTCATCGGCAGCCGGCTTACGGCAGTGGGAATGGGTATCTGGGTATTCCAAACCACCGGCAATACCACCCCCCTGCTGCTGACCGCATTTTTTAACGAACTGCCGGGCATGTTGGGCGGAAGCCTGGTGGGCGTGTTGATAGACCGGTGGGACCGCCGCAAAGTCATGATCCTGGCGGACAGCGGGCAGGCGCTTGGCTCTCTGCTGCTGCTGGCTTCGCTGGTCTCCGGGCAGTTCCAGGTCTGGCATTTGTATGGAGTCGCTCTTCTGCAAGGGATTTTCGGCATCTTCCAACAGCCCACCCAAGACGCGGTCGTCACTCTGCTCATCCCCGACGACCGCCGCGACCGGGCAAACGCCATCCGGCAAATGTCCTTCCCACTGGCCGGGGTTGTTGCCCCGGCAGTGGCCGGGATGCTCTACGTATGGGTGGGCATTGCGGGCATTATCGTGGTGGATCTGACGACATTCCTCATTGCTGTGGCCGCCGTCACCCTGATCCACGTCCCACGCCCGCCCGACAGCCAGGAGAGCCTGGCCGCGCGAGGCCACTGGCTGCGCGAAATGCTCGGCGGTTTTCACTTTTTGGCCGCTCGCCCGGCGCTGCTGCTCTACGTGTTATACATCACCCTGATGAATTTTATGCTTAACGGGCCGCTCGAACTGGCGATCCCCTATATGATCTTAAAAACTGGCAGTGAACAGGTGGCCGGCGGTCTGCTCTCGCTGATGAGCCTGGGAGCGCTGCTCGGCGGGGCATTGGTGGCCGTGCGTGGAAAAGTCCACCGGCGGCTGCTGGCGCAGCTTAGCGTCATGCTGCTGTGCGGGCTGATGTTCCTGATCTACGGCGCTGCTACAACGCCCTGGTTGTTGGGCGCGTCTATCCTGCTGTTGATGATTCCGCTACCCATTGGGGGCGCAATGCAAGTGTCTGTTTTTCAATCCAAGACCCCACCCGATATGCAGGGGCGTATTTTCGCCAGCCTTTCACAACTGGGCTTTTTAGGCTCGACAACCTCTTTCCTGCTGACTGGCTGGCTGGTCGACCGCTACCTGGAACCGGCGGTAGGCGGCCCCGGCTGGGAAAGATGGGCCGCGCTGGCCGGCAATGCGCCGGGGTCGGGGATGGGGCTGTTGCTGTTCTTGACCGGGTTGATCATCCTGGCGGCAACGCTGGTGATGATAGGCATTCCAGCGGTACGCCAGCTTGAAGCCACCCTGCCCGATTACCCAACGCCAGAAACGCCCTCCGCCATCTTGAGCGTTGAACCAGTGGAACCCAACTAAAAAGCATCTAAAGGCGCTGATTTTTGCTCTTTCAGCGCCCCAAATCTACCACTTCCTCATACAGCGGCGCAAACGAATCATAGGCCTTCACAAAAAAGCGGTAGAGGCGCTCGTAGCGCGGAGCCAGAGAAGGGTCGGGCAAGGTCTCATCAACAATTGGGGTGAGGTCTTCGGCCAGTGACCAGCCCCGATACAACCCCACGCCAATCCCCCCGGCGAGCGCTGCGCCCATCGAGGTCGCCTCGGCCAGCAAAGCCGGGCGCTGGATGGGCATACCATAAATATCTGCCATGATCTTGCGCCAGAGCCGCCCGTTGGCTCCCCCGCCGATCACCCGCATGGCCTGGATGGGAATGCCCTGTTGGAGAAAGGCATCGAGGATCGTCTTTAGATTCAGCGTAATCCCTTCCAACGTGGCACGGATGATGTCCGCGCGGGTGTGGCCCATGCTCAACCCAAAATACACGCCCCGGGCCTGCGGGTTCCAATGCGGTGAGCGCTCGCCCAACAGGTAAGGAAAGAATACCAGACCGTTAGCCCCTGGGGGAGACTGCTCTGCCTGCAAGTTCATCAGTTCGTAGGGGCTGATGTTCAAGCGCTCGGCGGCCTCTTTTTCTGACAGGCAGAAGCGGTCACGCAGCCATTGGTAGGCCCCGCCCGCCGACTGCATCGTGCCGGTGGGCATATACATACCCGGCATCAGATGGGCGAAGGTAAAGGTGCGCAGGGCCGGGTCGTAGACCGGCGCGTTGGCCGCCGTGGCAATCCACGAGGAAGAGCCCAGGTAGTTATAGGCGCTCCCGGCGCGTACTACGCCGGCCCCTGCCGAAGCGCAGACGCCATCGCCCCCGCCGATCACCACCGGCGTTCCGGCGGCCAGACCGGTTTCTTCCGCCGCCGCTGGCTGAACGTACCCAATTACGTCCGTTCCCAGGTGCGGCTCCGGCAGTACAGAAGGGTCCAGGCGGGCCGCAGCGAGCATCTGCGCCGACCAATCGCACCGGCTCAGGTCAAAGAGGTTGGTGCCAGAAGCGTCGGAGTAATCGGTAGCAAAGACGCCCGTAAGGCGTGCGGCAACAAAATCTTTGGGTTGAACGAATTTATAGGTCGCGGCAAAAATCTCCGGCTGGTGACTGCGCACCCACAAAATCTTGGCCGCCGAGTACGATGAACTGGCGCGATGCCCCGTGATGCGGTAGGCTGTTTCCATGCCGACCGCGTCTACCAGGCTTTGAGCCTCTTCCACCGCGCGCGTATCCGCCCAGATAATGGCAGAGCGCAGTGGGCGAGCCTGCCGGTCGAGCGCCACACAGCCCATCATCTGCCCACTGAATGCAACGCAGGCCACATCTTTTGGGTTGACTTTTGCCGTAACCAGTAACTGGCGCGTCGAGTGACATACCGCGGCCCACCAATCTTCAGGGTTCTGTTCGGCCCAGTTGGGGTGCAGGTACTCGGTGTTGTACCCATAAAAGGCACTGGCCCGCAGCCGGCCATCCTGATCGAACAGCGAAGCCTTGTTGCCGGTGGTCCCCAGGTCGTGGGCCAGCACAAATTTTTCGGCCATAATGGCTCCTCCTGTGAAAGAAAAATGCCGTTCACCGAAATTATAGCCGCGATACTGCCGCGCGGTTAACAAGATAGGGGTTCGCGGCGCAAATGACCGCAAACCCCTGCCTGCATTTACACGAAGGACGCCGTTTTTCTACCAGCGATATTTATGCGGGCCGAAGTCCGCGTTGTAATACGATACCACCTCGGTCCCCGGCGCGACGATTTCATCAATCCGCTTGCGGTCTTCGTCGGTCACGACCACATCGAGAGCGCCCAAGTTGTCTTTTAGCTG
Organism: Anaerolineaceae bacterium; assembly: GCA_034434155.1. GTDB lineage: Bacteria > Chloroflexota > Anaerolineae > Anaerolineales > Anaerolineaceae > DSYU01. The sequence continues at coordinate 30,884 of DAOUAC010000104.1, forward strand.
ATCCATTGTGCGCGGCCCAATAATCGGGCTGGTGATGCCCGGCTGCTGCGCGCACCACGCCAGTGCAAACTGGCTGATGGTACAGCCCTTTTCGTTAGCGATCTGCTCGACACGCTCCAACACGTCAAAGGCGCGGTCGGTGAAGTGCCGGTCGGTCCACTCGTTGCTGTTCTCAAAGCGACTGCCCTGCGCGCGGGCCTCGCCCCGCCGGTATTTGCCCGTCAGGAACCCTCCCGCCAGCGGCGACCAGGGCAGCAGGGCGATCCCGTAAGTCTGCGCCATTGGGACCAGTTCGCGCTCGATGCGCCGGTCGAGCAGGTGATAGGGCGGCTGTTCGGTGACAAAGCGGTTCAGGTGCAGTTCTTTCGACACCCACAGCGCCTCCATCAACTGCCAGGCCGCGTAGGTGCTGGTTCCAATATAACGCACCTTGCCCGCGCGGATCAGGTCATCCAGCGCCCGCAGAGTTTCATCAATTGGAACGTCCGAACTGGGGCGGTGAATCTGGTAGAGGTCAATGTAATCTGTTTGCAAGCGGCGCAGTGAAGCCTCACACTGTTCGATGATGTGACGGCGCTGGTTGCCCATCATATTGGGGTCATCATCGGCCATGCGCCCATGAACTTTGGTTGCCAGCACAACGCGCTGGCGCTTGCCGTTGCGCTTGAGAGCTTTCCCGGTCACTTCCTCGCTGCGCCCGCGCGAATAAACATTGGCGGTGTCGAGGAAGTTAATCCCGGCGTCAATCGCGCAGCCAATGATCGCCATCGACTCTTCTTCGCCGGTCTTGCCGCCGAACATCATGCACCCTAAACACAGCGGGCTGACTTTCACGCCCGTTCTTCCAAGACTGCGGTACTCCATTGGGTCTCCCTCCTCATCATGATGGTGAAAGCCTCCGGCTGGCCCCCCTGATTGCCGGAATAACACCATTTTAGCAACGATCTACGTCTCTGGCAATGGCGCGGGCCTGGCGCACCAATTGGGCAAACCGCTCTGGCTTTAGCGACTGGGCCCCGTCCGAAAGCGCCTTTTCGGGATTCAGATGGACTTCCACGATCAAGCCATCGGCCCCCGCTGCGATGCCCGCGCGGGCAATGGGGGTGACGAACTCCCAGCGCCCGGTGGAATGGCTGGGGTCTAAGAAGACCGGCAGGTGCGTCAGTGATTTTAAGACTGGGATGGCATTGATGTCGGTAGTGTTGCGCGTACTGGTCTCGAAGGTACGAATGCCGCGCTCGCACAAAATCACCTGGCGATTGCCGTGCGAGAGGATGTACTCGGCGGACATGAGCAGTTCTTCGATGGTGGCCGACAGGCCGCGTTTGAGCAGGATGGGGTGCTGGCTGGCCCCGGCGGCGTTGAGCAAGGCGAAGTTCTGCATATTACGGGCCCCAATTTGCAGGATATCGGCGTACTTCGCCACCAAGGGTACCAGGTCATGGCTGGTGACTTCCGTCACGACCGGCATGCCGGTCAGTTCACGGGCTTCGGCCAGAATTTCCAACCCTTCTTCGCCCAAACCTTGAAAGGAATAGGGCGACGTGCGCGGTTTATAGGCCCCGCCGCGCAAAATCTGCCCGCCAGCCTCTTTAATGGCCTGGGCGGTTTCCAGCAGTTGGGCGCGGCTCTCCACTGAACACGGCCCGGCCATGATAATTACTTCGTCCCCACCGATCGCAAAGCCGTTGACCGGAAATACAGTGTTCTGCGGCTTAAACTCACGCGAGGTCACTTTATAGGGCCGCGAGATGGGCATCACCTGTTCCACACCCGGCAGATAGATGTACTGTTCGTGGGTGCTGTAGGGGTCTTTGCCCACCACGGCAATCACTTTGCGCTCTTCGCCATGCAGTACCAGCGGTTTAAAGCCATTGGCAGTAATCCGCTCGACGACTGCTTCCACCTGCTCTGGGGTGGCTTCGACGTTCATAATAATCATCATTTGGCACGCTCCTCCGGTCATCACCGTATAAAAAAGGGTAAAACGAGGTCTACACCCCGCCGATCACAACGAAAAAGAACACGATGCTGCGCTGGCATCGTGTTCTTGAGGGTGCTGTTGGGTTTCGCCCGCTCAATTACACCGCCGGCAGCCGTGAGGCGCTGGGGGTAAAAAAGAAGAAAAAGCGGGCAAAAAAGAAGCGGATCATAATGTGTAGAAAAACCACTGGTTTGGTCGAATTGCGTTAATTCTAACCGAAAACCGGCGAGAGTCAAGTGGGGGATGGCTGAATTTTGGTACAATACACGCATGTCAGGCAACTCTCGAACGGTGTATACCACTGAAGCAGGCCGTATTTGCCCGGAATGCGGGCAACCGGCGGCGGCGTGCATCTGCAAGAAGAAAAGGGCTTCTCTGGCCGCGCCGGGCGACGGCATTGTGCGGGTGGCGTTGGAACGCAAAGGCCGGGGCGGCAAGGCGGTTTCTGTCATCACCGGGCTGGCGCTGGCCGACGATGCCCTCAAATCGCTGGCGGCGGAACTGAAGCGGCGCTGTGGCAGTGGAGGGACAGTGAAAGACGGCGTGATTGAGATCCAGGGTGATCACCGCGACACGCTAACCGCGGCCCTGGTTGAAAAAGGCTATCGAGCCAAAAAAGCAGGGGGCTGAAGGATAGGAGCATGAGCGATCAACAGGTCATTTTTTCGATGGTGCGGGTCAGCCGTACCTTTCCACCGACCAACAAGCAGGTTATCCGCGATATTTCGCTGGGATTCTACTACGGCGCGAAAATCGGCGTATTGGGCCTTAACGGGGCCGGTAAAAGCACGCTGCTGCGCATCATCGCCGGCAAAGACGACGGTTACAGCGGCGAAGTTTTGTTCTCGCCTGGGTATACCGTTGGGCTGTTGGAGCAGGAACCCCAACTGGATGACAGCAAGACCGTGCGGCAGGTAGTTGAAGAGGCCGTCTGGCCCATCGTTGATATGCTTAAGAAATTTGACGAAATCAGCAATCAGTTTGCCGAGCCTGACGCTGACTATGAAAAGCTGGCCGAAGAACAGGGCCGCCTGCAAGAAGAACTGGATAAGGTGGATGGCTGGAACCTCGACAACCGTCTGGAAGTCGCCATGGAGGCTCTGCGCTGTCCGCCCCCCGACACGCCCATCTCCGTCCTGTCGGGCGGCGAGCGGCGGCGCGTGGCCCTCACCCGTCTGCTGTTAACCGAACCCGATATTTTATTACTGGACGAACCCACCAATCACCTGGACGCCGAATCGGTGGCCTGGCTGGAACGCCATTTACAGCAGTATAAAGGTACGGTCATTGCCGTCACCCACGACCGCTATTTCCTCGACAATGTGGCTGGCTGGATCTTAGAGTTAGACCGGGGCTACGGCATCCCCTGGCGGGGCAATTACTCTTCGTGGCTAGAGCAGAAGCAAGAGCGCCTGCGCCGCGAAGAGAAGGCCGAGAGCAAGCGCATTCAGACGCTGGAGCGTGAACTGGAGTGGATCCGCATGTCGCCGCGCGCCCGTCAGGCCAAAGGCAAGGCCCGCGTCACTTCTTACGAGAACCTGCTCAACCAGGAAGCCGAGAAGCGCCGCGAAGAGCTGGAAATTTACATTCCCCCCGGTCCGCGTTTGGGCAACGTGGTGATCGAATTTCAGGGCGTATCCAAAGCTTACGGCGACCGCCTGCTGATTGACAACTTCAGTGCCCAAATTCCGCCCGGTTCGATCATCGGCGTTATCGGTCCTAACGGCGCGGGGAAAACCACCCTGCTGCGCATGATCACCGGGCAGGAAAAGCCCGATCGAGGCAGTATCCGCATTGGGGAGACGGTCAAACTTGGTTACGTTGATCAGAGCCGCGCCAGCCTGAACAGCGAAAACACGGTGTGGCAAGAAATTTCTGGCGGCGAAGAATTCATTGACCTGGGCGGACGCAAACGCAACAGCCGCGCCTACGTCTCTTCTTTCAACTTTATGGGGGCAGATCAGCAGAAGAAAGTGGGCATGCTTTCGGGCGGTGAGCGCAACCGCGTTCACCTGGCGAAGATGCTCAAAGAGGGCAGTAACGTACTGCTGCTGGATGAGCCAACCAATGACCTGGACGTGAACACGCTGCGGGCCCTCGAAGAAGCCCTGGCGAATTTTGCCGGATGCGCCATCGTCGTCTCGCACGACCGCTGGTTCCTCGACCGCATTGTTACCCATATCCTCGCCTTTGAGGGGGACTCGCAGGTGCGGCTGTTCGAGGGCAACTGGTCTGATTACGAGGCTGACCTGAAGCGCCGGCTGGGTAAAGACGCCGAAAGGCCTCACCGCATTAAATACCGCAGTTTGACCCGGTAGAACCTCGCCACCGCTGTGTATTACTATAGCCCGTCTCACCCGCGTTCCCCTGCGCGAAGTCTGGCGACATGAAGCCTTGAACTTCACACGCTGGCTGGCAGAGAATCTCGACCTGCTTTACGAGTCCACCGGTTACGCCTCTCGTTGGTTGAAACCGAAGCTGTCGTCGGAGATTTTTGGATCGCTTATCTCGTAAACGGCGCTTTAGGGATTATCCTACATCCCGGTTGGGAGCTTACAGACTGTTAAATTCAACCTTTCCTTCTTACAATCAGAACGATATAGAGCGATGCAGATGATCCGAGGGAAAATGGTTGAATTTTGAGATGATCTACTTCCATCAGGCCGGGCCTGACCGGGAATGTTTCTTTAACTATCAACACGAGATCTTCCCCCATCTACGCCCCTAGCCGTGATGAGCCGGGCCGCGACGAGGAGCGCCAGGCCCGCGCCATCAAAGAGGATAAAGCGCATGACCGTCTCGCGGATGGCCGGATGGCCGGCGGGAAACCCCGCCAGCAGCAGGCTTTCACCGATAAAACCAGCGGCCTGCATGGCAATGGCCTCCATCAGCGAAACCCGGCGCGCCACTGGGTGGCTCAACGCCACGGCATAAGGGATGTTCCACATCAGGAACAGGAGGCCAAACCCGCGCACAGCGCCCTCTCCGGCAGGCCCGGCCAGTTCAAACCCGCGCACAAACTGCTCTGGCGACACCAGGAAAAGCACGGCGCACTGTACGTTGACAAAAAAAACTGCGAAGATCATGGCTCTGGCGGCCCAAATTCGTCTCTCAAACATAACTGCGTCCTCCAGTCATGAGTATAGGGTAGGATTTCAAATTGTGTGTAGACTGCAGTGCGGAATCCGCAAGGTACCCACCATTCAAGAAACGACCGGGCAGTTTGTCCACCTTTTAGCCCACTCAGGAGTGTTGTGATGAACCCTTTTTCTCCCTCTAAAATTCTCGGAGCAGCCGTCCTCTCGGTACTCATTATGGCCGGGCTGTTGATCGGCTCATTTTTCGCGGGCGCTCAGGCTCAGCCTGCATTGGCGCAGGCCGCAACGCCCACTCCTACCGCGCTTCTCACCCCTACCACGCCGCCAAACGCTCCGCCGAACAGCGCCATTACCCGCTCGGTGGCCGTCTCTGGCAGTGGTTCGGTAGATGTGACGCCCGACCTGGCCGTCCTCAGCCTGGGCGTGCGCACGGAAGCCGACACCGCCCGCGAAGCCCTCACTCAGAATAACACCCAGATGCAGGCGTTGATTGACAGTATTCGTCAGGCCGGGGTTGCCCAGGCAGATATTCAAACCCGCACGATTCAGATTTACCCGCGCTACCGCACCCCACCGCCCGGTGAAACTCCGCCAGACACTCCCACCGTGGACGGCTACATTGCCATGAATAGCGTAGACGTTACCATCCGCGACCTGGAAAACCTGGGCGAACTGCTCGACAACGCCGTCACTGCGGGCGGCAACCAGATCGAGGGTCTGCGTTTTGACGTCAGCGACCCGCGCGCGGCCCAGGAGCAGGCGCGCGAGGCCGCCATGCAAGACGCCCGTGGCAAGGCCGAGCAGCTCGCCGGTCTGGCCGGGGCGGCCCTGGGGCCGGTCATTGCGATTAACGAATCCAGCCTGCCGCCCGTCACGTATGACCTGATGGCGGTGGACGCGTCCGCGCGCGGTGGGGAAGCGGTGCCGGTTGCGCCGGGCAGTCAGCGCGTGGAAGTTAACGTTCAGGTCACGTGGGAGTTAATCCCCGGCTCTGAATAGACGGCCTATTCAAATTGTGTATAAATTGCGGGATGCATCCCACAATTTATACACAATTCAATAAACGACCCTCCACGGGACGTTCAGCGCGTTTCTTCCAGGATGCCCGCCAGGGCGTGAAGCCCTAACAGGTAGGAACGCCAGCCAAACCCCGCAATCGTCCCGGCGCACACCGGCGCCAGCAGTGAGATGCGCCGGAACTCTTCGCGGGCGTGAACGTTGGAAAGATGCACTTCAATCACCGGAATTGCAATGGCGGCGATGGCGTCACGCAGGGCAATGGAGGTATGGGTATACGCGCCGGGGTTAAAGATCACCCCACCCGCCCAATCCTGCGCCTCGTGGAGCGCATCAATCAGCGCGCCTTCGTGGTTCGATTGGAAGGCCCGCACCTCCAGGTTCAAGCCCTTTCCGGCTTCTACCAGCCGCCGGATGATCTCCGCCAAGTCCAGGCGGCCGTATACGCCCGGCTCGCGGCGGCCCAACAGGTTTAGATTCGGCCCGTTTAATACCAATACAGGAATCACAGTCCCTCCCTATGCCTCAAAGATGCGCGTCTGCCAGTTCTCAATCTCAACCCCCACGCGCACCGATCCAACCCGCTCTGGCAGGGCAAAACGTACCTTACCGTTGGCCCGTTTCTTATCTAACTGCATGGCATCCACAATCTGGCCGCGCGGCAGGCCGTGGGGAATTGCCACCGGCAGGTTCAGACCGCGCAGTGCGGCGCAAATGCGCTCAGCCAACCCATTTTCGGCCACGCCGACCTGCTCGGCCAGGCGAGTTTCGACGGCCATGCCAATAGCCACTGCCTCGCCGTGCGACAGGCGGAAGCCTGAGGCAATTTCAATCCCATGACCCAGGGTATGCCCCAGGTTAAGCGCCTGACGGATACCCTTTTCGTAAGGATCTGCCTCGATGACTCTGACTTTCACCGCCATCCCTCGACGCACCAGGGCATCCAGATCTTGAACTGCCGCCTGCTCGCCTTGCTCGCAGAGGGCGAACAGGCCGGGGTCGTCAATCACGCCGTGTTTAATGGTTTCGGCCAGGCCGCTGCGCAGTTCGCGGGCCGGCAGAGTCGCCAAAACCTGGGGGTCAGCCACCACCAGGCGCGGCGGGTGAAAGGCCCCCACCAGGTTCTTGCCCTGCGGCAGATCGAAGCCGGTTTTACCACCCAGGCTGGAATCGACCATGGCGAGCAGGGTGGTTGGGGCGTTGACCCAACTGACGCCGCGCAAGAAGGTGGCCGCCGCAAAGCCTGCCAGGTCTCCTACCACGCCGCCGCCCAACGCCAGCACCGTACTGCCGCGCTCCAACCGCATTCGGGCAAACCCGGCCCACAGTGCCTGAACCGTCTCAATCGTCTTATAATCCTCGCCGGCAGGGATCGTGAGAACCTGGACCTCGTACCCTCCGGCGCGCAGGGCATCGGCCACCGCACCGGCAAACAGCCCGGCCACGTTCTGATCGCACACCAACGCCACGGGGCCCTCTAACCCCTGCTGACGGAAGACCGCTCCCAGACGCGCAAGCACGCCCGGCTCTACGCTCACATCGTAACCGGCCCCCATGCCGCGCACGTGGAAGCGCCCTAAAGCGATCAATGCCTGCCAGACCAGCCGGTCGGGTTCAGAAGTACCCGTATCTAAGCGCCGGGGGAAGGAACAGTAATGCTCGCGGCGGGCCTCCAACAGCCGCCGCAGGCGTTCCGCCACCGGCTCTTGGGCGACTCCGCTCAGCAGGGGACGGATGCCGGCCTGCGCCGCAACGCGGGCCAGCAAGACCTCCTCGGCGGCGTACAGACACAGCACCTGCCCGCTATTCTCAACGGTGGCGCGGGCCTGCGGGGCCAGCAGCGCCCCGCCCCCCAGGGCAATCACCCTTGGGCGCTGTTTTTCCTGCAAGACAGCCTCCAGCGCCGCCAGTTCACGCGCGCGGAAACCTGCTTCGCCTTCCAGGGCGAAAATCTCTGGGATGCTCGCCCCGGCCTGCGCCGCGATGGTCTCATCCAGATCGGTAAACGGACGGTTCAACTGCTGGGCTATGAGCCTGCCGATGGTGGTTTTTCCAGAACCGGGCGGCCCATATAGAAAGATATGATCGAGGGTCATTCGTCGCCCTCCTTCACCGGCCAAAAAACGTGCGAACCGCCCTCCATGCTCAGGTCCGTCAGACTGGCCCGGCGCAGTGCCGCATAACGCGGGCGGATTTCATCCAGCGAGTCACCGCCCAGCTTTTCTAAGAGCGCATCCGCCAGCACAAAAGCAATGACGGCTTCCAGCACCGGAACGGCGCGCGGAACCGGGCAAAAGTCAGAACGCTCGTAGCGGGTATCGGTCTCCTGGCCGGTACGCAGGTCTACGGTACGCTGGGGGTTCAAGGTGGTTGCAATGGGTTTCATCGCCGCGCGGATCACCAGCGGTTGACCGGTAGTCATGCCGCCTTCCAGGCCGCCGGAGCGGTTGGTGGGGCGCACGAGGCTGCCGCCATCTAATCGAATAGCGTCGTGAACCTGCGTGCCGGGCAAGGCGGCGTTTTCAAAGGCCGGCCCTACTTCGACCCCTTTAATGGCCTGCACGCTCATCACTGCGGCGGCCAGGCGCGCTTCCAGGCGGCGGTCCCACTGCACGTGCGACCCCAACCCCACCGGCAGGTTCAGAGCTGCCACCTCTAAAATGCCCCCCAACGTGTCGCGCTCGCTCATAATGGCGCGGATGCGCGCGCGCATGGCCTCGCTGGCCGTCTCATCGGGGCAGCGCACCTCTGACAGTTCAGCCCGCCGGAAACGCTCTGCATATTCCATCCCGTCCAGTTCAGCGCGCACCTCGCCAATTGCCAACACATAGCCGCCGATCTGAATTCCAAACTGGGCCAACAGGTGACGGCAAACCGCGCCCACCGCCACGCGCGCGGCAGTTTCGCGGGCCGAGGCACGCTCCAGGGCAGGGCGCAGGTCGTGGTAGCCATACTTCACCGCTCCGGTCAGGTCGGCGTGGCCGGGGCGCGGGGTGGTAAAAGCCTCCACTTCTTTGCCAAGCCATTTGGCGTGGTCGAGGTTATCAATCTGAATCGCCAGCGGCGCGCCGGTGGTGACGCCCGCCATCACGCCGCCCAAGATGCGAGCACGGTCGCGTTCCAACTTCATGCGCGGGCCGGCCCCATAGCCCTGCTGGCGGCGTTCCAGGTCGCGGTTCATTACAGACTCATCGAGCGGCAGACCGGCCGGCAGGCCATCGAGGATCGCCAGCAGGGCCGGCCCATGCGATTCGCCGGCGTCCATGTATCGCAGTGTCATGACATCTCCTTGTACATCACATCAAAGGGTGGTTCCAGCCCCGTCCAGCGGGCAAAGGCCAGGGCGGCCTGCGCCGAAAGCATTCCCCCGCCGGTGCGGGCCGCCAGCCCGGCCCGGCGGGCACAACGCACCAAGACCGTCTCCGGCGGGTTGTAAACCAGGTCATAGACAGCCCCCCGGCGCGGCCAGGGCACGGCGGGCGGCCAGGGGGAAGCCTCGGTATGGGGGTACATGCCCACCGGCGTGGTATTTACCACCAGGCGGCAGTCTTCAGCAAAGCTCCGCAGTCCTTCTGCGTCGAGCGTGCCATACTCCAAGATGCTCCCGGCCAGTTCTGGCAGAGCCTGCATCTGGCCGATTAATTCCGCGGCCTGAGCCTGGCGGCGCGCCAGCAGACGCACCGGCCAGCCGGCCCGCGCCAGCCCATAAACCACCGCCCGCGCTGAACCGCCAGCGCCTAACACCAGAGCCGGGCCGCGTTCCAGGCCCTCTACATGCTGTAAATCTTCCATAAAGCCCGGCACATCGGTATTATCGCCCACCAGGCGGCCAGCGCCATCCAGATACAGGGTATTGACGGCCCCTACCGCCCGCGCCACGGGGGTTAGATCGTCCACATAAGGAATCACGGAAGGTTTGTGCGGAATGGTGACGTTCAGGCCGTGTAGTTCACCCTTGCGCAGTTTTACCAGCAGAGCGGCAATCTGCGGCTCGCCTTCTGGCAGGGGCGGGATCGGGAACAGGGTATACTCACCCGCCAGCCCATAGTGGCGCAGCGCGGCATGATGCAACTGCGGCGAGCGGCTGTGACCCAGGGGGTAGCCAATCAGCCCCAGGTGGTAGGCGGCTGGCTTCATGCTTCCCCCTCATCTGACCCAACGCCGGACACGGCCTCACCCTCGGCGCGCAGTTCAGCGCCCAGGCCGCGTAAAATCTCGACAAACCCCGGAAAGGACTCGTTCATCATCTCAGCCCCATCTACCACTACCGGTTCAGCAGAAGCCAACCCGGCCACCGTCATCGCCATAGCGACCCGGTGGTCGCCGTGCGCCTGGGTAACGCCGCCGCGCGGGCGGCCTCCCCACACTTTAAACCCATCCGGCCACTCTGCGGTGCGGATGCCCAGCGCCCCTAATTCGCGGCAGAGGGTGGCAATCCGGTCAGATTCTTTATAGCGCAGTTCTTCGGCCTCGCGCACTTCTGAGGGGCTGCTGGCATACGCGGCGGCCGCTCCAAAGACCGAAAACTCGTCAATCATGCGCACTACCAGCGGGCCGCAGATCGAAGTCCCCCGCAGACGCGAGGCGCGCACCAGCACGTCGCCGGCGGGTTCGCCCCCCTCGTCGCGCTCATTTTCCACCCGCAGGTCCGCGCCCATGCCCAGGAGGGCATCTAGCAGGCCGGTGCGGGTGGGGTTCAGCCCTACCCCACAAATGCGCACCTCAGATCCTGGCGTAATCAGCCCGGCCACGATCAGGAAGGCCGCCGAAGAAATATCGCCCGGCAGGCGCATCCGCAGCGGCTTCAAGTTCAGCGTTTCCGGCGCGGTCAGGCGGGTTTCATAGATCAGGCGGCCATCCATGTTCTCAACCACCCGTCTGCTTACCTGAACGCCCATGCTGGCAAGCATCCGCTCGGTATGATCGCGCGAAGGGCCTGGCTCGCGAAGAACAGTTTCGCCGCGCGCCGCCAGTGCCGCCAACAGCAGGCAAGATTTCACCTGGGCGCTGGCAACCGGCAAATCTTCGTCCAGCGGCATCAGGCGCGCACCAGCCGGGCGCTCAGCCAATATCAGAGGGGCGGTTGCCCCCTCGGCGGCCCGGATGGGCGCACCCATACGCTGAAGCGGCTCTACAATGCGCCCCATCGGGCGGCGGCGCAGTCCTTCAGAGCCTGTCAGTTCCACCGGAATGCCTGCCGCGGCGACCGCTCCGGCCAGCAGACGCAGGGTAGTGGCCGAGTTGCCGCAGTTCAAAGGCGCGGCAGGCGGACGCAGTCCGGCCAGCCCTTGCCCCTGAACGCGCAGGGTGCTGCCATCTAACTCCCATGCCACGCCCATAGCACGCAGGGCTTCCAGCATCGCCCGCGTCACGCCGGATACCAGAAAGTTTTCGATCTGGCTCTCTCCCTGAGCCAGGGCCGCGAACAACACCGCCCGGTGCGATAAGGATTTATCGCCCGGCAGTTCCACCGTCCCTTTTAAGGGATTTCCAGGTACAACGGTTAAGCGCATAGTTTCTGATACCTTTCTACACCCTCATTCATCCGTTCAACCATCTCATCCAGCGCACCTGCTTCTAGCAGAGCATCGTATTGGTCTAATTCAGAGCGAAAGCGGGCCAGCGCGGCGCGAATGTTCTGGCGGTTGGTCGCCAGAATGTCGGCCATCATGCGGGTGGAACTGCCGGCCAGCCGCGCAGTGCTGCGGAAACCCGACCCTACCAGCGGAGCGGCTTCGGGGGGCGTACAGCGGGCCAGAGCGCTCGAAAGCAGGTACGGCAGGTGACTGGTGGCCGCCACCCAGCGATCGTGTTGGGCAGGATCAATCCACAGCGGGCGCGCCTGCACGGCGCGCACCAATTCTTCGCCCAACTGCCTGGCGCGCTGGCTCGTGCGGGGCAGGGCCGTCAGCGCAAACGGAGCCCCGCGATAAACAGAAGCCTCTGCATAGCGCAGTGAAGATTTTTCCTTGCCCGACATGGGGTGTCCGCCCAGCGGGTCGAAACGATCGGGCAGAGCCGCCATTGCCGCCATGATCGCCTGCTTGGTCGAGCCTAGGTCCATTACCACCGCCTGGCCGGGGTGCAGCCTGGGAAGGTCGGCCAACTGCGCCAGGATCACCCGCACGGGGGTTGCCAGAATCACCAGGTCGGCGTTTGGCAGAACGTCTTCCGGGCGGGTCGAGCCGCGCTCCACGACACCCCATTCCTGCGCCAGAGCGACGGTTTCTGGATCGGCGTCAATGCCATCAATCCGCGCGCAGTGGCCTTTCAAAGCCATCGCCAGCGAGCCGCCCATCAACCCCAGACCCCAGAGGGCCACCCGGCTGGCGCTCAGAAAGCCATCTTCCTCCATAGCTGCTTACTCCCTGGCCTGCTGTGAGGACAGCGGAAGCGGTTTGACAGCCGGGAGCGTGCGTCCTACCGCCGGGGCGATCATGGCAATCTGGCGCACCAATTCAGCGAAGCGCTCTGGCTTGAGCGACTGAGCGCCATCGGAGAGCGCCATCTCTGGGTTGCAGTGGACCTCAATAATGAGGCCATCGGCGCCCGCCGCAATGCCCGCCCGCGCAACAGGCGAAACATACTGCCAGTTGCCGGTGCTGTGGCTGGGGTCTAACAGCACGGGCAGGTGCGTGAGGTTCTTCAGCACCGGAATGGCGTTGATATCGGTGGTATTGCGCGTGCTGGTCTCAAAGGTGCGGATGCCGCGCTCGCACAGGATCACCCGCCGGTTGCCGTGCGACAACACGTACTCTGCAGCCATCAGCAGTTCTTCAATGGTGGCGGAATTTCCGCGCTTGAGGAGCACCGGGTGCTGGCTTTCACCGGCGGCGTGCAGCAGCGAGAAATTCTGCATATTGCGCGCGCCAATCTGCAAGACATCCGCGTACTTTGCTACCAGCGGGACGAGTTCCGGAGACATCACTTCCGTCACTACCGGCAGGCCGGTAACCTGGCGGGCTTCAGCTAACAGTTCCAGGCCCTCTTCGCCCAACCCCTGAAAGGCATAGGGCGACGTGCGGGGTTTGTAAGCCCCACCCCGCAGGGCGCAGGCCCCGGCCTCGCGCACGGCATGGGCTGTTTCTAAAAGCTGTACCCGGTCTTCCACCGAACACGGCCCGGCGATAATACACAACTCCGGGCCGCCGATAGTGACTCCGTCAATGGGAAACACCGAATCCTGAGGGATAAACTCTCGCGAGGCAATCTTGAACGGGCGCGAGATCGGCACAATACGGTCAACGCCCGGCAGGCGCACGAACTGCTCGCGGTTGATCCGCCGGATGTCGCCAACCACGCCGATCACGGTGCGCTCGGCCCCCTGCGATAGATGCGCTTTTAAGCCTTCGGCCTCAACGCGCGCCACAATCGAGGCGATTTCCTCGGTCGTTGCTTCGGTAGTCATGATAATCATCATAGCGGTTTCTCCTTCTTAAACCCCAACAAGCGAATGGTTGTTTTGATTGAAATCAGGCTGCCTGGCCTGGCGCGGCGCGCGCCGCCAGGTCGGGCCTGAGCTGTACGGCATCGTTCAGATAAACATGGCGGATGGCTTTCTGAGGAAGCTCCGTATTCCAGTGGATTAAAATGCGGATACAGCGCGCCAGACTGCCGGTAACGGGGATCTCTTGGGCGCACATCAACGGCACTTCTTCCCAGGTTTCCCCCATCTCGCGCACAGCCCTGGCCGGGTAGACCGAATGTAGATCATCGGTAGTGGTAAACAAAATGCTGGCGATGTCTTCGGGCCGTAAAGTGGGGTTGGCCTCCAGGATCGCCAGCATTAGTTCGCGGGTGGCCGCCAGAACAGCTTCCGCGGACTGCTCTGGTGCTACACGCTCGCATATCGTTGTTGCGCCACGAATGCCTCGAACCGTCATAAAGTTCCTCCGGTGGTTTCCATCTGTCTGTTGTCCTTTCGAAAACAGCCGCATCTATAAAACGAGTGAACAAAAAAACGCGGGGCCATTGGCCTCGCGTCTCTTGTGCTTTTGCTGTTGCTTCTGCCTAAGCGCCGCCAATGGCAACCGGAGTCCGGGAGCCATAATAATAGGCAAACGCAAAGTAGAAGCGGGTAACTGGTTTCATGTCGTTCTTATGATCCTGTAATTATGGGTAGTATAGCGACTGGCTAGGGGCTTGTCAAGTCTCTTAGAAAAATTTGTCCAGGGTTGTATAAGTAGAACAGGGCAGGAAAGCCGGTTTCATGGTAAGATACGGGCCATGTTTGATCTTAAAGGTCCACAGCCAGCCTTTTTTGTTGGCCCTATGCCCATCTACGGGGATATCATCCAGTCTCCGATGGATGGTTATTCTGACCAGCCGTTCCGCGCGATGGCCCGCCGCCTGGGTTCGGCGATGAGCTACACCGAATTTATTAATGCCATTGACGTGCTGTATGGGCATCCGCACCTGGAACGCAAGCTGACCTTCCTCGAAAGCGAGCGCCCGGTGGTATACCAGGTTTTCGATGACGACCCCGACCGGCTGGTGCAGGCCGCGCTCAAACTGCGCCGCCGCAACCCCGATATTATTGACGTGAACATGGGCTGTTCGGCGCGCTGTGTTTCTGGGCGGGGCGCAGGGGCCGGGCTGCTGCGCACCCCGCATAAGATTGCCCGCATTTTCAGCGAACTCACCCGCGCGCTCGATATTCCCGTCACCGGTAAAATCCGCCTGGGGTGGGATGACAGTACGCGCAATTATCTAGAAATTGCCCGGATTATCGAAGAGAACGGCGGGCAGTTGATCGCCGTTCACGGGCGCACCAAACAGATGGGGTACGGTGGTCAGGCTGATTGGGATGCTATCGCCGAGGTTAAGCAGGCCGTTTCTATCCCGGTCATCGGCAACGGCGACGTAAAAACCGTCGCGGATATTGACCGCATGAAAGCCCATACCGGCTGTGACGGCGTGATGATCGCGCGCGCCGCTATCGGCAACCCCTGGATTTTTGCCCGCCTGGACCGCGACCAGGTTCCGCCGGACTTGCTGCGCGCTACGATGCTGGCGCACCTCGAAAGCAGTCTGGCCTTCTACGGCCCTGAACGCGGGCTGGTGCTGTTCCGCAAATATGCCAGCCGCTACCTGGCCCCTTGCGGATTGAGCGGCGAGCTGCGCCAGGCCCTGTTGACGACCAGCGATAAAGAAACCTTCGTCCAACTGCTCGACCAGGTTGTCTGGCAGGTCCAGCCATCCTGAGAATAATCACAAATTCGAGTAGAATTAATTTACCGGCTCTGGGGACATTCAGCCGGCCCAAAAGGAGCTTAATAACTTATGTCTCAAACGCATGGCTTTGAACTGCTGCGCGAACAGTACATTCGTGAATTAAATACCCGCGCCCGCCTGTACCGTCACGTTAAAACGGGCGCCGAACTGCTCTCGCTGGAAAACGACGATGAAAACAAGGTGTTTGGCATCACCTTCCGCACCCCGGCGTCTGATTCTACCGGCCTGCCGCACATTATGGAGCATTCCGTGTTATGCGGTTCTCGCAAATACCCGGTCAAAGAGCCGTTCGTGGAACTGATGAAAGGCTCGCTCAACACGTTTCTAAATGCCGTGACTTTCCCAGACCGCACCTGTTACCCGGTTGCCAGCCAAAACCTTCAGGATTTCTACAACCTGATTGACGTATACCTGGATGCGGTGTTTTTTCCACTGCTTTCTCCCTATACGCTTGACCAGGAAGGCTGGCATTACGAACTGGATAACCCGCAAGACCCCCTGACCTTTAAGGGCGTGGTGTTCAATGAGATGAAAGGGGCTTATTCACAGCCGGACTCGGTGTTGGGCGAGGAGATTCAACATTCGCTGTACCCCGATACCACCTATCGTTACGACAGCGGCGGCAACCCCACCGAGATCCCCAACCTGACTTACGAACAGTTCAAGAAATTCCACGAGCGGCATTATCACCCTTCTAACGCGCTGATCTACTTCTACGGCGATGACGACCCGGAACGCCGCCTGGAAATCGTTGATGAATACCTGCGCGCTTTCGACCGCCTGCCGGCCCTGCCGCAGATCGAACTCCAGCCGCCTTTCGACGCGCCCCGGCAGGTGGAGGCCCGTTATGAAGTGAATGAGGATACCACTGACGCGAAAGCCTTTGTGACCGTCAACTGGCTGCTGCCAGAAGTCGGCGACCCGGAACTAACACTGGGGCTGGTCATCCTGGAACAGACGCTGATCGGGACCCCGGCCTCACAGTTGCGTAAAGCCCTGATCGATTCGGGGCTGGGCGAAGACCTGGCCGGCGCCGGATTAGAAACGGGCATGCGCCAGATGTTCTTCTCCACGGGTTTGAAGGGCGTGGCCCCAGAAAACGCCGCGAAAGTTGAAGCGTTGATCCTCGACACGCTGAAAGCAATGGCGCTCCAGGGCGTAGACCGCGACAATATCGCCGCCGCGCTCAACACCATCGAGTTCCGCCTGCGCGAAAACAACACCGGCGCTTACCCGCGCGGTCTGTTTATCATGCTGCGCGCGCTGGAAACCTGGATGTACGGCAAAGATCCAATTGCCCCGCTGGCCTTTGAGGCCCCCCTCAACGCCATCAAAGCACGCCTGGAGGCCGGCGAACCTTACCTCGAGCGCCTCATTGAAACCTACCTGATCAACAACCGTCACCGCACCACCGTCATCCTTAAGCCCGACCCGACCCTGGCGGAACAACGGGCTGCCCAGGAACGCGCCCGGCTGGACCAGGCGCGCGCCGCGATGAGCGAGGCTGAGCTTCAGGCTATTGTGGAGAATACCCGCACCCTTAAGCGCCGCCAGGAGACGCCCGACTCGCCAGAAGCGTTGATGACCATCCCGATGCTTTCCATCCGTGATCTGGATAAGAACATCCGCCGCATTCCTATTGAAGTGGTGCAGAGCGGGCAGAAGAAAATTCTCTATCACGACCTGTTCACCAACGGCATTCTCTACCTGGACCTGGGCTTTGATATGCACGTACTGCCCCAGGAATGCCTGCCTTACATGCCCCTATTTGGCCGCGCACTGCTCGAAACCGGCACGGCGCGAGAAAATTTCGTCCAACTGCTCCAGCGCATCGGGCGCACCACCGGCGGAATTCGCCCCAGCACGCTGGTCTCTAAGATTCGCAAAACCGGCGATACAGCCGCCTGGTTCTTCTTGCGCGGCAAGGCCATGGTTCCGCAAGCCGGAGAGTTATTCAACATCCTGCGCGATGTACTGACCGGCGCAAACCTCGAAAACCGCGAGCGCTTCCGGCAGATGGTTTTGGAAGAAAAGGCCCGGCTTGAATCGCGGCTGGTGCAGGGCGGCCATGCCATTGTGAATCAGAGGCTTAGAGCGCACTTTAACGAGGCCGATTGGGCCGGCGAGCAGATGGGCGGAGTCAGCTATCTGTTTTTCCTGCGCGAGCTGGCCAACCGCATTGATAACGACTGGCCGTCGGTACAGCAAACGCTGCAATCTATCCGCGAGCGGTTAATCTCCAGCGCCAACGCCATCACTAACATCACCACCGACGCTGCTTCCTGGGAGCAGGTACGCCCCCTGACGGAAGATTTCCTCGCCGGCCTGCCATCTGCATCTGCTCCCCGCGCCCCCTGGTCGCTGACGTCTTTCTCCCCCTCAGAGGGCCTCACCATTCCGGCCCAGGTGAACTACGTGGGCAAAGGCGCAGACCTGTATCAACTGGGCTATGCGTTAGACGGTTCCATACTGGTGATTTCTAACCACCTGAACGGCTCCTGGATGTGGGAAAAGGTGCGCGTGCAGGGTGGGGCCTACGGCGGCTTTTCGGTCTTTGATACGCAGTCCGGCGTCCTTACTTTTCTCTCTTACCGCGACCCCAACCTGGCGCAGACTCTGCAAGCCTATGATGGGGCGGCGGATTACCTGAAAAGCCTGGATCTCAGCGAGGCCGAACTGACCAAAGCGATCATCGGCACCATTGGCGACCTGGACGCCTACCAGCTGCCAGACGCGAAGGGCTTTACTTCGATGCGCTTCTACCTGCTGGGCATCAGCGATGATGAACGCCAGGAGATCCGCGATGAGGTATTAAGCACCACCGTGGAAGATTTCCGACAGTTTGGCGAGGTTTTGGAAGAATTTAACCGCCAGGCCCACGTGGTTGTGCTGGGCGCGACTGAAGCAATCGAGGCTTCTGGCGTGATCAAAGACATCCAAAAAGTTTTATAACCATCCGGGGTGGGCTATGGAAACCATCGAACTACGCCGTCCGGGCTATCTGATCAGCACGGACCCCGCTCGCTTACAGATAGAGGTTATCCACCAGTTTCTTGCGGAGCGATCTTACTGGGCGCAGGGCCGCCCGCTGGAAGTTGTCCGGCGCGCGATTGAACATTCGCTGTGTTTCGGCGTTTATGCCGTCACAACCCAACCCGACGGCAGTGAGAGCGCGGCCCAGGTGGGGTTTGCGCGGGTCGTCACTGACTACGCCACCTTTGCCTGGCTGTGCGATGTGTTTATCCTCGAAACTCACCGGGGGCAGGGATTAAGCAAGTGGTTGGTCGAGACGGTCGTCACGCATCCGTGCCTGGCCGGGCTGCGCCGGATACTCTTAGCCACCCGCGATGCTCACGAGCTGTACCGCAAATATGGGGGCTTTGAACTGCTCTCTAACCCGGAGCGCTGGATGATCCGTACCAGCTAAAGAGAGTTGACAACGTCAGAGGGAACTTTTTAGGAAAGCATTCGTCTTATTCCATGAGATGACATGGTAAGCGGCAACACCGCAGCAATTATTAACCAGTTCATCGGATGGAGATGAGAGAATGTTGTCTTACACCTTTAAAAAAGTCCTTCTGGTCATGTTGACCCTGCTGATGGTCAGCGTGGCATGCGCTCTACCGGGTTATCAGGCGCCTCAGCCAACCGCCGTTTCGGCGGATGTGATTGAAACTCGCGCCGTCGCAACTTTAAATGCGATTCTGACACAGTCGGCCTCGCAGCAGGCCCCCCCGACGACCGGCCATCCTACGCCCACCGCGCAGACACCCATCGAGCGCCCGACTGCCACGCCAGAACCCACTGCCACGCAGTCCCCGACTGCCACTACCGCCCCTACCTGGACGCCCGTGCCGCTGCCCTGCGACCAGGCGGCCTTTGTGGCCGATATTTCGATCCCCGACGGCACGGCCCTGCCAGCCGGCACGCAGTTCAACAAGACCTGGCGGCTGAAAAACACCGGAACCTGCACCTGGACGCCTGATTATGCCCTGGTGTTTGACTCGGGTGACGCGATGAGCGGCCCTGCCAGTCAGAAGATTGGAACGAGCGTCTTACCGGGCCAGTCTGTTGATCTCACGGTGACTCTGAAGGCCCCCGGTCAGCCGGGCCAGTACCGCGGCGACTGGAAACTGCGCAACGCGTCTGGCGTGCTGTTTGGGATCGGCCCGCAGAATAAGACGTTCTTTGTGGAGATCAAGGTCGTCCCGACCAACGTCAGCGGCAACGGCTATGACTTCGCCGCGAACTACTGCCTGGCCGAGTGGACCACCAGCGCCGGCAAGACCCTCTCGTGCGCTGAAAAAGACGGCAGCGCGGATGGCTTCATCCTCTACAAAGCGCGTCCGCAACTGGAGAACGGTTACATTGACGATGAAGCCGGCCTGCTGACCAACCCACCCAAGATGAATGACGCGGTCCTGCGCGGCAAATACCCGGCCTTCACCGTTCAGAACGGCGACCGCTTCAGAACCATCGTTGGCTGTGAATACAACGCCAAGAACTGCAACGTGCGCTTCCAGCTCGACTACCAGATCGACAACGGCCCGATCCAAACCCTGGGCTACTGGAACGAAGCGCTGGAAGGGAACTTCACGGTTGTTGATCTTGACCTGAGCAGCCTGGCCGGTAAGAACGTCCGCTTTATTCTGACGGTTCTCTCCAACGGCGCTTCTGATAACGACCGGGCTCTGTGGCTACTGCCGCGCATCGAAAGGGTCAACCTGACCTCCACCAAGCCGGAAGCGCAGTAGAACAAAGTAAACTTCACGCCCATTCCTGGCCCCCACGCGCCGATTTTAATGGTACAGGCGCGTGGGGGTCGTTGTTTAGCGATACGGCCAGCGCTTGGCCGCCTCGACCAACGCGTCCATATTTTCGTCGGGAGTGGTGGCGGGCAGCGCACAGCCCGGCCCCAAGATGAACCCACCCCCTGCGCCCATGATCTCAATCGCCTCGCGGCACTTTTCCAGTACCAGATCGGGCGTGCCTTTGGCCATCACCTCCGAAGGGTCTATCGGCCCTAACAGCACGGCCCGGCCGCGGGCGGCTTCTTTGCAGGCGCGCTGGTCGGCTTTCTGATCAATCTCCAGCACGTCCGCGCCGCTGTTGACCATATCCGCAATGATCGGGGTGGCGTTGCCGCAAATATGATACGACAGGATCATGCCCCTGGCCTTCAAATCTTCCGCCAGCCGGCGGACGTAAGGCCAGGCAAAGCGGCGGTACATGCGCGGCGAGAGCACGTCAGGCCCAGAAGGCGAATCGCCGATGGAAGTGAGATGCGCCCCTGCTTCAATTTGGGCCGCGCAGTAACGCTTTGAGACTTCCAGGCAGTACTCTAACAGCCGGTGGATTTTGGCCGGCTCTTCGCAGGTTGCCAGGTCCATCATAAACTGCTCCATCCCGCGAATTTCACAGGCGAGCGAGAAGGGACCCTGGTCACCGCGCCCGATAATCACAGCCTGGTCGCCGATTTCTCGCGCCACAATGCGCGTGGCTTTGAGCAGTTCGCTCAAGATTGGGTCGGTGTAGGGGTCGGGGATGGTGAGTTTTTCGACTTCATCCAGGCTGCGGATGGCCGGCTCTGCGGCTACCGGCGCGCTCGACTGCTGGTAAATGACCTGCACGCCGCAGGCCTGCGCCAGCGCCGCCGTACCGTTTTCGAGACACAAGATATCGTGTCCAAAGCGGCGCCAGGCTTTGATCTGCCCTTCAGCCATGGCTTCGCCGTCTTTGAAGAAGTCCGCAAAGTTGGTTACGCCCATGATGCGGGCCGTGACCATGAAGTTGTGCATTTCCACCGGAACCCGGTCGGGGACCTGGTGAGCCAGAACAGCGCGGGTGCGCTCGATGGAAGTCATGGAATCAGACATGGTCATCTCCTGAATGAGGGGGTAATGAAATTATACCCGCGAAGCCGTGAGCCGCTGTTGGCTGCCGCTTTGCCGTGATTAATCCTTTTGCCCAATGATGAGGATATGTTCTTCTGGGAAGCTTTCCCCTGGGCTCTCGATCGCGACCGTTCGCCGCCACTTCTCATCATCCACCGTCAGGGTGCGCAGTTCGCGGATGGTAAGCCCGGCCCTGGCAAAGGCCGCCCGAAACTCGTTTTCGTTGTAATACTGGTAGCTTTCATAACGCTCGGTCTGCCACAAAGCCTTGCCCAGAAAGATGGATTTGGTGATGTAGCGGGTGAAATCGCGGCGCGAAAGCTCCACCCGATTGGGACTGCCCAGAGCGCGCGGGGAAATACGGAAGGGGCGGTACTGGCGGACAAAGGTTTCAAAGTGCTCGCGGGCCTGCCGTGTGAGAAACCGCAATCGGATTTTTTGCCGCGGGTCGCCGGGCGGCTCCAGTCCGTCAAAGAGCAGAAGGTAGCCGCCCGGCGCAACCCGCTCCGCGGCCCCGGCAAAGGCGCGCGCAACGCGCTCTTTGGCAAGCGTCACATCCACCTCGCCGAGCGGCTCGGAATAAGCCGCAGAGTACACTTCATGCAGGGCATTCACCAGCAGTACCACCTGGAACTGGCCCAAAGCGGCGAGCAGGGCCGCATCGGTAAAGTCGCCAACTATAAAGCGCATCCCAGGGTATGCACGGCGGCACGTTTCAATGGCCGCCGCGAGATAGTCCACTCCGACTGACTCTTGAATCGCCGTTACCTGGGCGTGTCCATCAACCAGCGCCCCAATAATCTGCCCTTCCCCACAACCCAGCTCCAGCAGGCGCACCGGGCGGCCTGGCGGCTGGCTCATCTGGCGGATCAAGCGGCTGGCCGCCAGAATGGCCGCCCTTTTCCCCAGGTTTTGGAGGGGCTGGAGGCGCATCTCCCAATAGAAATCCCAAAAGTCGCTGCTCTCCGTCACCTGACTCCTTACAGCCCCAAACACTACACGCTTAAGAGGCTAAATCGAGAGGAAAGGCCTACGAGCGCGCGTGAGCCGCTTCGATGGCGGCGCGCAGGTTGTCCCAGGGCGTGCTGCTGGGGACGGTGCAGTCGGCGGCCAGAATCATGCGCCGGGGGGCCGTGCGCAAGAAATCTTGCGCGGCCGCGCGTACTTCTTCGGGTCGGCCGGTCGCCAGAACGCCTTTGCGCTGCATTCCGCCCATAAAAGGGCGGCCAAACATCTGCTCCACTTCTTGCGCCGTTAACACGCCGTTTTCCATCACCAGGTTGCAGTTCACCACCTGTCCTGGATAATCGAGGAAGCGAGTCAGGTCGTCGTAGCCGAGCGAATAGTCACAGATGTGCAGGATGTTAAACGGGCAAGCCGCTGAAGCTTCGCGCATGAGCGCCAGGTCATAAGGTTTAATACACTCGTTAAACAGGGCCAGACTCTCGGCGGGCGAAGCGCCTTCGAAGCGCCGGGCCTCTCCACCCTGGGTAGAGGCATACAGGCCGTCGATTCCCAGTTTAATCAGCTCTTTCACGAAAATCATCAGGCTTTCGGTGATGATCTCCATGCCGCGCTTCACGGCGGCGGGGTTCTGGCGCATATGTTCCGTGACCATCTGGCTGCTGGTGGTGTGACAGGCGCACATAAAAGGCGAATAGAGGGTCTGCACCACTAACGCCTCTTTACCGGCGGCGCGAATCAGGCCCTCGGCAATGCGCAGTTGGTTTTCATAAAAATCTTTTTTATACAGCGGCATGGCGGCCCAATCTTCGGGTTTTTGGATGCTGTCGAGGTGTGGAAATCCATCCTCGAACTGGATTTTGACGAAATCCATGCCGGTATAGCGGAAAAATTCCAGGTGCTTTTCCACAGCCGCCTGCCCGGTGTGATAAACCGGGTCGAAATGCAGGAAGAAAGCCGCCGGGGTATAACTGTCGTCGCCTTGCAGCAGGTTCAATACCGCTTCGCGTTTGTTCATTGCATCCATCCTCCTATCTTCGATACCAGTGTATTCGGATCTGATGGAGCGTCAAGGTAAAATCTCGCATAAGGATGCACCTCTGGTATATTTTTTGCATACTCCATGCTAGAATCAAACCAGGCCCTGTTCTATATGGGGACACGACCAGAAAGGATCAATGTTATGCAAAGAAATGCCGGGTTGATGCGCCCATTGGCAGTCGCACTGATGATCCTCGGCGCAGTGGGGTTCGCCGCGGCGCGGGTGTGGTTTGGCGAGCAGGTCGTGTGCATGTTCGGCAGTACGCTGGTGGTTTTTCTCGGCCTCGGGCTGATCTTCTACGCGCGCCGCAGCGGCGGCGCTGCGCCGCAGACTGGCTCACGGCAACGGGTATTGGAATCGGTTGACGTACCGGATTCAGAGGCAGTCGAACCGGGCCAGCATCCACTGGCGTCGCTGATGGATTTTGTGGCAAATGTCTTTCAACGCCAGGGCGCTAACGTCACAGTCGAAACCTACCGGCCAGAACGCTCCATTCTGGTCGTTACCCTGCCGGGCGGAGAGCGAGCCATCGCCATCGTTCAGGAAGGGATGGATGCTGTGGACGTGACCGAACTGCGCGCTCTGATGGCCCTGGTGAGCAATCACAACGGCCAGATGGGGTATTACGTCACCGATGGGTATTTCACCCCTGCGGCTACTGCCTGGGCGGCGGGTAAACCGCTCCGCCTGGTTGAAAAAGGCCAGCTTGAGATGCTGGCGATCTCGTAATCATCGATCCTGATGAATTATCCAAAAACCTTGCGCATGCGGTCGCAAAAATACTGCACGTTCTCCCATTTGGCATCTGGGGGAATGCGGTGGTCAACGCAGGGGATATAACCGCCCAATTCAACCAGTGGGCGCAGCCGCTCGATTTCGGCATCGATGGCGGCATAGTCGCGCGCGAACACCACTTTATTGACGCCGCCCACGCCGCGCAATTCTGGCCCATACTGCTGACGCCAGGGCGCAATGCTGGCGTTCCAGGTACCGACCTCAATCGGGAACATGGTGTTGACGCCGTTCTCCAACCAGGTGGGAATGAGCTTATCAATCTTGCCGTCGCAGTCTAACGAAAAGATATGAATGCCATGCTCGCGGCACAGGCCGGTAATGCGGCGGTAGTGCGGCCCGATCTTCTCATAGAAAAACTTGGGGTTCACTAACGGCCCCGCCCGATAGCAAATATCTTCCCACATATGCCCAAAATCAAAGCGGTCATAGCGTTCCAGAATGGCTTTGGTGCCCTGGTAGCATAATTCCGCCGTTACCTCAATCATTTCATCCACCAGGGCGGGGTCATCGGCCATCAGGTAGCTGAGGCCCACCACGCCGGCAATGTCTCGAATGCGCCCCCACAGACTGCCGCAGTGCAGGCCAATGGGACGGTCGCGGTCTTCTGGGGCGGGCAGGGCTTCGAGGGCCGCCCAGTCCACGCGGTCTGGGTTCCACTGCAAGCGCGGCAGGTAATGCTCCTCCCACGATTTACGGTCTCTCAAGAGATGATCTACCTCCGCCGGGATGGAACCGGCCTCGTCCCTTTGCAGAACCACCACGCCGTCGGTGTTCATCACTTCGCGAGTGCCATCGGGGTGGGTGCGTATCACGCGCGGCTGGAAGTGGGGCTTCAGACTGCTGGCCCAGTGAAAGGCGGAATAGTAGTTAAAATCGAACCCCAATTTTTGCCCCACACTGCTATCACATTCATTCCCATCTCCCCAACCCCTGGCCTCTTCCCAGGTGATCTTGCCTTCTGCGGCCCATTTCTCCAGGGTTTCATTCCAAAAGCCAAAGTGGACGACCGGCATACGGTCATACGGCTGGTAGTTCAGAACTGCCAGGGCGCGCTCGCGGTTGTTCATTCCATCCTCCTTAAGTTTTAAAACCTACCTTCGAGAAGAGCTTGCTTCCGCTTCATATAATAGCAGAAGTTGTCGAAAGGGACATCCGGTGGAACCAGGTGATCAACGGTTGGAATAAACCCTCCTTCTTCCACCAGTGGGGCCAGACTGCGGAGATGATCCTCAATGGCGGCGTGATCCTTCGCCAGCTCGCGCTTATCCACCGCGCCCCACAACCGCAAGGCTTTGCCATACTTCTTGCGGATGGCCGCCGGGTCCATGCTGCTGGCGCGCTCCACAGGCCAGATGCCATCTACCCCCGCGTCCATTAAGAGGGGAAGCAAAGCTTCGCAGTTGCCATCGGTATCAACGATCACATAGCGCACACCGTAACCTTTGAAGAACTCCACCATGCGCCGCATGTGCGGGAAGATAAACGTCCGGTAGGTTTTGGGGCTGAGGAGCGGCCCGTTCTTCATGGACATATCCTCATTGATAAACATAAAATCCGGCGCGACCTCCTCCAAAATGGGGCGCGAGACTTCCATGGTAAAGTCGGCGATAAACTCCATCATCTCATGCATCAGGGCCGGCTGATCATACCACCCATAGGATACGCCCTCGGTTCCCATCCACTCGCGGGCGCGCCAGTAGAACCCCAACGTCGAACAGTTTTCCCCCAGCACCAGCACGTGATCGCGCTGGCGCCAGCGCGGCAGGTACAGCTTGCGCCACATCGGCGGGTAGCGCCCGGCCAGGCAGGGGTCGTAGCGTTTTTTTAAGGCCCGGAAGTCCTCAATTGTTTTAACCGGAAAATCCAGGTACTGATCCATGCTTGCGCGCATTCCGCCGGACGTGCCTTCTTTGAGCGCCTTCGTCACAATTCCGTTGGCATGGCGGTACACGACATAACGGTCGTTTTCCTCCAGGGTTTCGACCTCGAAAGGCGGCAGCATGCCGTAATTTACGGGGATATACTCTTTGGCGTCCATATTGAAGTACTCACAGCCGGTGAACCAATCCCAGGTGAGGCTGTAGCGGTTTAGCCCTTCCTGCTCCCAACGGTCAATCGTTTGCGCCCACACCCCCACCTCGTGATTGGGGACGCGATCCACCGCCTGGTATTCCATGACCGCTATAAAGCGATCACGCTCGCTCATTGACTGAGGTTTCATCATGCCGTCTCCCAGGCCGTCTCGAACATCGCTTTGGCGTTCTCCAATTTCACGTCCCAATGCAGTTCCGTGCTAGAACCCATCAAATAGCCCCGGCCGTCCGCGTCCGCGATAGCCTGGCGGCAGGCGGCACGGACTTCTTCCGGGGTTCCCAACGCCAACAACTGGCTGACGTCAATACCGCCGGTGAGGAACAGGTGGGGGTAACGCGCGCGCACTGACTTTACGGTCATCCCTGCCAGCACTTCCAGCGGGTTCAACCCCTGAATCCCCGCCGCGACCAGGTCATCTAACACCGGCCACAGGTTGCCGTCTGAGTGAAACAGGCAGAGCGTCCCGCGCTCGCGCCAGGCACTCACCAAGCGGGCCAGACGCGGGAGCCAGTGGGCACGCAACCATTTGGGGGCAATCAGGGTAGAATTTTTATAGGCGATGTCATCATACGTCAGCGCGATGGGGATGCGCCCGGCATCTGCAATACAGGCCACCCGGCGCAGTTCGGCCTGGTGGCGAGCCTCCAGCCATTCTTCCAGCAAAGCTGGGAAGTCGAACATCAGGATCGTGAAGAAATCCCACCCCAACTGATGATATATCTCGGTCAGGCCCACGCCCGATTCGATCACCTGCACCACCGGGTCACCGCGGCCGGTTGGGTCGGCGGCGGCAGTGGCGCAGGCTACGGCATCCATCCAGGCATAAAAGCGGTCGCGGTAATCGGGGCCGAACCGGGCCGCTTCGGCCCGGCGAATTTCGCTCTTCACCCATGTAACCATACCCGGCGGGTCGCAAAAAGGCCGCTCGATAATCCACGAGGTCCACCGTTCGATCTGGATCACCAGTCCGTTCTCCTGCCGCACCACGCCCGGTTGAGATGGGCCGTCGGGCATGCGCGTCATATCCAGGACGCGCCCGATGGCAAAACGGGTAGCCGCCGCGCCGTTCTCCGGTGTCAGTTTAGCGCCCTGGAGGTAGGGGGCGGCGTAATATTCGATAATCGCGTCATTCTGGAGAATATCGTACAACGGAACGCGATCGGTCTCTTCAAAGTTGGCCGCGCGCAGTACCCGCTCGCGCTTCGTAAGCGCCCGTCCACGCCGCATAAAGCCCGCCCCTGCCATTACGCATACCTGCCGTACTGGTGAGCGGCCGCATACATCGCTACGACATTTTCGGTAGGTGAGTTATCCTGCAGGGCATGCGAGGGAGCCAGCGCGTACCCGCCGCCGGGCATCATCACTTCGAGGGTTGCGCGCACGTTGTTCACCACATCTTCCACTGTGCCGTAGGCTACCGGCCCGCCGGTTGAGATGCAGCCATGAAACGCCAGCCGGTCGCCGTAGCGCTGCTTGAGATAGGGCGGGCTCATATGGGCGGCCTCGGGTTGGAGCGTGTCAATGATGTCAACGCCCATGTCTATGAAATCATCAAAGGCCCAACTGCTCGACCCGCACGAATGGAACATCACCAGCAGGTTGTAAGATTTCGCCAGGTCTATAAATTTCTGCAAGCGGGGGCGGATCTCGCGGCGGAAGAGTTTCACGCTGATCATCGGCCCAATTTGGGTTCCCAGGTCTTCGCCCATGCAGAACACATCAATCATCCCGCGCCCGGCCTCTAAGATGCGCCGGTTGATCTCCAAGGTCACTTCGAGTTTGCGGTCAATGTAACGCAAACCGATGGGGTTAGCAGTCGCCAGGTCAATAAGGACCTGCTCCATCGTGCGGATCATGCCGGTGCTGTTGATGATGTCACCCACCCCGGCGTTACCCGCGATGATGCAGTAATCTTTCCAGCGCCGGCAGGCTTCCGTCACGTAGGTGTAATCAAAGTCGTCCGGCGAGGGCAAGGGCCAACGCTCCACGTCATCGAGCGATGCATCGCGCAAAGGGAAGTCACAGTAATCCCAATAGCCGCCGGAGTCGTGTTCCACCCAGCGCCGGTGAATGCCCCAGATATCCACCGTGCGGCCCTCCACCGGCGCGAACAGTTCCGGCCCGGTATAGGGGACCCCAGAAACGTTGCGAAAATCAACGCCCAACGACACCAGCAAGCCCTCGTGATCGTCCGCCGCCAGGCCGTAATACTGCTTCAGGCGCAGGTCAATGCCAGGGTTGGCAGAATAATCTACCGGCACGCGGTCCGGTTCCCGGTGGGCAAAAGCCGCCAGGGCGCGTTCTTTTGAAGTCATCACCTGGGTTGTCATCGTACCCTTCCGATCTCAGGCAGGGCTGGATGCCCACTGCCCTGAAGGTTAATTGTATGAGCCTAGCGAAATGGCTTTGTCTATGAAATAACGGTAGGTATCGTGATGGACGTTGTTGGGGATCGAATGGTCACTGTGCAGAACGTAGCCGTAATTCCCTTTCACCACCGGGATTTTCGCCTCCAGTTCACGGTCAATCTCGCTGCGGTCGTTGTTATACAGCACGCGCACATCAATCCCACCCATAAAGGAGAGGCGCTCGCCAAAATTTCGATACAGGCGCAGCAGATCCATCCCGGCCTTGACTTCGATCACCTGCAAGCAGTCGATGCCAGCCTCGATCATGCCAGGAAGCAGCGGCTCCACATACCCGCACGAGTGCATAATCACCGGCAGGTTGTGAGCGTGCACCCAGCGGATGGTGCGCTCATGGCCGGGCTGGATGATCTCACGGTACATGCGCGGCGACATAAAGGGATGGTGTTTATAGCCCATATCCTCATAATACCAGATGCCATCGGGGTAGCCTTCTTCGGCAAATAAGATTTCTTGCAGTTCCAGCGTTACCCGCGAAAACGTATCCACCATATCACGCACCCAATCGGGGTCCAGCGCCATGCCCATCAACATATACTGGTGACCACACACCGGGTGCATTAATTCAAAGACATTGATGCCCGACCAACAGAAGAAACGCTGCTTTTCAGCCGCCTGGCGTTTAGCCTGGCGGTAGGCTTCAAAGTTAATGCGCCGCCGCTCGGCCTTTAAGAAGGGTTTAATATGTTCTTCCCAGCCCTGGCGGTCTTTCACCAGAAAATCCACGTGTTCGGGGGTGCTGTCGTGCAGTTTATGGCGGCGCAGCAGCGCACCGTTGCCATCGCGTTTTAACACGGTTTCTTCCGTTTCTTCGATCACTTCATCCACAAAGTCGAGGTTGGCAACCAAATTAAACGGCCAGCACAACTGTAAATCAAAGCCAAAGTGATCTTCATAGCTTTCACCCGGCTTGATCCAGCCGTTTTGCTCCCAAACGGCGCGCGTATCATTCCAGAAATGCTCGAATACGCCAATCCGGTCCACGGGCTGGCGTTTTAAGATGTTGCGAATTCGCTCGTACCCTGTTAATGGCTGCATGCCGGTTCTCCCTGAGATGTAGAAGATATGAAATCAGTGTAAAGGATTTTCACGACATCGACCACCACCCACCGGAGCGGGCGGTCTTTCCATTGATAAGAGTCCTCGCTCAAGGGTTCATGCCTACAAAGGCCGGCCAAAGCTTCCGCGCGAACCAGGATGTCATTAGGGACGGAAGTACAAGTCCGAATATACTCCACCAGGGCGCGCGCAAGCCCGGTTTTTTGCAATGCGTGAACCATCTCCGCGACTCCCGTCAAAATTTCCAGGGTCAGCGGGGCGGCATCAATATCCATCACGAGGTTTAACGCCTCGGCAAAGTAACCGGCGGCGGCCTGGAATTCACCGCCGGCGGTCAGCGTTTTTGCTAATGAGTCTAGCACAGAAGCGCGCAGGGTAACACCCTCGATGTCTCGCAACAAGGCGGCGCATTCGGTTAGAAGCTGCCGGGCCTGTTCCACCCGGCCAGCATCCAGGGCGACGTTTCCGTGGTTGTTCAAGACCACCACAATTTTGCTGACATCGTTCAAGCGGCGCGCGATCTCCAGCGCCTTATCCAGATACCGATCCGCCAGCGCATAATCCTTTTTGAAGTAGGCCATCACCCCGGCCCGATTCATCAGGTTAAACGCGAGCTCCGGATAACTTTCTTCCTGAACCATCGCCATGCCCTCATTGAGCAGGTCAATTGCCCGGTCGTACTGACCTAACGCGCCAGCGACGTTCGCCAGCAGGCGTAAAACCTCGGCGTGTTCCTGCACGGCATGCAAACGGCCAAAGATTTGGGCGGCCTCTTCTAGAACGAGCAGTCCCTGGCTGTATTGGCCGGTGTGGAAATAAAACTCGCCCATTTTTCCTAAAAGCCTGGCGCGCAGCCTGGCAACGCCATCCAATCCGGCAGGAGTGGGGAGATTTTCGAGGGCGTACTGGATCAGCCGTACCCCCTCCAGAAAATGACCGATGTTAAAAAACAAGCGCGACAGACCTTCTAACCCAGCGTCCATCATGGTCAGGAAACCATTCTGAGCGGCGTATTCCCAGGCTCTTTGGATATTGCCTAAATCTGGAGGCAGCGAGCCGTTATGATGCTGGCCGCCTCTTAAAAAGTCCGTTTTTGCCGCCAGCAGGTGAAGGTAATATTCGGCATGTCTGCGCCGGACCTGTTTTTCAAAATCGGGCGCTGTTTTCATCCGCGCCCGCGCGAACCCAACCAGCAATGGGTGCATGGCATACCGTTGCACCGAGACGAGGTGGATCATGCGCTTGGCAAGGAGCGCATCCAGGAAAAAAGGGGAGGCATCTGCCACTGCGCTGGCGGCCTGGGCAGTAAAACTCTGATCGAAGTTCGCCAGCGCCGCCAGGATATTTTTCTCGTTTTCAGAGAATAACTGCCAGAAGCTATCTAACACGGCGCGGATGGCCTGGTGATTGTGTGGTCTGGCGGCTTCGTTCACCGTTTGCTGAATCAGAAAATCGGCATTTTCTTCGATACGCCCGGCAATTTGAGCGCAAGGAAAGCTAGATACCCAGGCGGCCGCCAGTTCAATTGCCAGGGGCGTGCCATTGAGAAGGCGGCAAATCCGCGCAATGGCTGTCCAATCTTCAGGCCCTGGCTGAAAAGCCGGCGAACTGCTACGGGCAGTCGCCAGAAACAACTGCACGGCGGGCCAGTTTTCAAGATTCTTGATCTGGTCTTCACCCGGAAAGGGCAGCCCTTGAATGGCAATGACGCTCTCTTCCGAGAAGCTCAACGGCAGAGACGAAGTAATCAGCATACTCAGGCCCGGCCCAACCGCGGCCAGGCGGCTGGCTAAACCCGCCGCTTCACTGGCAGGCGCGAGGTCGTCAATCACCACCAGAACCTGCCGGCCCCGGTACAGCCGGAATACCTCTTCCTCAGAGGTCTGCTGTGCCTTCACCTGAGGGTCCCAAACCTGCGCGAGCGAAAAAAGCAAATCCTCCCGCGACTGCCGCCCCTGCATGGCGATCCACAAAACGCCATCCTGAAACCGCTCTTGCAGTTCGGCCGCCGCTTGCAGTGCCAGGCGGGACTTTCCCAGCCCATCTGGCCCGCAAATGGTAACCATTAACCTGCGTTCCAAAAGCTGTCGGATTTTCCACAGCTCATCTTCCCGCCCGTACAGTTCAGAATGGATCTCCGGCAGGATTACTCTGGGCTGCGGCAACTGCTCCAGCGCGGCCGCCAGATCCAGTTGTTCGTTCAACCCATTGATTGACCATTCTTCCGCAGAGGAGCGCAAGACGCCCTGATCCAACAAAAAGCGGAGGCCGTTCATAATGATCTTAGGCACGCCGGCTGTCTGACGGAAGAACCAATCAATCCAGGCCTCTGGCGGCTCCCAGCCAAGGGTGGAACGCAGCCAGATATGCACGCCCTGCCTGGAAAGCGGCTGTAACGTCAGATGGGTGCGGTCTGAAATCTCCGCAAAAGGCGGAAAAACATCGTGGATCTGATAGCTGGTATATACCAACCCCAGTGGAAATGAGCGCTGGGTTTCCAAGAGCTGCTTAAGCACGCCCAGGCTGTAAGAGTCGGCTCCCTCAATCTCATCCACGCAAATTAACAGCCCGTCCAACCCTTTATCAGCAACCCACTGTCCGAAAGACTCGGCTAACTGCGCCGGATCATAGCGAACTGGAGCCAGGCCAACGAGCTGTTGAAGGCGCGCCAGCAAACCGCCCCTGCACAAGCGCAGTGCTTTTGAACCTTTGATTGACCAGACTGCGTACCCGCGCAGGCGCGCCAGCTTGCCAACTTCGGCCAAGAAGCGGCTACGGCCCATGCCGGGCCGGCCGCTCACCTGTAAAACTCCCGACCCAATCTCTGGCAGGCGCTGTAAAAAGAACAGTCCCTGCCGGTAATCAAAATCACGCTCGACCAGGCGCTCCGGCGGCTTTAACCCGCCGCCCCCGGTCGGGTCTTTTTCTTCATGGATAATCCGCCCCCGCCCCAACATCTTACCCTGATACAACCGCCGATCCATGGCTTCAAAAAGACCTTCGGGCGTCTCCGAATCGTGCGGGAAAGCGGCTAATCCAAAACTGGCGGAGACAGATACCGGAGGCTGGCCAGCCATAGGGAGCGCAATCATTGATTCACGAATGCGCTCTACAATCGTCACCGCCTGCGACTTCGAACTGCCTGGCAATAATATGACAAACTCATCTCCCCCATAGCGAAAAACCTGATCCTGGTTGCGGATGCTCTTTTTAATGCGTTGAACCACTTCAACTAAAACCTGATCGCCGCGCCGGTGTCCAAACGCGTCGTTAATACTCTTGAAATAATCTAGATCCACGATGACGACCGCGAATTCCGTCGCGCTTACCTGAGATATTTCAATCCAACGGTGCATTTGCTGCACCAGGAATGAGCGGTCGAAGGCTCCTGTGAGTGGGTCAATAGGATGTCGATTCATAATATTTACGCTAACAAACCAGCGCAGTATGATTATATCCGTTCTGATGCAAATAGCCCATTATCGAAAAAGACATCTCTTCTACAAATTGCATTCTCGTCCTGTTCAAACGGCTGTACACTTAACCTAATTCACACAACCGAAGGATTGGCTTCTCATGGTTCTTCCTTTTCAACTGATCCCAGAATACCGCGATTATGTGTGGGGCGGCGAAAAACTGCGTCCCGGGCAGCGCACGGCTGAAGCCTGGGTCGTATTCGAACAAGACCGCATTGCCTCTGGCCCACTGGCAGGGCAAACGCTGTTAGAGGCTGCCGGGAAGCTTGGGCCGGCACTGTTGGGCCGGCGCGTGGTTCAGCGCACCGGCGCGCGCTTCCCGCTCCTGGTCAAGCTGTTGGACTGCGCCGACTGGCTTTCGCTCCAGGTGCATCCCAACGACGAGCAGGCCCGCCGCCTGGAAGGGCCAGACCAGTTTGGCAAGACCGAGGCCTGGCACATCTTGCAGGCCGAGCCGGGCGCAGCACTGCTCTTTGGCTTAAAGCCCGGCACGTCTGCCCGGGAACTTGAGGAAGGGGTGCGCTCTGGCAGAGTGCTGGACCTGGTGGCGCGCCACACGGTGCAGGCCGGCGATACGGTCTTTATCCGCCCTGGCATGATCCACGCTCTGGGGCCAGGACTGCTGATTTACGAAGTACAACAGACTTCTAACATCACCTACCGGGTCTGGGATTGGAACCGCCCGGCTTCGGCGGGGCGCAAGCTCCATATTGAGCAGTCGCTGGAGGTAATTGACCCAACGGCCCAGGCCAGCATCCTGCCCAAGCCAGCGCCAGTGAACCATCAACCCGTCCCACTGGTGAGCTGTCCTTACTTCACCCTTGAGATGATCCAGACGCAGGCCAAAGACGCTCCCCTGGCGCTCCAAACCACCGGAGAGACGTTCCATCTTCTCACCGTCACGGAGGGCAGAGCGGTCGTCTCTGGCAAGGGCTGGGAGGTGGCGCTTAAAACGTATGAGACGCTCGTGATTCCGGCAGACTGCGGCGCGTACCGGCTGTATTCAGAGGAAGCATCCGTCCTTTTGAAAGCGTCGGTAGAGTAGAATTGGAGGAAGGGAGAGAGGAACCATGTCCTTTGAAGATGGTTGGGCGGCAATCCACCTGGAGATGCCCAGGCGCATCCCTCGAACGGAATATTCGCTCGAAATGCATTGGGATCTGATCACCGCTGTTACTGGCGTGGAGGTCCGCATTGACAGCGCGCCGGAGATCAAGCGCCGGGGCATCCAGGCTCTTTATAAGGCCTGGAACTATGACTTTTTTTGGAGTACGCTGATTGGCGATGAGGAATTCGGACCGTACCGCACCGACATGGGCCATGCGGAATATGCCGCGGGCGGGGTAGACCGGCGCGACACGATCTTTTCTCCATTCAAAGAGCCCGAAGACGTGCTGAATTTTGACCCCTGGGAAGCCTTGGGACCTCAGGATTGCAATCAACTGCGCCAGCGCTTTGAAGAGCATTACCGCCGCAACTGCGCTTCTACGCCAGATGGGGTGAATATGACTGGAATTTACGTCACCCTCGTCTCTGGCCTGATTGGTCTGTTCGGATGGGATTTACTGCTGCTGGCCGCCGGGACAGACCCGGCCCGATTTGGCCGCCTGACTAACCGCTACGCCTCTTGGATTCAACAGTATTTCGACGCTCTGGCCGAAGCCAACGTGCCGGTGGTCATGGTGCATGATGACATGGTCTGGACTTCTGGGCCGATTTTCCGCCCGGCCTTCTACCGTGAGTTTATCTTCCCCAATTACAAAAAGTTCCTGGCTCCACTGCGCGACAGCGGCAAAAAGATCATGTTCACCTCGGATGGCTGTTTTACCTGCTTTATTGATGATATTGCCGCCGCCGGGGTGCATGGCTTTGTGCTTGAACCCCTCACCAGCCTGGAATATATTGTTGAAAAATATGGGCAGACGCACGTGATCATCGGCAACGCTGATACGCGCATTCTACTTTGCGGCTCCCGCGAAGAAATCCGCGCGGAAGTGGAACGCTGTATGGCCCTGGGACGGGGCTGTCCGGGCTTTTTCATGGCGGTGGGCAATCACATTCCACCGAATACACCAGTGGAAAACGCCCTGTATTACAATGAAGTCTACCAAGAGCTGTGCTGGAGAAAATAACCAAATGCAGGAATATACCATCCGGGAACTGCAAGAACAGTTAGCGAGCGGGGCGCTGACATCCCGCGAACTGGCGCGCCTGTACCTGGAGCGCATCGAGATGGTGGATCGCCAGGGTCCGGCACTGCGCTCGGTGATCGAGATTAACCCCGACGCGCTGGCAATCGCCGGGAAACTGGATGACGAGCGCGCCCAGGGCAAAGTGCGCGGCCCTCTGCACGGCATCCCCATCCTGCTGAAGGATAATATTGACACCGGCGACCGGATGATGACAACCGCCGGGGCGCTGGCGTTAGAAGGCTCTTATGCGGCCCAGGATGCGTTTATCGTCGAGCGGCTGCGAGCGGCGGGCGCGCTGATCTTGGGCAAAACCAACCTGAGTGAGTGGG
Source organism: Anaerolineaceae bacterium (assembly GCA_034434155.1). Classification (GTDB taxonomy): domain Bacteria; phylum Chloroflexota; class Anaerolineae; order Anaerolineales; family Anaerolineaceae; genus DSYU01. The sequence continues at coordinate 66,487 of DAOUAC010000104.1, forward strand.
CCAACTTTCGCTCCACCCATTCTGTATCGGGCTGGAGCAGTCGGGGCGGGCAGACGCGCAACCCTTACGCGCTGGACCGCAACCCGTGCGGCAGTAGTTCTGGCTCGGCGGTGGCAGTGGCGGCGAACCTGTGCGCGGCGGCAGTGGGTACAGAAACCGATGGCTCGATTATCTGCCCGGCACAGGCCAACGGCATCGTCGGGCTGAAACCGACCCTGGGACTGCTCAGCCGTTCCGGCATCATCCCCATTGCCCACTCTCAAGATACCGCCGGGCCCATGGCACGCTGTGTGGCCGACGCCGCTCTGCTCTTGGGGGCTATGACCGGCATAGACCCGCGCGATGGCGCTACTGCCGAAAGCGATGGCAAACATCACGCCGACTATACACAATTTCTCGACCGCGACGGACTCAAAGGCGCGCGCATCGGAGTCGCCCGCAATTTCTTTGATTTTCACCCCCACGTTGACCGCCTCATGGAAACCTGTCTCGCGATCCTCAAAAGTCAGGGCGCGGAACTGGTGGATCCCGTTGATCTCAAGACTGCCGATGCCATCGGCCCACACGAGATCGAAGTCCTTTACTACGAATTCAAGCACGACCTGAATGCCTATCTTGCCGCCCTCGGCCCCCAGGCTCAGGTTCATTCGATGGAAGAGGTGATCGCCTTTAATGAGCGCAACCGCGAGCGCGCTATGCCCTACTTTGGGCAAGAACGCTTCGAAATTGCGATCAAAAAAGGCCCTCTCACCGACGAAGCCTATCAAAAGGCCCTGGCCGCGGGCCGCCGCCTGGCCCGTGAAGAAGGCATTGACCGCGCGCTTAAAGAGCACCGGCTCGATGCCATCGTGGCGCCATCCGGCGGGCCGGCGGCCATCACCGATTATGTGACCGGCTGTCACAGCCCTGGGGGTGACTGTACAACGCTTCCGGCAGTGGCCGGCTATCCTCACATCACCGTCCCGGCCGGGCTGGTCCATGGCCTGCCGGTGGGCCTATCCTTCTTTGCCGGAGCGTATGCAGAACCCGTCCTGTTCCGGCTGGCCTACGCCTTTGAACAGGCGGCCCAGGCCAGGCGCGCGCCGGCTTTTTTAGAAACCACGGCAATCTTCGCGTAATTCGAGAAGGAGATCCCATGCGCAACGGATACAGTCAGGCTTTGGCCCGACAACCAGGCTCGCACCGCAGTTGGAACCTGGTGGAAGCGTTTAAAAGGTCTCTGATTGACAACTTGTATTACAAATGCGGTCAGGGAGCGCACACCGCCAGTGAAAACGACATCTATATGGCACTTGCTTACACCGTGCGCGATTCTCTAACCGAACGCTTCCACCTGACCGCCAACCGCTACGCCGAACAACTGCCTAAATTTGTCTATTACCTCTCTGCTGAATATCTCCCTGGCCGCCAGATCAACCAGAACCTGCTCTACACCGGCGGGATAGAGGCCGCCCGCCAGGCACTGGCAGAACTGGGTTTTGACCTGGACAAGCTGATCGAACTGGAGCCAGAACCCGCCCTCGGCAACGGCGGTCTGGGGCGGCTGGCGGCCTGCATCTGCGACTCACTGGCTACGCTGAATATCCCCTCGGTCGCTTACGGCATTCATTACGAGTTCGGCATTTTCGAGCAGTCCTTTAAGGACGGCTGGCAGATCGAATCACCGGATAACTGGCTGTATTACGGCAACCCCTGGGAGTTCAGCCAGACCGATAACCGCGTGACGGTGGGCTTTGGCGGGCATACCGAATATTCTCAGGACGAAAACGGGCGGCTGCGCGTCCGCTGGCTGCCGGCTGAAACGGTTTTCGGTGAACCGTATCATACCCTGGTGCCGGGATATAAAACCGACACCGTCAATCTACTGCGCCTGTGGCGCGCGAAAGCCAGCAAAGAATTCGACCTGCAATTTTTTGAGGTGGGTGACTATATCCGCGCCGCGGAGCAGAAGATTCTCTCTGAGAATATCAGCAAAGTGCTCTACCCCAGCGATGAGACCCTACAAGGCAAAGAACTGCGGCTGAGGCAGGAATATTTTTTCTGCGCCTGCTCGATCAGCGACATTCTGCGGCGCTACCTGAGCTTTGAACCCGACTTTACCCGCTTCAAAGAAAAGGTTGTGATTCACATCAACGATACGCACCCGGCAGTTGCCATCCCCGAACTGATGCGGCTGTTAATGGACGTGCACGGCCTGGAATGGGAACCGGCCTGGGACCTGACCAGCCATGTTTTTGCCTACACCTGCCATACGTTGATGCCTGAGGCCCTGGAGAAGTGGCCGGTTTACCTGTTTGGGCGGCTGCTGCCGCGCCACCTTGAGATCATCTATGAAATCAACCGCCGCTTTTTAGAGCAGGTACAGACACGCTTCCCCAATGACCCGGCGCGGCTGGCGCGTATGTCAATCATCGAAGAGCAGCCAGAGCGCATGATCCGCATGGCTTACCTGGCGGCCATCGGCTGTTTTTCGATCAACGGCGTTGCCCAACTGCACTCTGACCTGTTAAAACGGCTGGTCTTTCCAGATTTCTACGAAATGTGGCCGGAGAAGTTCAGCAATAAAACCAATGGCGTTTCTCCACGGCGGTTTATGCTGCTGGCAAACCCGCGCCTGTCTCAACTGATCACCAACACCATCGGCCCCGGCTGGGAAACCAACTTACAGCAGTTGGAGAACCTGGAAAAGCATGTAGACGACCCTGCGTTTCGCCAGGACTGGCGCGAGGTTAAACGCCAGAACAAAGTCGAACTGGCGCGCATCGTGTTGGAACGCACCGGGATTGTGGTTAACCCCGATTCGATGTTCGATGTTATGGTCAAGCGCCTGCATGAGTACAAGCGCCAGTTGCTCCAGGCACTGCACATCATCACTCTGTACCAGCGCATTCAGGCCAACCCCAACCTGGATATCGTTCCCCGCACATTTCTGTTTGGCGGGAAAGCGGCCCCCGGCTACCACATGGCGAAGCTGGTGATTAAGCTGATTAACTCGATTGCTGAGGTGATCAACGCCGACCCACTGGTTGAAGACCGGATCAAGGTCGTCTTTATGCCCAACTTTAATGTCACCCTGGGCGAAAAAATCTACCCGGCCGCCGATCTTTCAGAGCAAATCTCGCTGGCCGGTAAAGAGGCTTCTGGAACTGGTAACATGAAGTTCGTCCTCAATGGAGCCGTCATTATCGGAACGCTGGACGGAGCGAACATCGAGATCCGCGAGCGGGTTGGGCCAGAAAACTTCTTCTCGTTTGGCCTGACGGCTGAAGAAGTGCTGGCGTACCGGAACAAGGGTTATAACCCTCTGGATGTCTATTACCAGAACGCGGAGTTGAAACAAGCCATTGACAGCATCGCCGACGGGACGTTTTCACGCGGGGTCCGTGAGATCTTCCGCCCAATCGTTGATGCGCTGCTGTACCGCGATGAGTACATGCTGCTGGCCGATTACCCCTCGTTCCTGCAAGCGCAAAGCGAAGTTGATCGGGCGTACCGCGACCGGGAAGCCTGGACGCGGCGCTCCATCCTGAACACGGCGCGATGCGGGTACTTCTCTTCTGACCGGACGGTCCTCGAATACTGCGCTGATATCTGGAAAGTCGCGCCGGTGAAATGATGGAAGGCCGATCTGCCGCGCGTCAACCCGCCGAGGCCGGCCCGGGTTTTTCCTCCACTCCCTGCACCGGCCACCAGATGAAAGACGCTGAGCCGATCACCGAGAGCAGACCAAAAATAATGAGCATGGGCCGGATGCCAATAAGATTGGCAAGTTCTACCCCAATTAAAGGGCTGATGAACGCTCCAATATTCATCAGCGTGACGTAAATGGCCGTGTAGGTAGGGCGTGAGGCGGCGGGGATCGTCTTGAGCAGGATATTAAAGTGACTGAGGCCAACGCCCGGCACAATCAGACCGTTGAGGATGCTCAACAGCAAAATCGGCGGCAGGGAGGGCATCATTCCCACCAGAACCGGGTACAGGCCAACGACTACAATCGTGCGTTTTAAGGTGGTATATTCTCCCCAGCGCGTCATAATCACGCGCCACAGGCTGTAGCCGACAATGGTACCAATAGCAGATAAGGTGCTGTTGAGACCCAACCAGGAATCGGGGGCGTCCAGCTCGCGCACAAAGAAAATGACATACAGGGGCGAAACCATCCACAATCCCAGACTGTGGAGCAGGGTATTACGGTTAATCGCCATGAACTGCGGGCGGGTGAGCGAGGCGCGGATGGCCTGGATCATGCCTTTGAACGATCCGGGGGCCTGCGCTGCGCTTTCTTGCCGTTCCGTCAACGGCGAATCGGGGACCTGGATGCGGAACAGGAAATACAGGCTGATCATCGAGGTGATGAACCCTAACAGGTACATGGCCTGGTAATTGCCCGGGAACCCGGCCCACGAGAGCCACAGGCCAAATAAAAACCCAAATACACTGACGGTGATGCTGTTCACGATATTGCGCGCCGCGAAAACCGCCGCCCGCCGGTCTTCTCTGATGACATCCGCCAGCAGAGGGATCCAACCCACGTTGAAGAAATAAGCCGGTATGGTAAAGATCACCAGGATGATGACCAGGAGCAGTCCTGGCGGAACTCCGGGAATGTGAATCCAGGGGACGAGAGCCGCCAGCAGAAACCCCAGGCGGTGAAGGAACAGACTGCCGTATACCCAGGGGGTGCGGTGCGCGCGGCGCTCGAGGAACTGGCCGGATGGGATGGAAACCAGCACAGCCATGAGGGCCGGAACCGAGGAAAGCAAACCGATCACAAAATTTTCTGCGCCCAGGCGGATGGCAAAAGCCGCGTTAAAGGTGGCCGCGCTCCCTAAGATGGCCGCCCAAAACAGCTCGATCACCAGGTAATAAGCGTTGCGGTCATCCCTATCGGCCAGGTTGATGCGAAAAAAACGGCGAAGGAACTGCGAATACAGATCTGCCATAGAATTTTTCCTTCTTAATGGTTCAAGTTTGCGGGCGATTTCGTGGAGATCACCCCAAATCCGCTTTGCGCTGGCGCAACCGGCCGGTGGGTGTAACGGCAGGGCATTCGTTGAGTGTCTACACCAAAATCGGAGCCAACCCAGAGTGTATTATAATTCCCTGATAAAACTTGAACCCGAAATGGGAGGATACCTGCATGATAAGAACGTTCTACGCCGTGACCCTCATCCTGCTCTTGCTTCTGAGCGCGTGTCAGGCCAGCCCGGCAGTAACTCAGCAACCTATCCCCAGCTTAACCACAACCAACACTCCGGCCAACTCAGACCCGGCGGGGTATCCTGTGCCAACGCCAACCACCCCAGCCACGACCGACAGCTACCCTGCGCCTGTACAGCCCACGCCAGATCCCAATGCCGTCTACCCGGCTCCGTCTGCGTCTGGCGCGGAACTGTTCCCTCCCCTGCTCGGCGATGAAAATAAAAGCACTGGACAATTTTTCGTTGAGTCGGTAGATTTGAAGCCCAGTGCGGAGAAACCCGGTTATACCGATGTGGTGGTCAGCGGCAACCTGCCCACACCCTGTAACGAACTGCGCGTTAAGGTCTCTCGACCCGACAAGGACAATAAAATTGTAGTAGAAATCTACTCGGTGGTGGAAAAAGATAAGGTTTGCTCGCAACAACTTCAACCGTTTGAGGGTGCGGTCGCATCTCTGGGCGGCTACCCGGCTGGAACCTATTCCGTGATGGTCAATGAGCAGCCGGTCGGCGAATTTGCCGTTCAGTAATCCGTTTCTGTAAAGTACAAGGGGGCTGCGCGGCAGTCCCCTTGTGGTTCATCTACTCGTAGGCCAACACCTCGCGGATCGTCAACCGGGCCGCACTGCGCGCTGGCATTACGCTGGCGAGGAACGACAGCACTACCACCACTCCCAACCAGATAACAAACCCCACCGGCGTAAAGCCGAAATTTGAGGGGGCATCGAACACTGCGTAGCTGATGCCGTCTGCCATCACTTTGCTGATGGGAAAAGCCAGCAGCGCCCCTAACAGGTAGCTGAGCAGGCCGATGATGATGCCCT
>DAOUAC010000105.1:0-19944 GCA_034434155.1 Anaerolineaceae bacterium
ATCTGACGGGCGGCGCACCATTGGGCCAGCACGCCGGGACTCATGCCGTTGACGACCATCGCCAGACCTTCCTCGCTTTCGGCCTGATCTACGCGGGTGTAGGCCGCGCAGTTCACCAGCACCTCAACCTCGTGATCGTTGATGGCATCTTCCAGGTTTTTCACCAGGCGGGCCGGCTCGGCCAGGTCTACCTGGCGCCGGGTCAGAGGCAGGGCGCGCTTACCCAACAGGGCAGTGAGGGCCTGGCCCAACAATCCCGTTGCGCCTAAGACGGCAACGGATGGAGAGGATCGCGGCACGAGAGCGCTTACCACAGCTTCTTGATTTCCACCCCTTCGGGCGCGAACACCAGCCGCACTACCCCAGGGCGCACTTCCCAGGCCCCACCCATAGGGATGAGGTTGCGGCTGTCGTAAACGCGCATCTTTTCCACCGAGTCACGGTCCAGCCCCAGGGCGTTGACCAGCGCCAGCACCGGGGCGCCGTGCGATACAAGCGCCACCGGCCCATCAGCGGCGCTCAGACGGCAGGCCAGCGCAAAGGCGCGTTCCATACGCTCACTGACGTTTTTTGGCAGTTCATCCAGGCGCATTTCGGCCAGGTCCAGGTTCAGTTCAGCCGTCGCCCCGCAGGCCTCCGCCGCAATTTTGGCCGTCTGCCACGAGCGTTCCAGCGGGCTGGAAAGGATGTGCCGAGCCCCGGCCTGGCGCAAGAATGCGCCCAACTCGGCGGCCTGCGCGCGGCCCTTTTCCGTCAGGTCTGGTCCTGGCGGAGTGTGGTAGGGCAGGTCCGGGCGCGAACGGTCCGGCGTGGCGTGGCGCGCCACGTAAATAACGCTGTTTTCAGGAATTTCGATCAACGTTCACCCTGTGCGGCCTCTGCTTCAGGCGCGGCGCCGTTTTTGCGAGCGCGCGCCCGGCGGGCCCGCGTTGAGGCCTCACCCTCATCCGCTGGCCGGGCCAAAACCGCTTCCACCTCCGGCGTAAGCGGCTCTGCGGCGGCTTTTTTCCGCGGCGCGCGCTTGCGGGGCGGCACAGCCGCCTCGCCCGCCGCCGGTGATTCGCTCACTGCGGGCGCTTCATCCACCACCGGCTGATCTGCCACTGCAGGCGGTTCTGCCGCCTCGACGGGCGGCGCAGGTACTTCCTCTTTCTTTTTGCGCGGCGCGCGCTTGCGGGCCGGCACAGCCGCCTCGCCCGCCGCCGGTGATTCGCTCACTGCGGGCGCTTCATCCACCACCGGCTGATCTGCCACCGCAGGCGGTTCTGCCGCCTCGATGGACGGCGCAGGTACTTCCTCTTTCTTTTTGCGCGGCGCGCGCTTGCGGGGCGGCACTGCCGCCGGTGATTCACTCACTGCGGGCGGTTCATCCACCGCCGCTGGTGTTTCACTCACTGCGGGCGGTTCATCCACCGCCGCTGGCTGTTCCACCGCCGCCGGGGTCGGGAACCTCGCCAACCCCGGAACGGGCGGCCCATCGAACACCGCTGGCATCGCCGGAAGCTCTTCTTTCTTCGGCGTCACCGGCGGCGGATAGGTCGGCCCGCTAGCCGTCACCGTTCCATCAGCCGGGGCAATCGTTGGCCCCGTTTCCAGCCGGATGTGCTCTGCCTCTGGGACTCTGGCCGCTTCCACCGCTTCTTTCACCGAGGCGTTCACCTCTTGCACCGCCTCGCGGGTGTCTTTCTGGATCGCTTCCAGTTCTTCTTTCAAACCGCTCTCATCCATCAATTTGGTTGGCAGTTCGCGGATTTCCTGAGCCGAGTGCAAAATCTCCCGCCAGACAGGTGAGCGGACAAATTTGCGGATGGCCTGCCCGATCTTATAGGCGGTCAACACCATATCTTTCGGGCCTAACAGCACAAAGGCGATCAGCAGAAAGATTAAGATTTCCGGCAAACCGATATTGAAGATTTCCATAATCCCTGGCGCTTCCTGACCCTTTCCGGTTCAAGTCGAGTTTCATTCGGCCCGAATTCCATTTGGCCCGAATTCTATTCGGCTTGAATTCTACTCAGGCGATTTTCCGCCCGCCTGCTCTTCCTTGGGCGCTTCCACTTTATTTTTGGTTTCCGACCCCTTCAACCCCTCGCGGAAGGCACGCACGCCGCTGCCCATCTCCCCGGCGATTTTACCAATCCGCCCCACGCCGAATAATAAGAGGATGATCACCAGGATAATGCCTAACTCAAGCGCTCCCAACTGCATCTCCAATTCCTCCCAAGCAAGTCAACGACGAGATTTTTCCCATTATAACCCACAATTGGGCATCACAACTCTTATAAATTCTTTATATTTCAATAACAGGAATCTTATATGCGCCGCCTATATTAAGCGTCAAAAGATTGATTGCGCCGCACAACAGCGCAGTCAACCAACAGAAAAATCAAACCACTTACGGATGTAATTTAGAGGAGGTTGGCATGTTAACTCGATGGGATCCTTTCCGCGATATACTGGCGATGCGCCGCGCTATGGACCGGCTGATGGAAAGCACCCTGGAGCAGAGCGATTGGACGAAGGCCGAATGGTCGCTGGCTCTCGATGTCGTTGAACACGACGATGAATATGTGGTCAAGGCTTCACTGCCGGGCATCAAACCCGAAGACCTCGAAATCACCTTCGACAAGGGCGTGCTGACCATCCGCGGCGAGATCAAGGACGAGAGCGAGAAGGAACAGGGCAAGTATCACCTGCGCGAGCGCCGCTATGGCACATTCATGCGCACCATCTCCCTGCCCACCACCATCAAGAGCGATGACATTGAGGCCGATTATCAGGATGGTGTGCTGGTCCTGCACCTGCCCAAAGCCGAAGATGTGAAGCCTCGCCGCATTGCCGTCAAAGCGGGCGAACAGAAAATGATCGGCAGCAAGAACTAAGTTTCCTCCCGATGGTTCATTTAGTAACTACTCAGCCCTCCGGCTGAGTAGTTACTCTTTTTTTACCTGCGCGTCCCCCGGCTGATGATCCAGACTCCGATCAAAATCAGCGCAACGGCCCAGATGTAGTTAATCAGGCTGGTGAAACCCAAGAGCAGCAGTACACCGATCACGGCGAGGATGCCTGCCGGCCACAGCGCCCACACCATGCGCATCCCGTTGACCGGGCGCAGGAACACCAGGAAAAAGGTGACGGCCAGCCCCAGGAACAACACCGCCGCCGCTCCCAACCCGGCATTGCGCCCGCCTTCCAGCAGGCCAGAAACCGTCACCACCCCTGCCACCGAAAGCAGTGCTCCGCCGGGGAAGATCGCCCACCACTGATCGGGACGCACCAACAGGATGACGATAAAGCTCAGTCCAATCATCCCCAAAAATACCGCCGCCCCCAGCCAGCGGAAAGCCGGTAAAGAGGCCGGCCAGATATTCCCAACCAGGTAGGCCAGCCCCAGCAGGGTAAATGCTGGGATGGCCGCCCACCACTGCCCCCGCGGACTGCCCAGGAATGTCACCAGGAACCCGCCCCCCAGGATGGTGAACAGCACCACCGCGAACCAGTTACTGCCCACAATTCCTGCTGGCAGTAGGCCCAGGTTGCTCAATAAAATCACCACGCCCAGGCCAATCAAGATCATGCTCATCAACAGCCGTGCCGATTGTCTGCCCATAATCCCTCTCCTCAAACGAACAACCTAACGCACCGTGACCGACCCAACCCCGTACTGCACTTCCAGGTCCAGGCGGTTGACGGCCCCAACGTAATCGCCAGACTCAAACCCGTCGGCTACCCGATGAAAGCGCGCTTCATCAACGTTGGCACTGCCCAGCGCGCCTTTCAGGCGGATGTGCGCCGCTACCCCTTCTGGCACGCGAATATCAACCGAGGCTGCGCCCGATTCGATGAACGCGCGTGTCTCGCCAGCGTTCTCAGGAAACTCAATCATCGTTGCCGAGGCTCCCGTCTTAAGGCGCAGTTCGTACACCCGCAGGTCGCGCAGATCTAAAATCATGCGGCTGGCCCCGCCCTCAACCTCCAGCGCCAGCGCCACCAGAGAAGAGAAATTCACCTGCCAGTCGAGCGGACGCCCAGGGCCCATCGGCCAGGTAAAGGCCACATCTGGCACGCGCAGGTCTACGCGGGTCTCGCCGCCGCTGCGCCGCACCTCGCTGATGACCCCGCCGCCGAAAACGCCCTCCAAAAGCTGACCGGCGCCGGCCCCGGCGGCAATGCGCAGTTCGCCGGCCCCATGCCGCAGCAGTACCCGGGCGCGCTCCGTTGCCTCCAGCGGCACGGCCAGGGTTTCACTTCGCTCGCCAGAGCGCAGCGCGCCCCATACCCAGCTCACCCCCAGCCCGATCAGGGCCAGGGGCCAGAAAATCCCCCAGATATTCACGCTACGGGGCAGCAGTCCCAGATTATCTAACAGCAGCAGCCCGCCGAGCAAAACCAGCAGTCCACCCCAAACCAGGTTATTGCGGTGCATACCCATCTCTCTCTTTCCTCAAATTAATCCATGGTTGTTATTCATTATGCCATATATACGAATGAGGTAGACAATAAGTTGCCCTGGACCTTTCAAAGAACGACGATATAGACGGCCTTTTTTGCAACTTTTTGCTTCTGGCGGCGTATGGAATAGTGAATATACCGCCCCACGCGTTACGGGCGAAACGAACCTGCAAGAAAAGGAAGCTGTACGATGAAAACTGCTGAAAACCCCTTCGCCGCCTTCTTTGGTGTTGTCCTGCGGCCCCAGACCTACCTCAACGCGCTCTACCTGCTGCTGGCATTTCCTCTGGGCCTGTTCTATTTTATTTTTCTGGTTACCGGCCTGGCGCTGGGCCTGGGGCTGGCGATCCTCTGGATTGGGCTGCTGATTCTGGCGCTGGTATTTGCCGCCTGGTACGGGCTGGCGGCATTTGAACGCCAGATGGCGATCTGGCTGCTGCGCGAAGAAATCCCCCCCATGCTGCGGCCCGACATGGCCGCGCGCGCCGCGCAGATGACCCTGTGGGAAAAATTCAAAGCCGCGCTCACCAACCCCGTCACCTGGAAGGGCCTGCTCTACCTGGCCGCCAAGTTCCCGCTGGGCATCGTGTCGTTTGTGGTGCTGGTCACGCTGCTTTCAGTTTCGGCGGCGTTCATCGGCGCGCCCTTCTATTATCAGTATGTCCAGCCTCAGGTTGATCTAACCTTATTCCATAACGCCTACCTCAATCCCATCTGGCTGATAGATACCCCCATCGAAGCCGCGCTGGCCTGCGCGTTGGGGCTGTTCCTGCTGCTGCTCTCGCTGCACGTCTTCAACGGCCTGGCCTGGTTCTCTGGCAAGTTTGCCCGCGTCATGCTGGGCAACTTCCAGCCCGCCCCCGCCGCCCAACCGCCCGCCCAACCTGTGCTGCCGCAGGTCTATGAACCCGCCGCCGCACTCACTACAGATCAGCCGCCGTCTGAATAAGAAATGTAGGAATGACCCGCCCCTACGCCGCGCTCTCAAGCCTGTGTAGGGGCGGGCCTCTCGACCCCGGATTCACGGTGTCCATTCCCTTTATAATTGATTATGATGATCTTGATTTTATATAAACCGTGCGAATATGTAAGCGCACGGACAGTGCCTGTGTTTCGGAGGGTCCATGAGCATCCAGCAGTTTACAGCGACGATTGAAAAGGCCGGGACGAAAACGATCATCCCTCTCCCATTTGATCCCAATGCCGTCTGGGGAACCAAAGAACGCCACCACATTACCGGGTCGGTGAACGGCCGTCCCATCCGCGGGCCGCTGGCTTCAGAAGGGGGCCGGTTCTTCCTCTTTCTGGGCGATGCCTGGCGGCGCGGCTCTGGCCTGGAAGCTGGCGTGACGGTTGAGGTGGTATTGTCTCCTGAAGGGCCGCAGGCGGGGAGCATCGCGCCGGATATTGCCGCCGCCTTAGCGGCACAGCCAGCGGCCAAAGCCTTTTTTGAATCCCTCGCTACCTTTTACCGCAACAACTACGTCCGCTGGATCGAGAGCGCCAGACAGCCCACCACGCGCGCGGCCCGCATCGCTGAAATGATCGCACTGCTCCAGGCCGAAAAAAAACAGCGTTAGATGATATTCCAGCGTATAATTCTCTTGTTCGTCATTGACTGACTCATCATACAAGGGAATGCGCCCATGCGATCTGATGCCGCTTCGACTCTCTGGCCCTGGGTTTTACTCCCGGCCCGTTTGCTCCTCTTCTTTGGGTTTCAACTGCTTCTGGCCGCCGGCCTGTTCCTGGCTGGCTCCCTCACCCGCTGGGATCAATCCGCCGCTTGGTGGCCCTTCACCGTTACCCTGACCAACCTCGTCTGCCTGGTCATCCTCACGCGCCGCTACCGCGCCGAGGGCCGCCGCTATTGGGATATTTTCCGCATTGACCGCGCCCATCTCAAAGGTGATCTGCTGGCAATGGCGGGCATCCTGGTCATTACCGGCCCCATAGCAATGATCCCCGGCAACCTCATCGCCGGGGCTTTCTACGGCGACCCTATGATCCCCCTCCGCCAGTTTCTGGCCCCACTGCCAGCCTGGGCGGTTTACGGCGCAATGACCCTCTTTCCGATCACCCAGGGCATCACCGAACTGCCTTTTTATTTCATCTACATTATGCCGCGCCTGAGCGCCCTCACTGGCCGCCCCTGGCTGGCGTATGCTCTCGCCAGCCTGTTCCTCGGCCTCCAGCACAGCGCCGCCCCGCTGATCTTCGACGCCCGCTTCTTCACCTGGCGCGCGCTGATGTTCATCCCCTTTGCCTTCCTGGTGGGCTTTCTGCTTCGCTGGCGTCCGCGTCTGCTCCCTTATTTTGCCGTCGTCCACGTGCTGATTGATTTTGCCACCACCTTAATGTACCTGACGCCGTTTTAAACTCAACGTCAAAGGTTGTAAATGCCGTCAGCACTGCCGCTAACGGCATGATCGTCACCACTATGTTTGTCTTCAGGAGCCTTTTATGCCTGTCAGGCCCATCGTCCCCGGCCTATACGCCATCTCCCTCGGTTTTGTGAACGTCTTTCTGCTCGATACCGGCAGTGGGTTGGCTCTTTTCGATGCCGGTATCCCTGGTTCTGGCCGGCACATCCTTCGGGCCGTAGCAGAACTGGGCCATCCGCCTGCCGCACTGCGCGCCATTCTCATCACCCATCTCCACCAGGATCATGTGGGCGGGCTGGCAGAAATTCAACGCGCCAGCGGGGCGGCTGTTTATATGCACGCCCTCGAAGCCGCAGATTACCGCCGCGGGCTGGTCTTGCGCCCCGTAGAGCCAGCGCCGGGCCTGCTCAACCGGCTGATGGTCCGTGCCGTGACCGCCCGCCCCTCCAGGCCCGCCCCCGTTGAGGCGCAGGTTGACGTAGAACTGCGCGGCGGAGAAGAAATCGCCGCGGCTGGTGGGGTCAGAGCCATCCACACCCCAGGGCATACCGCCGGTCACCTGGCCTACTACTGGCCCCAACAGGGCGGCGTCCTCATCGCGGGTGACATGGCCGGACACATGTTCCGGCGGCTCAACTATTCCATCCTCTACGAGAGTTTCGATCAGGGCCGCCGCACCCTCGCGGCGATCCCCTCGTTGGGGTTTCAGGTGGCCTGCTTTGCCCATGGTGGGCCTATTTTGCGCAACGCCGCTCAGGCCTTCGCCGCGCGGTTTTCCTCACCAAATATGTGATCCAATTAATCCATGCAAACGAAAAAACATTCCCAAATTGATATCCATGTCCCCACGCGGGGCAATGCCTTTCTAGAACAGGCCCTGGCGGTCATCAATAACGACATTGAAATTAAGACCCTGTGGCGCGTCCTCAACGTCAACGCCATCGAACGCCTGGGGATGACCGACCACGGCCCGGTTCACTTTCAGATTGTCGCCAACATCGCCCTGCGCCTGGCCCGCATCCTCGTCAAACACCAGGTAACCATGGCCGTCGTCCGTGATTACGAGCTTTCTAACGACCATGCCGAGTTAATCATCCTGCTCGCCAGCCTGTTCCACGATTTAGGCATGTCCATCAGCCGCGAAGGGCATGAGGGTTTCAGCTTGTTCCTCGCTAACCACATCCTGCACCGCATCCTCGACTTCCTGCCCATTGACGAACGCACCATCGTCACGTCTGAGGCGCTCCACGCCATCATTGCCCATCGCAGTGGGGGCAAGCCTTACACGATCGAGGCTGGCATCGTCCGCGTGGCCGATGCGCTCGACATGAGCGAGGGCCGCTCGCGCATCCCCTACCAGGCCGGCAAGATTGATATTCATTCCGTCTCCGCCGCCGCCATAGACCGCGTGGAAATTATGGAAATTGTGGAAGAAGCCGAAAAGCCGGTGCTGATTAATATCTGGATGAATTCCGTAGCAGGCATCTTCCAGGTAGATGAACTACTGCGTCAAAAGCTCATCGGCTCTGGCCTCGAAAGCTACGTGAAAGTGAGCGCCTTTATCCAGACCGACCAGGAACGAAAGCTCATTAAAGAATTCTCGCTTTAACTTTCTGTCAGCCATTTGCGGTACACGCGCACCCCGGCCAGCACCCAGATCAGGGTGATCACCACCGCCGAGGTCACGCAGTACGGGCAAATTTTACGGATGACGGCAATTTCGATGTAGGTCAGATAGGCCGAATACAGCACCCCGGCCAGAGCCACGCCAAAGCCAAACAACGCTCCCCACTCGCCCGCCAGGGGCAGGCGCGGCTCTAGCAGCAGGGCGATGAGAATGGCGGCGTAGGCCAGCGCCCCCAACAGAGCCACCGGAATGCCGGCGACCTCAGAATAAATGCTGGTGTTCACCGCTTCGCAGTCGCCTACGCCGGTGCAGAAGGGCGCCGCCGGGAACCATTTAATGTAGGTCAGGTAGCCGGCGACGATCAGCCCTAACAGGCTCAGCGCCGCTACCGTCCAATACAACCACCGGTCGGTCGTCGCGCGCGCTTCCATCGGCTAGGGTACAGCCGCCAGAGCCGCTTCGATGGCCGCCTGTACCTGGTTGTAATCCATGGGGTTTGCCACTGCCTTGCCGTTGACGATCAGCGAAGGCGTGCCGCGCAGCCGGTAGCCGCGCGCTTTGGCCTCATCATCGCGCACCGCCTGGGCATATTTATTTGAGTCCAGACAGCGGTCAAACTGGGCCTGATCTAACCCCAGCGAACCGGCAAAGGCTTTCAGGCGGTTATCGGCGTAACTCCCCCCGCCCTCAGCCCCCTGGTTGGCATACAACAGGCTGAAATAATCCCAAAAACGGCCCTGTTCGTTGGCGCACTCGCTGGCCTCCGCCGCCCGGCGCGATTCGTTGCCGCCTACGTTGCCATCAATCACGATGAAATGGTGAAACTCAAAGCGGGCCTTGCCGGTTTCAACGTAATCGGCCACGATGCGCCCCTGAATGTTATCGTGGAACTGCTTGCAGTACGGGCATTGAAAATCGGCGAACTCTTCGATCAGCACAGGCGCATCCGCCAGTCCCATGGCCTTGCCGTCGGCCATCGGCCAGGTTGTTGGCTCCACGGTGACAAACTCGCCCACCGGCTTGGGCGCTTGCGAAATCAGAATCCCAGCCACCACCACCGCCAGCAGTGCCACCCCTGCGATGATCCACACAATCTGCCGCCGGCGCTGGGCGCGCATGGCCTGCTGCCTTCTTTGCTGCCGTTCTGCCTGCTTCCTTTTCATCCTTTTGATCCCTCCCAACAAACTCACACAATCCTGCTCACCCCGGTCCAACGTCATCCAGGGCCAGGTTGTTCAAGATGTACTTGCTTCATCCTAATTCTCGGAATTTTACCACAACGGCTTTCAGCATACAGCTTTCAGCCGTCAGCGGTCAGCTTTCAGAGTCCGAAAGCTGACCGCTGATCTACCCTACCCGAAGTTCTCCAGCAGTTCCAACGTCACGCCCAAGACGGGCATGGAATTTACATACGTGTAGCGCCCGCCGGTATAGTCGCCCTGCTGATCCACGCTGATGCCCTGCCCCTGCAAAAACTGCACCACCTGATCGGTCCCCTTCACCTGGAAGGCAATGTGATGCACGCTTTCGCCGTAGCGGTCGAGGTGTTCCTGCCAGACGCTCGGCTGACCGTCTGGCTCGATCAGTTCAAGCGTCACCTGACCCATCGGGATAAACGCCAGTTTGGCGCGCGCCGGCGTCGGCTCGCCGCGCAGACGGGTATGGGCCTGATCCACCGGATCGGTGATGATCACTTTGGGCCGCTCCGCCAGTCCAAACACCTGCACGTAGCGGTCGAGCGATTTTTCGATATCCTTAACGATAATCCCTACCTGGGTGACGACATTGGTGCCAAGTCCTTGCCCTTCGCTCATTTTCTGTTACTCCTTTGTGAGGTAGTATTTCGAATTGCGCGTAAATTGCGGGGCACAGCCCGCAATTTGCACGCAATTCATTAAACGACCTTTGTTGTAAGTCAATGAATATCTACGTTCATCGAGGACTGCTCAGCGAGTCTACAACCTTACCCCAATCTCCGCCGCCACACTGCGGATATACTCCGCCGACAGCCGGTACTCTTCCTCGGTAGGCAGGTGTTCCAGCATGATCGGCGTATCGGCGGGCAGGCGGTCCATCTCGCGCAGCAGGGTGCGGTAATCTAAAAACCCTAACCCTGGGCGAACTTCGCTCAGGTGCGTGGTGAGCTGATCGCCCAGCACGGTATCTTTGGCGTGGACGCTCACAATCTGCGGCCCCAGCTTGGCGAAGCACTCTTTCAGGAAAGCCGTGTTATGAAAATAGCGCTGCGGACTGCAAATCCAGTTCACCGGGTCGAAGTGAACGCCAAAACGCGGGCGGTCAATCGCGCGGATTAACTCCAGGTAGCTGTCGGGTGAGTCGGGGTACATCCAGGGCATTGGCTCCAGGGTGTAATAGGTCGCGCGGGGCTTGACCGCGTCAAGGATGGCGCGCACCGTCTCCACGATCATGTCGAACGTCTCTTCCGTCAGATCTTTCTCGCAGGGGCCGTCCCACTTTGCGCCGCGCGACCCGGCAATGTTCACACAGCATTTCGCGCCGATCTCATCGGCCAGCGCGAGCTGGCGGCAGTTATTCTCCAGGGCCTGGCGGCGCTGGGCTTCGTCCGAAGCCAGCAGATTATCCCAAATTCCCACTTCTGCGATCACCACATCCGCCTGCGCCGCCGCCTGCCGGTACGCGCGGATTTCTTCACTGCTCGCCCCGGCCTTAATGGGGCAGTACGCCGCGCGGTAACCGTTCTGACGCACCGCTTTAATCCACGTGTCGGGGTCCATGTGCTGTACGTATACGGGGCCACCCAGTCTCATAGCAATGAATCTCCTCTTAACCTTCGCGAAAAATATCACATTGATTATACCCCGGCTCCCCGCTCGAAGGCGAATATGCTAAACTGATACCATTGACGAATACTTAGACTGCCAACCCAACCGGCCCATCCGAATGGGCGGCCCATCCGAATGGGCTTACCCCTACCCTCTTATACCCCGTTACCCAATCCCGCAAGGAGACCCAGCATGGAGAAACAATACACCTCGACCCTCCGCCTGCGAGCCGCCGCGCGCGGTTTATTCATTGGGGCCGCCGTGAACGCGCGCGCCCTGCGCACTGATGGCGCGTACCGCGAAACCCTGGCGCGCGAGTATAACTTCCTCACCCCCGAAAACGAAACCAAATTCGGCTCGCTCGTCAAAGACCGCAACGTGTACAATTTTGAACCGGCTCAGGAGATCGTGGAATTTGCCAAAGCCAACGACATGAGCGTTCGCGGGCATACCCTCGTCTGGCATCATCAGAACCCCGCCTGGCTCCGGCCCGAAAACTTCACCCGCAGTCAGGCGCTCGATCTTCTGCAAAAGCACATCTTCACCGTCCTCGGCCACTTCCGCGGCGATATGTACGCCTGGGACGTGGTCAACGAGGCCGTCGAGAGTGACGGCTCACTGCGCGAGACCTTCTGGCTCAAAACAGTCGGCCCCGAATACCTCGATTACGCCTTCCGCTGGGCGCGCGAAGCCGACCCCCAGACCCGCCTGTTCTACAACGAATACGCCGCCGACGACCTGGGACCCAAATCCGAAGGGATGTACCGTCTGCTGAAGGATCTGCTGGCGCGGGGCATCCCGGTAGATGGAGTGGGCCTGCAAATGCACTTTGCCCAATACGATACCCCCAATTTCGCCCGCCCACCCGCCGCCGCGGACCTGGCCGCCAACCTCAAGCGCCTTGCCGACCTCGGCCTGGAAATCCACATTACCGAACTGGACGTGCAGATTCAGCAGACGCCCGGCTCGCTGGAAGAACAGCTCGCCCGCCAGGGCGCTATCTATGCCGACCTGCTCAATGTGGCGCTCGCCAACCCGGCGGTGAAAGCCGTCATCACCTGGGGCTTCACCGACCGTTATTCGTGGATTCCCCACTTTACCGGTACGCCCGATGCCCCCCTGCCTTTCGACGAGTACTACCAGCCCAAACCCGCCTACGATGCCATCTACGAGGCGCTCAGGTAACGTTCAACCCAAATATTTCGGCTCTGGAAGCCCTCTCACCCCGGTCTTCACCCGAAAGACGTCGCCTGCCAGAGGCTGTTGGCCGCGCCGCTCGGCGGGGACTTCAATATAGGCCGAGGTGATGTACAGCTCGGTCAGGTCTGGCCCGCCAAACGCGCACGAAGTCACCAGTTCCACCGGCAGTTTAATCTCGCAGTCAATACTGCCGTCGGGCCGGTAGCGCGTCACCTTCCAGCCGCCCCATCGTGCGCTCCACACACAGCCTTCCGAGTCCACTGCCAGGCCGTCGGGCAGGCCGTCCCCTTCTGGGATTTCCACAAACACCCGCCGGTTGTGGATTGCCCCGCTGGAGGGGTCGTAATCATAAGCGTAAATTTTGAGCGTTGGTGAATCGGTGAAGTAAAACGTGCGGTGATCTGGACTCCACCCCAAACCGTTGGATGTACCAATGCCCGTCTCCATGCGGTGAATCGAGTGGTCGGCATCCAGACGGTAAAGGCCGTTGGTGAAGGTACTGCTCATCTTGCCAGCCCAAAACCGTCCCTGTGGATCGGTTTTGCCGTCGTTAAAGCGCACCCCCTCCGATGATTCATCTGCATCGGGGTCGCCGATCATCTCCATGTGGTCATTGGCCGGGTCCCACAGGGCAAAGCCTTTTTCGGTCGCCATCACCCACCCACCGGCGGCGCGCACCCCCATCGAACCGACCATCAACCCCAAATTGGTGGTGACAAACGCCCCTGTGCGCGGGTTAAAGCGGTGCTGCCGCCCTTTGGTAATGTCTAAAAAATACAACTGCTGCTCATCCGGGTGCCAGACCGGCCCCTCGCCCAACTCGGCTTGCGCCGCGCATACGTGTTCCACTTCATAGTTCATGGTTTTCCCTCTAGCGATTGTCTAGCACGCGCCGGGTGTACTCAATTGCCAGGCGCGGACTGCTCAAAACTTCCAGGCCGGTCTCAGCGCGCAGGCGCTCCGCCAGGCGCGTCATCGAAGCCTGGGCCAGCACCAGCAGGTCCACCTGGGGGGCCAGCGCGGCGGCGGCCTGCAACACCAGCGCATCGTGCCGGTCGCGGTCGCCGCTCATTAAAATTTCAAACGCGCCCTGCACCAGCGCGGGGTGAACCTCTATAATTTTCTCTAACATCCCGGCCTTTTCTTCGATCAAATCCACCGTGGGCTTGAGCGTGGTCGCCACGGTCGCCAGCACGCCAATGCGCCGGGCCTCGCGGGCGGCTTTTTCGGTCATGGCATCGTCAATTTTAATCACCGGAATCTTCACCAGCGCACGGGCCTGGTCAATGGCCGGCCCCAACGAAGAACACAGCGACAGCACCGCGTCTGCCCCCGTCAGTTCGGCGGCCTGGACGTAAGCGTTCATGCGCTTCTGCACCTCCGGCGTGATCTGCCCCTTGGCCATCACATCGGCCAGGAGCGAATCATCCACGATGTTAATCCGCCGCACGTCTGGCATGATCTCGTTGAAAATATCGCGCATCATGGTTTCAACAGTGATAAATACCAGGCTGGTATGAATGAGAGCCAGAGTTTTCCCCATTCGGCCTTTCTCCCTTATTAAAAGCATCGAAAAACGCGCCACGACTCCGCGCGCAAATCAAATTAAGCGTAGCATTAAGGAAAAACCTGGTCAAGAAACACAGGGCGGCGAGACCGGGCTTTTGGCAAAATGCGGCGCAAAGCCCGGATTCCCGGCCTTCCAACCCTTTGCCTGTATGACAGGTTTGGCATACAATTAGCCTGGTATCCAATTTACCCTTTCTCCGGCGGGCAGGCCCGCCAACAGGAGCCTCGGCATGTCTCTTCCTTCTCCCTGGAGCATAACCCCTCAACAGGTGATTGAATCGCCAGAAGTCAGCGTATTGGTATTTCACAACGTCTACCCCGAAGGCAAGCAGGGCGGGGTGGAAATCATCCAGCATGGCGAGCGCATCGCCACCAACGGCGACCTGCGGCTCGAACCCACCCCCGGCCAATGGGCCCTCCTGCCCCGACTGCTGGGCCGGGGCGGAGAGCCGGGCGTCAGCGCACGGCTGGCCTTTCAAGAGCCAGACATCCCTTATACCGTCCGCGTCACCCCCGAAGGTGACAGCCTGCGGATAACGGTAGACCTCGAAAAGCCGCTTTCAGAAACAATGGCCGCCCAGGTGGGCTTTAATCTCGAACTACTGCCCTCGGCCTTCTTTGGCAAAGCCTACCTGATGCTCTCCCCCGGCCGCGCGCCCCAATACAGCGCCTTCCCGCGCCAGGCCAACGGCCCCCTCGCGGCCGTTTCGGACAATCAGTTCGTCCCCGTCCCGTTGGCGCAGGGGACGCGCCTGGTGGCCGCCCCCGAAGACCCTTACCGCCGGCTGGAGATCACCGCGCTGCGGGGTGAACTGGCCCTGTTCGATGGCCGCGACACCACCCAGAACGGCTGGTTCGTGGTGCGCTCTCAGGTGGCTGTGGGCCGCACCCAGGGAGCCGTGGAATGGCTCGTCACTCCGGCGCGCGTCCCCGGCTGGGTACGCCCGCCTGTTATTCTCGTCTCGCAGGTCGGCTACCACCCCGACCAGGAAAAGCACGCCCTGATCGAACTCGACCCGCGCGTGACCACCCTCGAAACAGCCGTGCTCCTGCGCATTGACGATGACGGCGCGCGTGAGGTTCAGCAGGCCGCGCCCGAATTTTTAGGGAGCTTCCTCCACTACAACTACGCCCGCTTCGACTTTACTGCCACGCGGGAGCCGGGCATCTACCAGGTACGCTATGGACAGCACTTCACCCCGGCCTTCAAGATCGGCCCCGACGTTTACCAGACGGGCGTCTGGCAGCCAACCTTAGAGACTTTTATGCCCGTGCAGATGTGCCACATGCGCGTGGAAGACCTTTACCGCATCTGGCACGGAGCCTGCCACCTGGATGATGCCCTCCAGGCCCCAACCAATCACGAACATTTCGATGGCTACCGCCAGTACGCCGAGACCGAAACGCCCTACAGCCCCTTCGCCCACATCCCCGGCCTCGACCGGGGCGGCTGGCACGACGCCGGCGACTACGACCTGGCGACCGGCTCGCAGGCCACCACCACCCACTACCTGGCCCTCATCCGCGAGACCTTCGATCTCGCCACAGATCAGACCACCATCCGCCGTGACGAGCGCCTGGTACAGCTCCACACGCCCGACGGCATCCCCGATGTGATCCAGCAGGTCGCGCATGGGGTGGACTTTCTGCTGGCGGGCTACCGTGTCGTTGGTCACAGCCTGGCGGGGGTCATCGAGGGCAGTCTGAAACAGTACGTCCACCTGGGCGACGCCGCCACCATGACCGACAACCGCATTTACGACAGCGAACTGCCCGCCGGGACGACCACCGGAGAGCGTTCCTCCGTCCGCGATGACCGCTGGGCCTTCACCAATCAGGATACCTGCCTGGAATACCAGGTAGCCGCGGCGCTGGCGGCCGCCGCGCGCGTGCTGAAGGGCTTTGAAGATGACCTGGCCGCCGAATGCCTGAAAACGGCGCGGAGCATCTGGGAGCGCGAGCAGGGCCGCGCGCCAGTCTTACAGCCGGGCGCGTACATCCCGCGCAGTCCAGAGGCCATGGAGGTTCTGGCCGCGGTGGAACTACTGCTGGCAACCGGCGAAAGCGCCTACGCCGCCCGCCTCGAGGCGCTCCTGCCCGTCATCGAGGCCCGCTTCGACCGTCTGGGATGGGCCGCCGTCCGCGCCCTGCCCTTCATTCACAACGAGGACTTCAAAATCGCCCTGCGCCGCGCCGCCGCCGCCTACCAGGACCGACTGGCCGCCGAAGAAGCCCAAAGCCCCTTCCGCCTGCCTTTGGGCGAGGGTTGGCTGCGCGCCAACCGCCCCGGACACGATCCTTTCGCCTCAGATTACCACCCGCCCATCTGGGGCATCGGTTGGAGCTTGCAGGCCTTCGCCCTCCAATACTACTATCTCCTTCAGGCGTACCCCGACCTGTTCCACCGCGAGAGCCTCCTGCGGGTGTTAAATTACGTCCTCGGATGGCACCCGGCCAATAACCTCTCGCTGGTGTCGGGCGTGGGCGCGCAGTCGCTGACCATTGCTTACGGGACCAACCGCGCCGAGTGGTCCTACATCCCCGGCGGCGTAGCCTCTGGCCCGGCCCTGCTCCGCCCAGACTTCGTTGAGCTGATGGACCCCTTCCCCTGGCTGTGGCAGCAAAAAGAGTACGTCATCGGCGGGGCAGTCAGCTATATCTTCCTGGTGCTGGCCGCCGACCGCCTGCTGAACGGCTCGCCTGCCTGATGGAAACGAGACGATGTCCACATACACCCTCCGCGCTGGAACCCTCTATACACCCATCCGCTGCCTGAAGGATGCCTGGATCACGGTTGAGGATGGCCGCATTGCCGCGCTGGAAGAACGCGCCCGCCGCCGCCATCCCACCTACGATTTTCGTGATGCCATCGTCATCCCTGGGCTGGTTGACTTACAGGTTAACGGAGGGTTAGGGTACAGCTTCCAGGCGGATCACCGCGGCCAATACGAGAAAATCCTGCATTACCACCGCGCGCGCGGCACGGCGGTGCTGCTGCCCACTCTGGTGACGGCCCCCGCCGCTTCTCTGTTAGAGAGTCTTGCCGTTCTAAGCGGCTTCATCCGCGCGCGCGGCCCCAAACTGCCCGCCCTGCCCGGCATCCACCTTGAAGGCCCGTTCCTCTCCCCCGAAAAAAGCGGGGCGCACGACCCCGCCGCGCTCCAACCTCCCGACCCGGCCCTGGCCGCGCGCTTCCTCGCGGCCGCTGATGGAGCCCTGCGCATCTTCACCCTCGCGCCCGAACTGCCCGGCGCGCTCGAAGTGATCCGCACCCTGGCCGGGCAGGGGGTGATCGTCTCTGCGGGGCATACTGCCGCCACTTACGACCAACTGAAGTTGGCCCTCGGCGCCGGTCTGCGCATGGCTACGCACCTGGGCAACGCCTCCGATTGGCCTCACCGCGCTCCGGGGCCGTTGGGCTTCCTCGCCTCAGAACCCGGCCTGGTTGGCACGTTTATGGCCGTCGAGGAACTGCGCGGCAGTGTTATTTTGGATGGTTTTCACTTTCACCCGGCCCTGCTGGGCCCGCTCCTCAAGCTCAAAGGCCCCGACGCCCTGCTGCTGGTGTCTGACGCTTCAACCATTGCCGGCTGCCCCCCCGGTGAGTACGACAGCGGCGGCCTGCTCGTCACCGTCCACCCTGCCGGGTTTGCCACCAGCGGGCGCGGGGGCGGCTGGCTGGCCGGCAGTGTCATCACGCTGTTGGATGCCGTCGTCCGCGCGGCCACGCAGGCCCAGATTCCCTTACAGCAGGCTGTGCATATGGCATCGCTCGGCCCAGCCCGCCTGTTAGGCATTGCCGAGCGCGTCGGCCACCTGGAGCCGGGCGCCAATGCCAACCTGGTGGTACTGAACCAGGATTTAACTGTGCGTACCGTGTTGTTTGGGGAAGAATAAGCAAACCACCGGTGAGCACCGCTGAAAGCTCAGAAAAAAACTGCATTTATCGGTGTTCATCGGTGGTTTCTTCCGCCTGTAAAGCCGCCATGATTGGACGACTCCGAAAGTAGAGGTAGGTGTTCTGTGCCATGCTCGCCAGCATCGAACCCCCAACCGCAACGTAAATTCCACTCACGCCGGGGGGAATGAGTGCGCCGCCCAGCCATAAGCTCCCCGTATAGACCCCCAGGTAAATCCCCATGGCCGCAGTGATGGCGCGCGACTGGCGGGCGTGCAGGATCGTGCCAGAAAACCAGCTATTCAGCGGGCTGAGCAGGCTGGCCGGCAGGAGCAAAATGAAGGCCCGCGCCGCCAGGTTGGCCAGTGGGGCGTTCAACCCAGAGACGCGCGCAAACCACAGGTGACTGAGGGGCGTCAGCGCCACCGCCGCAAAGAGGGTAAACTGCGCCGCCATCAGGATGAACATAAAGCGCCGCAGACTGGCGCGGGCGCGCGGGCGGTCGAGCATGGCAATGACCACCTCATTAAACGCCGCGCCGGGGGTGACGATCAGGAAGGAAAGGCTGGAAATCACCGGCCAGACGGCCAGGGTTTGGAGCGGGTCGGGCAGGCGGCTGAGGGCCGCCGAACCAATGGGGCGGATGAGCTGGTTGAGAAGCGGCGTTAACCCCAGGGGGATAAAAAAGAGCGCCATCTCCCACAGGCTGATGGGCTTTTGCAAAGGCGGGGCCTGGCGCAGTTCGCCGCTGAGGATCGGACGCACCCGCAGGCCCACATAGACGGCTTCCGTCACCACACCCACCACCATCATCAGCGCGGCTACCGAGGCCCCCGGCAAGATCCGCCATTTAACCGCGGCGATCAGCACCACCGCATCCGCGGCAAAGCGCAGCAGAGTTCCCACCGTCACCACCCGCGTATGCTCAAAGCGGATCATCACGCCCTGGTGGAAGCGCCGGTACGCCACCGCAAAGGTCCACGGCAGGCCGATGACCATGGCGGCGCGGGCCGGTTCCAGCACTTCAGGGGGCGCGCCGATTAACCCCTTGACGATGGCGTCGTACAGGGGGGTGCAGATCACCAGCAGGTACAACAGCGTCAGCGAACCGCCCACCAGGTACATCAGGCGGCGGCCCTTCACGAACGAATCCCAATCCTTACTCATCGCCGTCGAGAGCGACAGCAAGGTCAGCACCGGGGCCTGAAGAATGCCGATCAGCGGGAAGGCCACGCTGCCATAAGCCGCCAGATTCACCGCGGGGTTCTCCAGCCGGGCCACCACCGCCGCCAGCGCCGCAGGCTCCGCCGACATTAAGATCCAACTAACTGCCAGCGGCCACCACGCGGCGGCCACCCGGCGCAACGGAAGCGTTTCTACTGGAGGGGTGGATTCAGGCGTCAATGAAAGACCCAATCAATCGCTATGAGATGTCCGGCAGGCGGAAGCGGTCGCCGGGAGCGGCAATCCACCCCGCCAGGCGGTCTTACAGGCGGCGTTCGGCCTTAAAGCGGGGATTATACGCCCGATTCGCCAATTCGTAAGGGTCTTCGTTCAAATGAAACAGCATCATCGGCAGACCTTGCAGGGCCGCGTACTTCCAGCCGCCGCGAGTCACCCTGCCGCGCCAGGGCAGGCAGAGTAAGTATCCTGAATTACGGGTAATCCCCGCATGGAACGGGGGAATCAAAGGGGTTGTTTCTGAATACACGCAAGACTATAGTTACCTCAAGGGAGGGCTCAATTTATCGGTATTCAATGGAGGTCTACTGCCATGCGCGCCTTTATGGTCGTCGCGATGTTAATCATGATATTCCTGCTGTATATTTCCACGGTACACAGAGACGCCAATCTTACCCCCAACGCCCCGGCTCAGGCCCAGGCGGCTCCCGGCCTGTTTGACCTGCTGGCAACGCCCGTCTCCGTCACGCAGCCGGGCATTCCGGTGACGGGGGGCGGCGTCTGCCCAACCCCTACCCCGGCCATCAACGCCATCCCCATGACGGGAAC
>DAOUAC010000106.1:0-28081 GCA_034434155.1 Anaerolineaceae bacterium
CTTCTTGGGGATGAGGATGTCGTACTGCCAGACATCCACACTGCCCGCCAGGATCGTCACTAACACTGCATCGGCCCCTTCCAGAGCTTCTTCGCGGTTGAGGGTGGCCTTCACGGTGGCCGGGTATTTGCCCAACTGGATGATGCGCTCTACCGATTTTTGGGCAAATTCCAGGCGCTCCGGGTCAATATCCATCAGGGCGATTTCCGCGTCTTGCAGAAGAGGGAACGTTAACAGGTCGCGCACCAGGCCGCGCGTAAAGCCATAGCTCCCTGCGCCAATAAAGGCAATTTTGGTCATGGAATTCCTCCGGTCGTGGCTTGAATTGGGGTGAAACGGGCTGTCTTACAGGTTAATTATGCTGTGGCTCCGGGCGGATGTCAATTGGGAATCTTCGTGCAGTTCCAGCGGCACTTTTCCCCGGCGTGTGTTCATCTGGATTGATCTGTTCTGTATTTATCTGTGTTCATCTGTGGTTATCTATACACTTCTCTTTTTATCCGTGTTCATCTGTGTTCATCTGTGGTTATCTATACTTCTCTTTTTATCCGTGTTCATCTGTGTTCATCTGTGGTTTCTTTTCTGTGAAAAACGCGAAAATACAGTATACTATCCTCCCGCGTGGTTTTTAGAATTAATTCAAAATAAGGAGTTGGCGTATGGGTGCTCGTGTGTCTGCAGACCAAGAGCGGAAGGTCTTGGGCTACCTTCCGCAGGACGTTCCCCCGCCGGGGGCCATGGTGAGCTTAGGCTTTCAACAGGTGTTAACGATGTTCCCGGCAACGGTGCTGGTGGCGATCCTGACGAAGTTCGACGTGGGCGTCACCCTGCTGGCTTCGGGGTTGGGGACGATTGTGGCGCTGTTGGTCTCGCGCCGCCAGATTCCCATGTACTACGGCTCCAGTTTTAGCTATATCACGGTGGTGATTACGGCCATGAGCCTGTACGCCAACGACTGTTTTAGCGACCCCACCACCTTTTACTGCCCCACAGGGGTGCGGATTGTGCAGGTGGGCATCTTAGGCACGGCGTTAGTAGAGATTTT
The DNA here is from genome assembly GCA_034434155.1 of Anaerolineaceae bacterium. Classification (GTDB taxonomy): domain Bacteria; phylum Chloroflexota; class Anaerolineae; order Anaerolineales; family Anaerolineaceae; genus DSYU01. The sequence goes on from DAOUAC010000106.1 coordinate 1,046, forward strand.
GGTCGGCCTGCTGATTATGCGGGTCGGCAAAGCGGCGCTCGATAAGGTCCTGCCGCCGATTGTGACGGGTTCCATTGCCATTGTCATCGGCATTGCCCTGGCGGGCGCGGCCCTGAACATGGCTTCGGGGTCTGGCGCGCCCGCCGAGACGGCCTGGAAGCACTGGCTGGTGGCCTTTATCACCCTGGTGGCGACGGTGGCGTTTTCGGTTTACCTGCAGGGCAAGGGCCTGTTGGGGATGCTCCCCATCTTGCTGGGGGCGCTGGTGGGCTACGTCGTGGCGATCCCGCTGGGCTTGCAGAACTGGGACGTGCTGGCGCAGGCCCCCTGGCTGGCCTGGCCGCGCATCACCCTGCCGGCCTTTGAAGATCCGCGCGCCTGGGGGTCGGTGGTGAGCATCGCCCTGATCGCCATTGCCACCATCCCCGAAAGCACGGCCCACCTGTACCAGATGAGCCTGTACATTGACGGACTGGCGAAGGAATTGGGGCGCGCGCCGCTGGAAGTGAAAAAGCTCATCGGCCTCAACCTGGTGGCCGACGGGGCCGATGACCTGGTGGTGGGAATGCTGGGCGGCTGTGCCGGCACGAACTACGGCGAAAACAACAGTCTGATGGCGATCACGCGCAATTATTCTGTGCCGGTGCTGATGACCGCCGGAGTCATTGCGATTCTGCTGGGGTTTGTTGCCAAACTGGCGGCGCTGGTCAACACCATCCCTGTGGCGGTGACGGGCGGGCTGGCAATCTACCTGTTCGGCGTCATCGGCATGCAGGGCGTGGCGCTGATCCAGTCGGAGAAGGTCAACCTGTTCGAGCCGCGCCAGTTGGCGGTTGGGGCGATTATCCTGGTGCTGGGCATTGGCGGCGCGATGGGCCTGCCCGGCGGTCTGTTCCCCTTCCGCATTCCGGGCATTTTCCCCGATGGCGTCCCGGCGATTGTCTTTTCGGCCATCGTGGGCATTCTGATTAACCTGCTGTTCCTGGCACTGCCGCCCGCGCTGTTTGGCGTGAAAGAGCGCCAGAACATCAACGAGTAACCCCATGCGCCGCCGGCTGGTGCTGATCCTTCCATTCCTGGCCCTGGCCGCTCGAAGCGGCCCGCTCCGAGCGGGCCGCTCATCGTCAGGCGGGTTTACAGCCGGCCAGCAGAGCCAGCTCGCGGTACTTCCAAAAACAGTCTACATCTTCAAAACCGATCTGGCGCAGCCAATCCAGTTGGATTTCAGGCGGGATGCACTGGTTGGAGGGGTCTTCATCGGCCAGTGTGGTTCCGAGGGTGCGGAAGAAGGCGTCGCGCAGGCGCGGGGTGGGGGCCTGGACGTGTTCGAGGTTGGCAAAGACTCCGCCGGGGGCCAGCCGCTCAAACACCTCTTGGTAGAGGGCCCGTTTGCGCTCATCCGACAGGTGATGAATGGCGAAGGAAGAAATGACCGCGTCGAATACGCCCAGGTCGGGCAGAGGATGATCCATATTATGCTCGACCACGCGCACGGCGGGGTCATCGCCAAAGCGCTGGCGGGCGGCGGCGAGCATGGTGGGCGAAAAGTCCAGGGCCACGCCCGCGGCCTGAGGACGGGCCAGGCGGGCCAGGGCCAGCAGACGGCCGTCGCCGCAGCCGAGGTCTAAGATGCGGCGGGGGGCTTCTGGCAGTAGTTCGAGCAAGACGGCCTCGCCTTCCGTGCGGTGGGGGACGCGGTCAGCCCGCGCCAGGTAAGCCAGGGCATGTTCGGGTTTGGTGTATTGGTTCATGCAAAAGACCAGACAGCGGTAAGATCGTCGTTGAGAACCAGGCGCGAGCCTTTAGAAAAGACAAAGGTGGCCGGGGCAACCGAAGGGCGCGACATTTGCAGTGTGAGCGCGCGGATGGTGTAACAGCCGGCAGGACTGCCAGCCGGATTGGGAAACAGGCGGAAGGTAAAGCCGTGGGCCGAGAGGCAGAAGTGATCTGGGCGTTCCTCCAGCGCATAGCCAAGCAGGTGCAGGATGCGGGCCAGTTTTTGGGCCGCCTCGGGGAGCAGGCAGACTTCCGCTCCGATCAGGCGCTTGAAGACCGGCTGGCGCACCAGGGCCGCCGGACTGCCGGGGCCGGGCTTGCGCGGGGTGTTGAAAGGCGAAAGATACGCCTGGCGGCTTAACTCGCCGTTGGGACCAACCGGCAGGCCGCGCTGGGCGAACACATCGGGGTGATATTCCATCACCCAGGCGTCAAACGACTCTTGCCCAAGCTGTTCGGCCAGGCGCACGTGGTAAAACCAGTTCTTGCCATCCTGAAACCGGCGCAAACTGCGTGTTGGTTCGTAGCCCAGGGCTTCGCGCAGACGCTGTTGGACGAAATCGGCTCCGCCGGGTTCATCCGTTGAGAAGGCCAGGCCGCCCCAACCGCGCGCCGCGCCGGGCTGCCAGTGGCCGGCTGTCTCTGAGAAGAACTCGATGTAGTTGTCGAAACCGTAAAAATACGTCCCAAACCAGGATTCGCCCGTCTCGGTGTAGGTGGTGCGCCGCTCCATGCCGGGGAAAGCCGTGCGCAAAAAGTCGGACCCGGTGATGGAACGGTAGGTTTTGTCGGAGAGTACCAGGTAAATGTGATTAAGATAAATGTTCATAGAAGTTGTCTGTGGTCGGTGATGAGCGGCCAGGAAAATGGTGACCCTTCACCCCTTCCAGATTAGTTAACGCGGTTCGGGTCAATAATATATTCCCACCAGTTATGCGAGATGCCGCGCGTCTGTCCGGCGGCGTGGGGCAAGAGTTCTAACCACCAGCGGTGATGAGCGCGGATGTCGCCGTTACCCCACTCGGCGCAGTTTAAGACCTGCGGCGCGCCGGAGAGGTCTGGAAAGTGAACCCAGTTGCGGCAGCGGGTCGGCACGGGGGTGGGGTTGCCCCAATCGTAATCCGTCAGGCTGTTGGGGGCGTAGTGAACGGTTCCGACTTCGGCCTGGCCGGGATGGGTTTTGTGGTGGCGGATGAAGCGCTTCCAATAATTCTGCTCGTGGGCGGCGGGCAAGACGCGGTAAACCTGCTCCATGATCGATTCAACGCGGTGGCCGTAGCTTTCGAGCGCCTCGCCCACGCCGCGCTGGTAGTTGTAGGCCATAATCACGTAGCGGCGGCCCGCCTCGTTGGTGCGCTCGAGGGCAGGGGCGTTGCACCAAAACGCGCCCGGCCCCACCATGCGCGATTCGTAAAAACCGGCGTAGGGGTAGCTGTACGTCCACACTTCGTCAATTTCGCCGCGCCGCACCTTGCCAGAGAGGTCAAACGTGTCAATGATGCGGCGGTAATCCACCGCATCAGGCTGGTGAAAGCCGCTCTGTGCCCGCCAGCAGCGCAAAAATTCGTCCCCTGTGTAGGCAAAACCGTCCTCTTTGACCGGGAAGCTGTCAACGACGATCCGCTCGGCGATGGTATATTCCACGTACCCGTGACTGACGGTTTTCAGGTCGGCAATTAACTCTGCGGTCAGCCGGTCGGGGTCATTCCAGCCCAACACCTGGGTGAGCGTCTTACCACCCTGCGAGGGGATAGTGGGGTTGAAGATGATGAGGCTGATTTTCCGGGTGACCGGCCCGGTTGGGGGCGGCCCCGGCGGCCGCGGGGTAGTTCCAGGTTCTGGGCTGACGCGGCCCAGCAGTTTCAACAGCCAGTCTATCGCCCTTTGCAGAGCATTGGGGTTGTTCATCGTGCGCCTCCCAGGTGCATATGGTTGTTGTAATTATAGATCAGATTGGGTGGAAAACCCAAAACCGGAACCACAGATAGACACAGATGAACACAGATTTTTTCTATCTTTTCATCTGTGTCCATCTGTGTTCATCTGTGGCTTCCTCTGTCGGAACCACAGATAGACCCAGATGAACACAGATTTTCTCTGTTTTTTCATCTGTGTCCATCTGTGTTCATCTGTGGCTTCCTCTGTTGGAACCACAGATAGACCCAGATGAACACAGATTTTTTCTGTCTTTTCATCTGTGTTCATCTGTGGCTTCCTCTGTTGGAACCACAGATAGACCCAGATGAACACAGATTTTTTTTTCTGTCTTTTCATCTGTGTCCATTTGTGTTCATCTGTGGCTTCCTCTGTTGGAACCACAGATAGACCCAGATGAACACAGATTTTTTCTCTTTTTTCATCTGTGTCCATCTGTGTTCATCTGTGGTTTCTATCTGTTTCTCTCTGGTTTCTCTGTTGATATAATGAATATACAGGTCGTTCCCTGATCTTTTTTGAATTTGGAGATTAACCCATGACCACGCAAACCAACCGGGATTCGTCCAGGCTCGCCATTGAGGGGGGAGCGCCGGCGGTGCGCTCAAAACTGCCGCCCATGTACCCAGGGGGCATGAGGATCGGTGTGGAAGAAGAAGAAGCCGTGCTGGAAGTACTGCGCACCAAGCGCCTGTTCCGCTATTATGGCCCAGAACCGGGGCCATCGAAGGTGGCGGAGTTGGAGACGGCTTTTGCCCAGATGGTCGGCGTGCGCCACTGCGTAGCCGTCACCAGCGGGTCGGCGGCGCTGATCTGCGCCCTGGCGGCGTTGGGCGTTGGGCCAGGGGATGAGGTGATCGTGCCGGCCTATACCTGGATCGCCAGCGCCGAGGCGGTGCTGGCGGTTGGGGCCGTGCCGGTCGTGGCCGAGTGCGACGATTCGCTCACGTTAGACCCGGTGGATTTTGAGCGCCGCATCACCCCCCGCACCCGCGCGGTGATCCCCGTTCACATGCGCGGCGCGCCCTGCAAGATGGATGAGATCATGGCGGTGGCCCGCCGTCACAACCTGGGCGTGCTGGAAGACGCGGCCCAGGCCGACGGGGCCTCGTACAAGGGGCGGCGCTTAGGCTCCATTGGCGACGTGGGCGGTTTTAGCTTCCAGTTCAACAAGATTCTCACCTCTGGCGAGGGCGGGGCCGTCACCACCAACAGCCTGGAGCTGTACCAGCGCGCTGTGATGGTGCATGACGTAGTTGGCGGCCAGCGCAATCAGATCCCCCCAGACCAAATCATTCCGGGGCTGAACTTCCGCCTCAGCGAACTGCAAGGGGCCGTGATGCTGGTACAGCTTAAGCGCTTAGAGGGCCTTCTGCGCGATATGCGCCGCAACAAGGCTATGCTCAAGGGCGCGGTGGAGGGCGTGGCAAAGCGCAAAGGGGTGACTTTCCGCTCCCTCAACGACCCCGAAGGCGACGCGGCCATTGCCCTGGTGATGTACGCGCCCACCGCCGAGCGCGCCAATGCCATCGCCGAGGCGTTAGCGGCCGAGGGCGTCGGCGCGGGCGTGATGTACCGCCCAGACCGGGTGGATTATCACATTTACCCCCATTGGGCCCCCATTGTCCACCAGCGTTCCTGGTCTGGGGCGGGCTTCCCCTGGAAGTGGCACGAAGGCCCCCTCAACTACAGCGTAGAGGAATGCCCGCGCACGCTCGACCTGCTCAGCCGCGCCATCCACGTGGATATCAGCCCGGAATTGACCAGCGAAAACCTCGAAGAGATGGCCGAGGCATACAACAAGGTGTTGGAAGCGTTATTATGATCTACCGCGAACCTTTACCCCCCAACCGCGCTCCCTTCCAGCCGGCGGCTTTTCGGGCCCTGCCGCTGGGGGCCGTAAAGCCGCGCGGCTGGCTGTGCGATCAGTTGAACGTGCAGGCGCGCGGCTTGAGCGGCCATTTAGATGAAATCTGGCCGGATGTAGGCGTCAACAGCGGCTGGCTGGGCGGCGACGGCGAGGCCTGGGAGCGCGGGCCGTATTACGCCGATGGGCTGGTTCCGCTGGCCCACCTGTTAGCTGATCCCGTTCTGCTGGCGAAGGCCCAAAAATGGATGGATTGGACCCTCAACCACCCACAGCCCAACGGCAACATTGGGCCGGCCCGCAACAACGATTGGTGGCCGCGCATGGTGATGCTCAAGGCGCTCATTAACCACTACGAGGCCACCGGCGACCGGCGCGTCATCCCGCTGATGGATGCGTACTTCCGCTACCAGGGCCGGGCTATCCGCGCGCGGCGGCTGGAGCTGTGGGGCCATGCGCGCGGGGCCGATAATGCCCTGGCGGTGCAGTGGCTGTACAATCACACCGGCGAGCCGGCCCTCTTAGAACTCGCCGCCCTGCTCCGCCAGCAGAGCGCCCGCTGGGAAGACTGGCAGGGCCGCAACCAGGTGGCCGATCTGGTTCCCCTGAAAGAGTGGTGGATGTACACCCACGTGGTCAACAACGCTCAGGGGATCAAAGGGCCGGCGGTGTGGTGGGTGCAGGAAGGTGGAGATGAACTGCGCGCCCTCAGCCGCGCGGCCATCGAGAACCTGATGCGCGATCACGGCCAGCCCAACGGCATTTGGAGCGGCGATGAACACCTGGCCGGGCGCAGTCCTACCCAGGGGACGGAATTATGCGCGGTGGTGGAGTATATGTTCTCGCTCGAAGAAATGCTGCGCATCTTCGGCGACCCGTTCTACGGCGACGTGCTGGAGCGCGTGGCCTTTAACGCTCTGCCGGCCGCCTTCAGCCCGGATATGTGGGCCCACCAGTACGATCAGCAGGTCAATCAGGTGGTGGCCTCGGTGGCCCGGCGCGATTGGACCAACAACGGCGACTGGTCGAACGTATTTGGCCTGGAGCCAAACTTTGGGTGCTGTACGGCCAATTTCCACCAGGGCTGGCCCAAATTTGCCAAAAGCCTGGTGATGGCAACCCCCGATGGCGAAGGGCTGGCCGTGCTTTCACCCGCGCCCTGCGAGGCCGCCGCGCGCCTGCCCGGCGGCAGTGTTCACCTGGAAATCGAGAGCCAATATCCCTTCTCCGGTCCGGTGACGGTGCGGGTGCTGAACGCTCCCGCCGCGCGCTTTCCGCTCATCCTGCGCATTCCGGCCTGGGCCGAGGGCGCGGCGGCGGATTTGAACGGCCGGCTCCTGGCAGACCCCGCGCCGGGGCAGTTTTACCGGATCGAGCGCGGCTGGCAGGCCGGAGACGAGGTTCACCTGGACCTGCCCATGCCGGTGCGCGTGGAGAGCGGCGATCAGGGGTTGATTTCCATCTACCGCGGGCCGCTGTTGTTTGGCCTGAAGATTGCGGAAGAGTGGCGCGCTATCCGCGGCCAGCCGCCTGCCCAGGATTGGGAAGTTTACCCGCGCTCGCCCTGGAATTACGGCCTGCTGATGGACCCCGCGCGACCCGCCGAGGCTCTGCGCGTGGAGATGGGCCGCCTGACGGCGCTCCCGTTTGACCCCGACTGCCCCCCGGTGACGCTCGTAGGCCAGGGCCGCCGCCTGCCAGAGTGGGGGCTGGTCAATAACTCCGCCGGGCCGATAGACGGCGGGCCGCACCCTTCCACAGAGCCGGTGGAAGAGGTGCGCCTGATCCCCTATGGCAGTACCAACCTGCGGATTGCGGCTTTTCCGCGGGCGCGGGCGTAAAGAATGGAATACGTATCCACTGCAAGCGCGGCTTGCAGTGGATACGTATTTTTGGATCTATCCGATGGAAAATGAATAGCGCGAGACGCGCACAGCCCAGCGGCGCAGGACTTCAACGCTGGGAGGGTCAAAATTCTCGGCGCGGCAGACCTGCTCCAGCCCGTCCAGCAGGCGTTCCCAGGTCATTTCACCTCGCACCTCTTCGGTAATGGTGTCGTTCACCTGGGCGGGTGAGACGGGCGGGGCCGGAGCAGGGGCGGGCGCGGTGGAGGGCTGGTTCAGGGCGGCGCGTTTGGCGCGCTGTGCGGCGATAAAATCTTCCCAGCAGAGCGGCAGGGGCGCGGCCGGGCCGCTCCCAGCCGAGGGCCGCTTTTTTACTTCGGCCTGGATCCACTCGTCCAGTTCCTTAAGAAAATCACCGGCGTGGTTGGGGTAGCTCGTCACCACAGCCAGCAGAAGCATGGCGGTGCGGTACTCGCCAACCCAGGTATCGCCCCCTTCAAACAGGGTGACTTCTCTTTGCGTGCGCAGGCTGGCGCGCAGAAGGCGGTAGAGGTTGACGTAGCGCTTGACAGTGCGCGGCGTGCGGAACAGGGGCCAGAGTAACAGCATGGCCTGTTTTTCGGCCTCGGTGAACTGAAGCTGGTCGTGCGTGAGGGGGGTAAAGTGCGAGATGTTCACCTGGGCGCGGCGGCTTTCGGATGGGAGCTGAGCGGCGGGCTGACCGGCGGGGGCCGCGGCAGAAGTGTCCGCCGGCGCGCCGGCGGTAGAAGCCGCCGGGCCGCTGGCAGGGGCCGGTTGAGCTGTTCCGCTGGCCGGCCCTGCGCCGTTACCGCCGGTGACTGCGCCGCCGGCCGGTCCCGCGCCGCCGGGGCCGAGCAAATCTAACACCAGGTTCTTGTACCCGCTCTCTTCCACCGGCTTTAAAGCATAGGGGATCTGGAAAATCTTCTCCAGGTAATCCTGCGGGGTAGCGAAGCCCGGCAGGGTGCGGCCGTCCGCCGCGGCCTGGTCAGAGAGGGTAGGCGAATAATGCCGCAGCAGCGACTGGTGCAGCCAGCGCGGGTCTACCCCCACCACCACCACAAACAGCGGAAAGGCCAACAGCAGGTGAACGGCTTCCAGCACTTCTACCACCCGCTCCGGACGGCAGCGGTCGAGGTCGTCAATATACAGGATGATGCGCTGGATCGGCGGGGGTTCGTTGGCGAAGTCGCGGTTGTCGCCGGTTTTCGCCATATCCATCAGCAGGTCGCTGATCTTTTCAAAGTCGGTGCGGATCAGGCTGATGATGCCGAGGTACTGGCGGTAAGCGGCGGATTGGGCGCGCTCTTCGATGAGGTGGAAGAAGCGCCGTTCGGGGCGCAGTTCGGCCAACTGGCTTTCGAGGCGTTGGAGTTCCAGTTGAGCGGCCTGCAAATTGGCGGCGGCGGCCTGTTCCTGGCTTTCGGCCAGCACCAGATCGTCGCGGGCTTGCTTTACCCGGCCATCCTGTCCGGCCAGACGCTTCTGGCGCACTTCCTGCGCTTCGGCGAAGGCTGTTTCGATTTGCTTCACCCAGGTCATGCCCCGGTCAATCTGAAACTTGGCGGCGGCGATGAGGCCCGATAAAAAGACGCTGATTTCTGCCACCCGCTGCCCGACCTGCCCCAGGAAGGGCATGGCGTTTTCAATCAACAGCGTCACCAGCAGGGGCAGGGCGATCACGCACAGGGCCAGGATGAGAAGCGTCCAGTGGGAGCGGAAAGAATGGAGCAGAAGGGCCGAGGTGCGCCCAGAAAAGGACTGCAGCGCGTCGTGCAGGGATTGGAGATCATCGAAAAATTGGGCGGCCTGCGGGCGGCCCAGCGCGTTCGCGGCGCGGGCCAGGTCGTCGCGGTTCTTTTTCTGCAGCAGTCCGGCCAGGTCGTTGATCAGCCCGCGCAGGGAGGTTTCTTTTTTCTGGCGCTCTTCCTGGGCGGCGATCAGGTCGGCGTGGGCCTTCCGGACGCGCTCGCCGGCCAGGGCTTTTTGGGCCTGCGCCTCAGAGACGGCTCCTTTGGCCGTGGCGACCCGTTTTTCGATCTCTTCCTTATAAGCCCGGTCTTTGGCGTCGGCGTCGTTCAGCTCGTCGTAGAGGGCCTCATAGATGCGCGTGACCAGCCCGGCCCACAGGTTGGTGTCGGAGTAGTTCCAGGCATTGAAGAAAATCTGCACCACGCGCGAGCACCAGCGGGCGGGTTTTTTCTCGATCTTTTCTTGCTCGCAGTAGTAGGTGGCAGAGGTGGCAATCGCCTGCCGGAGCTTGTTCATAAAGAAGGTCTTGCCGCTGCCCCAGTCGCCGAACAGGCCGAGGGCCAGCGGGGGCGACACTTCTTTAAAGGTCAGCACCGAGGCGATGTTGATGACCTCGTCCTCGATGTTCAGGCGGTCAATGACGTCATCGTAGACGTGAACGTAATCGGAGATGTAGCCAGCGATGGGGGGCAGGTGATCGCGGGCCAGCAGGGCGGCCTCCCAGGCGGGCAGGTTGTCGTCGGGGTGGGCCTCGCGGGCGGCCTGCAGGCAGGCGCGGCGCAGGGCGGGCAGGTCATAGCCGAGGTGGACCAGGCGGCGCTGGACGGACGGGACCGGCGCGGCCAGGCGCGGGGCCAGCAGTACGGCCAGCAGGTGATCGGCGTCTGCTCCCCGGTTGGGGCTGGCCTGGGCCGCGAACTGCCGCGCGGCCCGCTCAACTGCGGCCAGTTCGCCTTCCAGCGCAGAGGGTTGAGCGAACGGCCCCTCGTCGGCGTCAAGGTGGGTGATGCCGTAGTCTTCTTCCATGCCCAGCAAGATGGGGATGGAAATGGAGGGCGTGGGTTCGGCGCTTGGGGCGGCCTCGGTGACGGCGCGCAGGTAGGGCGGCGGGGAGAGCAGATCGGCCAGGCTGTAGTTGGGGTACCGCTGGCGGAGCATCTCGCGGGCAACGGCGGCGGCGGGCGTTTCGCGTGATGGCGAAGGCGCGGCGGACTGGCGGGGGGCGGCTTTGCGGGCCGGCTGACGGCGGGGCGGCGCGGCGGCCCTCGCCCCGCCCAAGAGCAGTACGGCCAGCAGAATCACCGAGTCGGCGGGGTGGGGTGGTTTGGTGTGCCGGGCGGTGGCCGCGGCCTGGCCTAACGCCTCGTCAAATTCGGGCGTTGGCGCGGGGGCAGGCTCTACCGGCGGCGCGGCGGTCTGGGCGGCCTGCTGAGCGGCGTTGGGTTCCGCGGTGCGGTCGGGCGGGCGGCGCACAAAGGCTTCGAGGGGTTCGCCCAGTTCCTTTAACAGCAGGTCGTAGATGCCCAGGGCCGTCAGGTGCTGTCTCAGGGCGGGGTCTACGGCGGCCAGGCCGAGGATCACCAGCCGGTCGTGGAGTTCGGTGACCTTTTCTGGGTCAAAAAGCACGGCCAGGGCCTGCATCCAGTCGGCGGCGGGGCGCAGTTCGGCCCCCTCCCAGCCGCCGCGCTCGTAGGCGCGGGCCATCTGCCCGCCGGCAATGGCATCGTTCAGGCGCGCGATCGCGCGGGTGATCTCCCAGGTGCTGATGGGGTTTTCGTCTGAGAGAAGTGGAGATAAAGCGCGCTCGACCTCCGCGGCCAATGGAATTTGCGGCACTGCGGTCATCATCTGCCTCCCTGGTGGATCGGTGGAGAGGAATGTCTTAATAAAATCATACAACTTTTATTGAGATTGTCAACGAGAAGAGAATCGGGCCTTCAACGAGGTGCGCCTGGAACGCCCTGCGCTACAATTTCCTGGACCGGCGGGCTGTCTGTTGAATTTGCGCCGCTCGTTCTGCGGGAGCGTGGATTACTGCTGCTCCCGGCGTGGGGTGGTGGCCTGAAGCGCGGCCAGCTCCCAGGCCAGGTCAACGGCCTTCCCAACTTCTTCCGGGCAGTTGAATATCAGTTCGTGGCCGGTATCGGGGATGAGAATGGCTTTATAGTGCGGGTTAATTTTTTCTAAGCGCCTGGCCCACTCCGCTGGCACGTTGCGGTCGCCCAGGCCGCTGACCACCACAAAAGGCAGGCTGATTTCGTGATACCTCGCCGCCATGGCCGCCGTCAGTTCGCCGCCGTAAGCCAGGTCGCCCAGGGCCGCCAGGGCGTGCCGCCGCCGCAGCCAGAGCGAGAAGTAAGCAGACACATAGTCAGGTGGGGCAGGACGGTCGGGGGCAAAGGCCGTTTCTAAGGATTGTTTGGTGATGTTCGTCAGCCCGAAGCGTTCCAGGGGATAAACCAGGGCGTAATAGAGCAGATCGCCCAGGATGGGGATGGAAAAAACGCGGTAAGCCGGAATACTGCCCGGAAAGGCCGCCGGAGCCAGCCCCACCGCTCCCGCCAGGTGATAGGGGTATTCCAGCGCCCAAGCGAACAACACCGCTCCACCGCGCGAATGGCCCACTACCACCGGCTTGCGGATGCCCAACTGCCGCGCGGCCTGGTGGATCAGGCGGGCCTGCACGCGCGGTGACCAGCCCTCGCGCGCCGGGCGCTGGCTGTAGCCCAGCCCCGGCCGGTCGAAGGCCAGAACCCGATATTTTTCGGCCAGTTGATCGAAAAGGGGCGAGAGGGTGAAATCGTAGCTGGAGCCGCCGTCGCCGTGCAGTAAGATCACCGGCTCGCCAGCCCCTTTTTCTACGTAGTGGAGGGTAACGCCATCCACGGTGATGAACTTGCCTTGGGGCGGGTAGCGGGCTTCGGTTTGGGCGGTGAACTGCCGGTCGTGCAGCGCGAAGATGAGAATCGCGGCGGCCAGGACGGCGAGAATCACGAGAAGGATCATATGGTTGGCTCGCTCTCTATTCCTTACGAAAAAATAAAAAAACAGGGACTTCGTCCCAATTAGATCATATAAATATCCACTCAGATTGTCAATAAATGTGGTGTGAATGTAAAGGTTGGTAAGCGGCTTTCAACAGCCAATAACCAACAGCGGCCTGCCTCTTAAAGCAGGCCGCTGTTGGCTTACCGCTGACGGCTGATCGCCTACGGCAGAGTGATAAAGGTGCTTAAGAAGCCGCGGGCGGCGGTATCGGTCAAGAACCATCTTCTTACCCTTTTTACGGGTCAGGTCTCTGACTGCCCAATTTTGAATTATAATAACCGCAAGATACACCTATCCTGCCCAATTGAGGTCTGAATGGCTGAACAAGAGAAGAAGAAAGGCCCGGTGTACACCGGTGAAACCAAATACGTCAATGAAGAAGGAGGCTATGCCGTTTGGCTGCCGAGCGATTGGCGCAAAATTGACATGGTGGATGGACACAAAGGCTGGATCTTCACGCCTTATCCAGACCGGTACGATACCTGCTTTGCCTGCGAAAAATACGTGCTGGACTATAAAGTTCAGCCCGAAGATAAAGACCTGCTGATTGAAGGGTTTGAAGCCGGCATTTTAGGCCTGCCCAATGCCACCATCTTAGAGAAGAAATACACCGCCGGAAAGATGATTGTATTGTTAGAGGCCAAATTTACTTTCACCGAAGATGGGCAGACGCGCAAGCGGTGGGTCAAAAACCTCTACTGGCACGAAGCCAACCTGGTGCTGATGGCCCAGGGCGCCACCGAAGAAGAATATGCGTATTGGGAACCGATGTTTTTTGTCGCCATGAACTCGTATGAGGTTGGCGCGGCCTAAGCTTGCCCAGTCGTCTTCGCTGCGCGCGAGGGTTTGCTCTTGCGCGCAGTGAGAACCAGAAACAGGCATCCAATGAAAAAGCAGTCGTTGGTGGTGGAGCATCCTTCTGGCGAGCCGGACCTGGCCCCGCTGATGTGCATCTACTGCGGGCTGGAAATAGACGCAGAAGGTGAACCCTGGCCCCAAACCTGTCCGAACTGCGGGCATTCCATAGACCTGCAAACGCAGTTTGCCTTCATCCGCGGCAGAGATGCCTTCATTGCCGGTCAGGATATTCTGATGCAGATCTCGCCGCGCAAGCGGCGGAAGAGCCTGACCAGCGCGGAAGAGATGGAGGGCTTGCAGTATTACAACCAGGCCTATACCTCGATGCAGTTGGCCTTTCAGGGAACGCTGGCTGAATCACAGCGGCGGCTGGCGATTGAAATCATGGCGGCCATTGCCCTGGTGTTCCGTCAGCATGATACAATCTCGATCTTAGAAGCCGGCTATTGGACGACCCTGATGCTCGAACTGACTACGCAGTTAGAGCGCGCCCAGGTGCTAAAGAAATTAGAGCGCCTGCCCCCCGGCCTGCGCGGGTTTCTACCGCGCCTGCGCTGGCGCTTGCGGTTGGGACAACTGGAAAGAGCCCTCGCACAGCAGGATGAGCGCATCCGCAGCCTGGAGCGGCAGATTCGCTTTGTGTCTCCGCCGCGGGCGCGCCGCAAAACCCTGCCGCCGCTGTAAAGCGGGCACGGCAGATCTTCCCCGCAAAATTCCCTGACGCTCTCAACCTGAACAACAACCGCGCGCCCCGGCACCGCCCCGGGGCGCGTTAAAGAATTCAGCGGACGGATGAGGGGGGCATCCGGCCGCTGAATTGTTAATAATATATCATGCGAATTAAGAAAAGTCAAGGTTTTTGGCGGAACTCTTTGTACATTCAGGGGCTTGAATTTTTTTAGAAATGGAGTACACTTGTTCTGGAATGGATTGTTTATTTTTTGTTATTGCAACTTCTTGCAGTAGATAGCAGGTGTGCGCTTGCCTCATCGAAACGTGAACGCCCCGAAAGATCTTCAGTCCCTGCGCGCGCGCGGGCATCGTCTGACCCCTCAGCGGCTGGCGATTTTGCAAATCCTCGAAGAACATCCGGGGCATCTCAGCCCGGCGGAGCTGTATCAGCTAGCCGTAGAGCGGATGCCCGGCCTGACGGAAGCCACCGTCTACCGCACGCTCGACTTCCTCTCGCGCCACGGGCTGGCGCTGGTGGCCCACATCGGCAGCGGCCACCTGGTGTACGAGGCCGCCGGGCACGAGCACCATCATCTGATCTGCAAAGACTGCGGCGAAACGGTCGAGATCGAACACGAGCTTCTTCAAGAGCTGTACCAGGCGTTCTTCAAGCGCACGGGCTTTGAGATTGACGGTTCGCATGTTACTTTTTTTGGGCGCTGTCCTGAGTGCCGGCAGAGTGTTGCGAAGGAGGGTTAAAGCATGTTTCTGCATGTCACCATGCACATTCCCGATGGTTTCTTATCGGTTCCGGTGTCGGTGGTGTTTTGGATGCTGTCCATCGTGGTGATCCTGGCGGCCCTGGCGCGGGTCAACCGCGACCTGGGCGAGCGCGAGGTTCCCGTCATGGGGGTGCTGGCGGCGGCCATCTTTGCCGGGCAAATGCTGAACTTCACCGTAGCGGGCGGCACGTCCGGCCACCTGCTGGGCGCGGCGCTGGCGGCCATCTTGCTGGGGCCGTGGGCGGCGGTGCTGGTGATGACCAGCGTGGTCGCCGTGCAGGCCCTGCTCTTTCAGGACGGCGGGCTGGTGGTGTTAGGGGCCAACCTGTTCAATATGGCCGTCGTGGGGCCGTTTGCGGCCTATGGGGTGTACCGGCTGGCGCAGTGGCTGGCAAGGGGGCGGCGCTGGGGCATCTTCGGCGGTGGGTTCGCGGCGGCGTGGTTTTCTATCGAGGCGGCGGCGCTGGGGTGCGCCCTGCAGTTGGCGCTCTCCAATACCTCGCCGGCCAGCCTGGCCGTTCCGGCCATGGCGGGCATCCACGCGCTGATCGGCATCGGCGAAGGGTTGATTACCCTGGGAGCGCTCAGCCTGGTATGGGCGGCCCGCCGTGACCTGCTGGCCGCCGGCCAGACTGCGCGCGCCGGGAACACAGTCGTGTGGGTGGGGGGCTTACTGCTCACTCTGCTGTTGGCGGCGCTGGCCCCGCTGGCCTCCACGCACCCCGACGGGCTGGAATGGGTGGCTGAACGGGCCGGCTTTATCGAAGCCGCTCAAAGCCCCGCCTATACCCTCATCCCCGATTACGTTTTTCCCGGCATCTCCAATGAAGCCGCCGCGACCATCCTGGCCGGGGTGGTGGGGGCGCTGGTGGTGCTGAGCGTGACGATCTTCACGGCCCGCGCCCGGCGCAGCCGCCACTCCGTCACCGGAGATTAGCCCCCCAAAAAGCGGAGCGTATGCACGTCCATTTCCTCGACCCCTATCACGAGCGGCCCAGCCCGGTTCACCGCCTGGATGCGCGCGTTAAGCTGGCCCTGGTGGTGGCCTTTCTGCTGACTGCGGCGCTGGCCCCTGCCGCGGCGTGGCCGGCGTACACCCTGCTGTTGGCCCTGGTGCTGGCGGCGGAGGTGCTTTCAGAATTGGGGGTGGCGTTTTTTCTGCGCCGCTCACTGCTGGCGGTTCCGTTTGTACTGGCGGCGGCCCCGGTTTTGTTCACCACGCCGGGCGCTCCACTGCTGGCACTGCCCTGGGGTGGAGCGGTCAGCGCGGCAGGATTGGAGCGCTTCGCCAGCGTGGCGGTAAAATCGTGGATTTCGGTGCAGGCGGCGGTTCTGCTGGCGGCCACCACCCCCTTCCCTGACCTGCTGGGCGCACTGCGCGCCTGGCGTCTGCCGCGCCTGCTGGTGGCAATTATCGGGCTGATGTGGCGCTACCTGTTTGTGATGGTTGATGAAGCTCTGCGCCTGATGCGCGCCCGCGAGGCGCGCAGTTCTGAGAGCGGCCTGCCCGGCTTGCGCTCTGGCGGCGCTCTAACCTGGCGCGCGCGGGTGACCGGCGGCATGGCGGGCAGTCTCTTCTTGCGCTCGCTGGAGCGTTCGGACCGTATTTACATGGCGATGCTGGCGCGCGGCTACGACGGTGAAATCCGTTCACTGCCCCGCCCGGCCCCGCGCCCTGCCGAGTGGGGCATCCTGGCGGGCGGCCTGCTGGTGCTGGGCAGTCTGCTGGCCCTGAGCCTGATTTTGGTGTAATGGTATGCGTGAAACGGCTGTTGAAATCTCGAACCTTTCCTTTGCCTACCCCGATGGTCACGTGGCGCTGGCAGGCGTTTCTCTGAAGCTCTGCCGGGGCGAAAAAGTGGCCCTGGTGGGGCCAAACGGGGCTGGCAAATCCACCCTGCTGATCCACCTCAACGGGATTCTCACCCAACAGCAGGGCCAGATCCGCATTGGCGACCTGGTGTTAGATGCCAAAACCCTCAAGCGGGTGCGTGCCAGGGTGGGGCTGGTGTTCCAATCGCCAGATGACCAGCTTTTCTCGCCCTCGGTCTTTGACGATGTGGCCTTTGGCCCCATCTACCAGGGACTGCCCCCCGACCTGGTGCACAGCCGGGTAAGCGAAGCCCTGCGGATGGTGGGCATGAGCGATTATGCCGGGCGCGTCTCGCATCATCTGAGCGTGGGAGAGAAAAAGCGCATTGCCATTGCCACCGTGCTGGCGATGCAGCCGGAAATTTTGGTGCTGGATGAGCCATCGGCCGGGTTAGACCCGCGCGCGCGCCGCACGCTGATCGAACTACTGCGCGCCCTGCCCCAAACCATGATCGTCGCCACCCACGATCTGGCGCTCGTCAAAGAACTTCTGCCCCGCACGGTGATTATGGATCACGGCCAGATTGTGGCCGACGGCAAGACCGAAGAAATCCTGGCGGAAGAAGCCCTGCTGGCCGCGCACGGACTGGAGAAGCCCTGAGGTTGCCCATGAGCCGCCGCCTGCTGTCACTTTTCTGGCTGTGCGCCGTCTTGCTGGCGGGGTGCGCCTCTGCTGAAGGCGCGGCGGGCGGGCCAGAGGCCGCCCCCACCCTCACCCCCACGCCCGATACGCTGGGGTATCAGGCCATCGCGCCGCGGTCCTGCCTGATTGCCGATTGGAGCGCCATCCAGAGCAACAAAAATCAGGGCGACCTGATCGCCTGGCGGCCGGGCCAGCACAGCCTGGCTTACCTGGCCCCCGCCGCCACCACCACCTGGTACATCGGTTCGCTGATGCTGGCCTCTGGCCCCGATTTCGCCGATCATACCCCGCTGGCCGAAACCACCCTGGCGGCGGGCGATCTGACCTGGTCGCCCGATGGGGCGCGGCTGGCATTCCTGGCCTTCCGGGTGGATGAAAGCCTCGAAACGGTCATGGTCGTTGCGCCGGGCGAGGGGCCGCCGCTGGACCTCTTCCCGTTGGACGCGGCCCGCACCGACGCACGCACCAGCCAGAAGTCTATCCTCGACTGGCGCGACGATCACACCGTGCGGGTGCTGACGAGCTGTGGCGAAGACTGCCAACAGCAGATAGACTTTGATACCCGCGACGGCCGCGCCAGCTCGGCGGCCTCGACTCAGCGTAAAAATGCCAGCGCCGAGTTGAACCGCGCCGGAGTGAAGAGCCTCGATGGGTTAGAGCCGCACCAGAACGTGTTGGAATACGACCCCGAACAATACCCGCGCGGCTTCAGCCGGCCGAACTGGTCGCCGGATGGCCGCCAGGTGGTTTATCTCGACCGGCGCGGACTGCTTTGGCTGCTCAACCCGGCAGAGAAAACCCAATGGCTGCTCGACATCGGTCTGCGCGTGGTTGACGAAACCAAATGGTCCGATGACGGCCGCCTGCTGGCCGTCCGCGCGGAAGACCGGGTGTACGTGTTTGAGATTGACTGCCAACAGCTTACAGATTAGCAGACTCGCCGATTGGGGAATTGTAATCGGCGGAAAAATATCTATAATGGCGGTACGGTATTTGCTCTTTAAGAATTGAAAGGACGGTCTATGGGAAAACGGGTACGCGTTTTTTTGGATCAGGAAGCCTTAGCTGTACTGGCCCCTGCCCGCAGTGGGGGCCTATCCAGCGCTAACCAGACGAATAGCAAACGACCGAACCAGGTGTGCTTTTTCTGCGATTTGCTCGACTGCCGACAGGTGGAGCAGAACGGGAAAAAGCTGAAAGTTGGCGCCGTCCGTATTTTTGGTAAAGAAGTGAGCATCGTATACTCGCCGCAAGAGGGCTGTTGGCTTCCCTCGCTTTAAAATCAAACCGCTTATAGGCATCTGCCCCGGCTAAGGACCGGGGCAGTTCATTTTTAACCTCCGGAATGCCCGTTGACCACGCGCGGGATGCTCACCCGCACATGCGTGCCGCGGCCCGCACGCGCCTGAATTTCCACCGCGCCGCCCACCGCCTCGGCCCGCTCGCGGATGCCCACCAGCCCCAGGTGCTTCTGGCGCGCCAGTTCCACCCACGATTTGGGCATGGCAAAGCCCTGGCCGTTGTCGCGTACTTCCAGCGTCACCTGTCGAGGGGTGATCTCCAGGATCACCTCTACGGCGCTGGCTCCGGCGTGCCGGACCACGTTGTTCATCAATTCCTGGTAAATGCGGTAGAGGGCCGTTCCGGCGGAGTCT
The DNA here is from genome assembly GCA_034434155.1 of Anaerolineaceae bacterium. GTDB lineage: Bacteria > Chloroflexota > Anaerolineae > Anaerolineales > Anaerolineaceae > DSYU01. The sequence goes on from DAOUAC010000106.1 coordinate 19,771, forward strand.
TCGAGCGCGGAGCCAGCCTCGCTGGCCTGAAAGGTCACCTGAATGGCCGGGTGCCGGGCGCGGAACTCTTTGAGGTGCGCCTCGATGGCCCGTTTTAGCCCCAACGATACCAGCACAGGCGGGCGCAGTTCGGCGGCGTAGGAACGCAGTTCGGTGATGAGCTGGGCGACCGTTTGCTTCATCTCTGCCATCAGCCGCTTTTTCGCCGGGTCGCTTTCTTCATCCAGCAGATTTTGCATCTGGAAAGACAGCCCGATCAAGTCTTGCAGTGGGCCGTCATGCAGATCGCGGGCGATCTGGGCGCGCTCCTGCTCGCGTTGGAGCAGGATGTTGCGCTGGATTTCAATGCGCGCCTGATCCTGGGCCTGCTGGTTGCGCAGCTGCACCAGGCCGGTGATATCCATTGCCACGGCGTTCAGGCCGATCACCTCGCCCAACGGCGAGAGGATGGGGTCATAGGCCGCCTGATATGCCATCAGCTTCCCGCCAATGGTGTACTGGACTTCGCGGCGGACCGGCTGGCCCGTGCGCAGTACTTCTAACTTGGGTTCCATGACAACCGCCGCGGCCTCTGGCGCTAAGATTTCATCATCGCGCTTGCCCACCAGGTCTTCTGGGCGGAAGCCCAGGTGCGAGTTATAGACCCAGGTATAGCGCAGGTCGCGGTCGGCGGTGAACATGACGGTGTGGGTGGTGTCTAACACCCGCTGAAAGCGTTCTTCGGCTGCGCGCAGGGCGCGCTCGGCCTGCTTTTGCTCTGAAACATCCAGCAGAACGGCCACCGCGCCGGTGATCTGCCCGGCGGCGTCGCGGATGGGGGCGGCGTTGACCAGCGCGGCAACTTCTCGTCCGCTATCGTGGCGGATGGTGACGGCGGCGCCGGTGGTCGTTTCACCCCGCAGGGCGCGGGGCAGGGGCAGATCATCGGGCTGGTAGGGCGAGCCGTCTGCGTGGTGCAGGGTATAGCCCGACGCCGGCCCGGCGGCGTCTCCGCTGATGCCCGAAGGAGGGAAGAAGGCCGCGGCGGCGGGGTTGAGGATGGTAAAGCGGCCGGCGGCGTCGGTCATCAAGATGCCCGCAGGGGCGCTGTCAATAATCACTTTGAGGATGGAGCGCTCGCTCTCCACGCGGGCCTGGGCTTCGGCGGCCAGACGGTGGTTGCGGATGGCATAGCGCAGGGCGCGCTCCAGCAGGGCGGGGGTCAGGTCAACGCGGTTGAGATAGTCGGTAGCGCCAGCCTGCATGGCTTCGATGTCAATCTCTTCGCGAGCCACGCCGGTGATGAGGATGAGCGGGAAAGAACAGCCCTGAGCACGGGCGGCGTGAATCAGCTCAACGCCCGTCCCGCGGCCCAAGAAGTAATCTATCAGAGCGGCGTCATAGCCGCCCGCCAGCAGCGCCGATAAGCCCTCTTCAAACGTGCCGCGCCAGTCTAACTGATACTCATCGGCGGCCGCCGCAAGCATCCCCCGCGCGAGGGCAAATTCATCTTCGTCGTCGTCCACCAGGAGAATGCGCCAGACGGGCTGTTTCGTCTCCATGAACTGCCTTTCGGAAAGAGATTCAAAACCAACCCCGCGTTATGGGGCTTCGCAGTGATGTGAATATCCAAAGCTGGATATATTAATTGTAGCAGAATATTGGGCGCAGAGGGAGAGAAAGGCGCAGAGAAATAGCGCCCCGGCTTACAAAATTTTGGTATTTTGTCTTGCTTCTTTTACAAAATAAAGATTGACTTTTCTTTTAGAAAGATTTATACTGATTGTATCAGGGTTGTAGATTAGCAATAGAATATTTCCAGGCATTTTGCATTGGTGGTCCGTGGGGGGAAGACAGCGGGCTGATATACCCTGATGCAGTTGTACTGTAAGACGATCAGCAGTTGAATCATCCATAACGTTCCGGGGCAAGTTGACGCCGGAGATCCATGCCGCTTCTGGCCCGCCGGAGAGCGGCCGCCGCGGCAATTTGTGGCAGTACAACAGGGGGAAAATGAATATTGCCAATTACTGAATTCGGTTGTCTCCATCCGTTTCGATGACTAACCATGACCGGCTTGTTCCTGGTATTAAAAAGGAGAATGTCACTATGCTTCGCGCAAGGTTTCGATCATTCTGGCTGCTGTTGGCGGCCATTGTGCTGATCCTTCCAACCGTCTTTACCGTATCGGCGAGCGCCCAGGGCGGCCCGGGCGGGCGGCCCGGCGGCCCGGCGGCTTCGGTTTCGCCCATGCTGGCCGGCCAGTCCCTGACCCAGGTGGTGAATGAATACGGGAAAATTAAAGTATCTATGGACGCCCTCGGCACGATGGACAGTTCGGGCATCGTCCACGTGGATAAACCTGCCAATGCCACCGTCCGCAAAGCCTACCTCATGGCCGCTACCACCGGCTTCCAAAGCCATCAATTGAGCGCCGGGGAGGTCACCATTTTGGGCAACGGGGTGGTCTGGCAGCGCGAGATCCCTACCAGCATCTATTCCTATAACTACTGGGCCGACGTGACGGCTGTCATCAAGCCCACCATTGACGCCGCCCCTGCCGGAATGGTGGATGTGACCATCGGTGAGGCCAATTCGTCTTCTGTTGACGGGACCATCCTGGTGGTCATTTTTGACGACCCTAACCAGACCCGCAATAACTCGGTTCTGCTCTATTTTGGGGCCCAGAATGTGGACGGCGACAGCTTCGTCATTGACTTCGGCCAGCCCATTGATAAAGACGACCCCAACCTGGTGATTGATTACAGCCTGGGGATTTCCTACGGCTGTCAGAGTGAAGCGGGCTGTGCTTATCCCAAGCAGTACAGCATCGTGGACGTTAACAATCAGCGCCTTACCTCCGCCGCTGGCGGCGAAGATGATGGGGCTACCTCTAACGGCGCATTGATTACCGTAGGCGGCATTGGCGATACCAACGCCAACCCCGCTGACCCCAACGCCGTGCCGGTCAATCAGTTCTCAGACGATGAGCTGTACGACCTGCGGCCTTTTGTGGCGGACGGGGCTACGTCTGTCACCATCAACACCGTCAACCCCTCCGATGACGATAACATCCTCTTCGCGGCGGTGGTGTTGGGGGCCACGCGCACGGTGGGGAACATTGACGTGGATATTTCGCTCTACAACAACCCCACCACGGCAGAAGCGCGCGCCCCTTACGAAGCGATGCTCCGCTACATGGCCGATGGCGTTTTTGAAGCCTCTAACGGCGCGCACAAGATTGCCCGCGTGACGTTCTCGCCTCTGGGCGCGAACGCCAACACGGCGGATGTCGTTTGGGTGGAGCGCTGTCATCCCAATGCCAGCGTTTCGGGCTTTGGAACAGACGGCCTGCACGTCAATATGTGCGACATCTTCCGCGATGGCTCTGGCCCCGGAGTGGACTATAACTTCCTGGCGGACGACGCGCATCAGAAGGGCGGCGGCTATACCCTGGCTCATGAGTGGGGGCATTTCTACTACTCGCTTTACGACGAATACGTTGGCAGTGCCAGCTACAACAGCATTTTCCACTTCCCTCATTCCACCGACCGGGCGGTGACCAATTCGATTATGAACAGCCAGTGGAACGCCCTGGGCGGCAACAACAACTGGCTGAACTTCTCAATCGCCAAAAACAACACCAGCGCAACGGCTCAGCACCGCGTGTACGGCGCGAGCGCGTGGGAAACGCTGGTGCGCCCGGTGGCGGATGACCCGCGCGACGGCGACCGCGCCGCTCTGCCGGTGCGCCTGTTCCATTCGGAACTGAGCGATGTACAGCCCTCTGGCAACAATGATGCCGCTATTGACCTGCCCGGCACGGCTCGCAGCGCTCTCAGCTTCGTCTGGCAGCCAGCACCAGCCGCCGCCGGGCCGGCGGTTCTGACCGCGCCGCTCAACGCTCAGCTCGTTTCCATTGATGGGGTCAATATTTCATACCCCAACCCCATTTTACTGCTGGCGTTTGTCCACACCGATCTGACGATCATCAACATGGGCGTGCAGGCCACCGTTACCCTGCCAGACAGCTCAACTCTGCCGGTCACGTTCACCGATGACGGCGTCCCGCCGGATGCCGTACAGAACGACGGCCTGTACTCGGCTGTTCTCGGCTACCAGGCCAATGGGCTGTACACCATCCAGGTGACGTTCAACAATAACGACAATACCGCCGCATTTGTGACCACCGCTTTCAGCCCCACGGCCGATATGAACGGCCAGCCCGTGCCAGCCCAGGCCCCCGTGCCGGTCGGCGAGCCGTTTGAGGTCTCGAAGACCCTGCAGGTGATCGTCTCGAACGTGGCCGCCGATGATTACGGCAATACGCCCGATGCCGCCGCCGTGCTGACCGCCGATAATACCCCGCGCTCCGGCAAGATTGACGCCGCCGGTGATCTGGATGTCTTCCAACTCACCACGGCGGGCGCGTGGACGCACTACGTGCGGGTGACGGGGCTGATGCTCGGCGCGAATCCGCAGATGAAGATCTTTGCCGCCGACAAGACTACCCTGCTGTTCAGCGCCGCTTTAGACCCACAGGTCTCGGAATACCTGTTCATTCCGTTAAGTGGACTGCCCGCCGGGACGACGGTGTACGTAGAAGTCTCTGACCAATCAGCCGCGGCTGTGGGCGGGCTGTACCAGGTCAGCGCCGGGCCGCACCTGGCCAGCGACAGGACTAACCAGACGCAGATATTTATCCCTCTGGTGAGGCAGACGCGCTAGGCCGCCAGAAAGCTTTGGCAGGTCGGGTTCAGGGTTGTGAGAAGCCGCCCAGTTTGCGCAAAAACCGCGCAATGAGGGCATTCCGCGCCCTGAACCCGATCTCGCTTTGCAATGCGATCCTCGTGAGGATGAACGTGATGAAAATGACCATGCTCCGTATGATGGGGTTGGCCCTGGCCGCCGGACTGCTGGCGTTGGGCTGGCTGGCGAGCTGTGCTGTACCACCGCGCCAGTCAGCGCCGCAGGCCGGGCCTGCCTCATCCCCTGAACCGGTGGGGGCGGCGCCCACCGCAGTGCCTGCCGCCGGCGAAACGCGCACTGCCGCCGCGCCGATGGAAGCCCCGACGAGTGCGCCGCCTACGCCTACCATCCAGTCAGACGGTGACCCGCCCATGCGCTCGCTCATCGTGGATATCCCTGTGGTGGCCCCGTCCGCTGATCCTGCCGCCGCGCCCAAAATCTTGCGTTACGAACAGCAGAGGGTTTGGCCGGGCGAGGAATTTGTGATTGACCCGGCGGCATTGGGGCCGCAGGTGGGGGCGGCGGTCGGCGCGTTGAAATTGAGGCTGTTAGAAGTGGGGGAGGGGCAGGTGCGGGCGGCTGTGGTGGCCGACGAGCGCATGGACGGCAATTTCTACCCGCGCGACCCGCTTGAAACGGTTGAGCTGTCTGGCGGGACCTGCATTGTGGGGTTTCCGCTGGTGATGGATGTGATCTACAATTACTGCTTTGAAGTGATCGTAACAGGCGGCGAAACCCACCTGCGTTATACATTGGAAGAAGAAAGCACCATGCCGCCGCCGTAAGGGGCGGTCAGCGCGCGCCTTCCAGCGCATGGATGGCTATTTCACCCAGCGGAACAGGGTGGCCCCGCCGAAGTCGGCGAGCTTCTCCAGGCGGGGGGCGAGCTGAAAGTAGGGGTCAGAAGAAGTGATGACGTACTCGCCGGAGAAGACGTATTCCAATCCAAGCCGGTCGAGATAATCGGCGGCGCGGCCGGCCTGCAAAGCGCGGAAGTAAGCGGCGGTGTTCATCAGCCCGTCGAGGTTGACGATGGTGCGGTCGCGGATGAGATAGGCGATCACCCCGCCGCCGGTGGAGCCGATGCGCGCGCCGGGTGGGGTGCGGGCCTCAAGTTCGGTGATGCCGTAGTACGCGCGCACATCTGCCAGCGAGCCGGCCATGTCTCCAGAGGGGTAGGGGAGGTTCTGGTAAATATGGACGGCCAGGGCAAGGCAGAGGGCCAGCGCGGCCAGGGCGGCGAGGGGCAGGCGCGCCAGACGCGAAGGCAGGGCGGCGCGGAGGGCGTCGAACAGGGCGGCCAGGAGCAGGGCAAAGAGCAGGTATTGGGCCGCCCAATACCAGTCGCGGACGTGGAGGTAGCCGGTTCCGGTGTAGGAGAGGAGGTGGAGGGCGGCTCCGGCGGCGAGCGGGGGGAGGGGCAGTGCGGAGAGGTTAAGGTGGGGGGTGTTTCTCTGCGCATAGCCAAACAAAACAAAGCCCAACAGGGCCGCCAGCGCCACAACCCAGGCCGCCGTCAGCGCCCACCCAACCGCGCCCTCCAAGCCCGCAAAGGGGCCGCGCGCGATCTCAACCACCAGTTCCCAGGGGCCGCCTTCCAGCCCAAAGCCCAGCAGTTCCGCCCCGGTCGCCGGCGGGTGGCCGTAGACCGGGTTAGGCAGTGTTCCCCACCAGCGCTTGATCTGCCCGGAAACAGGCGATAGCGTGCCAAAATAAACCTGATAAAACCCCATATAGGCTAACAGAAAGAGCAGGGTAGGGGCAAAGTAGATCAGCGCGCGCCGGGCGATGAGAGCCAGGTTCCACCGCCGCGCCGGGGGTTCGACCGCCGGATGGGGCCGCAGGGCCGCCGCCAGCAGCCCCGCCAGCGCCAGAGCGGCCTCTGCCGCCAGCACCAGCCGCGGGAAGGCCGGCAGTGCCCCCACCGCTCGCAGACCTAACATTCCCACCGCCACCCCAACGGAAGCCCCGGCCCAGGCCCCAATCTGCGCCAGGCGCGAGCCGCCCCCATACCGCCCCGCCAGCCAGTAAGCTCCCAGCCGCACCGCCGGGGCCAGCGCCAGCATGGCGTACTGCGCGGCGCGGTAGGGGGCATAGGCCGGCCCAAACCCCACCCGCCAGAAGAAAGCCGCCAGCACCCCCAGCACCGTCCACACCGTATCGAACAGCACCAGCCCCCGCCCACCCTGCGAGCGCAGTGCCAGCCAGACCCCCACCATGCCGGCCACAAATACGTTATCCAGGCGGGCCATCACTGCCAGAGCGGCACAGACCCCTGCCGCCCCCAGCCGCGCCGCAGAGGGGTCTTCTTCGGCGCGCGCCGCCGCCCACAACAGCAGGGCCAGGCAGAAGGCGCTGAGGCCAGACTCTAACCCCAATTGGAAGATGGCCGCGTGAATGGGCGGGTAAAAGCAGAAAAAGAAGGCCGCCAGCGCCGCCGCGGGCGCGCTGAGAGCGCGGCGCGCCAGCCGGTAAAGCGCAAGGCCCGTCCCAACGACCAGCAGGCCCTCTACCAGCACCACCAGGCGCAGTGGAAGCAGTAAATCTACCCGCGCCAGGGCGAACAACGGCGTGCAAATCGCCATCCACAGCGGGTGAAAGCCCCCCGTGCGCCCTAACCGGTCAAAGGTGATGCCGTAGCCCTCGGCGATATTTTGAGCCGTCTTGAAGTAATAAAAAGCGTCGTCTGAGTGGAACCAGTTGAACAGACTGCCAGCGGGTGCCAGGGCGGCATACAGGTGCGCCGCCAGCGCCGCCGCCGCCAGCCAGGCGGCATAGTGAATCGTTTTGTGGGGATGCGACATGCGGCTATTGTAATGGATTTTTGCCGCCGCGGCCCTTTTAAATGCACGAAGCCAGACCACTTGCCCCCAGAGTGTCTGGCTTTCGGCGGGACGGATCCACGCTGACCACTGCCTACCGCGAATTATTTTTGGGCTGGGCTCCCGGTAGGAGGGAATCTATCCGTCCACAGCGTCATAACGCTTACTTAATGCTAATTCTACTCCGCCTGCCGAGCGGGAAAAGCGGGGAAAAACCAGTGTCTTGGGGGGTAGGGATTTCCCTACCCCCCATGTGCCCATGCTGTAGTGGGGACGCATCCATTCGTAGGGGCGGGGTCTCCCCGCCCGCATGAGCATGGGCCGGGAAACCCGGCCCCTACAGGTGACCGTTTTCTTCGGGGTCTCCCCGCCCGTGTGAGGATGAGCCATAGAACCCGGCGGGCCGGGAAACCCGGCCCCTACAGATGACCGTTTTCTTCGGGGTCTCCCCGCCCGCGTGAGGATGAGCCATAGAACCCGGCAGGCCGGGAAACCCGGCCCCTACAGGTGACCGTTTTCTTCGGGGCCTCCCCGCCCGCGCGAGGATGAGCCATAGAACCCGGCGGGCCGGGAAACCCGGCCCCTACAGGTGACCGTTTTCTTCGGGGCCTCCCCGCCCGCATGAGCATGGGCCGGGAAACCCGGCCCCTACGGGCGACCGTTTTCCTTGGGGTCTCCCCGCCCGCGTGAGGATGAGCCATAGAACCCGGCGGGCCGGGAAACCCGGCCCCTACAGATGACCGTTTTCTTCGGGGTCTCCC
>DAOUAC010000107.1:0-15585 GCA_034434155.1 Anaerolineaceae bacterium
CCTTGGTGACGGTTCCCTGAGGGCTACTTTCTGAGGGTGTTTCTCCGCCCGGTTTTTGTTCGCTCATGGTTTCTATCTCGCTTGCTCCAGTCTGGCAAATGCCGTGGGATTGCAGGCACGGCCTGCAATCCCACGCGCTTAGCTGACGTCGTTATAAGTCCAATAGCGGTTGGCGTAGAAGTTCCACATCATCACGATTAAGACGGCAATGACCAGCGTAGCGTTATGGCCGAGAAATTCATGAGAAAAGAAGAACACCCCTCCCGGCAGGGCGAGCGTCGCCAGGTGGATGAGAGGTTCTTCCAACAGATAGAACAGCAGGGCGCGGATGCCCAGCCCGATGACGCTGACCACCACAAATTGGACCGCCTGCCTGCTCACCGCTTTGCTGCGCGAGTCGGGATACGTCCAATAGCGGTTCCAGAGGAAGTTGCTGATGATGGCGGCCACAAAGGAGATGACGCTTGCCAGGAGCGCCCGCTGAGGGGTTAAGATCAGGCGCATGAGATTAAAGACGCCAAAATCCACGATAAACCCGATCACCCCCACGACGGCGAAGCGCATAAAGCGCCCCCGCTCTGTCGGTTCGGTAAAGATCACCCAAGGCCCATTTTTTGCTTGAAATAAGGTACGGTTTGCATGATCCCTTGACGTAGAGAAACTTTCGGTTCCCATCCTAATATTGTCCTCGCACGAGTAATATCCGGCCGGCGCCTCTGCGGGTCATCTCCCAGACGCTGGGCTGGTTTTTGCACAATCCCTGCTGGATTACCGACAATTTCATTAATAACCTGGGCAAATTCCAGGATCGAGATTTCATTAGGGTTGCCAATATTGACGGGCATATGCTCATCCGACAGCAGCAGACGGTAGATGCCCTCAACCAGATCATCAACGAAGCAAAAACTGCGCGTCTGCGAACCATCGCCGTACACGGTGAGAGGCTCGCCGCGCAGGGCCTGCTGGATGAAATTGGGAACTACGCGGCCATCATCCAGGCGCATGCGTGGGCCATAGGTGTTGAAAATGCGGACGATGCGGGTGTCAATGCCGTGATAGCCGTGATAGGCCATGGTCAGGGCTTCTGCAAAACGTTTGGCCTCATCGTAGACGGAGCGCACGCCGATGGGGTCCACATGGCCCCAGTAGGTTTCTTTCTGGGGGTGTTCGAGCGGGTCGCCGTAGATTTCGCTGGTGGAAGCCAATAGGTAGCGCGCCTTGTGCGCGCGGGCCACGCCCAGGGTATTATGCGTGCCAAGCGCCCCGGCTTTCATGGTCTGGATCGGCAGGTTGGTATACCCGTAGGGCGAGGCCGGGTTGGGGCTGGCAGGTGAGGCGAAATGCAGAACGGCGTCCACCTTGCCGGGGACGAAGATAAAGTTAGAGACATCGTGACGGATGAAGGAAAATGCCGGGTTGCCCGTCAGATGCGCCAGATTTTCCGGGCTGCCGGTGATGAAATTATCCATTCCGATGACCTGGTGGCCCTCGCATAACAATCGCTCGCACAGATGCGAACCTAAAAAGCCTGCCGCGCCGGTAACAAGTATTCTCATACCAAAACTTACCCTCCCCTCTTATTTCCAATCTAAGCGGCTGATTAAACCATCCCCGGTGACCTGCTGAAGCTGTCCATTCTGAGCATCAACCAGCCACAGATTTCCCTGGTAATTGACTGCCAGCCACAGGCTGCCATTGTTGAACGGAGCCGGCGACCACAGTACCTGCGATTTTCCAACGGCCAGCCCCTGAGCATCCTGGGGTGGAAAAACCGTCTGGCGGTTAGACCCATCGCGGTCCATCAGCACCAGCCGGTAACGGCTGGAATCGCTTTGTTCAGGGAAAATTGCCTGTAAATAGGCGACCTGAAAACTTCCACGATCCTTTTGAAGGGGTGAAGCCGCCGGGTAAGCAAACATCCCGGCCTGATTCACCAGTGAAATTAATGGTCCAGCCGTAAAGCCGGGCTGATCCACAGCAGAATCCGAGTCTGTAGTCGCATTATAAAGGGGGATGGCGGCCAGGTCAAATAAAGGTGAAAGCTCCTGGTCTTCCAATCCGGCTTTGGGGGCGTGAATCGGAAAGTAGAGCGCGGTATTGTTGGGGGCCCAGGCCAATCCGGGCACCCAGGCCCAGTTGCGCTCGGTGCGCAGGGGGATGATTTCGGTCAGGGGGCGCAGTTCTTTGGCTTCCAGGTCTACCAGGCCCACGCTGTCGGGCAGGGCGTAGGCCAGCCGGCTCCCATCCGGCGAAAAGGCGAAGTTAATGCCCCACCAGCCGTAAATGCTGCCGCCAGCGTTGGCCGGCAAGATTTCTTCTTGTTTAATCACCGTTCCAGTGGGGGCAAAAGTTAAGCGCTGCAGATCATTATTGGCCTGCCAGCCCGGCGCGCTGGCGCGCGGCTCTACCGTAGAGTACAGAATCGTCAACCCCTGGCCGGGGACCCAATCGGCAAAGTGAATGACGTTATAGACTTTCAGTTGAACCGGGCGGGGTGATTTTTCGGTCAGGTTAACGGCCCACAGGGAGTTGATGTTGGGAACGGCGTCGTTCTCGTTTTCAGTGACGGTGCTCTTCTCTTTGCGGCTGAACAGCAGCCAATCGCCTTTGGGCGAAAGCGAAAAAATATAGCCGTCCAGGTCTCCGGTGGTGACCAGCGGCAGGCGGTTGCCGGTGGTCGTTTCCATCAACCAGGCATTGCCGCTGGCAAGGTAGGCCAGTTTGCCGGGGATGGGAATGGGAGTGAAGGGCTTCTGTACCCCGACCATGACAATTTCAGGGAAAGGCTCGGTGATCGTCTCGGTTTTAAAGATGGTGTTCGAGACTTCTTTCCCATCTTCCAAAACCTGGCGGTAGGTAATCTGCTGTACGCCGTTGACGCCGGTCTGTACCAGCATGGTTTGGCCTTCGGGGAGTGATTCGTTACGCACCGTCTGGCGCTCGAAGGGAATTACTTTTTCCTGGATGGAAAAAACTTCGCGCACGCGGGTGACGGTGATGGTCGCGCCGTTTTCGAGCAGGGTATAGCTGGGCGGCTCCAGGCGGTCCAACTCTTGCAGGGTGATGCCGGCCAGCTCTAACACGCCTTGCGCGGTTGTTCCGGCAGGGACTTCAAGGCGCGTTTGTTTGCCGTCTGCCACCACAGTTACCGCAATGTTGCCACTCGCTGCCGGTCGGGTGGTTGTCGAGCAGGCGGCCAGCAACGTCACCGCCAGAACGGACAGCAGTACAGAACCGATCCGGGAAAGGATGGCGCGGGTAGTGGGGGGGAATGAACGGGCCTGGCTCATGGGTTTGGCGAAAGGCCGGGCTGGATCTTACTGCCGGACTCCTGAAATCGTCATGGCTCCTTCGGTGATGATGATGCTGTTCACCGTAAAATTCTCGCCGATGCTTGCCAGGTAATCTTCGAGCAGAGAATCGACGCGCTGATCCACCTGCTCTACCAGGGCATCTGGCACGGGCAGCACCCCAATGGTGATTGATTTAACGTCCAGTTTGGGACGGCCCGTTTCGACGCGCGGGACCAGCACAATCTGAGCGTCGCTGGTCAGCGGGCCTTGCGTGATTTTGGCATACACCTCCACCTGACCCTCCGCAAAGTGAACCTGTGGATCGCGGATCATCTCATCGGGGTTCGCGGCGGATTGGGCGGCGACATAAGCGTTGATCTGCTGATCGGTAATGGTGATGGTGACATCACCAGAAGGTTCTGGATTTGCCAGGGTGGCGACGATTTCTTTTTCAAACTCCCGGATTTCTTCGGTGCTTAAGGGAATGGGCGTGGGCGGGCGCGTCGGCGCGGCGCCGGTTGGAAAATTGCATGCCAGGGCGACAAACAGCACCACCAGGATCAAAACCCCTAAAAAACGAAAATTTTGCATGTTAATCTTTCCACATCTTATCTAGAACCCATTGACCCTGTCAATGGCGTTTACGAGCGGATTCTCGTTTAAAAAGCCTGCAACCCCACTTTGCTCTTAACAGCCTTATTATAACAGAGGAAAATACCGCCTGTAATTTACAGTGCTGTGAGGAGATGCAATTTACAGTATAATCAGGCACGCTTGAAGGTAACAGGAAAGGAGCACATGACCGAACCGACTACCCCTTCTACGATCCAACTCGAAGCCGGGTTAGAGGCGCTTTTGTTTGTTGCCGCCGCCCCGGTGACGGTGGCGCAACTGGCAGAGGCGCTGGGCTGCCCGCCCCGGCAGGTGGAAGAGGCACTGCGCAAGCTGGAAAGCGGATATATTCAGGGGGGCAGGGGACTCAGCCTGCAATGGCATGCGGGCAAAGTTCAGCTAACGACGGCCCCCACCGCTGCCGGGTTGGTAGAGAAGTTCTTGGGGCTGGAAGCCAACGCGCGTCTCAGCCGCGCGGCCCTGGAAACGCTGGCGATTATTGCTTACCGCCAGCCGATCACTCGCCCAGGGATTGACGCGATCCGAGGGGTGAACAGCGATGGCGTATTAAAGAGCCTGTTGAGCAAAGGGTTGGTTCAGGAGGTTGGCCGTTCAGAAGGGCCGGGCCGCCCCATTTTGTATGGGACTACGGCTGAATTCTTACAGCACTTTGGCCTGGCTTCGATTAACGAACTACCGCCCTTTGAGGCGCAAAGCGATGCAGAAGCGCAGGCGGGCAACCAAATTTTGAAGGATTGAACAATGGCGGAAGAGCGCGTGCAAAAAATTTTGGCCCGGGCCGGGTATGGCTCGCGGCGTTCCAACGAAGAACTGATCCTGGCTGGCCGGGTGAAAATAAACGGCAAAGTGGCCGTGTTAGGGAGCAAAGCCGACCCTCAGCGCGATACGATTACGGTGGATAACCAGGTGATCCCCAAGCTGGCGCAGGCGGTCTATGTGGCCGTGAATAAGCCCCAGGGGGTACTTTCGGAAGTGAGCGACCAGGAGCCGCGTCAGACGGTGCGCGACCTGATTCCACTGCCGGGTCATCTGTTTATTGTTGGGCGGTTGGATATGGAGAGTGAAGGGTTGATCCTGCTCACCAACGATGGCGAACTCGCCAACCAACTGACGCACCCGCGTTATGGGCATGAGAAGGAATACCGCGTGCTGGTTGGAACGCGGCCTGACGAGCGCCAGCTTGAGGCCTGGCGGCACGGCGTCGTCCTGGAAGACGGTTACCGTACCGCCCCGGCCCAGGTGCGCATTGAGTCGGTCAGCGGCAAGAATGTCTGGCTGCGCGTCATTCTGCGCGAGGGGCGCAAGCGCCAGATTCGCGAAATGGGCCGCCTGACGGGCCTGCCGGTGCTGCGCATCCAGCGCATCCGCATCGGCTCACTGCTGTTGGGCGATCTCAAACCCGGTCAGTGGCGCGAACTGCGCCCCGATGAAGTGCGCGCCCTGAAGGTGAATAAACCTTACAAAGCCGCTCGCCCGCCGCGGCCCCAAAGCGGCCCGCGTTAACTCGCCAATTATGTAATTGATTCTTCGGGCAGCAGGTCCGTCACCGCGCGAATGGCGGCGAGGTCAACCGATTGTTCCTTGCCTTTACGCCGCACAAAGTCTTTGAGTTTCTCTACGTGCATTGCCGGAATGGGCGAGTCGGCTACCTGAACGCTGGCCTTGGGGTTGACGAACACAATCACCGGCTGTACGGGGGGCAGGTCGGCCTCGGGCAGCGATTTCTTCAGGAACTTTTGCATGTCCTGCTGGTACGCCTGGGCTTCCAGGTCGGGCCGTCCAATGCCTTCCTGGGCAAAGAGCCGCGATAAAAAGAACACCCCCTTTTGCTTAAACCGGTTGTTTTCATAGGAGATTTCTCCCGGCTGGTGCTGAGGAACCAGCACCCACAGCCCGCTAGGGCCGGCCAACAGGTGGGGAACGGGAGCCGTGTAATGGTAGAGGGTGTAGCGGTCGTCTAAACCTTTCAACGCACTGCTCAGGCGCTCATCTATGCGCGGTGAGCGCCCCCAACGGTTTCCGAAATAAATGCCCAACTGCGAGAGCAGCAGGCCCACCAGCAGGGCTCCATAGGCCAGAGCCAGCCGCTCCGGTTGGAGCGAAAGGACGAACCCGCCGATCAGGACCACCAGACTGCCGAGCGAGGCGTACAGGCCGATTTTGCGGTTGCGCGCGATTTTCTTGTGATTGGCGATGATTCTCATAAAGTGATCCCTTGGGTTGGCGTTAAGGACTCTTGAATGCTGGAGCGCAGTTCTTCCAGCAGGTTGGTGTCGGCGGTCTCTCTGGCGAGGCGGATGGCGCTGAAGAGGGCCCTGGCGTTGGAACGCCCATGGGCGACAAACACCAGCCCATCAATGCCCAACAGCAGTGCCGCCCCGATTTCTTCAGGCGAGATCATCTTGCGCAGTTTGTTAAATGCCGGTTTTGCCAGTGCCCCGCCCAGAGCGGTGATCGGAGAAGACGTGATTTCTGCCTTGAGCGTGTCGCTGATGAACTTGGCGACGGCCTCAACGGCTTTCAGCATCACGTTGCCGGTGAAGCCATCCGTCACGGCTACATCGGCTTCACCGCCAAATAACTCTTTGCCCTCGATATTGCCAATGAAGTTTACCCCACTTTGCGCCAGCAGGGGATAGGTATCTTTAATGAGCTGGTTGCCTTTGCCGGCCTCTTCGCCGTTAGAGATCAGTCCAACGCGCGGGTTGGCGACTTTCAACACCTTTTGAGCGTACAGACTGCCCATCAGGGCGAACTGCACCAAAAATTCGGGCCGGCATTCGGCGTTAGCGCCGATATCCAGCACCGCGCACTTGCCAGCGCGCGTAGGGAACGGCTGAGTGAGAGCCGGGCGCTGTACGCCCTTGATCCGTCCCAATACCTTGAGCGCGTTGAACATCACCGCGCCGGTGTTGCCCGCCGAGACAAACGCCCGCCCGCGCCCATTTTTGACCAGTCTCATCCCCACAGCCATGGAGTTGTTCGGCTTGCGCTTGCTGCCGTCAACGGCCTTGTCTTCCATTTCTACCACATCGGGGGCGTGTTCGATGACCACCGGAAGGTTGCGGGGGTTCAGGGCAGTCAGTTTGGGGCGCAGCAGGTCGGCATTGCCCACCAGAATGATCTCTTCGCCGAACTGTTCAGCCGCCTGCACGGCAGCCTCGACCTCTGGATCGGGATACTGATCGCTCCCCATGGCGTCTAGAATGATTGTCATACCATACTCCCTTTTGGATAAAATACGGCTCTGCGGGAAGAGCGCGCACTGACCGCGCCCCTACCGAAAAACCAAAGACACTTGACAATGGAACAGACCAGATTATAATACACTCATTCAATGCGCTGGTGCTGGAATTGGCAGACAGGCATGGTTGAGGGCCATGTGGCGAGAGCCGTGGGGGTTCAAGTCCCCCCCAGCGCACACCGGCAGCCGCCGCAAGGCGGCTGTTCTGTATAATTATACCGATGGGGTCGATTTTACAAAATTGTATAGTGTTTTTTAGCTAAAGTGAATATTTTAAGAGATAATAGAATTTGTCCTCGTGTGCCAATTGGCAGCGACAGGGTTGGTAAAATACCCGTGATAGGCTAGAGTTGGAAAAAATTGCATTGGAGTCGATGATGCCAGAACCGGTCATCTTGATCGTCGATGACGATCGTACGATTGTCCGTTTTTGTCAACGCTTGCTTGAAAAAGCATCTTTTCATGCTGTCACCGCGCTTAAGCCGGTGGATGCATTGAAGATATTAGAGGAACAAAAAGTTGACTTGCTTTTGACTGACATCCGCATGCCGGTGATGGATGGGTTTGAACTGATCGCGCGGGCCAAGCAGTTCCAACCGGGCCTGCCCGTGTTGGTGATGACCGGCTTTGGCAGTGTAGACACGGCTATCCAGGCGCTCCACCGCGGCGTGGATGGGCTGATCTTAAAGCCTTTTGAAAATTCCGCCGACCTGGTACAGGCCGTCCAGCGGGTGCTGGCTGAAAACCGCCAGCGACAGGATGCCGCCCGCCTGCAAGTCTTACGCCCTTTGTTCGACGTGAGCGAGACGCTCCTGGCCGAAACTTCTCCACAGTCGCTTGAAATTCTGATCCTGGATGCCATTGAGAACCTCTTTCAGGCTGGCGCGGCGGGGATCTTCCGGCGCACCCTGGGCGGCGACCTGGAAGCGTTGCGTGCGGCGGAAGACGATTTAAGCGCCGCTCAGCCGGCGCAATCCCTGAGCGATTGGCTGCGCCATGCGGTGAGCACTGTGCCGTGCCAGGTGATTAATGCGAGCGGGCCCGGGGAGGCTGAACTACAGGCCGGGCTGCGCGCTTTTGGATGGGAAGCGGCCCTGGTAGCGCTGGTGAAGCGCAATGAGCAGCAGTTTGTCTTTTACGCTGCGCGGGCGAGCCGCCCAGATGGGCCTTTGCCCCAGCCCTTCAGCGAGCCAGATTTAGAAATGTTTATCATCCTGGCGCGGCAGGCGGCCGTTGCTTTGGAAAATGCCCGCCTGTACTCGGAATTGAAAGATTACGTGCGCCGGGTGGAAGAGTCGCAGCGGGCGCTGATTCAGGCTGAAAAAATGGCCGCGGTGGGCCGCCTGATGGCCTCGCTGGCGCATGAAATCAACAATCCTCTTCAGGCGGTGCGCAACTGCCTGCACCTGGCTTCGCGCCGCACGCTCGATAATGAGCAGCGTTTTGGCTATCTGGAGATGAGCCGCAGTGAGTTAGAGCGGTTGGTCACCACGGTGCGCCGCATGTTAGATTTTTACCGTACCGGCCGGGCCGAGCAGGAACCCCTGGACTTACGCGCCATCGTTACCAGGGTGCTGGCACTGCTCGATTCGCAGTTGCTGGCGCTGAATATTCAGGTACATCTGACTGGTCACGACGCCGCTGTGATGGTGCTGGGCGTTCCGGACCAGATTCAGCAGGTCTTTTTCAACCTGTTCCTGAACGCCATGGATGCGCTCGAAGCCAGCCCTACCGAACGGCATATCTGGGTTGATCTGCTGCCTGAAGATGAACAGGTGCGCATTTATATTGAGGATTCTGGCCCAGGGATTGCCCAAGACCTGCATGGGCGCATCTTCGAGCCGTTTGTCAGCACCAAAAAGAACGGAACCGGCCTGGGGTTGGCCGTCAGTTATGGTATTATTGAGGGTCACAAGGGTACTTTAGCAATTGTACCGCCCCGGTATGGGCAGGGCGCTTGTTTCGAGATTGTGCTTCCGGCGAGTTCAAAGGATTGAAATGGCGAAAATTCTGATCGTTGACGATGAAGAAGTAGCGCGCCTGACACTTGCCGAAATCCTGCGCCTGGAGGGTTACGAAATTCAGGCGGTGGAGAGTGGAGAAGCGGCGGTGCGGGCGCTGCAAGCCGATCAATTCGACGTGATGGTGTTAGACCTGAAAATGCCAGGGATTGGCGGCATGGAAGTGCTGCGTCGAGTGGTGGATTCGCTCCCTAACCTGGCGGTGATCGTCTTAACCGCATACGGGACGATGGACTCGGCGATCCAGGCCATCCGTTACCGTGTACATGACTATATTCTCAAGCCAGCGGCCCCAGAGCAGGTGTTAGCGTCGATCAGCAGTGCCCTGGCCGGTCAGACGCCGCAGTTACCGGAGCAGGCTGGTCCGCGGGTGAGGGTGGAGTTTTTACCAGGGGGAGCTGAACTGGCGTGGGATAAGCGCCAGATCGCATGGCAAGAGGGCAGTCTATCGCTGACGCCAACCGAGGCCCGGCTGTTAAGGGCGCTGTTTGATCGAAAAAATGAATTGATTCCACACGCCGAGCTGGTTTTTCTCATCCAGGGCTATCAGGTGGACACAGAAGAGGCGGCAAAAATCCTGCGTCCGGTTGTCAGCCGCCTGCGCCAGAAGATGAGCGTAATCCCCGGCTGGGGCGACCGGATTAAAAATGTGCGCGGGGCAGGGTACGTGCTGGAACTGAATTAGCGCCAGGGAAGATCGGTTGAAGGAATTTTGGGCCGGTTGAGCCAGGCCAGCCAGCCCGAAGAAGAACGTTTTTGTTGTGAAGAGAGCCTGTCGAAGCCGACCAGCAGCATACTGACCATCAACAGCCCGGCGCCCACCCACTGCGAGGCGCTCAGGCGTTCTCCTAGATACAACTGCGCCAGGAAAACCGTCACAAACAGTTCGGCCAGCCCCAGCAGGGCAGTTTGCAAGCCTCCCAGGTGCTTAACGCCTAAAAAGAGCGTGAGACGCGAGGAAAAGGTGATGATACCCATCATCACCACCGGCCACCAGGGGGCGCGCGGCGCGCCAGCCAGCGGCAATTTGGCGCCGCCGATCACAAAGGCGAGGATCACCGTGGTCGCCATTGCCAGCAAAGTATAGAGGGTGACGGTTTGAGCCGGGGCTTCGTATAAGATGCGCTGGTTGATGAGCAGGTGCAGGGCATATAGAACAGCCGAGCCGATCATCATCAGCGCGCCGGTCAGGTCAACGGCCCGCGCGCCTGCGCCGATCAGCAGAACGACCGCCGGAACGGTGAGCAGCAGGCGCACTAACGTCATGCGGGTGATGGGTTGGCGGTCAATCAGGAGCCATAAGGCAACGAAGATGGGGTAAGAAGAGTAGAGCATGTGCGCCAGGCTGGCTTCTAAGCGGCTGAGGGCCGAATAGTACAGGATTGACCCCAGGCCGTTAATAAAACCGGCCAGGATACAGCCAATCAGCCCGACGGGGTAGATATACAGGAAAGGGCGCATGCGCAGGCAGATCAGCGCGAGCATGAGAGCCGCTGCAATGCTGGTGCGCAGGGCGATCACCGCAAGAGGCGAGAACCCGGCGTTGATGGCGAATTTCCCAAAAATAGGGACGACGCCCAACAGGAATGCCGAAGAAAGCGCAGCGGTAATGCCTTTGCGGTGCCCTTTCATTCCCATAACTCTCCTTCCTGCTCATATTTCAAATTGTGTGTAAATTGCGGCCCGCAGTCTGATGCGGCATATCCGCAATTTACACACAATCCGGCAAACGTCCCCTCTCTAGCGGATCAGCGCGCGCACTTCATCCATCAGCTCATCGCTGAGGAAATCCCCTTTCTGCATGAGTTTTTGAATATGCCCCTCAAGCCGTGCTTTTTCAGCCGGGGTTAGTTCTTTCGCCGTTACCACGATGATGGGGATATCGGCGGTGTCGGGGTCTGATTGCAGTTTTTCCATCACAGCGAACCCGTCCATTTCTGGCATCATCAGATCCAGAATCATCAGGTTGGGGTGCTCTTCTTGCGCCAGGCGGACGGCTTCCATGCCGTTAGTCGCTTCAAACAACTTGTAATCGCCCATTGACTGCAAAATCCGGCGGATCAGACGGCGCACTTCGGGGTGGTCGTCTACAATGGCAATTCTGGGGAAGCGGTCAATGCCGACTTTGCTGAGGGCCGCCAACAACCCCTCTTCCATGCTTTCTTCGAGGGCCGCGCCCTGTGATGAGAGGACAATATCGCGCGACCAGCCTTCGCCGAGGATGCTGTGTTCGACCGGCATAGTGTGGCCGGTGCAGTTGACCACTACCGTTTCGGTCGGTTTGATGATCCCCGCCCGCACCAGTTTGACCAGCCCGGCAAAAGCTACCGCCGCCGCCGGTTCTACCGACAGCCCTTCCATCTTTGCCAGGTAGTGCATGGAGCGGTAGGCTTCTTCATCGGTGACGCTTTCAAAAACGCCGCCAGCGCCTTGGAGCATTTTACTGCGCAGCAGGCTGTAGGTGCGGCCTGGGTCTCCGGTCGCCAGGGTGGTGATCAGGGTGCGGGGCGACTGGATGGGAACGGCGGTCTCGCGGTTCTGCTTCCAGGCGTGTACCATGGGCGCACAGCCCTCCGCCTGGATGACGGCGATTTTGGGGGTTTTCTCGGCCCAACCCAACGCCTGGATTTCCTCGAAGCCTTTGAGAACCCCCAACGGTCCCATCCCACCGCTGACGGCCTGGATGTACCAATCGGGCGTGCGCCAGGGGTATTCCGAAGCCGGCGGCGGCCCCATGTAACTGGTGATCTGCTCGGCAATCTCAAAGGCAATCGTTTTCATCGCCTCGATGCACGGGATCGAGCGCGCCCCCAGGTCGATGGGGATGCCCTTCTGTCGGGCAAATTGGGCGGCCACCTGTTTGGCCTGGTCGTAGGAGCCGGTGATTTTAATGACCCGCGTGCCGTAAATGGCAACCTCGCGCATCTTGGCCCCTGGCACGGTACTGGTGAGGAAGGCCCACAGCTTGATGCTGGCGCGCGCGGCATAGGCTGAATAGGCAATGGCAACGTTGCCGGTGGACGAGATGATAAATTCTGAAATGCCCGCTTCTTTTAACGCGGCGATGGAAACAGCCGCCTGGCGGTCTTTAAACGAGTGCGTTGGCCCCTGGCGCTCATCTTTGATATAGATGTTGGGACAGCCCAACATCATGCCCAGGTTAGCTGCGCGGATCAGGGGGGTTCCACCCTCACCCATATACAGGTCATAATTCTGACCGCGCAGGGGCAGCAGTTCGCGGTAGCGCCACAAGTCGAAGGGGCGATGAGCCAATTGGGGCAGCAGATAGCGGCCAATGGCGGCGTAATCATACCTGGCTTCGCGCCAGTAACTTCCACAGTGAGGACAGGTTGCCTCTCCCGCCACAAATGGAGAAGTACGGCCGCAGTCCAGGCAGGCAACAGTCACATGCGATGACATTCGGCTTCTATAGTTCCTTTTGCGGAGTAGGTTTAAACTTGCGCAGAGCTTCTTCCAGTACCATCAGCAGTTCTTTCTCGCGCAGATAGCCCTTAGCCAACAGCCCCTGACCAAATTCAGATAGCTGGTGGTGTTGTTCAGGAGTCAGGTCTGCGCCCGTCAGCACCAGTACCGGGATGCTGCGCAGGGCAGGATCGGCGCGCAGATTTTCGAGGATGGTAAACCCATTCAGACCGGGCATGAACAGGTCGAGGATGATAGCATCGGGGCGTTGGGCCTGGATGGCATCCCAACCGGCCTGGCCGCCCTGCGCGAAAGTTATATGATATTGTTTGTGGTTGTCGAGCAGCTTCTGCACCAGGCGCAGATCTTCAGCATCATCATCAATGACCAACACTTTGCTGATCGTTCCGTCGCGGTTGAGGCGGTTGATGGCGTTGATCAAATCCTCTTCCAGGAAGGGTTTCACCAGATAATCGGCGGCGCCCATGCTGAAGCCCTTTTCCTGGTTTTCCAGGATGCTGAGGATGATAATCGGCAGGTCGCGCGTTTCGGGGTCGTTCTTAAGATCGCGCATCACCTGCCAGCCGTCTTTTTCGGGCATCATAATATCGAGGGTGATGGCAAAGGGTCGTACCTCTTTGGCCCGCTTGACGGCCTCTTTGGGGTCGGTGAGGGCCATCACCTGGTAGCCGTGCGGTTTCAGGTAACGCTCGTATAGTTGGATCACGCGCAGGTCGTCATCAACTGCCAGTATCACGTTAGAAGAGAAGTTAGGGTCTGCTGGCGCAACCGCTGGCGTGGGGAGATTGGCTGGCAGGGTGAAGAAGAAGGTGCTGCCCTTGCCGACCTCGCTCCATAACAGGCCGATGCGCCCGCCGTGCATTTCGATCAGCGAGCGGCAGATCGAGAGACCCAACCCGGTGCCGCCCGTCTTGCGGGTGGGTGAATCGTCCACCTGCGAGAAGGGCAGGAACAGCTTGGCCTGGTCCTGCGGCGCAATGCCTGGGCCGCTGTCGGTGACGGTGATCATCACTTCTGGATGCCCGGTCTTGGGCGAGGTGACGAGCGAAACCTCTACCGTGATGCTGCCCTCCTCGGTGAATTTGGCCGCGTTAGACAGGAAGTTGATAATCACCTGGCGCACGCGCGTCTGATCGGCGCGCACCATGGGCAGGTTTTCGGGGACTTTGGCAACCAGCTTGATGGGCTTGTCTTTGACCAGGCCCATGGCGGTGGACATGACGCTGTTGACCATGTCGGCTACGTTCACGTCAGCAAAGGCCAGTTCCATCTTGCCAGCGTCGATCTTAGCCAGGTCCAGAATATCGTTAATCAAGCTCAAGAGGTGCTGGCCCGAGTTGTAGATAGCCGTCAGGTCTTGCTTTTGGGTATCGTTGATGGGGCCGTCAATGCCTTTAAGGATCACGCGTGAGAAGCCGATGATGGAGTTCAGCGGGGTGCGCAGTTCGTGGCTCATGTTTGCCAGGAACTGGTTCTTCACCCGGTCTACTTCCTTCATGTCGGCAATCGCTTTCTGCGAGAGTTCGTAGGCACGGGCGTTCTCGATGGCGATGGCAATCTGATCCGCCAGGATTTGCAGTACGGCCACGTCATCGGCGTTAAAGGCGTTGGGGTTGCGCGACTGCAAATCGAGCGCGCCGATGACCTTGTTGCTGATCTTCAGCGGCATCCCCATTTCGGAGCGGGTTTCGGGCAGAAGCGGGTTGGGGAAGTAGATGGGGCTGTGGAGCACATCGTTGAGGATATACGGCTCGCCGGTGGCCGTCACCGTGCCTACCACCGATTTCGACCCAACAGCCAGCCGGTGGCCCTGGTTCTTCATTTCCTGGCCGGCCTGGCCTGTGGATTCGCGGATGACGGCGTAAGAACCGCTGTCGTCCAACAGGAAGATCGAAGCATGGTAGAAGTTGAACCGCTCGCACAGCATGTTGACGATGCGGTTCAGCAGCAGGTCCAGCGAGAGGGTGCTGGTGGTGTCGCGGGCGATCTCAGAAGCGGTTTGCAGTTCGAGGGCGCGGCGTTGGGCCTGACGCAGCAGGCGCTGTTTTTCCATAGATACGGCAATACCGTTACCGACGATGTGCAGCAGGCGGGTCTGATCGAGGTCATATTGAACCGCTTTGCGCGCCGAGGCGGCGATCATGCCGATCAACCGGCCAGAGGTGCGCAGCGGCACCAGACAGGCTGAGATCATCTGGAACTGCTCAAGGGTCTGATGCGAGGCCGGGTCTAACGGATACAGGTCAATGCTGGGAATCAGGATAGGTTGGTCGGTTAATCCGCGGACGAGCGGGAGCGCGTCAATCGGGATGCGTTGACCGAGGGGGGTGTATTCGCCCCGCAGGTCGTGGTAGCCCACCATTTCCAGTTCCAGCAGTTCGCCTTTATTGTCACCCTCAATTAAGAAAAGCGAGGCGCGGTCAGCCCCTTCGGGCAGGACGCTTTCGACCACCAGAGCCAGGATATCCTGGGCATCGGCGGCTTGGGCGATGCGGTTGCTGACGTTATAGAGCAGTTCCGTCTCAGCCAGCGCGCGCTGTGTCTGCTCGAACAAGGTCTGGTTTTCGACGGCGATTGCCATCTGGTCGGCCAGGGGTGGGTAGGTGCGGGTTTCGCGGCCAGAGAAGCGGTATTTCGTCTCCGATTGGATCAACAGCGCCCCCACCTGGCGTTTGCCGGTCCACAAGGGCAGCACAGCCAGGCCGCGGATATTCTGTTGGAGCAGGTTTTCGCGCACCTCAGCATCAATTCCCTGCGCCTCTTGCACGTCTTCATAGAAAACGGGGCTTTGGATCTGGAGGAAGCGCTCAAAGCGGGCGCGGGGCAGTGCCGTGCCGACCGGCGGAGGGGGTGTTCCGCGCCCCGAATACCAGTTGGCCCCTACCGTAATCTGCGCGACTTTCTCGAAGCTGTCATATTCAAACAGGAGCAAGACCGCCCGGTTGACGTT
>DAOUAC010000108.1:0-41032 GCA_034434155.1 Anaerolineaceae bacterium
GCCACCAGAGTCTCCAGGGCAGGGGGAGGATCGGGCGTGGGGGCGGCAGTGGGTGCGGCGGCGCAGGCGGCCAGCCACAGCGCCAGCAAGACAAGAACCGGTGAAATTTTCGCGCGTTTCAAGAGGATACTCCTTGTGAAACAGGCTGTTTTCCCGCATCTTCCTGCGGAGCGCGCGCCGGCAGGGTGATCTGTACGCTGGTTCCCTGACCGGGCGCCGATGCAATTTCCAGGCGCGCGCCGATCAGCTCGGCGCGTTCTTGCAGACCCAGCAGGCCAAAGTGCCCGTGGTGCGAGAACGCCGCAGGGCTGTCGGGGATGACAAAGCCAATGCCCTGGTCGCGCACGGTCAACTGCACGGCTTCATCGGTAAAAACCAGCCGCACCTCGACCGTGGGAGCTTGGGCATGGCGCACCGCATTGTGAAGCGACTCTTGTGCCATGCGGTAGAGCGACATTTCGTGATCGGTGGGCAATCGGCGCGGCGTTCCACTGACCTGGAACGGGACGTTCACCCCGCTGCTTTCTTGAGTCTCTTGCGCCAGCATTTGCAGTGCCGTCACCAGGCCCAGGTCTTCGAGATAAATAGGCCGCAGGCCGCGGATCAGGCGGCGCAGGTTTAACATGGTCTGCTGTACCAGAGTTTGCAGTTCGCTAAAAGCCGTTTTTGAAGATTCTGGAGCGCGTTTGGCCGCCAGTTGAATGCGCTGATTGAGGGCAATCAACGACTGGATGGTGTCGTCGTGCAGTTCGCGCGCCAGACTGCGGCGCTCGTTTTCGATTCCGGCAGTCATGGCGCCAATGTAGCTGTGCAGGCTCTGGCGGGCGTCGTATAGTTTTTCGGCCATGTCGATCAGCGCGGCTTGTAAGTTTTGGATCTCGCGGATGCCCCCTACCGGGCGGCGCACGGCTTCAAAGTCACCGCGCGCCAGCGCCGCCGACTGCTTCTCCAGGCGGTTTAAGGGCCGCACAATGGACTGCGCCCCGTACCACAGCGCCAGCACCGACAACAGCAAAATAGGGATCATTACCAGGGGGGCCAGTTGGGTATTGCGCAGCGCCGGGCTGGCGATCTCTTCCCAGGGTTCTTCAACGATCATGCCCCACCCCAGGCGCGGAATGGGGCTGTAGACGATGACGTGCTCGCCTTCCTGGTAGGCATGATCGTAGCGGATGCCGCTCTGGCCGCTCATTACTTCGGCGACGCCAGTGTGGTGGATCAGGTGGGCCTGCTCAATGTCCGGCTGGCCCCGCTCATAGATGATCTCTAAAGCGCCGGCCTGCTCGCCGGGGCCAACCACCAGCAGGGCGCTGCGGCTGCCAGTGCCCAGGTTCCCAGCGGCGGTTTCAATCAGCGGCGCGGCGCGGGCAACGCCTATCAGGGTCTGGCCTGCTTCATTGGCCGCAAACACCAGTGCCGCCTGTCGCGCGCCGCCCGCAGTATCCACCCACAGTTTCGACTGGCCCGGTTCTGGCCGCTCCGCAGAATGCACCCGGGCGAGAATCTCGCCTGACATGTTTTCCACAGCAACAACCTGGCCCTGCGCGTTGACGAGGGCCAGACCGCCGTCAAACAGCGCCTGGGTTTGGTGCGGCTCCAGGCTCAGGCGGTCCAGGTTCTGACTGCCAGCCACGTCGCGGGCCAACAGGGTCAGGATCGTCTGGCGGTGATCCAGTTCCTGTTCCAGATAGGCGACGGCAGCGCGGGTAGAACGCAGGTTGCGGTCGCCGACCAGCGCGCTCATGGCCTCATGATGCAGGTTCTGGCTGCTAATCGCGACCACCAGCACCAGGATAGTGAGCGGTAAGAGGGTGAACAGGAACAACTGCAGGGTGTAGCCCCGCACATGAATCCCCGGCAGAGACCATTTTTTAGGGGGCATATCAGCCTAAATTAGACAGGTTGGGAGGAATGATTCCAATGGCAATGGCACGCATCACGGCCTCGGTGCGGCTTTCGGCCCGCAGTTTGGCAAAGATATTTGCCAGGTGGTTCTGCACCGTGCGGTCGCTGATGCCCAACTGCGCGCCGATGGCTTTGTTGGTCAGCCCTTTAGCCACCAGCAGGATGATCTCTTTTTCGCGGTCGGTAAGGGCCTCAAACTGGGGTTCGGGGGGGCGGGCCGCGCGCGTGAACAGTTTTTGCACCAGGGCGGCGTCCATCACCGACTTGCCCTGGAACACATCGCGCACCGCCTGGACGATCTCGCCAGGTTCGGCGGTTTTCAAGACATAGCCATTGGCCCCAGCCTGCAAAACGGCCTGGATGTAAGGCTCATCATCGTAAGCCGTCAGCACCAGCACGCCGACGGCCAGCCGCTGCGCCCGGATCCGGCGAACTACTTCGATCCCGCTCATCACCGGCATTTGAATATCCAACACGGCCACATCTGGCTTTAATTGTTCAATCAAGGCACAGGCTTCTTGCCCATTGGAGGCTTCGGCCACCACCTGAATATCGTCGTGTTCTTCGAGGAACTGACGGATGCCGGCGCGCACTACTACATGGTCATCGGCCAGGAGAACGCGAATCGGGGAAGGAGGGGGTTCATGGGTCATGGTGAATACTCGTTATTCGCCTTTACGACAGAATTGTAACAGGAATCCGGCATATTTTGAATTTTGCGATCAGCGTGGGTGTTTGGCTGATCTTAATTCGATATATTTTGTAAAACCTATCCTAATTGCCAGTTGCTTTTTGAATAGAACTTATGTACTATATTATCAATACAAAAGCTTGTTTCGGTTGCTCTAACCAGGAGGAAAATCATGTCCAGGCATTCGATCATTCACGTGGAGTTTGCGACTGCCAACCGTGAGGCTTCGGGAAAGTTTTTCAGCGAGTTGTTCGGTTGGGATGTGAAGCAGTACCCAGAAATGGGCTATACCACCTTCTCAACCGGCGAAAATGAAGTGGGCGGCGGCTTTAACCCTGTTGGCGAAGATAATCCTATCGGGAAAGTCGTCGCTTATATCCATACCGATGATATTGACGAATCACTGCGCAGGGTGGAGCAGTTGGGCGGCAAGTGCCTGCGTCCCAAAGAGATGATCCCAACCGTAGGCTGGTTCGCGGTGTTCAGCGATCCCGGCGGGGTGGAGATGTCGCTCTTACAGCCAGTGATGGAAGGACAGTAACCAAAAGCTGATGTTTCAGAATCAGCGGGCGACCGGACCGCCCGCTGATTTTTTTATTCTATCGTCTGATAGCGGTGTTGGGTTTCGTCAAACCATTGGCCTTCAAAGGCGCGGATGAGGCTGGTGTGAACGCGCACTTCCATCTGATTACGCCCCGGCCGCAGCAGCGCCGTAGAGACTTCTACGCGGTGGGGCTGCCACAACAGCGGCGCAAAATCTCCGCCGTTAATCGAGACTTCCATCGCTTCGCTGCAAGGGGTGGGCGTTTGCAGTTCCAGGGCGGCGCGTTCGCCGGAAGGCAGGGCGGGCAGGTTAAATTCCAGCCGGTAAGCCAGCGCTCCGCTGAAAAAGGGCAGGCGGTTGGCTCTGTAATCTTCAAAGGCTCCCCTCAGCGGGCGTTCGATCAGGCGGGGTGGGTTTGGATCAACGCCAAAATCGCCTGCCAGGTAAAGGGGGTTGAGCAGTCCGCCATCGGGCCGCTCCGTGCGCACCTCAACGCGCAGCCGGTTGATGCCCGGCTCGAGAAAGGCAGAGATATCCATTCCCAGACTGCCGCGCACGTGGGCCTGGCTGGGCGAGAAGTCCGCTAAGCCAAACGGCCCGCGCCGGTTGACCCATAACTGCCAGTCGCCAGCCAGCGAACCGGGTTCCATCACCAGTTCTACGCGGCGGTGATACTCATTATGGAAGGTGTATTCATAGCGCGCCCGCAGGGGTGGGAGCTCCAGACGCGGCTCCAGGCCAAAACGCTGCACAAAACGGGGCGCAAACGGCAGTCCGGCGGCGGCCAACTGATTGGCGATGGGCGCGGCCTGCACCCAGGCCGAAGGGCCAGCGTTCCCTGCCTCATCCAGCAGGGCAAACTGCCAGTGTGCCATGCGCAGCAGGTTCGGCGTGAGCAGTTCGATCTCCACCGGCTCATCCAGGCGCACCGTCACATGGGGCAGCGGGGGCGCGGGCGCGGTTTCACCGGCTTCCAGCAAACAAGATTCAAAGGGAGCCAGGGCGCGCCGGTAGTCCGCGCCGGCGGGCGCGAGAGTTGGAGAACGGCCATCTTCTAAAGGAATTTCGCGCAGAGGCCGCTCGGCCTGGATGTGGAGGTCAACGGGCCGGGCTGTGGTGTTTAACAGGAACCAGAGCGTCTTCTCAGCAGAGACGCGGCGCACCGCCCAAACGCCCTCGGACGTTCCTTGCTCCGCACGCAGTTGGATGGACGGCTCCACCCGCTCCGCGAGCACACCGGCCAGCGAGGCGGGATCATCTGCCGCGCCGAAGTAGATCACCCGCCCGCTTTGCGCTTCGAAATCCTCCAGCCAGCGCCGTAAATCCTCTTCGATGTACTGCATAGGGGGAACGATCACCACCGGGGCGGTTACGTCGCGGATGTGAACCGCACCGCCTTGAATGTGGCCGCCTTGCAGAATATCCGTATCCACGTGCAAGAAATCATAGTGATGGGCCATCAGCCAGTTTTGCAGGCGCTCATAGGCTTGCAGATCGGCACGGGTGGGCAGGCCCCAGGTGGGTTCTACGATCAGGATGTGCGCGTCAATATAGGTTCCTTCAAAATAGCGCGCTACCCGCTCGATATGAGCCGAGAGCCGCCCGAAGAAGGGCCAATAGGGCATCTGGAAGAAGAAGGTGGGCGGGGCGTCGTGTTTGCGCAGGGCGTGGGTGCTGTAAAAGAAGCCGTGCGGAACCAGATAGCGGATGCCCAGCAAAAGCTGACCGTCGGCCATCAAGCGGGCGTCTTGCAGCGTACCGCTCCACCCCAGGCTGTGATAGCACTCATCCAGCGCGCCGGCTTTGCCGTAAAAATAAGCCGCCGAAGCCACCGCGCGGGCGTTGCCGCGCACGGTAGGCTGGAGCAGGTCAAGGGGCGCGCCAGCTTTGGTATGGCCCGGCTCGCATCCGGGCAGGTCCATAAAATTCAACTGCGCCAGGCGCATCACCGGCTTTTCGCCGCCGTAAGCCAGGCCCAGGGCGCGGCGTTTTTCGGCCAGGGGGCGCTCGAAAGCCGTGGTGAACAAATCATAAACCAGGTCGCGCAGGTGACGGCGCACCTGCAAGGCTTGCGGGTAAGAAGCGTCGCGCAGGGCTTCGAGATGATCGCAGAGATCATAACCATAGCGGGCGCGGAACTGATCGGGCAGCAGTGCCGACCAGCCAGGGAAGGTTTCATCGGTGAAGATGGAGAGGATATCCTCTCCAAAGGCCGCGCCGAGACGTTGGGCGTAGCGCTCATCCGTCAGACGCAGGAATTCACGCACCGCGGCGGGGTTCAGTACATCCAAAAAACAGCCCCAATACTTGTGGGCTGTTACCTCGGCCTGCACCGCCGCGAAAATGCGCCATTCCCCCGGCGGCAGCGTGCCTTCTAACAGGGGGACGGGGCGGCTGGCGAAGTACCGCTTCTGGTTGTAGGTGGTCAGGCCGGTTTCCAGGTACGAATCGACGCTTAGCCAGCTCCCCACGGCAGAGCGCAGATCCAGCCGCGTAGACCAATCCACCCGGCCATCTCGCAGTGGGTAAGCGCGCGCCGCCAGAACCATCCCATAGGGCAGTTCCAGGCGCAGCGGCCCGCCCGCGACGGTATACTCGCGCTGCACAAGCTCGGTGGCGCGGTAGTGCGGGCTGCCCAGTATGGCCTCGCCGCCCGCCGCGCCGGTGGGGTAGGGATACTCGTCGTAAAGGTGGACGGTCAACCCCTGAGCGCGGGCCTCGTCTACGGCTGTGGCGACCATCTCAAAAAAGGCGTCAGAAAGGTACGGCTGGCCCAGCCCCTGGCGCGAGTGGATGTAAAACCCCTTGATCCCTTTGGCCGCCATTTCGCGCACCTGCCGGCGGATCTCCGCGGCTTCCAGGCGGTCATTCCAGAACCAGAAGGGATAAAAACCAGGCGGCATTTGCGCGCGCAGCACTTCGGGATTAACCATAAGATCATCATTCCTTATCAGCGGTTGTCTTTCCAGGTTCCCACCATGACCGGGCCAGTTCTTCCAGGGTGTCTACCTGGAATTTCTCCGGCGGCAGAGAAGCCAGTACGTTAAAACGGTGCAGCAGGGCGGCGGCCAGGGCCAGGCGCGCGCCCTCTTTCGGGCGCGGAACAGGGGCATAGCCCGCCCAAAACTCCGCCAGCAGGGCAGAGTCGCCGCCGAACAAATCGAGGTGGAGGGCGGCCAGTTCGTACCACAGACTGCCGGTCATGGCGTCGCCAAAATCAATGAGGGCCAGGCTGGTCCAGTGCCCCTCTTCCAGGCGGCCTAAGAGATGATCGCGGGTGAGGTCGGCGTGGATCAGGTGGGGAGGGCGCGCGCGGTCCACCAGCGCCTCCACCGGCGGCAGAAAGGCTTCAATCTGATGGATCAGATGAGCCGGGAGCGTCCCCCAGCCGCGGTGATTCTGCACGCACGAATCGCGCTGTTCCTGTAAAAATGCCAGGTACGGCTCCCAGCAGTTAGGAAAAGTCGCCTGCCCGTCCAGCGGGATGTCGTGCAGACGGCGCACCCAATGACCCAGCGCGCGGGCCAGGCGCAGCCGTTCCCTTGGGGTGAGTTGATCCATCACTGCGCCGATGCTGACGCCGGGGATGAAATCAAAAATCAGGTACGGCCAGGGCCAGCCGCCGCCGCCCAATCTACCAGCAGCGACTACCCGCGCCGTTGGAATCTCCACCCTCGACTGCTGAACCAGGCGGGCGGCTTCGCGCTCGACCTCAAAGGCGCGGCCCCCATCGAACAGACGGCCAAAGAACTTGACCACCCAGCGATCTTCCACCAAAAAAGCCGGATACGTGCCAGGGATGCCCACGCGCACCTGCCGGTGAGGGTTTAGATTGTGACGCCGGCAGACCGCCTGCACATAAGGCCGCCATAATTCTACCGAGGTGAACAGGCGGCAGTAAGCGTCTAAATCTTCCAGGGCGGCCAGGTTGTCCATCTATCTCTGGCCGGGCAGAAGGGCCGCCGAGTCGCGGTCCAGGTAGATGGTGCAGTGTGGGTGCTGCTGTAAAATCGAAGCCGGGTGCAGGGGCGTAACCGGCCCGGTCAGGCAGTCGCGCACAGCCTGGGCCTTGCGGGCGTCTGGCACGGTGCAGATAATGGCGCGTGATTGCATCACCTGCCGGATAGACATGGAAACGGCCTGTTCGGGGACCGCCTCCAGAGAGGGAAACCAGCCCTCGCCCAACTGCTGGCGGCGGCAGGCTTCATCCAGGTTCACAAGGATATAGGGCTGAGTGGTTTCAAAGTCGGCGGGGGGGTCGTTAAAGGCCAGGTGACCGTTTTCGCCGATGCCCACAAAAGCCACGTCCACCTGCTCGCGGGCGATGCGCTGGTTGAGGCGCGCCAAAGCGGCCGCCAGGTCGGGCGCATCACCTTCGACCCAATGCACTTCACCCGGCCAGACCTTGCTCACCAGGCGCTCCCTCAGGTAGCGCCGGAAACTGGCAGGGTGGTCGGCAGGCAGGCCGACATATTCGTCCAGGTGGAACATGGTCGTTTTTGACCAATCAATGCCCGGCGCAGCGGCCAGGGCGGCCAGAAAATCAAACTGCGAGGCTCCGGTAGCGGCGATGAACACGGCCCGCCCGCGCTCGCGGATGGCCTGGCGGAGCAAATCAGCGGCCTGGGCGGCGGCCTGCTGTGAAGTCTCCAGCCGGGTGGGAAAGATTTTAATCTCCATAAGCGGGCTTATCGCTCCAGGTTGCCCAGCCGGGCGGCTTGCGCTTCGGCCTTGAGGGCGATCTCAGAGGCGAGGAAGGCGTGTTCTTGCGTCATAGCGGTTTCGGTACGGTTCAGCACATCGAAAATCAACTGCCGGCCGTAGGGCAGGTCGCCCGCACTGCAGTCTTCATAGTAGGTTCCCTGATGATCCGTCCAGAACAGGTGACTGCCGCCGGGCCGCCCGCTGATATCAATATACTTGCGAGCTTCAAGATAGCCTTCCGTCCCTAAGATGAACAGGCGGCCGTCACCCCAGGTTGCCAGTCCATCGGGCGTGTACCAGTCCACGCGCACCAGGCCGTGAGCGTTCACATCGGGGGCGCGCAGGACTACTTCGCCGTAATCTTCCAGGCCGGGGTATTGGGGGTATTTGTAGTTGGCGACCGCCGCCGAGACGATTTCCACTTCTTTTGCTCCGGTGAAGAACAGGAACTGATCCATCTGGTGCGAACCGATGTCGGCAATGATGCCGCCGTATTTGTCGCGCTCAAAGAACCAGGCCGGGCGCGAGGGCAGGTTGACGCGGTGCGGCCCCAACCCGATGGTTTGAACGACTTTGCCGATCGCGCCAGAATGCACCAATTCGCCAGCGCGCACGGTGGCGGGGTTCTCAAACCGCTCGCTGTAACAGATCGAGAAGATGCGTTTGGTTTCGGCCTGCACGCGGCGGGCCTCGGCTAGCTGATCGAGGGTGGTGAAGGCTGGCTTGTCGCTCATGTAGTCTTTGCCGTGCTGCATCACGCGGATCCCCAGGGGAGCGCGCTCGCACGGAATCCCTGCCGAGACGACCATCTGGATGCTCTCGTCTTCCAGGATTTCCGCCGGTTCGCGCGCCAGCACTGCATCGGGGTAGCGTGCCTGGAACTGGGCAACCAGTTCAGGCTCTGGGGCGTAGAAGGATACCAGTTGCGCCCCGGCGCGCAGCAGTAAATTCACCTGCCCGTAGATATGAGCATGGTTCAGCCCAATGGCAGAAAATCGAATGGTGGGTTGAGTATTCATGAGTTGGAGTTCCTTTAATCGCCTGATTCGTTTTGTCGCTTCAATTGTATAGCGGATTTAAAAAACAAAATGGGGCTTTCAAAATCAGCCCCATTGGCGTTTGGCGGTGCAATGATCGTTGTGTGGTCTGCTACCGGGCCGCGACGCCCGTCACGCGGTAGCCCAGGCGCGCAACTTCTTCAGAGATGACCGCATCGCTCACTTTTTTTTCATCATACTCGACCACCAGCAAGCCCTTGTGGTAGTTAGCCTCAATATCGCGGATACCATCCAGCCGGTCTTCGATGCTCTCTAAGCGCATGGCGCAGTTGGGGCATTCCATTCCATCAATCTTAAAGGTTTTTTTGACCATTTTTGCTCTCGCCGTTATTCAAAAACAATGTCGCCGGTAAACATGCCCATCGAACACGCGAAGGGCATGCGCGTTCCCTGTTTTTGGGGCGGAATATCAATGAACACTTCGCCAGTAGGCTCCAGCACCTGAGCAAAATTGAGGGCCGGGATCACCAGCGCCAGCGAGCATGAGTAGGTTTTGTTGGTCACCAGCCGCAGGCGCAGGGGTACGCCGGCTTTGGCCTTGACCCGCGAGGGTTCATAGCCGTAGTTCTTCACCTCGATCGTGACGACATCCTCGCCCAAGGCTATATCCGAGGTTGCAACCGCCGGTTGTTCATCTTCGGACCCCAAAACGTCGAGCGCAGAAACCACTCCCGGCGGTTCCGCGGCAGATGATGACGGCGCGGATTGGGCAACGGCCGGTTGAGGCAGAAGCGCGTTAAAGGCGCGGGTGAGCGATACCGGCGAGCCGGCCAGGTTCAGGCCGGTGTCAATGGTGACAATGCCCAGCGCCAGCACCACAATGGCGGCGAAGCGCATAAAATTCTTTTCCAGCTTCGCGCCCAGGCGGGTGGCAAAATAAGCTACCGCGAAGAAAACCGGGCTGGTTCCCAGGGTGAAGGCAAACATCAGCGCCGCGCCGCTCAGCGGGTCGGCGGTGCTGATGGCGACGGCCATCATCGCCTGGGTGACGCCGCAGGGGATAAGGACCGTCAGAAAACCGAGGAACAGCGGGGTAAAGTAAGAGGTCCCGTTAACTGCCGCGCGGCGGATGCGCTTGCGGAGGAAGGCGGGCGGTTCAAAGGCAAAATAACGGAAGATCGGGTGAACGTTGAGCATCCGCAGAGCCGAACCAACCATGAAAATGCCAATGGCAAACTGCAAGACGGCGCGCGCCAGCGGTGTAAGCTGGAAGACCGACCCCAAAAGGCCGAGAAAATAGCCCAAAACCGTATAGGCGGCCAGCTTGGCGGCCAAAAACAAAACAATGGGCAGTGCCAGTTGCGGATGAGGCCGGTTGGGTTGCAGCGCGCCGCGTTTCCTCTTCCGCTGAGGGGTATTGGCGCTGGCCTGAAGGTCTTTCTCGATCTGGCCGGCCAGCGAACTGGCAAGCAGGCCGCCTTGAACGGCCAGGCAGCTTAACCCCCCGGTCGTCAGGCCGGTGATGAAGGCAATTAAGAGATTAGGCATTCCGTTCTCCAAACCTGTCCAGTGATGTGAGCGTGCTGTATAGGGCAGCAATCCGCATGATCTGAAACCCCTGTATCATGGCTTCAATAACGAAACCAGTTTACCATCTCTCGTAGGATGCCCCTATAGGCACTATTGCCTACCCGCCCCCCGCGCTGGCATTGAAGGCTTCTCTATAAATCCATGGCATCAGGATAGGATAGAATCAACGATAGTCACTCAATCAACCCGAGTTACGCCAGATTGGAGGAAAACCAGATGATGATCGTTGATGCTGACTGCCATATTTCTTCTGCCAGGTACGATGGCATTGCCATCACGGTAGATGATCTGCTGGCCCGGATGGAACGCGCCAAAGTTGATAAAGCCCTCATCTGGCTGAAACCGCCCTATAACAAAGATATTGAACCGGAGAATCGGGCTGTCTACGAGGCCATGAAAGCTCATCCCGACCGGCTGTTGGGTTTCGGCTGGACGAACCCGCGCCTGGGCAAAGAGGCGGCTCTAAAGGCCATCCGCCAGAGCTTTGAAGAGTACGGCTTCTATGGGATTAAGTTCAACGGCGCGCAGGATGAATATGTGATAGATGACGACTCCCTTGCCATGCCTTATATCGAAGCCGCCGCCCGCTACGGCAAGGTGATTGCCTTTCACATTGGCGCGGACTACTACGAAAACACGCACCCCTACCGCTTGGGGCGCATCGCCGCGCGCTTCCCTGAAATCCGCTTTCTGATGGTGCATATGGGCGGGGCCGGCAGGCCCTCGCTCGATCGCGCCGCCGTTGAGACGGCCCGCCAGCACCCCAACATTACCCTCATCGGCAGCGCCATTGGCGAAATGGCGATTGCCCGCGCCATCCGTGCCCTGGGGCCGGAGCGGGTTTGTTTTGGCAGTGATACCCCCTTTGCCATGATGCACGTCCAGCTTGCCATGTACCGCGCCCTGCTCGAAGATTTTGACCCCGTCACCTGTAGCAAAGTGTTGGGCGAGAATCTTCTCGCTTTGCTTGACATCCAGGATCGTCATTGATCATAATATTGACAGGGGGACCAATTCATCACGCTTTTCTGACAGGAGGGAAACCATGTTGTACCAGATCTTTGCTGCGCTGGATCGGCTGGTTAAATTCGACCAGGCCAGCGCCCACTGCGATATTCCCTGCGGCATCTACGACCCGCACGCTGCGATCATCGGCGCGCTGACGGTGATTCGCATGATTGACCTGATGAATGAGCTCAAAGGCACGCATGACCCCGCCTCGCAAGCGTACCAGAACAGCATGGCGCGCTATGTGCTGGTTAAGGAAGAACACGCTGAATTGGTCAAACGCGAGATTCGCGTCATCTTTGGCGATTACATCAAGCAGGAGCAGATTGACCAGTTCCCCGAACTGCCCGGCCTGGCGCACAAGATCATGCAGTTGGCCTCGAAGGCCCGCCAGAGCGTTAGCCGCGAGACGGCCCTGGATCTGCTCCAGGCGGTCAATCGCTTTGCCGAAATCTTCTGGGCGACCAAGAATATCCAGACCAAACGCGTCAAAGCCCCTTATAAGCCCGGCGAAGAGATCGTCGTTCCCGTACTCTAAGCAGGTCAGGCGCGGCGGGAGGCCGGGTCATGCTTAAAATCCTTAAGGTTTCCGGCCACAGCCTGCACCCGGCTTATCAGGATGGGGATTTTGTGGTCATTGCCACGCTCCCCATCCTGTTTGCCTCTTTGCGCCCTGGAGATGTCATCGTCTTCGATCACCCGGTCTACGGGCGGCTAATCAAGCGCATAGACTGGGTGGAAGAGGGCGGTCAGCGCCTGTTTGTAATGGGTGAACAGGAAAACAGCATTGACAGCCGTGCCTTTGGCCCCATCCGGCGGCAGTGGGTGCAGGGCAAGGTAATCTGGCATATCGCGCGCCGACCGGCCTAGGGGGCGCGCAAATTTTCCCGGATGGTTCGCCATTCTGCCGGGCCGGTTGCGCAGAAAGGGATATACTTAATCAGTGCAGGCCCGCCGGTTCTTGTCGTTGCGAATCTTGGCAATTAATAGGCGTGCCTGATTGCACTTTGTGGAGGTATTGGAATGTCTGTCGTGACCGAGCAGGAGATCGTTAAGGCCAACCGCGACCGCCGGATGCAGTGGTGGCGCGAGGCACGGTTTGGCATGTTCATCCATTGGGGACTCTACTCGCAGTTAGGCCGCCATGAATGGGCTATGAACCGCGAGCACATCCCGGTGGCTGAATATGAACAATTGGCCCAAAGCTGGCAGGTGAAGCCCTGGCCCGCCGATGAGTGGGCGCGCCTGGCGAAAGAGTCGGGCATGAAGTATATGGTGATGACCACCAAACACCATGAGGGCTTTTGCCTGTGGAACACCCGGCAGACCCCCTATAACGCTTACCGCCTTGGTCCCCAACGCGACCTGGTGGAAGAATACGTGGCGGCCTGCCGCAAGCACGGGCTAAGGGTGGGGTTTTACTACTCGCTGATGGATTGGCATCACCCCGATGGCGCCCGCTGTGCTGTAGACGAAGACGCTCGCCGCCGCTTTTTGGATTTCACCCAGGGCTGCGTGCGCGAACTGATGAGCAACTACGGCAAGATTGATATTTTATGGTATGACGTTTCCTGGCCCCTGCGGTCGCCCGAATTATGGGAAAGCGCCAAAATGAATGCCATGGTGCGCGAGCTTCAACCTGAGATCATCATTAACAACCGCGCCCAGCTTCCAGAAGATTTTGGCACGCCAGAAGAACACGTCACCGCCGAGAGCGAAGGGCGCGACTGGGAAGCCTGCATGACCTTCAACGGCTCGTGGGGTTACATGCCCTATGCGCCCGCCGAAGACTGGCGCCGTCCCCGCGAGGTGTTAGAGATGCTGCGCACAGCCGCGGCCGGGCAGGGCAACCTGTTGCTTAACATCGGCCCCGCGCCCGATGGCTCGGTTCCGCCAGAAGCCTACGAGCGCCTGGAACCGGTAGGCAAGTGGTTGGCGGTCAACGGCGAGGCCGTCTATGGGGCCGTGGACCGCGCTCACATGGAGTGGATGCCAACCGGCGGCTGGACGGTGAAGGGCAATACCGCTTACTATTGGTGCAGCCGTTGGGTGGGCAGCCGGCTGGCAATTGGTGGGCTGCGCTGCCGGGTACAGCGTGCCTCGATCCTGGCAACCGGTCAGCCGGTGCAGTTCGAGCAAAGTGAAGATCGTCTGATTCTCTCCGGCCTGCCCGAACACAACCCTGACCCCTTCGCCCAGGTGACAGTCCTTAAGCTGGAATGCGACGCGCCTCCCCGTCAGGTGTTGGGCGCCGGGTGTGTAGTCTTATGATATCATTTTTGTCCCTGTCTAGATGATGGCCGGCTGGAAAACACCTTGAAACGCCTTTTTATGATTTTGAAAGGAGAAGTGCAAGATGACCCAGGTACGTGAAGCTGAACCTGTCGTTGGAAAGAATCGATTGGTTGGAGAGTTTCCGAAGATCGGCATCCGTCCCGCGATTGATGGGCGCTGGGGCGGCGTGCGTGAATCGCTGGAAGATCAGACCATGGGCCTGGCGCGCGCCACAGCCGAGTTTCTTTCGGCCAACCTGCGCTATCCCAATGGACAGCCGGTCGAGTGCGTCATCGCCGATACCTGCATCGGGGGCGTGGCCGAAGCCGCCCTGGCTGCCGAGAAGTTCCGCCGCGCGGGAGTGGGCGTTTCGCTGACCGTCACGCCCTGCTGGTGTTATGGTTCGGAAACGATGGATATGGACCCTCACCTGCCCAAAGCGGTGTGGGGCTTTAACGGGACCGAGCGGCCCGGCGCGGTCTACCTGGCGGCAGTGCTGGCGGCCCATAACCAAAAGGGCCTGCCGGCCTTTGGCATCTACGGCCACGACGTTCAGGATAAGGGCGATTCGTCTATCCCGGCAGATGTACAGGAGAAACTACTGCGCTTTGCCCGCGCGGGGTTGGCCGTTGCCATGATGCGCGGCAAATCCTACCTCTCATTGGGTTCGGTTTCGATGGGTATTGCCGGTTCCATTGTCAATCAAGATTTCTTCGAGAGCTACCTGGGGATGCGCGTGGAAGTCGCTGATATGAGCGAGTTTATCCGCCGCATTGAAGAAGGCATTTACGACCCGGTTGAATACCAAAAAGCCATCGCCTGGACCAAACAATACTGCAAAGAGGGCGTTGACCGCAACCCGCCCGAAAAGCAGCGCACCCGCGCCCAAAAAGACAAAGATTGGGAAATGGTCGTCAAGATGACCATGATCGCCCGCGATATGATGGTGGGCAACCCCCGCCTGGCCGAACTGGGCTTTGGCGAAGAAGCCCTGGGGCACAATGCCCTGGTGGCTGGCTTCCAGGGTCAGCGCCAGTGGACCGATCACTTCCCCAACGGCGATTTCATGGAAGCCATCCTCAACTCTTCGTTTGACTGGAACGGCATCCGCCAGCCCTACGTGTTTGCTACCGAAAACGACGCTTTCAACGGCGTTTCGATGCTGTTTGGCTACCTGTTAACCAACACCGCTCAGATTTTTGCCGATGTGCGCACGTACTGGAGCCCAGAGGCGGTCAAGCGCGTCACCGGCTACACTCTCAGCGGAGAGGCCGCCGGTGGATTCATCCATCTGATTAACTCCGGCGCGGCTACGCTGGACGCGACCGGCCGGCAGGAGCGCGACGGAAAACCCGCCATGAAGCCGTTCTGGGAGATTGACCAGGCTGAAGTTGAAGCCTGTCTGAAGGCCACCACCTGGTATCCGGCCTCCACCGGCTATTTCCGCGGCGGCGGGTTCTCCTCTAACTTCCTCACGCGCGGCGGCATGCCGGTAACTATGTCGCGCCTGAGCCTGGTGAAGGGCTTGGGGCCGGTCTTGCAGATCGCTGAAGGGTCAATTGTAGACCTGCCCGAAGAAGTAGCAAAGAAGATTGATGAGCGCACTGATCCGACCTGGCCCACGCACTGGTTCGTGCCGCGCGTCACCGGCTCTGGCCCCTTCCGCGACGTGTATTCGGTGATGAACAATTGGAGCGCCAATCACGGAGCGATTAGCTACGGCCACATTGGCGCCGACCTGATCGCGCTGGCCTCGCTGCTCCGCATTCCGGTGGCGATGCACAACGTCCCCGATGAGGAGGTATTTCGCCCCAGCGCCTGGAATCTCTTTGGCGCGCAAGACCCCGTAGGGGCAGACTACCGCGCCTGCGCCAACTTCGGCCCGCTGTACGGTAAGTTCTAGAAACTCTTTCTTGTGTAAAACCCGACAGAGGATGGCGCGTGCCATCCTCTTTCAACTTTAGCGGTTCTCGTGCCGTTAGACTTTCGCTTATAATTAAACGCGTGGGGGAAGGGCGATGCCCCCACCCGTTTGACCTGTGATGATTCTCTTTGGAATGGTGGAAAACCGTATGCAACAATCAGAGCAACCAACCCCATCGGCCCGCCAGGCCCTCACCCGCTTCCCGGCAAGTTTTATCTGGGGGGCCGCCACCGCTTCTTATCAAATTGAGGGCGCCTGGGATGAAGACGGCAAAGGTCCTTCGATCTGGGATACCTTCAGCCACACCGAGGGTAACATCCTCAATAACGATACGGGCGATGTCGCCGACGATCACTATCACCGCTGGCAGGAAGACGTGGCATTGATGAAGTCTTTGGGGCTAAAGGCTTACCGCTTCTCGCTCTCCTGGCCGCGTATCCTCCCAAACGGCGAAGGCTGGGTTAACCCGGCGGGATTAGATTTTTATGACCGGCTGGTAGATGCCCTGCTGGCAGCCGGAATTGAGCCGTTTATCACCCTCTACCATTGGGATCTGCCCCAGGCCCTGGAAGATAAAGGCGGCTGGCCCAACCGTTCAGTGGTGGACGCCTTTGCCGGGTATACCGAAACGGTGGCCCAGCGCCTGGGTGATCGGGTAAAGTACTGGATCACCCTGAACGAGCCGCACGTTTCGGCTTACGCGGGGTATTACTGGGGCGTGCATGCTCCCGGCGTCCGGAATCTGTCGGCGGCTAATCAAGCCGCTCATCACCTCCTGCTGGCGCACGGGCGCTCGGTGGCGGTACTGCGTGCCCTTTGCCCCGGCGCGCAGGTGGGCATTACCCTGAACCTCGGTCTGGCTTACCCGGCCTCCAGTATGCCGGCGGATCGTCAGGCCGC
The DNA here is from genome assembly GCA_034434155.1 of Anaerolineaceae bacterium. Lineage (GTDB taxonomy): Bacteria > Chloroflexota > Anaerolineae > Anaerolineales > Anaerolineaceae > DSYU01. The sequence continues at coordinate 16,539 of DAOUAC010000108.1, forward strand.
GCGCATGGCAGACGGCCAGCTCAACCGCTGGTTCCTCGACCCCATCTTTGGGCGCGGCTATCCTGAAGATATGCTTTCCTTCTACGGCGACAGCGCCCCGGCCATCGAACCCGGCGACCTGGAACAGATCGCCGCGCCGATTGATTTTTTGGGCGTCAACTACTATACCAACAACTTTGTGCGCTCGGTCAGCGCAGATGTCAGCGGCCTGGGCTATACCAACCTGAAAGCCGCCGAACTGGTAGAGGCCGGTTACGAAGTCACCGCGATGGATTGGGCCGTCATGCCCGATGGACTGCGCGAACTGCTGGTACACATTCACCGCACCTACCGCCCGCCGGCCATTTATATCACCGAAAACGGCGCGGCCTTTGAAGACCAGGTGGAAGCGGGTGAAGTTCACGATGAGCGCCGCGTCTCTTTCTTGCGCGAGCATTTCGCCGCGGCCCGCCGGGCCATTTCAGAGGGCGTGCCGCTGCGCGGCTATTTCGTCTGGTCCCTGCTGGATAACTTTGAGTGGGCCCTGGGCTACAGCCGCCGCTTTGGGATTGTCTACGTGGATTACGCCACTCAACAGCGGATTTTAAAAGACAGCGCCAAATACTATCAGAGAGTGATTCGGGCCAACGAAGTGCTTTCAGAATGAGCCGGTCAGACGATCCCATCCTCGTTGATCGCCTGAGCAAAACTTACAAAGTGCCAGAACGCGAAGGCGGCTTTGGCGCGGCCCTGCGTGGATTCTTCAGGCGCAAATATAATGACGTCAGGGCCGTCCAGGAAGTCAGTTTTCAGATTGGCACGGGTGAGATCGTTGGGTTTTTAGGGCCAAACGGAGCGGGCAAAACCACCACGCTCAAGATGCTAGCGGGGCTGCTGCATCCCACCGCTGGCACGGCCCGTGTGTTGGGCTGCATCCCCTGGGAGCGGCGCGCGGGCTTTTTGCGCTCAATTACGCTGGTGATGGGCCAGCGCAACCGTCTGGCGTGGGATATCCCCGCCGTCGACTCTTTTTTGCTCTACCAGGCCGTCTACCGCCTGAGCGACGCTGATTACACAAGCACGCTGAAAGAATTGGATGAACTGCTGGAACTGGGGCCGCTGATGCGCAAGCCGGTGCGCAACCTGTCTTTGGGAGAGCGCATGAAATGCGAGCTGGCCGCCGCCCTCCTGCACCGTCCGAAAGTGCTGTTCCTGGACGAACCCACTATTGGCCTGGATATCAGCTCACAGGCGCGCATCCGGGCTTTTCTCAAAGAATACAACCGCCGCACCGGAGCCACCATCCTGCTCACCAGTCACTACATGGCAGACGTGACGGCCCTGTGCGAGCGCATTATCATCATCCATCACGGGCGGTTGAAATACGATGGCGGACTGACCGAACTTTCGCGCCGGATTGCGCCCTTTAAGATCATCGGCGTAGATCTGATTGACAATGCCGAAGCGGACCTCTCGGTATATGGGACGCTCGTCAACGGCGGCGAGGGGGGTAAGCGCCAGGTGCAGGTGCGCGCCGATCAGGTGGCGCAGATTACCGCCGCCATGCTGGCGAACCTTCCGGTGCTGGACCTGACGGTCGAAGACCCGCCCATTGAGGTGGTGATCGAGCGGGCCTTTCAGGAGTAAGTACGCATGTTCAAGATCATCGCGCGCATGTGGCAGGTGAACTGGGCTTTACAGTGGCAGTACCGCGCCAACCTGCTGATGTACGTGCTGTATGGGTTAGTTTCGCCGGTGGTGTTCCTGTCGGTGTGGCGCTCGGTGGCGGCGGCGCAGGGGCAGGTCGCGGGGCTGACGGTCAACGATTTCACCGTCTATTACCTGGCCCTGTTGATTATTGAGAACCTCACCGGCGAAATTTCGATCTGGGTGCTGGCTTATAAAGTGCAGGATGGCACGCTTTCGGGCGAACTGCTGCTCCCGGTTCACCCGGTATTGACCAATACCCTGATGAACAATCTCGCCAACAAGGCCCTGACCTTCGTAGTCCTGCTGCCCGTTTGGGGACTGCTCTACCTGTTGTTCCGGCCCGATTTCAGCAGTATTACGGCTGCCAGCCTGCTGCTCACCATCCCGGCGGTGCTGTTGGGCTTCCTGATCAACTTCCTGTTGGGGGCCATGATCACCTGCGCTTCTTTCTGGACGACGCAGGTGTACTCGCTCAGTGAATTCCTGTTTGGGTTTCAACTCTTGCTGGGCGGCATCTTCGTCCCCCTTACCCTGCTGCCGGCGGTGGCGCAGAAGATCGCTTTTGTACTGCCTTTTCACCTTTTCCTCTACTTTCCGGTCCAGTTGGTTTTGGGGCGGCTGACGCCGGAGCAAATTCTGTGGAACTTCGCCCTACAGGGCCTCTGGCTGCTGTTGACGGCGCTGGGCTTTCGCTGGATCTGGAGCGCCGGGCTGAAACGCTATTCAGCGGTGGGAGCGTAAGCCATGCACGCCCTGAAACTCATCCTGGCCTTTTTAAAGATCAACATCCAGCAGGTGTTAGCCTACCGCGCCGACGCCGCCTTAAGCCTGGTGATGAACCTGATCTGGTTGGGGTGGGAGCTGATCAGCCTGCAAATCATCTTTAATAACACTTCCAGCCTGAGCGGTTGGAGCATGGGCGACCTGCTGGCGCTGTTGGGGGTCTGGCGGCTGGCGAATTTCTTGATGAGCTCCCTGATCTGGCCGAATACCAACCGCTTTAACCAGGCCGTCCGCACCGGATCATTTGATTACGACCTGCTTCAGCCGGTCAGCAGCCAGTTTTTGGTCACGTTTTCGCGCATCACCATCTGGCGGATGTGGGAACTGTTAATTGCGTCGCTTCTGATTGTTGTGGGGGTGGGCATGGCGGGGCGCACGGTGACGGCCGGCGGCCTGTTGACCTTTCTGGCCCTGGTACTGTCTGGCATGATGGTGCTGTACAGTCTGTGGATCGTGCTAATTGCCTTTACCTTCTGGTTTGTCAAATTTGATAACAACGTTACCATCCTGCAAGCTCTGATGGATGCCGGGCGCTACCCGGCCAACATTTACCCGCCCTGGCTGCGCTTTGTCATCACGTTCATCATCCCCATCGCAGTGGCAACCACCGTGCCGCTGCAAGGACTGCGCGGCGACCTGGCTGTAGGGCAGACGGTAGGTTTTGTAGGGGTAGGGGTAGTCTGCCTTTTCCTGTCCTCGCGCGTATGGAAGGCCGGGGTCAGGCGGTACAGCAGCGCCAGCAGTTAATGTAGAATAATGATAAAAAATGAGCGCAAACTGTCCAAGGAGGGCATGAGATGCAACCACAAGAGACTGTACCGATCAAGGTGGGCCTGTTTGGGATTGGCCTGGATACCTACTGGCCCCAGTTTAAAGGTCTGAAAGAAAAGCTGGAGGGCTACCAACGCTACATCCACGACCGTATGGCGAGCCAGCGCGTGGTGGTGGTGGATGCCGGCCTGGTGGACAGCGTGGAGAAGGCTCATGCCGCCGCGCACCTGTTTGCCTCGGATCGGGTAGAGATCATCTTCCTGTACATTTCAACCTACGCGCTCAGCTCAACGGTACTGCCGGTGGTGCAGCAGACGCGCGTGCCGGTGGTGGTGCTCAACCTTCAGCCGGTGGCCCGCCTGGATTACGCCGCCTTTAACGCCCTGCCCAGCCGCGAGGAGATGACCGGCGAATGGCTGGCCCACTGCCAGGCCTGCTCTACGCCGGAAATCGCCAGCGTCTTTAAACGCTCTGGGATAGATTATCACCTGGTGACGGGCGTGCTGGATGACGACGCGGCCTGGCGCGAGATCGAAGCGTGGGTGGATGCCGCCTGGGTGAAGGCCACGCTGCGCGACTCGGCGATTGGACTGCTGGGCCACTATTACTGCGGCATGTTAGACGTGTATTCTGACTATACCCAACTGGCGGCAGTGTTTGGAACCCAATTTGTGATCGTTGAGATTGACGAGGTTAAGGAACTCCGCGATGGCGTTGGCGAAGAAGAACTGCAGGCCATGCTGGCAAGGTTCAACGAGACCTTCCAGGTAAGCCCGGAGTGCAGCGAGGCCGAACTGCGGCGGGCGGCGCGCACTTCTTGCGCCCTGCACCGCCTGGTAGAACGCCACAAGCTGGGCTTTATGGCCTATTACTACGAGGGCCGCCCCGGCAGTGACCATGAAGATATCGTCACCTCGATGATCGCCGGGAACACCCTCTTGACGGCTAACCATGTGCCGGTGGCCGGGGAGTTTGAGATCAAAAACGCCTTTGCCATGAAGATCATGGACACATTTGGAGCGGGAGGGTCGTTCTCAGAGTTTTATCTGATGGATTTTGAAGACGACGTGGTGTTATTGGGGCATGACGGCCCTGGTCACGCCGCTATTGCCGAAGGCAAGGTGCAGTTGGTTCCGCTGATGGTGTATCACGGCAAGCCGGGCAAAGGGCTGTCCATTCAGATGAGCGTGAAGCACGGCCCGGTGACACTGCTCTCAGTGCTGCAAGAGAAAGATGGGTCCATCAAGCTGTTGGTGGCTGAAGGGCAGACCGAGCCAGGCCCTACCTTAATGATTGGCAATACCAACAGCCGCTACCGCTTTGCGGTGGGAGCCAAACGCTTTGTGAACGAGTGGGCCAAAGCCGGTCCTTCGCACCACTGCGCCATCGGGGTAGGGCATATCGCCGAGAAAATTGAGCGCCTTGCCGATCTGCTGGGGATTGAAGTTATCCGCGTTTGCTAAAGGGGAGGGAAGCGATGAACCGCTACGGCTTTTTACTGAAAGTGAAGCAGGATCGCATTGAAGAATACAAGGCCCGCCACCGCGAAGTCTGGCCGGAAATGCTGGACGCACTGCGGCGCACCGGCTGGCATAACTACTCGTTATTCATGGCCCCCGATGGACTGCTCTTTGGCTATTTTGAAACGCCCGGCAGCCTGGAAGATGCCGTCGAGGCTATGTCGAAGGAAGAGGTCAACGCCCGCTGGCAGGCCGAGATGGCCCCCTTCTTCGAGAATATCGGCGGCAAGCACGCCGACGAAGGGCTGGTAAAGCTCGAGCAGGTCTTTTTCCTGGAATGACCCGACCATGAGCCAGGCTGAAAGCATTCCGCTCGCCCTGGATTTTTTCACCGATACGGCCCATACCCGCATGGCCTGGTTGGGCATGGCCGGGCTGGTGGTGAACGTTCACGGTCTGACGGTGCTGATTGACCCGCTGTTAAGCGTGGTGGAACAGGAAGGCCGGTCCGTCAGCGAAGCCGGGTTTGCGCTCGACCGGCCTCTGCCGATTACCGCTGGGGAGGTTCCGCGCGCGGGGCTGGTGTGTTACACGCACGGCGACGATGACCATATTGGCCGCCTGACCGCCCGTACCCTGGCGGAGCGTTTGGACTGCCGTTTTTTGGCTCCGCCGCCGGTGGCGCGGGTTTTGGCTGCGCTGGGCATCTCGTCAGACCGCATCCTGACCGCCCGCGACTTTGACACGTTGATGGTTGGTGCGCTCGAAGTTACCATCACCCCGGCGCTACACGACTGGCAGGCAGAAAACCCCTGGCAGCGGGGTGACTGCTGTGGCTATCTGCTGCGCGCGCCGGAGGGCAGTATCTGGCATCCGGGCGATACGCGCCTGATTGACGAATTGTTCACGTTTAAGGACGTGGATGTACTGCTCTACGATGTGGCCGCCGTCGACTCACATTTGGGACCGGAGGGGTCGGCGCGCGTGGCCGCCTCGTGCGGGGCAAAGGTGTTGGTTCCCTATCACTACTGGCCGTTTGGGAAGTCGCCCGGCCCCTTTGCCGACCTCCGCGCCTCAGACCTGGTTGAAAGCACGTACGGCCTGGATGCCCGCATCGTGATGCTGAAACCCGGCGAGGTCTTAGAACTGCCTGTGAACTAAATTGACTGCCTGGATGGGAGATGGCAGAGCTTCCCCCCATCCAGGCAGTCAGAGCTTACTTGGGACGGACTCCAACCGCGTCTAGCCGCCGCTTGGCCTCGGCATATACTTCTGGCGAAAGCGGGCCGCGCAAGACGGCCTGGATGTTCTCTTGCAGATGTTCCGGCTGAAGCGTGCCGGCGATGATCGTATCAACCGAGGGGTGGGTGAGGGTGAAGCGCAGCATAAAAGCCGAGCGGCTTTCACCTGGCTCGCGCAGTTCATCCAGTTTGGCTTCATTAAACTTCGCCCAACGATCCTGGTTGCCCAACCCGGCGCCCGGCTCGCCGCGTGCTACGCCGCCGCGGATGATCGTGCCAATACCGGCCTCGTCTGCCTTCGTGATCCAGTTCTCGTGATCGCGCTCCAGGGCCGAGTAGGGGATCTGGAAGGTGTCGAACACGCCCCATTCCAGGTAAGTGGGCAGGTGAGGCAGGGTGGTAGAGATGCTGATAAAGCGGACTTTGCCTTGAGCCTGCATCTCGCGCAGTACATCAACGAGGTGATTCTTCTCGACCTCTTCGACCGGCGGGTTGTGGAGCTGCATGATGTCAATGACGTCGGTTTTCATGCGCTCCAGGCTCTCATGCAGGCCGCGGAAGAGGTTTTCGCGCGTCCACACGTGGGGGGTGTCATCGGTATTCTCGTCGCGGCGGACCACGTGGCAGCCGCACTTGGTTGCCAGGATGTACTCACTGCGTCGGTGGGCGATATACTTGCCGATGAATTCCTCACTGCGCCCGTAATCGTTGGCGGTGTCGATGAAGTTAATCCCGGCGTCTAAAACGGCGTTGAGAATGGTCCTGGCCTGGTCATCCGTGACCGGGCGGCCTCCCCAAATGCGCGAGCCGCGAATCTCCATCGCGCCGTAACCCAACCGGGTGACTTGCAGGCCGGTTCGTCCTAAGGTTGCTGTGGGTAAAGCAGTTGCCATGTTGCCCTCCTCCATCATTGGGTTGAATTTCGATAGGAATTATACTCAATCTTTCGCCTGCGCTCACCGCTGATTCTAATTGACAGGATTCCAGGGCCGGGCTATGATGATCTTCAGGGGTGGTTTAGTGGCGAAACACACCCTCTTCAGGCGCTATTCAAACCAACGAGGATGAGCAACTATGAAAACCTATCTGGAACCTGCGCGCGAACTGCCTATAACGCGTGCCGTGGATGTCGTTGTGGTTGGCGGCGGCCCTGCGGGGCTGACAGCCGCCGTCGCGGCGGCCCGTGCGGGGGCCAAAACCCTGTTGATTGAGCAGTTTGGCTACTTGGGCGGCACGGCTACCGCTTCGCTGATGGCCTGCATTAACGGTTTTCGCAACCAGGTGGAGCCAGATTCAATCCAGACCGTGCGCGGAATTGCCGAAGAGATCATTTTGCAGTTAAAAGAGCTGGATGGCCTGGGGCGCAGTCCCTACCCGCAAAAAGAATACCCTGCTTTGCCGGGGCAGTTGAGTTACAGTTACGCAATTGACACCGAGAAGTTCAAATTTGTCACCCTGCGGCTGTGCGTTCAGGCCGGGGTAGAACTGCTTTTGCACACGTATTTCTGCCAACCCATCCTGGAAGGTCAGACGGTCACCGGCGTGATTGTAGAAAACAAATCGGGCCGGCAGGCGATTGAGGCGCGGGTGGTGGTAGATGCTTCCGGCGACGCAGACGTAGCGGCGCGGGCCGGCGCGCCCTTCTGGCAGACAGCCCGCGCTGAGGCCCCCCGCCTGAATGATGGGCTGATGTACCGGATCGCTTTTGGCAAAACCCGCCCGGCGGAACCCTTCGCCTGCGATTTTGGCTCGCACGCAGTGGTATGGGGGCCGGGGGTAGGGCCGATTTCGGGCATAGATGCCGTCCAGCTTTCCGAGGCCGAGGTGCAGGCGCGCCTGCAAATCTACGAGGATTTCGCCCGCAAGCAGACCCAACACCCCGAACTAACGGATGCCCGCCTGATCGAGACGCCGCCGCTCTTGGGCGTGCGCCAGACGCGCTTTATCGAAGGCGAATATAAACTGACGGCTGAAGATGCCATCACTGGCCGGCGTTTTGAGGATGTCATTGCCATCAGTTCCTGCCCCATCATCGCCTATTACGGTTACCGCCGCTACCTGGAACACGAGGGATATGACATTCCCTACCGCTGTCTGCTCCCGTTAAACGTAGAGGGTTTGCTGGTGGCGGGGCGCAGCATTTCCAGCGAACAGCAGCCGTATGAATCGCACCGGGCCATGGCCCCGATGATGGCGGTTGGACAGGCGGCAGGCGCGGCCGCGGCGCTGGCCTGCCAGCAAAACGTCCAGCCTCGCGGGCTGGACGTTAAGCGCCTGCAGGAACTGCTCATTCGGCAGGGCGCGGAACTGCGGCACTGAAAACTTTGCGCAATCTTGCCATTGGAGCGCGGCGTCTAACTGGGCTTCACCGAGCCGACTGGCGGATGGTTCCCAGGCGGTAAGGGATGACCCGGCTTACGGCCAGAAGAACTAACACTAGGGCGGCGGCGGTGAAGCCGGCTGTATTCACTGCCGGCAGATCCGGCCAGCGCACGGCGATGCCGGTGAAGGCCCACACCAAAACCAGCAGATAGGCGCTGTCGGAGCGCGTAAAGGCCATCAGCGCGGCGATGATCACCCCAGCGGCTAGCAGGATCACGGCCCAGGTGGCTTCGCTAATGCCCCCGCCGCGCCAACCCAGGTCTGCCAGTACAGCGGTAACGTTGGCAATCGTCGCCACAGTGATCCAGCCCAGGTAGATGCTGAAAGGCATGGCAACGGCCAATCGCTCGATGTTGGTAAAGTGCGCTCGGCCAATATCGAGCCGCAGGTAAACGATAATGAGGGATGTCAGAATCCCCAGCATGGCAATCAGTGTCGCCGCAAAGAGGCCATAGTGCCAGAAGAAAATCCACGCACTATTGAAGATATTGCTGGCGGCCACCCACCAGCCGGTACTACGCAGGCGCGGGTTGGCGCGCTGTGCGGGCAAGGCCTGGTAGAAGGTATAGGCGGCCAGAGCTATGTAAATGAGACCCCAGATCGAAAAAACATAACCGGCGGGTACGAAGATCACGTTAAAACTATCGGATATTTCGCCGGTTTGGCGGCCGTTAAGCGGCAGAGCGTTGGCAAGCCCGTTGACCACTAATGCAAAGGCCGTGGTGATAATGACGGTCCATTGCCGTAAGATATCTTTGTTCATTTCTTATTCTCCTTTGTTTAATTGCTGTCTCATGTCCATTGTATGGCTTTTTTTATCTTTGTAAAATATATGTATAATGTTTGTAGAATTCGTTTGTGTTTTTTTTCTTCCGGATCGCCTCTCCTTCCCTGGTCAGGTTCAAAAGTCAGAGCCGAGGAATCCCATCATCTTTCTGGTTCGAGCCTATAATTTCTGAAAGGGAAGAACCCTTTCCATCCCATTTACCTAGAGGTATTGCCATGAAAATCACGGACCTCAAATGTACGATCTTGGGCCAGAACCCGGTTGTCCGTATTGAGACGGACGAAGGGATATATGGGTACGGGCAGGCCGAGGCGACCAAGCCCTACCTGAAGCCGCACGTGCTGTTCTACAAGCCCTACCTGATCGGCGAAGACCCGACCAATGTTGAGCGGGTGATGATGCGCATCCGCCGCCTGGCCGGTTTTAAACCCTGGGGCAGTGCCGTCAGCGCGATTGAAATGGCCTTGTGGGATATCGCCGGCAAGGCCGCCGGTCTGCCGGTCTATAAGCTGTTGGGCGGCAAAGTGCGCGATGAAGTGCGGGTGTACAACGGCGGGGTGCGCTTCCCGATGACGGGCTGTGGGCCAGAAGACTACGCCGCCGACGTTGCCAAAATGAAAGCCCGCCCAGAGGGCTTCAGCTTTGTAAAAATGGGCGTTGGGTTCCACAGCCAAATGGTGCGTGGGGTTCCTAACTTCTTCTACGGTGAACTGCACGGCGGCGGGGCGCACTCGAATAAGGGTTTGCTGACCGAGCGCGGCCTGAAGCATGTGATCGCCTGCGTGGAAGCGATGAAATCCGTCCTGGGCGACGAAGTGGGACTGGCTCTCGACTGCGGCCCCGGCTGGATGCCCACCGACGCCGTCCGGCTGGCGAAGGCGTTGGAGCCGTATAACATCATGTGGCTGGAAGATCTGATCACCGGCGATTACACCCCCTACGTGCTGGCAGATGTGTACCGCGACCTGACCATGAAAACCAGCACGCCCATCCACACCGGCGAGCAGATTTACCTGCGCCAGAACTTCCGGGAGTTAATCGAAAAACAAGCTGTGAACATCGTCGGACCCGACCCCGAAGATGTGGGCGGGCTGGCCGAACTGAAGTGGATCGCGGAGTATGCTGACCTGCACGGCATTATGATGGCCCCGCATGGTATTTTCGATGGCCTGATCGGGCTGGCGGCGCTGGTGCAGGTGACGGCTACCATGCCGCAGAACTATATCGCCTTTGAATACCCGGTAGCCCGCGAGCCGTGGTGGTACGAGATCGTTGAAGGGCTGCCCGATCCGATTGTCACAAACAGCGTGATTAAAGTCTGGGATCGTCCCGGCCTGGGCGTTGATCTGATCCCTGAAAAGGCGGTTAAATATCTGCCCCCTGGCGACGAAAATTTCTTTGATTAACAAAACTGATGGTTTGAATTTCTAAACGAATCGGATATACTTTTTCAACAATGGTTGAAGAAGTATCGAAGAAGCCCGTCCGCCAATCCTGGATCGTCCTGGGCCTGACGGCCCTGGCGATCCTGTTTTTAATGGTTTTTCTTTCGGAAGAAATGGAAGCAGTGCGGGCCTTCATTCACCAAACCGGCTGGATTGGGCTGTTCCTCAGCATAGGGCTGTATGGCCTGTTGGGCTTCACGCCGATCCCATCAGAGCCGCTGACCGTAATGCTCAGCACCATCTACGGCCCGCTGACCGCCACGCTGGTATCGGGAACGGGAAACCTGCTGGCGGCGGTCATGGAATACATGGTTGGCACGCACCTGGCCGAGATTGCCGATTTTGAAAAACGCAAAGCGTCTCTGCCGTTTGGTTTGGGCCGGCTGCCGGTCAACTCGGCGCTGTTTCTGCTGGGCGCGCGGATGATACCCGGCTACGGGCCAAAGTTTGTCAGCGTATTAGGCGGCGTCTACCGCGTGTCGTTGTGGCGCTACGTCTGGACGGCGGCCATCCCCACCTACCTCGGCTCGGCCATCTTTGCCTACGGCGGCTTTGGCCTGCTCCATCTGCCCATTTTCTATAAGTGAGAATGGGCTCGTTTTGCTTTATACGGCGCGGATTTTCTCATCCTCATCCAGCCGCACGCGCCGGCCTTCGCGGGTAGAGACGTAAGTCGCCAGGGTCATGCGCAGGGTGTCGCGCCCATCTTCGGCGGTAGCGATGGGCGGGCGCTCGCCCTTAAAGAACGCCGCCAGCGGGCCAGCCAGCCCGGCGATGCGCGCCCCATGCCCCGCAGGGCTGGGGAATTCAGAAGGAACCCAGGCTCCGTTGATGAACCACTTCTGACCAACCGCGCCTTCAGGCCGGGGGACGTTACAGGAAGGCACGTCGCCGTAGTTTTGGATGATGCTCCCCTTTTCAGCAAACACCTCAACCGTGTTCTCTGCCGCCACGCAGGTAAACGAACATGAGACTTCCGCCAGCGGGCCACCCGGATAGCGGAAGATGGCAATGCCGTTATCCATGGGGATCTTGGGGTCATACTGCGAAGTCACTTCAGCGGTGACGGTCTCTGGCACGCCCAACAGCCAGTGGATGAAGTCAATGGCATGGGCCGAGTCGTCGGCCCAGATGTCGCGGTTCAATTCGGGCTGAACGTGCCAGGTCTGATTAAAGTCGGCCCAGGTGTGCGTTCCCAGGCCGTGCCGGCGGCGCACCATAAAGACCTTGCCCAACTGTCCGCTTTCCAGCAGTTCTTTAATCTGAATATTTTGCGGGTCCACGCGCATTTGCCAGGCCAGGGTGAAGGGGACGTTATAACGGTGGACGGCCTCGACAATCCGGTCGGCTTCGGCCATGGTCAGGGCCAGGGGCTTTTGCAGTGCGATGACCTTCCCGGCGGCCGCGGCTTTTTCCACCAGTTCGGCGTGCAGTGAAGTTTCTGAAGCAATCACCACGGCCTGTACATCGGCGCGGGCCAGCAGGTCGTCGAGGTTGGCGCAGGGGGCAAAGCCAAAATCAGCGGCGGCTTTTTGCAAGCGCCCGGGGTTATGATCCCACCCGGCGACCACTCGCACGCCCCAATCGGGATTCTGACGCCATTGGGTGCAGTACATATTGACGTGACCGTGGGCCAGGCCCACAATACCGACTCCGATGTTCATGGTGATCCCTCTAGAGTGAGAATGCCGTTTTCCCGCGCAGGCGGAGAATGAACGGCGGAATCAGGGACGTGAAAACTGCGGATGATGCGTGCAATGTCTTCCGCATTGAGCATAGGGGCGCTGTGAGTGCCTTTAACCACGCGGTCCACCGGGCGCAGCCGGCGGGGTCGCCTGGTGAGGGCATCTTGCGCGCCCCAAATGACCATGGCCGGGCAGGCTGGGATTGAAAAAGGCGCGCGGCCCTTGCCCGGCAGGTCACGCAGCAGGGCTTTGATGACTGGCAGAGGCTGTGAGGCGATTTCACGCGTCCACATCTCTGCGTACGGATGCCCGCGCCCGTTAAATCCCAACAGCCGCACCAACAGGCTCAGACTGCGCCCTTGCAGCAGCCACTGGCTGATTTCAGGAAAAAAGCTGTCTAAGCGGATTAAGGAATTTAAGGACAGCGACCAAATGGGCGTTACTGCGCCCGGGCATAAGAAAATGACCCCCGAAACATGCTCAGCGTAGCGTTGTACGTAAGCCTGCGCCACCCACGCGCCCATCGAATACCCTAAGAGCATCCACTGCTGAATGCCCAGCTCACAGCGCAGAGCTTCGAGCTGTTCAGCACTGCCCTGGTAATAATTGGCCTCGAAAGGCAGCGCCGGAGAGGCCCCATGACCGGGCATCTCCACCATGATTAGCTTATAATGGGTTTTAAGCAGTGGGGCGAGGTTTTGCCAGATCGTAAACGTTACGCCCATGCCGTGGATCAGCAGGAGCGGAGGGCCTTCTCCTTCAATCCGGTAGTTGAGTGTCATCGTCACATCCTGATCCCTGCATTCAACAGGACTGCGGATTGATTTTTTTAATCACTTGAGGATCTTGCCCTTAAGTGATCAAAAAAACAAAAACACAATCTTCAACAAAGAACCCATTGCCGGAAGGTATATGCCAAAAATTCTGATTTTTACCTCTAAAACCGGCGGCGGACACATCAGCCTGGCAGAGGCGTTACGCGACCGGCTGCAAGATCGCTATACGATTGAGATGATTGACCCGCAGCCTGGCATCGTTCACTGGCACTACCGCCTGGTCAGCCGTCATGCGCTGTGGTTGTGGGCGGCGGAATTTCGCCTGGCAGATCACCCTGGGCGGGCGCGCGCGGCGCATCGGGTATCGAACCTGCTGCTGTCGCGTTACGTCCAGGCGGCGCTCGCCCGCGCCCGGCCCGACCTGGCGATCACCACCTACCCTTTCCTGACCACCGAAGTCACCTACGCAATGCGCCGCCTCGGGCGCGTGATCCCGTTGGTGATGCTGTTTGCAGATCCCAATGGCGTTCATCAAAGCTGGCTGACCGAGCAGGGAGCCGACGCAGTACTGGCGCCGACGCGCGAGACACACCAGCAGGCTTTAGAAGCAGGCTTCGATCCACAGCGGTTGCATCTATCGGGCTGGCCGGTACGCTTACAATTCTACCGCAATTATCAGGATTCGCGCGCGGCGATCTTCCAACAGATGGGCTTGCGCCCTGATTGTTTTACGATCTTTCTACAGGGTGGCGGCGAGGGAGCGGCCCGCTTCGTGCGCACGGTCGAAAATATCCTCACGCTCGACCGCCTGCAAATCATCCTGGCGGTCGGAACCAACCGGGCGTTGTACGAGCGGTTTAAACGCACCCCAGGGCTGTTTGCGCTGCCCTTCACCAAAGAAATTGCCCCTTACATGGCCGCCGCCGACGTGGTGATGGGCAAGGCCGGGCCGAATATGCTCTTTGAGGCCGTTACGCTGGGCCGCCCGTTTATCGCCACGGCTTACATCCCTGGGCAGGAACAGGCCAACCTCGAATTTATCCGCCGTCACCGCCTGGGGTGGGTGGCTCTGGACGTTCAGACGCAGCGTGCAGTGCTTGCCGACCTGCTCGCCCACCCTGCCAGCCTTCAATCCATGCAGGCCGCTGTTGAGGAGTACCGCCGGTGGAACGCCGAACGTTTGGTGACCATCGGGCCGGTGATTGATCGCCTTCTGTCGGAATCTATAAGGAGATAAAGGATGAAAGACTCAACTCCCATCGACCTGACCGCCGCCCCACCCAAAATCGAGTGGGATAAGATCATCTGCGACCGTACCACCGTCCCTACCCTGCAAGTGGTGGTCAACCCCCTGCTAAGGCGCAGCTCGCCCATCCACGACCGGGTCTTTGAAGAACTGCGCCAACTGGGGGCCGACTACGTCCGCTTTGTCCCCTGGTTTCCTTACCCCCACGACTCGATTGCCGCCCTCTACCCGCCCGCCGATGGCAAAACCAGTTGGAACTTCACCAGCATTGATCCGTTCACGCTCGATTTCCTCAACGCTACTCAGGGCCATCCGGTGATGCTCAACTTCAGCACCATTCCCCCCTGGATGTTCAAAGCCGACCGCTTCGTTCCCTATCCCGACAACCCCGATCAGCCGATCTGGAATTACCAGGTGGGGACGGAACTGCGCGACCCCACCCTGAAGGAATTGGGCGATTACTTTGCGCGCTTGGTGGCGTGGTACACACAGGGCGGTTTTACGGATGAGTTTGGCGTCTGGCATGAGTCGGGGCATCACTTTAAGATTGATTATTGGGAAGTGCTGAACGAACCCGATTTTGAACATGACACCACCGCCGGGCAGTACACCGCTCGCTACGACGCGATTGTCGCGGCCATCCGCAGCGTTAACCCGGATCTAAAATTCGTGGGGCTGTCGCTGGCTACGCCGGGGCGGCACCCCGAATTCTTCGAATATTTCCTCGATCCCCGAAACCACCGCCCAGGCACGCCCCTGGATATGATTAGCTACCATTTTTACGCCGTTCCGGCCCCCGACGAAACGCCGGACGTGGAACAGCACACTTATTTTGCCCAGGCAGACGGCTTTATCGCCACCGTGCGCTTTATCGAATCGATCCGCCGGCGGCTTGCGCCGGATACGCAAACGACCATCAACGAAATTGGCGTAATCCGCGCGGACGATCTGATGCAGTTCATGCCGGGACACGTGGCCCAGGAGATCCCGGCAGTGTATTGGAACATGGCCGGGGCCGTGTATGCCTATATTTTTGCGCACCTGGCGCAGTTGGGCATTGAAATTGCCGGTGAAAGCCAGTTGGTCGGTTACCCCTCGCAGTTTCCAAGCGTATCAATGGTAGATTGGAACACAGGCGCGCCCAACGCGCGCCTGCGCGTGTTGGAACTGCTCATCCGCCGTCTGTCTCCCGCCGACCGGGTGGTCAGCACCGTGACCGGCGACATGTTCCCCATCCCCTTCTACCTGGCACAGGGCTTCGTTGGCCCGCAGGGCCAGCGCAAGCTGCTGCTGGTCAGCAAGCGCGATCGCCCCATTCACCTCACGCTGCCCGGCTTCAGCGGCGCGCAGGTGCATATTGTTGATCAGGAGACCGCCGGCGGTCCGGCCCGCGTTGAAACCCTGAGCGGCGAGAACTTTCGCCTGCCCGGCTTTGCTGTGGCGGTGGTAACAGCCTGAAACACCTGATGACTGACAGGTAGTCGGGGGACGGGTATCACGCGGGAAGGGCGAATAACGTCATCTTGACGCTGTAGGTAGATTTTGATACCCTATTGATAGGATTGATCTGAGCAATGCGGCCTGCGCCGGGGCGGCCCGGAACAGGTTAAAGATTCAATCCATCATATAGGCGGGGTGGGCGTCCAATGGATTACCGACTCTACATACCAGCGCAGTAAACGCGGGCAACTGACCGAGGAGCCCGCGTATT
The DNA here is from genome assembly GCA_034434155.1 of Anaerolineaceae bacterium. Taxonomy (GTDB): domain Bacteria; phylum Chloroflexota; class Anaerolineae; order Anaerolineales; family Anaerolineaceae; genus DSYU01. The sequence continues at coordinate 32,515 of DAOUAC010000108.1, forward strand.
TTTTTAACAGGTATGGCCGGTGCGCCGCCTGACCCGCAGACCGATCTAACCTTTGGCACAGGAGACAGGAGTTCCGATGGCATCAACCAACAATGCTTTTGAAATGGCCCAGCGCCAGTTCGACCATGTGGCCGAAATGCTGCACCTGGACCCACAAGTCGCTGAAATTTTGCGCTGGCCGATGCGAGAGTACCATTTTCGCATTCCGGTACGGATGGATGATGGCACGATTCGCGTATTCGAAGGCTTCCGCGTGCAGCACAATGACGCGCGCGGCCCCAACAAGGGCGGGATTCGCTTTCACCCCGCTGAAACCATCGACACCGTCCGCGCTCTGGCAATGTGGATGACCTGGAAGTGCGCGGTCGCCGATATCCCCCTGGGCGGCGGCAAAGGCGGCGTAATCCTCGACTCGGCCACCCTCTCCACCAGTGAAAAAGAGCGCCTCGTGCGCGGCTACATTGACCAGATCTGGCGCAACATCGGCCCGCGCCAGGACGTACCCGCGCCGGACGTTGGCACGACCCCTCAGATGATGGGCTGGATGATGGATGAATACTCCAAGCTGGTGGGGGCCTATACCCCTGGTGTGATTACAGGCAAACCGTTGGGCAGCGGCGGTTCGCTGGGCCGCACCGAAGCCACCGGCTTTGGCGTCATCTACACCGTGCGCGAAGCCATGAAGCATCTCAAAATGGATTCCAGTCAGTGCGTCGCGGCCATCCAGGGCTTTGGCAACGTGGCCCAATACGCCGCTATTGGCTTCACCGAGATCCTCAAAGGTAAGGTGGTGTGCGTCTCGTATTGGGACCGCGAGGACCGCTGTGCTTATACCGTTTATAAAGAAGATGGGGTTGATCCGCACTTCCTGATGACCATCACCGACCAGTACGGCACGATTGACAAAACCAAAGCCCGCGAGGCCGGTTATACCATCGAAGGCGGCGGTGAATGGATTAAGAAAGAGGCCGACGTTCTCATCCCCGCCGCTCTGGAAGGGCAGATTAACGCCGAAAACGTCGGCCAGATTCACCCGCGCGTCAAAATCATCGCCGAGGGTGCCAACGGCCCCACCACGCCCGAAGCCGACGAGGAGATCAAGAAGCGCAATATCTTTATGATTCCCGACTTTCTCTGCAATTCGGGCGGCGTGATCACCTCGTACTTTGAAAGCGTCCAGAACGACATGAACTTTTACTGGTCCAAAGAGGAAGTGCTGCAGCGCCTCGACACGCGCATCACCACAGCCTTCCACGGCGTGCTGGAGATGGCGCTGAAAGAGAACGTCTATATGCGCGATGCTGCTTATATGGTGGCAATTGACCGCGTGGTTAAGGCCATGCAGTTGCGCGGCTGGATTTAAAAGAAAAGCAGGTATGAGGGGAGCGCAGAGCCGCTCCCCTCATATTTCCATCCTTCAGCCAACGGTTTCTACCTGTAATAATCCGCTGATCTCAGGCCCCAGCACTCGCTCGGCGGCGTTTTCGTCCACGCGGATGTGAGTGGTGCGGTCAAATGGGATCTGAGTAAGTACTTCTAGTTCCGCACCCGGCTGGATGCCCATTTCCGCCAGGTAGCGCAGCAGAGCCGGGTTGTTGGTGATGACCCTGCGGATCCGCGCTCGTGTTCCCGGCGGCACTTCGCTAAGAGGGATGGTCTGCAGTTCAGGCAGATGCAGATCGCGGTTGGGAATAGGGTCGCCGTGAGGGTCAAAGTCTGGCTCGCCCAGCAGGCGCGCCAGGCGCTCGCCAAAACGCGGTGAGACGGCATGTTCCAGGCGTTCGGCCTCATCGTGGATTTCATCCCAGGAATAGCCCAATACTTCTACCAGAAACAGTTCGATCAGGCGGTGTTGACGGATTACCTGAAGCGAAGCCCGCCGCCCGGCCTCGGTAAGCTGTACCCCATGATGTTTGTGATAGATCACCAGAGGCGGGTCCATGCTCGCCAGGCGCTTTAACATGCCCGTTACCGAAGCTGGCTGAACTTTGAGCCGCTCGGCCAATTGGTTGGTTGAGGTTGGCTCGCCTGACAGCGACAACTCGTAGATGGCCTTAATATAATCCTGGATCGACTCGCTTAAATTGCCTTTGTCTTCTCCCATCTTCCCTCGCTCGGCAGGATCTGCCCGCCGGATTATTCCACCCTTAATTATACCCGCCAAAAGAACTGTAGATTTATTTTTCTATCCTCCGAGCGGCTTGTCCCTCAATGGATGGAAAAAACTGGCGGTGTCGCCAAAAATGGTTGCGTCGGTATGGTTCGACGTTTTGCTTATCTCACAAAACCGGAATTGGCATAATATTAACGCAGAATTGATGAGAACTTCACTTGCGGCGCGATAGGAGATTGCCACCCCATGACAGAACCTCGGATGAAATCCTTCAACTATGCCATTGGCATGTTTGGCACGTCCATTCCTATTAACATGCTCAAGACCTATGCCGCCATCTATTATGTAGACCGGCTGGGGCTGACCACCGCGCAGATGGCGCTGATTCTGTTTGTCTACACCTTTATTGACGCCATTGATAACCCGGTCTACGGCTTTCTTTCAGACCGCACCCGCACGCGCTGGGGCAGAAGGCGGCCCTGGCTGGTGATCGGCGCGCCGCTGCTGGTGTTAGGCTTTATTGCGTTTTACAGCCCCCCGGCGTTTCTGGCCGGGAATTCACTGCTGGCTTATGCCATGCTGTTTTATATCCTCACCGGCACGCTCGACTCGGTTATCAATGCCAACTACGGCGCGCTGTTCCCTGAACTGTTCCGCACGGATGCCAGCCGGGCCGCCACCAACGCTTTGCGGCAGGCCTTCCAACTGGTCGCCATGATTATCAGCATCGCTCTGACCCCAGTCGTCACAGATGCCATTGGGTTCCAGTGGACGGCGGTCATCTATGGGCTGTTGGGCGGCGGGGTGATCTTGTATATGGCGCTTACAGCGCGCGAAGTGGTTTTTCAGGCCGAGGAGAAAAAGCCAGAATTGTGGGACAGCCTCAAGAACCTGGCCGCCAACCGCAAGTTCTGGATTGCCGGCTTTACCAACGCTTTCTACAGCGCGGCCATGTCGCTGGTGTTAGCGTCAATGCCCTTTTTCGTCAAGTACACCCTGCGAATCCCCAACAGTCAATCCACCTTTTTGTTCGCGGCGGTTTTGCTGATCGCCATTGGCTGTGTGGCGGTTTGGGCCAGGCTGGTGCGCAGGTTCTCGCTGATCCCCACCTGGCGGGCGGCCCTGGCAACTCTGACGGTCGCGTTTATTCCGCTGTTCTTTGCCAACTCACTGGTCACAGCGTTGTTGGGCAGTGCGCTGGTGGGCTTTGGCTTCGCGGGGGTGATTACCACCATGGATCTGATCGGCGCGAAGATCATGGATGAGGATACGCAGAAGCACAATCTGCGGCGCGAAGGGATTATCTCGAATGCGATGGGGTTTATGAACCGCCTCAACGGCTTGTTCACAAGCTCAGCATTCTTCCTGGTGGGCGTCTTGTTTGGCTTTCACAGCGGCGACGTTCCCGGCCCCGAACCGCACAACGCCGCCCGCTTTCTGCTGACGGTTTTCCCGCCGATCCTGATGATGATCAGCGTGGGATTCTCATTTTTTGTGAATTTCGATGAAGCGCAGAGCGGTCAACAGGTGATGGCCAGCGACCGGGTTTAGTGGAAAACGCCAGGCCGCCCCGATAACGCCGGGGCGGCCTGAATTTTTGTGGATGAGAAAGAGCGCGTTAGCGAATATAGCGGCGGGGGTTGCCGTTCTCCCCATTGGTAGAATTGGTTTTATCTCCATTGGAGACGGGGCGATTGACGGACGGTCGGGCGCTCATCGAGAGGCGGTGATAGGTCGGTTCAGGCGGGGCCGGCTGGTCGTAATCGGCGTCCAGCGTCGGGTCTATGGGGCGCTGGGTGGGACGCGCATGGGGTGCGGCGGCAGAACGCTGCATGGTCTGCGCAGGCCGGTGCTGTACAGCGCCTGAATTGAGGCCGGCAGGAACGTTCATGGGCTGCGGAGGCAGGCTCGTGCGGGGCTGTTGCGGCTGGGGCTGGCGCGCCTGATACGCCGACATTGCTTTTTGGATGGGCGTGCGCTGTTCAGTGCCGGGGTGCATCAGCCGGTCCATAGCCAGCGAGAGCGTACCGATAATGAGAATGCGGATCAACCATACCAGCACAGCCACGAATACCGGTACAATCCCTGAGATCGTCTTCGGGTCAATCACGGTACTGCTCTGGATGGTGTGACTGGCGACGGCCATGGACACGCCCCACCATGTCAGAATCGCGTTCATCGTGGCCGCCAGAAGCCAGGCTCCAAACAGGTACCAGACTTCTTTCGGCTCTTCTGCACCCTGTTCTGGGGTGAACAACCGCGCAATGCCGGCAAAGTCAATCCCGCAAAAGGCCAGGGCCAGCACAGTGGCCCAGGGAATGCCGGCAAACGTGAGGTTGCCCAGCAGGTCACTGAGGGCGTGTTCAGTGGTACTGTAGTTGAAAATCTCAAACGCAATCAGGGCACCAAAAATCATCACGATGAAGGCGATCCCTGGCTGCAAGCGTTGCATAATGCCAGCCAGACCCTGGTTGGAAGGACGATAATTATAGGGAGCCATTGGCCTCTCCTTTCCGCCTGTATGTTCTATGATGAGAAATACTCAAGAACGGAACTTTTGTTCTAAATCTTTCTGTTGGGCTTATTATAGAACGGAAATTCTACAGAGTCAATAACCAATTTTCTTTTAGAGATTCCTCGGATAAGGTGGGGCAAAAATCCCGGTCCGCATCGCGGGGCCCAGCCAAAGGCAGCGCCCGCGCCTGAACGGGTACAGCAAGAATGCTATAATTAGCGCGATGTACGATCCAAATGAGCCTCTTAGTGAACGCGAACTCGAAATTCTGCGGCTGGTAGCCACCGGAGCGCCCAACAAAGAAATTGCCAAAAGCCTGGTGATTAGCCCGAATACGGTTAAAGTTCACCTGCGGAACATTTTCGCTAAAATCGGCGTTTCCACGCGCACCGAGGCCACCCTGTATGCGATCCAGATCGGGTTGATCCGCCCAGGTCAGGCTTATACCGATGCTGAGAGCACCGGCGGCCTGGCGAACCCAAACGGTGCGCCGGTTGCTGCTGCCCGCGAGCCAGCGCCTGCCCCTGCTGAGTCCTTCGCCGCTGTGCCGCCAGTTTTGCCCAGGCGGCGTTATCTCCCTTGGGCGTTAGCCGCGGGGCTGCTCGTTCTCCTGGCGACCACGGTAGTCTTCGCCAGAAGCTGGGCCACTGCGCAGTTGCGCGCCGCCACCCCTACCGCCGAAGCCGCGTCTCTGCCAGCCTCACCCATCCTGAGTGCCAATAACCGCTGGCTAAGCAAAGCCGCTCTGCCAGCCCCGCGCAAGGGCATGGCAGCCATTGCGTATGAAAACAGTTTTCTCCTCATCGGCGGCGAGACCCCCTCTGGCGTTGACGGCAGTCTGCTGCGTTATTTGCCAGACCAGGATCGTTGGGAAACGCTGGCGAAAAAACCAACGGCCGTGGCTGGTATTCAGGCGGTGGTATTAGGCGAGCGCGTTTACGTTCCCGGCGGACGCCTGGCGAATGGACAGGCTACCAACGTGCTGGAAGTCTATAATCCGCGCGAAAATACCTGGGAAACGCGCGCCTCCCTGCCTGCCGCCGTCAGCGATTACGCCGCCGCGCCCTTTGAGGGCCGCCTGTATCTGTTTGGCGGCGCGAACGGGACAAAAACCTCCGCCGATGTGTATATCTATGACCCCGTCAGCAACCATTGGGAGCGCGGTGCGCCCATGCCGCACCCCCGCGCTCAGATGGGAGCTGTGGCCGCCGGTGGCAAAATCCTGGTCATCGGCGGGTATGATGGCAGCCAGGCGCTGACGACCAACGCGGCCTATTACCCTTCACGCGGAGCCAACGGCGAAGAAGCCTGGGAAGCCCTCGCTCCACTGCCGGATGCGCGCTATGCGATGGGCGTTACCAGTCTGGCAGGCTTTGTTTTCGTGGTAGGGGGCAAGGGCGACGGCCCCTGGACGGCCACTCTCCCTAACCTCCTCTACGTCATCAGTGAAGACCAGTGGGGGCAGTTTGAAGCGCCGCCCAACCCGGTGGGTGCTGCCATTGGGCTGATCCCTTCCGACAGCTTCTTGTACATGTTAGGTGGAGAAACTTCTGACGGCATCCGCGCCGACCACCAGGCTTACCAGGCCATTTATACCGTCACCCTGCCGCTGCAGCGCAAAGATCAGCCTTAACCTAATTGTTTCGAGCGATTGCAGGCCGACTCTGCCCGGATTGAGAAAACTGGTTTCCCAAAATGAGTATAATTAATTCCATCGGACAACGTTCTTTTCATGGGAACTAATGCATGGACGCGCTTCTGAACCCCAATGTGGCCTATGTGCTGCTGGTGCTGGGCTTTATCCTGGCAATTCTCGCGATGCTCTCCCCAGGAACCGGGCTGCTCGAACTTGGGGCGATGTTCATCCTGGTGATTGCCGGGTATATTATCAGCACGCTGGCCTTTAACTGGTGGGCCGTTCTCCTGTTTCTGCCGGCTCTGGCGCTGTTATGGATAGCCGTGCGCTCGAAAGAACCCCAACGGGTCTGGCCCACCATCGCCGCCGCCCTGGTGTTATTTGTGGCCGGGTCGGCCTTTTTGTTCGATCTGGTGGACGGCCAACTGGCGATCCACCCGCTGTTGATCGTCTTCCTGCCGCTCTTGGTGACGGTTTTTACCTGGTGGCTGGGGCGCAAAACGCTGGAGGCGATCCACTCGCGCCGCGCCTTTGACCTGGACCGCATCACCGGCATGATCGGGCGGGCCACCACTGATATTCACCGTCAGGGCACTGTTTATGTTAATGGAGAAAGCTGGACGGCTACCAGCCATACTTTCATTCCCTCGGGCAGTGCGGTGCGCGTCATCCGCAGGAATGGTTTGCTGCTCGAAGTTGAACCGGTTCCGCCGCAAGACCCCGGATCCTAACTATGTCACGATTGGAGGAGGCTCGCGATGTTTGGTGGACTTGACCTGACCGTCTTTTGCCTGTTTGGGGCCGTGATTTTAATTTTGCTGGTGTTTTTCTATAACGCCATCAAAATTGTTCCAGAATACCAGCGGCTCGTAGTTTTTCGCCTGGGGCGCTGTGTGGGTGATAAAGGCCCCGGCGTCGTACTGCTGATCCCCATTCTCGACCGGGCCGTGCGGGTAGACCTGCGCGAACAGGTGCGCGAAATTCCACAGCAGACCTCGATTACCAAAGATAACGCCCCCATCTCCATTGACTTCCTCTGGTATTACAAAGTATTAGACCCTACCGCCAGCGTCTTGCAGGTGGGGAATTTCGAACTGGCCGCTCAGGGCATGGCGACCACGACCCTGCGCTCGGTCATCGGCGGCATTCTGCTGGACGATGTGCTTTCGGAACGCGAAACGATTAACAATATCCTCCGCACCCGGTTGGATGAAGTCACCGGACGGTGGGGGGTGAAAGTGACCAACGTAGAAATCCGCGAGATCGTTCCCCCGCGCGAGGTGCAGGAAGCCATGAATCGGCAGATGTCTGCCGAGCGCATCCGCCGCGCCGTAGTGACGGAATCGAACGGTACCCGTGAAGCCGCCATTAACGTGGCCGATGGCGAGCGCCAATCGAACGTACTGCGCGCCGAGGGCGAAAAGCAGGCAAGTATCCTGCGGGCTGAGGGCGAGCGCCAGGCTCAGCTCTTGCGGGCCGAAGGCTTTGCCAACGCGCTGGAGCGTATCTATAGCGTCGCCAGTAAGATTGACTCGAAAACGCTTACACTGCAGTATTTCGACACCCTGCGCAGCATGGCTTCTAGCCCATCAACCAAATTTATTTTCCCCATGGAGTTCACCAGCCTGATGGGAAACTTCCTCCGCTCGCAAGCAGAGCAGTCCAATGACCAGGATGGCAAGTAGCAGCCTGGTCATGGTTGAAGCCTTCACGTTTGAGATCCTCAAAGCCGGCTGGCAAGACCTGAACGATTTGCGCAAACTGGATAAAGTTTGCTTTGGAGAAGATGCCTGGCCTTTGTGGGACTTGATTGCCGTGCTCACCCTGCCCAAGGTCGTTCGCCTGAAAGCAGTGGTCAATGGCAAGATGGTCGGCTTTATTGCCGGCGACCCTAACGTAAGCGAAGGCGTGGGGTGGATCGCCATCTTAGGCGTATTGCCCGAATACCGCCGCCGGGGGATCGCCGGGCGCCTGCTGGCCGAATGCGAAAAGAACCTGCCCTTTGAGCGCCTGCGCCTGAGCGTGCGCAAAAGCAATGAGGCCGCCATCAACCTCTACCGCAAAGCCGGGTATCGTCAGGTGGATTTCTGGCGCGGCTACTATCACAGTGGAGAAGATGCCCTGGTGCTGGAAAGAGTGTGATTCAGTTTTTTGAGGGGAGGACGGCCGGGCCAGAGCGCCAGGGGTGGCGTCGCTGCGGCGGGGGAGCGTAGTCAGGCAAGGGGTTCGCAGATGGGGAAACCGGAGAAGGTTG
>DAOUAC010000109.1:0-24868 GCA_034434155.1 Anaerolineaceae bacterium
TTCCACGTCACCCTGGGGGGGTGGCTCGATGGGGTCCAGCGCATCACAGCCGGTGGCGGCGATTTCGTCTAAAATGCGGCGCAGGTTGCCGTGCGAGTGGATCCGCGCGTAGCCGCCCCAGCGTTGAATGGCCTGCACCATGAGCGTATCGTAGCGGGTCACATATTCATGGAACAGGCGCGGGTGCAGGTAGGGCGGCGAGGCATATTCCGGGCCGTAAATGCGCCACAACCGCCCCGGCAGGGCGCGGGCCACGGCCTCGGTGCGCGGCAGTAAAGTCTGGGCGATGCGCTCTAACAGGGCGCGGAACAGCCCCGGCTCGGCGGTGGCCAGCACGGTGTAATCCTGCATATGGAAAAGCGCCGCCGCCTGGCACAGCGGATCGGGCGTGTCAATCATGACAATGCCGCTGTCGCCCAGGGCGGCTTCGGCGGCCAAAACGGGGGCAGGGTCTGGCTCGCCGCCAGGGTCTGCGCAGGGCAGGGCGAGGTAGGCGCGCAGGTCATCGGCGTCTTTCAGCAGGTGTTCGACCTGCCAGACGGTGTTCACATCCTGGTCGCGGCGGGAGAGGGCCGTGAGCGTGCGCCGCCCGGCGCGGATGGTGACGCGCTCAAAGCGGCTGCTGCCCTGCTCCCACCGCTCAATGGTTGTGAGTTCCGCCAGCGGGTCTGGGCCGGGCGCGCGCCAGGGGACACTGCGCATGACGATGCGGTCGGTGTAATCGCGTGCCAGATGGATGACGGGCCGCCAGGATGGATGCGTATAGATATTGTAAGGGTCGGCGTCCTCCGGGTTCTCATCCAGCCCGTTGATCTCATAAAAGCACACCGCCGGGCGGTCAACGCTCTCGCCGCGTAAAGTCGCCATCAGGCGCTCGCGCCGGTTCATCTGCTACTCTAACGCCTTTTTCATCAAATCCTGAATCCGCCCAATCATCCCGGCCGGGTCGGGGTGCAGACCTTCGATCAGCAGGGCGTCTTCATAGATCTGCTCGATAATCAGCCGGTCGAGGTCCTGCCCGGCGGGTTTCTGCGCCAGGCGCTTAAGGATGGGGTGGCGCGGGTTGATCTCCAGCACCTTTTGGGGCGCTTCAAACTCTTTGTTCAACAGCTTGTAAACGCGCTGAACTTCCTGCCCCATGGACCCTTCTTTATCCACCAGGCGGGCGGGCGAGCTGGTCAGCCGGTCGGTAGCGCGCACGTCGGCCACGCGCTCGCCCAGCACGAACTTAAAGCGGTTCACCAGGGCTTGCAGTTCGTCTTCAGGCAGAGGGGCTTCCTGCGGCTCCTGCTCGCCTTCCGGTTGTTCGGCGGGCGGCAGGTCGGGCTTTTCGCCAGCGGCGTTTGCCAGCGGGTAATCTTTATATTTGTTCAGCGCAATCAGCATGAACGAATCCAGCGGGTCGGTCAGCAGCAGTACATCCACCCCCGACTGGCGGAACACGTCCAGGTGAGGTGAATGGGCCAGCGAGCGCGCGTCATCGCCCAGCAGGTAATAGATTTTCTTCTGATCCGGCTTAAAATTCTGGACGTACTCTTCCAGCGACTTCCACGCCTCCGGCGACTGCAAGGTGTGGAAGCGCAGCAGGGGGGTGAGAGCTTCGAGGTTTTCGCGGTCGGTCGAGACGCCCTCCTTAATGTACCGCCGGTACGTCTTCCAGAACTTCACGTACTCTTCGGGCTTCTCTTGAGCCAGCTTCTTGAGCATATCAATCACCCGCGAGGTTAACACGCGCCGGATTTGCGCGATCACGCGGTTCGACTGAATGGCCTCGCGTGAGACGTTCAACTGCAAATCTTCTGAATCAACCACGCCCTCCACAAAGCGGAAGTAATCGGGCAGAAGGTCGCGGCTGTATTCCTGAATTAATACTTTGCGGGCGTACAGCTTCAGCCCATCCTCTTTGCGCAGTGCAAACAGCGTCCGCTCCGGCGAGGATGGGACGAACAGCACGGCGTAGAGCTGTACAGGCGCGTCCACTACCACGTGGGTATAAGTGAGGGGCGGCTCAAAGTCCAGGGTGAACTGGCGGTAAAACTCATCGTACTTCTCTTTGTCTAATTCGCGGGGCGACTGCCGCCACAGCGCCGTCTGCTGGTTGATGCGCTCATTCGATGCGCCCAGGTAAATGGGGTAGGGGACGAAATCAGAGTGCTTCTTCACAATCTCGCGGATGCGGCTCTCCTGAGCAAACTCGGCGGCGTCCTCTTTGAGCTTAATCGTGATGACCGTCCCCCGGTCGGTTTTGTCGGCAGGCTCTACCGTATAGGTATCTTCGCCGGTGGAGTACCACGAGGCGGCTTCCGCATCGGGCAGATACGAGCGCGAAGTCACGCGGATCCATTCGGCCACCATGAAGGCCGAGTAAAAGCCCACCCCAAACTGCCCGATGATCTCGTTGGCGGTGGTTTTGGCCTCTTGGGCCGCCTGTAAAAAGGCCCGCGCCCCAGAATGGGCAATCGTGCCGAGGTTTTCGATCAGCTCGTCGCGCGTCATCCCAATGCCCGTGTCGCGGATGGTCAGGGTGCGTTCCTCTGGGTTGGTGGTGATCCAGATCCCCAACTCCGCCTCAGGGTCCAGCACGTCGCGGCGGGTCAGCATCTCAAAGTTCACCCGCGTCAGCGCGTCTGAGGCATTCGAGATTAATTCGCGCAGAAAAACTTCGCGTTCGGTGTACAGCGAATGAATGAGAATGTTGAGCAACTGCCGGGTTTCGGCCCGAAAAGGAATGGCTGCTTCTTGCGTAGAAGGCGTCGCCATAACAATCCTCCACTGGTATGATTAAAATTCGCGCTTTATGATACCCCCTTGAGATAAGAATCATGTATGAGGGCAGAAAAATGCTGGTCTTTTTTTGTTTTCAGGCCGCGCGCCGCCGCAAAACTCACGGGTGCATAAAAATGGCGGTTTCCTGGCGCACCAGCAGGAATGGAACCTGGATCATCCCCAACCCGGGCAGAAGCGTATTGGTGATCTTCGCGTCATAGACGCCCGTGAAATTCTCGCGGGTCACTTCCAGATATTTTTCCATAGAAGACCGCGAAGACAGCCGCAGACTGCCGTCCATGCGAAAACTGCCCACCAACAGCGATACCGGCTCCATGATGCGGTTTGGCTCGGTCGGGTCGTAATCGGGTGGGTCTTTGGCGGGTGGAACCAGGTGAAACGCTAACACCTGCGACACGGCTACGTTCAGGTTGGTGACGGCCAGCGGCTTGACCTGCGTTCCTGAGATGATGTTCATCACCCTGGCGTTGTAAAGCGTCAGGCGGTCGGGGGCCGAATTGGTGCGCAGCCATGTGCTGACGCGGATCATGTTTTTAACGACCACCTCACCCCAATACAGGTTATTGAGGGTATAGGCCATCACCTGGGCCGCTTTTTCGTCGGCGGCCAGGGTATAGGGGGGTGTTGCGCTGGTTTGGGTCATCCTCACCTCTCTTAAACAACAGGTTGGACGTTGTAGCGTTCTCGAATGGCGGGGATCAGATATTCATCGAAGGCGCGCTTCAGGTCATAATCGGGCTTCCAGTCCCAATCGCGCTGTGCCGCCGTGTCGTCAATATCGGCGGGCCAGCTATCCACAATGGCCTGGCGGCTCAGGTGGGGCGCAAAGTCTATGACCGCGTTGGGGAAGGCCTTTAATACCAGGTCGCGGATTTCCGCGGCGGTGGGGTTAAAACTGGTGACGTTATATACCGTCTGCGTCAGGCGGGCGCGCGGGGCGGCTTCCAGTTCAAGCAGGGCTTTGATCGCATCGGGCATGACCATAAACGGCAGGGTGGTGTCTGGCCGCACGAAGCATTTGTAGGGCAAGCCCTGCGCCGCGTGGTGGAGCATTTCAGGGCCGTAGTCGCTCGTCCCGCCGGTGGGGGTGGTGACGGCGCTGATCAGCCCGGGGAAGCGGATGGCGCGGAAGTCCACACTGCTTCGAGGGTGGTCAGCGGCCAGTTGGCGGTAGTGGAAAGCGTAATAGCGGCCTAAATGCTCGCAGTAGAGCTTGTTACAGCCGTACATGGTGATGGGGTTGCACCAGTCGGCTTCTTTCACCTTGCCGGCGGTATTTTTGATTTCCAGACTGGTCAGGCCATAGGCCGCGATTGAACTGGGATAGATAAACTTCACCGGCCGGCCCTGCCACTGGCTCTGTTCCACTGCCAGGCGCAGCAGGTTAAGCGTCCCTTCTACGTTCACGCGGTGAGCGGTTTCGGGGTTGTACTCGGCTTTGGTAGACAGGATAGAAGCCAGATGGTAGATCGTGCGGATTTCAAACTCGGCCACCAGGCGGCCTAAGAGCATTTGATCGAGAATATCTCCCTGAATAAAGCGCGTAACATAGGGTTTCAATTCGTCGTCCAGGGGCTGTACATCCAGCGCGATGACGTTGACGTTGCGGTTTTTGGCAAGATGAACGGTCAGGCCATGGCCGATCTCGCCATTGGCGCCTGTAATCAGGACAACCTCTTTACGCATGGAACTCCTCGCAAGGAAAAGTTGGGATGGGTATGTTTGGGGTGGCCGTGACCATCGAAAACATCCCTGTGGATAAGCGTATTGTACCAGTATCCTGAAAAGATGAGAGGGTTCACGGTGCATTTGCGCCGCGAACCCTCTCATTTTTGTTAATTGAACAGGCCGGTCGGTCGTTATGCCGCGGTAGCTGGCTTGCGTCCGAACCAGGTGCGCCACTCTTTGTTCTCCCAGATCACCAGGATGGGCGCGGCGATGAAGATGGAGCTGTACGTCCCCATAAACAGGCCCACCAGCAGGATGACGGCGAACTCGCGCAGTGTTACGCCGCCGAAGAGGGCCAGCGCCAACAGCATGTATTCGACGGTCATCAACTGGGTGTTGATGGAGCGCTGTAAGGTCTGCACAATCGAATGGTTGGCGAGGGTCTCAAACGGCAGGCGGCGGTAAATGGCGCTGTTTTCGCGGATGCGGTCGAACACCACCACCTTATCCTGCACCGAGAAGCCGATCACCGAGAGCAGGGCGGTCAAAAAGAGCGAATCCACCTGCCAGCCAAACAGCCGCCCGCCGATGGCCGCCAGGCTGATGACCACCAGCACATCGTGGACCATGGCGATAATGGCGCATACCCCGTAGCGGAACGAATTGGGGATGCCGCGGAAGGCAAACCAGATGTACAGAATCACCGCCAGGGCCGCCGCGCCTACGGCCAGAGCCGCGCGCGAGGTTACTTCGCGCCCAATGGTCGGGCCAACGCTGTCGGCCCGGCGCACGGTGATGGTGTCGTTGAAGCGTTCCTGCATCGCCTGGATGATCTCAGCCCGCTGGACGTCACTCATAAACGAAGAGCGGATCACCAACTGCCCTTCGCCGGCCGTGGTGATTTTGGCGTCGTTGATGCCGTGAGCTTCATATACCGCCAGCACGTCCGCCGTGGGTGGAGTCTGGCCCGAAGCAAAGCTGATATCCACCAGCGTGCCGCCCTGGAAGTCAATCGCCAGCGGCAGGCCCCAGATCGCCATCACGATCAGGCCGGGGATGATGAGCAGAAGCGAAATCCCAAAGAAAATATAGCGTTTTCCTAAAATGTCCAGCATAGCCATGCCCCTTTATTCGTAAATGCCAAACCACTTCAGATGTTTGGTCTGGGGGTTGAGCAGGGTGATCGTCAGGTTCAAGAAGGTGCGGGTGACAACGAAGGCCGAGAACAGGCTGACGAACACGCCCAGGCCCAGGGTAAAGGCAAAGCCCTTTACAATCGTCGCGCCGAAGGATGAGCCAAACATGAACAGGATAAAGCTCGTGATGATCGTGGCAATGTTCGAGTCGCGGATCGAAGGCCAGGCCCGCTTCCAGGCCAGGTCTACCGCCTGACTAAACGTGCGCCCGGCGCGCAGTTCTTCTTTCATGCGCTCAAACAGCAGGATGTTCGCATCCAGCGCCGACCCGGTGCTGAGCAGAAAGCCCGCGATGCCCGGCAGTGTGAGGGTGACGGGGATGATCTTGAACAGCGCCAGGGTGATGACGGCGTAGGTGAGGATCGCAAAGACCGCCACGACCCCCGGCAGGCGGTAGTAGAGACCCATAAAGAGAATCACGATGGCAAAGCCGATTAACCCGGCGACGAGGCTCTTTTGCAGTGAGTCTTCGCCCAGGGTGGGGCCGATCACGCGGCTTTCGACCACCTCAAAGGGCAGCGGCAGAGCACCGTAGCGCATTTGGATGGCGAGGGCGTTGGCCGATTCGTAGGTGAATGAGCCTTCGATGATGCCTTCACCCTCGGTGATGGCTGAGTTGACCCTGGGAGCCGAGATGATGGTCTTATCGAGGACGATTGCCAGGGTCTTGCCGACGTTGGCAGAGGTAAAGTCGCGGAAAATGCGCGTGCCTTCCGGTTTGAGCTTAAAGCTGATGACGTACCCCCCCAATTTATCAGTCGTCACGCCCACCGATGCGAGCTGATCGCCGGTCATCACCGTGTGCCAGACTTTGGGGGCCGGGGTGGCGTTGGGGTCGGTCGGGGCGGCGGCCCCGTCGGCCGCGGCGGCAGTGGCGGTAGGCTGTGGAGCGGTCGCGCCGGCACTGCTCAAGTCGGTTTGGATTACATCGCCTTCGCGCAGACCCTCGACGTTATCGCCCAGGTCCACAAACTCTAACTGCCCGGTCTCTTTGATAACATCTAAAACCCGTTCGGGGTCCGTCAGGCCGGGGAACTCGGCCACGATGCGGCGCTCGCCAGCCACCTGAAACTGGTTTTCGCTGACGCCCAGCGCGTTGGTGCGGTTTTCGAGGATATTCTGAGCATCGGCCAGTGCCTGGGGCGTGATTTCACCCTGGTAGCTTGCCGGCACTTCCAAAAGCGCCTGCACGCCGCCGCGCAGGTCCAGCCCCAGCACGAACTCGCTCCCGCGCTGGATGCCGATATCCTTCAACCGCGCCGAGGTAGCCGGCAGCACGACGACGATGGCGATTGCCAGAATCACGGCAATGATGCCCAGAAAAATATAATCTCTTTGTTTCATGCGGGTAAAGGCCTCCGATCCAATCGTATCCCGCCGCGCCGGGGCCAGAACTGCATTTTTATGGAGGGATGCATTCGGAGATGCCCCCAATGCATCCCTCCATAAATCAAGACTCAACCCGGCCGGCGGCAACTCGACCATTATACTCGCATTGAGAGGGCGTGCAAAGGGAAGAAAAATTGAGGCCCGGCCTCCACAGCCGGACAGCGAATGAGTAGAGCAAGGTAGAAAGCGTCTCTCAGCCCGTGGAATAATTCAAGCTATAATACCTCCCATGAATTCCGATACGCGCCTTCCAATTGCGATACGGATTGGTCTGCCCCTGATCTTTATGCTGGTGGTTAACGCCGCGCCCCTGCCGCATCAGTTCGTGTTCAACCTGCGCGAAGCCCGTCAGGCGCAGGCCGCCGGACAGCCGGGCATTGCCGCGGCGCGCCTGGGAGCGGCGCTGGCGCTGAACCCCTGGCGCGTGGATTTGTACGAGCCGCTTGCCATGCAGGCTCTGCAGGCCGGAAACGATGAACAGGCTCTCCAAGCCCTGCGCGCCGCCCAACAGGCCGGACGGCTTTCGTTAGAAGGGCAGTTGACCCTGGGGGAACTGTATGCCCTGCGCGGCGAGCCAGAAGCGGCCCTGGAGGTCTGGAACGACCTGGCGGCCCGTCCGGGCCTGGCCGGCAGTGCCCTGGCTCCGCGCCTGTGGGAACGGGTGTACCAGGCCGAGCGCGCCCGCCGCAGTTGGGAGGGGGTTGTGCGGGCCCTGCGGGCCTGGCGGCTGGCCGAACCAGAGCGCGCCCGCGCGGCCTATTTGCTGGGACTGCACCTGTGCGCCAGCGCCCCTGCCGAAGCCCTGCCGCTGTTGATCGAAGCCGCCCAGCGCGACGCCCAATATAACCAGCCGGTGCTTATCCTGCGGCGCGGTCTGGCGCAGGCCGCCGCCGCGGAAGACCCCGCCTACGCCTGGTTGATGATCGGGCGCGCCCTGGGCCGCCTGAATGAGTGGGACGTGGCCCTGCCGGTCTTCGAGAAGGCGGTAGCGGCCTCGCCGGGCTATGCCGAGGCCTGGGCCCTGCTGGCCGAGGCCCGCTACCAGAACGGCCTGGCCGCTCAGGCCGCCCTCGAACAGGCTCAGGCCCTCAACCCGCAGTCGGCCCTGGTGCGCGCCATCACCGCCCTGCACCTGCGCCGCGCCGGGCGGCCCGACCTGGCAGAAACTTATCTCTTAGAGGTCGCCCGCCAGGAACCGGACGAGCCGGCCTGGCAGATTGAACTGGGGAATACCCTGGTGGAAAAGGGCGACCTGGTGGCCGCCCGCGCGTATTTTCTCCGCGCCCAACAACTCGCGCCCGAATCCCCCACCGTATTAAAAGCCCTGGTGGCCTTCTCGGCCCAATATAATGTAGACCCACGCGGCCTGGGCCTGCCCGCCGCCCGCCAGTTGGTTCTGCTGACCCCCGATGACCCCGAAGCCCTCGACCTGATGGGTCAGCTCTTGATGCGCCTGGAAGACTCCGCCAGCGCGGAACGATTCTTGCAACGCGCTTTGGAGAAGGAACCCGGTTTTGCCGCGGCCCATCTGCACCTGGGCCAGCTCTATTTACACAGGGGCGATTCCTCTCTCGCGCGCCTCTATCTGCGGCGGGCCGCGGCCCTGGCCCCAGACGGCCCCATTGGGAGCATCGCTAAAAGACTGCTGCTGCGCTACTTTAACGAGGGCGGCCGGCAGGATGGTTCGTAAAAGGTAGTATTTCAAATGAGGTGCTTTGATGAAGACGCGGTTCTTCTTGCTGATGATGCTGTTGCTCGTGGCGGCGTTGGGCTCCGCCTGCGGCCCTCAGCCCCTGCCGTCTCCAGCCGACCCAGACCCGACCGCGGCTGAACCAGGGTCCGCTCTGTTTTCAGATGATTTCTCTAACGCTTCTAACCCTTCGGCCTGGGGGTTGTGGAGCGGCCAAGGGGCGGTGGTGGAGTATCACAGTGGGGGACTGCGCATTCTGGTGCAGGAACCTCAGTATGATTTCTGGTCGGTGCCGGGCCGCAGTTTTACCGATGTTCAAATAGAAACCGATGCCGTCAAGCTCGGCGGGCCAGACGATAACGATTTTGGTCTGATCTGCCGCTACCAGAACGAAGATAACTTTTACATGTTGGTGATCAGCAGTGATGGTTATTATGGTATTGCTAAATTAAAGGATGGGCAGTATAGCCTTCTGGGCGCAGACGAGTTACAATTTAGCAGCGCCATCGCCCAGGGGCAGGCGGCCAATAACATCCGCGCCGACTGCATCGGGCCAACCCTGCGCCTGTACGCCAACGGCGTCCCTCTGGCAGAGGTGCAAGACAGCGACTTTGCCAGCGGCGATGTTGGCTTAATTGCCGGCTCGTACAGCACGCCCGGCGTGGATATTTTGTTTGATAACTTTATGGTCCGCAAACCAGAATAGAACTGCCAACCGCTGCCTCCCGGCAAGCGGCAGCGGTGAGAAAGTGAAAGTGCCTGTTGCATGAAGATTTACCTGGATACTATCGGCTGTCGGCTGAACCAGAGCGAGATCGAACAGTTCGCCGGTCAGTTTCGCGCCGCCGGGCATGAAATCGTCAGCAGTTCGGCGGAGGCTGACCTGGTCGTAGTAAATACCTGCGCGGTCACCGCCGAAGCGGCCTCGGATTCGCGCGGCAAAATCCGCCAGGCCGCCCGCCAGACGCGCGGCGAAGTGATCGCTACGGGCTGTTGGGCCTCGCTGGATGCGGCGGCGGCCCGCGCCCTGCCTGGGGTGAAGCGCGTGATCCCCAATGAGCGCAAAGACCGCCTGGTGGCGGAAGTGCTGGACCTCCCCCCAGAAACCTTTGACCTCGAACCGGTGGCGCGCCAGCCGCTCCCCGGCGCGCATCTGCGCACCCGCGCCTTCATTAAGGTGCAGGACGGCTGTGATAATCACTGCACGTTTTGCGTCACGCGCCTGGCGCGCGGCGCTTCGCACAGCCGCCCGGCAGATGAGGTATTACGCGATGTACAGCGCGCCCTCGACGGCGGCGCGCAGGAAATCGTGCTGACCGGCGTTCACCTGGGCTCATGGGGGCAGGATTTTACCTCTCCCGCCAGACTTTACGATCTGGTAGCTGTTCTGCTGCGGCGCACGGCCTGCCCCCGTTTGCGCCTGTCTTCCCTCGAACCCTGGGACCTGGATGAAGAATTCTTCTCGCTCTGGCAGGATGCGCGCCTGTGCCGTCACCTGCACCTGCCGCTCCAATCGGGTTCGGCGGACGTACTGCGCCGCATGGCCCGCAAAACCACGCCCGATTCCTTCGCCCGGCTGGTCGAAGCGGCGCGCAAGGCCGCGCCGGGCATTGCCATCACCACCGATGTGATCGCGGGCTTCCCCGGCGAGACAGAACAGGCCCACGCCGAAAGCCTGGCCTTTATCCGCGCGATGAACTTCGCCGGCGGCCATGCCTTTACCTACTCGGCCCGCCCCGGCACAGCCGCGGCCCGCCTGGCCGCTCAGATTCCAGCGGCAGAGCGCAAGCGGCGCAACGCCGAAATCCGCGCCGTGTTCGCCGAGTCTGCCGCGCGCTACCGCGCCGCCTTTGTGGGCGCCGAGCTTACCGTCCTTTGGGAGACGACCGACGCTTACGGCCCCCAGGGCTGGCGGTTGCACGGCCTGACCGATAACTACCTGCGCGTCTCGGCCTATGCGCCCGACCGCCTGTGGAACCAGTTCAGCCGCGTGCGGCTGGATAAGGACACCGGCGAGGGGTTTGAAGGGACGATCCAATAGAGCGAATCTTCTTTCTGCCCGCCATCCTCCCGTAACCAGAACGTTCCTGGCCTTTTGGTCAGTGTCTCGCTCGTGTCTATGGGTGTATAATCCCGTCAGGTTGCTTTTTGGCCCGGCTTACAAGCCGGCTTTGATTTCTTCTACCCATTCATCCCTCATCCATCTGGAGCAATACGCCCATGACGACCCTCAAATGGTGGCAAACGGCAGTCTTTTACCAGATTTACCCGCGCAGTTTTGCCGATGGCAATGGCGACGGCATCGGCGACCTGAAGGGCATGACCGCCCGGCTCGATTACCTCAAAGAACTGGGGATTGACGCACTCTGGCTCTCGCCGCACTATCCCTCTCCGCAGTGGGACTGCGGCTATGATATTTCAGACTATACCAGCGTTGCGCCAGAATACGGTACGGTCGAAGAGTTTCGCCATTTCCTCAACGCCGCCCACGCCAGAGGCATCCGCGTAATCCTCGACCTGGTCCTCAACCATACTTCCGACCAGCACCCCTGGTTCCTCGAATCGCGCTCCAGCCGCGACAACCCCAAACGCGACTGGTACGTTTGGGTCGACCCCAAGCCAGATGGTTCCCCGCCCAACAACTGGTATTCCACCTTTGGCGGCCCGGCCTGGGAGTACGATGAAACCACCCAATCGTATTATTACCATTTCTTCTTTAAACAACAGCCCGATCTCAACTGGCGCAACCCCCAGGTGAAGGCCGCCATGTTCGACGCCGTCCGCTTTTGGCTCAACATGGGCGTAGATGGCTTCCGCCTGGATGCCATTGGCACGATCTACGAAGACCCCGCTCTGCCCGACCATCAGGCCGGCATGACCCAGGAAGAGCTGATGAAGCGAAGCGCCCAGGCCAAAACGACCGAGGAGTGGCAGGAACTGTTGCCGGTTTGGAAAGAGATATTCCACTACCAGCACGATCAGCCCGGCGTTCACGAGTTGATGAAGGAACTGCGCGCCCTGGTAGACGAATATCCCGACCGGGTTCTGGTGGGCGAAACGGACGAAATTGCCTTCTACGGTTCGGGCGATGACGAACTGCACCTGGTCTTTAACTTCCCGCTGATGGAAACGGAGAAGCTCTCGCCTGCCTGGGTGCGCCAGAACCAGAAGACCCGCCTGGCACTCCTGCCGGCCCCGGCCTGGCCCTGCAATACCCTGGGCAATCACGATTCGCCCCGTGTCTACAACCGTTGGGGCGATGGCGAGCATAATGACGCCCTGGCCCGCCTGAACCTGGTACTACTGCTGACGCTTAAAGGCACGCCCTTCCTCTATAACGGCGAAGAAATTGGCATGTCTGACTATCTGGAATTTGAAGTCAGCCAGATGAAGGATATGCTGGGCCTCTATTTCTACGAACAGGCCCAACGCCTGGGCGGGATGTCCGCAGAAGAGGCGCGTAAACTGGCCGTCATGCAGAGCCGCGATAAAAACCGCACTCCCATGCAGTGGGCCAATGCCGCCAATGCCGGTTTCTCCCCCGCAGGGGTGACTACCTGGCTGCCGGTGAACCCCAATTATGCCGCAGGGGTCAACGCGGCCGATCAAGAGCGCGACCCGGCCTCGCTGTTGAACTTCTACCGGCGGGTACTGTGCTTCCGCCGCCAGAACCCGGCCCTCTTGTACGGTGATTACCAACCTCTGGCCGAAGAAAGCGAAACCTGCCTGGTTTACGCCCGCAGTGCCCCCGAACAGCGTTGTATTGTCGCCCTCAATATGACCGCCCAGCCCCAAACCCTGCGCCTGACGCTGCCGGTGACGGAATGTACCCTGCTCTTCTCTACCCACCCGCGCTCATCCGCGCCAGACCTAGAAAACCTGGCCCTGGCCGCCTTTGAAGCCTGCGTGATCGAAGTAAAGTGAGTGATCTTGGGGTGTCTGCTTCTTTATGAAGCGCAAACTTGAATGAGCGCCCAGAAGAGAATACCCGCTGGCTCACTTTATCTGCGCCGAGCGGCTTCTGCTCAAAAAGGATGAGAAAACCACCTAAAACCCCAATTTTTGGGCTAAATCTTTCAGCACCCGCGCCGATTTTTGCAGACCGGCGATCTCTTTCTCATCCAATTTCAGGCGCAGGATGCGCTCCACCCCGCCGCGATCCACCACCGTCGGAAGGCTGAGGAAGATGTCGTTGATGTCGTAGTAGTTTTCGATCAGGCTGGAGACGGAAAGCACCGAACCCTGATCACGCAGGATCGCTTCGACGATGCGCACCAGGCCGGCGGCGACGGCGTAGTAGGTGGCCCCTTTGCGCTCGATGATGTGGTAAGCCGCGTCGCGGGTTTGCTCATAAATGCGGTCCAGCTCCGCCTGTTCACACCCAACCCCGTGCTGGTGGCAGAAATCTGGAAAGGTCATGCCGGCGATGTTCGCCAGCGACCAGACCGGCACTTCGCTGTCGCCGTGCTCGCCGATGATATAGGCGTGAATACTGCGCGGATCCACCCCAAAGTGCTGGCTGAGCAAGAAGCGGAAGCGGGCCGTGTCGAGGATGGTTCCCGAACCAAATACCCGATTCTTGGGCAGGCCCGCGATCTTCCAGGCCGCATACGAGAGAACATCCACCGGGTTGGTGGCGACCAGGATGATCGTTTCGGGGCTGTGTTTCACCACCTGGGGGACGATCTGGCGGAAGATTTCGGCGTTGCGGGCGGCTAAATCCAGGCGGGTTTCGCCGGGCTTTTGGTTGGCCCCGGCGGTGATCACCGTCACAGCAGAGCCGGCGCAGTCGGCGTAATCACCGGCCCACACGCGGGTTGGGTTGCTCAGAGGGGCCGCGTGGTTCAGGTCCATGGCTTCGCCCTCGGCCTTCTTATGGTTGGCATCCACCAGCACAATCTCCGACGCCAGCCCGCTGAGAAGCAGGTTGTAGGCAAAAGTCGCGCCAACGTTGCCCGCGCCGATCACGGCGACGCGGACGGGCTTATGGTAGTTGTCTGCGTTCATAGGGTTTTCTCATCCTTAAATCAGTACGGAAGCCACCGCCCGCCGGACTCAAACCGCAGATGACCGTACTTCACCTGCCTGGTCCATCAGCCTGTAATGCCATCCTGTAGAGCAGTCCTCCACCGGGGTTGTTTACCGAACTGCGGATTAACTGCGAGCCGCAGTTAATCCGCAGTTCGAAATACCATCCCAAACGACGGCACAGTACAGGCACAGCGCGCGCGGACTGTGGTTCGCGCGGCGGCAGAGACCAACCGCCTGTCTTAACTGTCTTTAGACGTGGTGTCGGTCTTCTCTTCTTTCTCTTTGTCTTTATCACCCTGCAGGCCTTCGCGGAAGGCGCGGATGCCGCTGCCCATCTCGCCTGCAATCTTGCCAATGCGTCCAACGCCGAACAGCAAGATAACGATCACGAGGATGATCGTGAGTTCCAGAGGACCAATTTTGACCGGCATGCAATTTTCTCCTTCTCTTATAATCCTGATGCAGTACTTCGATTATAACGCATTTTTGGGGGTTTCTTTACGCTCTTCGTGCCCCCGGCTCAACCTCATGGTTGGAACTGCATCTGGTACAGCCGCGCGTACAGGCCGTTCTGCGCCATAAGCTCCTCGTGACTGCCCTGCTCGTCAATGCCCTGCTCGGTCAGAACGATAATCCGCTGGGCGCGCCGAATGGTGGATAACCGGTGAGCAATCACAAAGGTGGTGCGGTTTTGCGCCAGGGCCTCAAGCGCATCCTGAACCACCCGTTCGCTTTCGTTATCCAGCGAGCTGGTCGCTTCATCGAAAATCAGCACGGGCGGGTCCTTTAAGAAAACGCGCGCGATGCTCAGGCGCTGTCTTTGCCCGCCAGAGAGCTTCACCCCCCGCTGGCCGATGGGAGTGTGGTAGCCATTCGGCAGGGCCATAATAAACGCATGGGCGTTGGCCTTTTGGGCGGCCTCGATGATTTCTTCCGGGCTGGCATCGGGCCGCCCGTAGCGGATATTATCGTAGACCGTCCCGGCGAACAGATATACGTCCTGCTGGACAACGCCCACGTTCCTGCGCAGTGAGCGCAGGGTGATATTTTTAATGTTGATCCCATCCAGATACACCCCGCCCTCGCTGACTTCGTAAAATCGCGGGATCAGCGAGCATAGGGTAGTCTTTCCAACGCCAGACGAACCGACTACAGCGATGGTTTCTCCAGGGTTGACCTGGAGATTGATATTCTTCAAGACATCCACGTGATTTTCGCGGTAGCGGAACCCCACGTTCCTGAATTCAATCCTGCCCGCCGCGCGCTGAATATCCACCGCCCCCGGCGCATCGCGGATTTCTGGCTCCATTTCGATGATCTCCATAAACCGCTCAAATCCAGAGATGCCTTCCTGGAACTGCTGGGTCATGTGCGTCAGCTTATGGATCGGTTCGATGAAATTGCCCACGTAGAGCATGAAGGTAATCAAATCGGCCAGGTCTAAACGGGCCTGGACAATGTTCGTGCCGCCGTAGACGATCACCAGCACCGTGAGTAATTGGGTGATGGCATTAACTCCCTGCCAGATGATGGCCTCATTTTTGTAAATGCTGTTGCGGCTTTCCAGAAAACGATTGTTTTCTTCGATAAATTTGCCTTGTTCGGCTTCTTCATTGGTGAAAGACTTCACCACGCGGATGCCGGCCAGGGTGTCTTCCACCTGCGCATTGACGTCGGCAATCCGCTCGCGGCTGCGCAGAAATGCGCCGTGCAGTTTGCGGTTGAAGTACAGCGAGAAAATCACCAAAACCGGCAGAAAGAGTAAAACCGCCAGGGTGAGCCGCGCATTGATGGTGAAGAGGATCACCATGGCTCCAATGAACTTCACCGAGTAGATCACGTAATCTTCTGGGCCGTGATGGTACAGCTCGGCCAGTGAAAGCAAATCGTTGGTGATGCGCGACATCATTTGCCCGGTGCGCTGTTCATCGTAAAAGCGGAAGGGGAGCTTGAGATAATGCTCGAACAGCTCACGGCGCAGGTCCCGTTCCATTGCCGCGCCCATGGCGTGGCCGCGGTAATCCACAAAATAGCCGCAGGCCGTGTGAGCGGCGATCAACGCGGCCATCAGCGCGCCTACCCAAAAGATCTGGTTGAGCGCGTCGGGCGCATGGGCTTCCAGAACATTTTTGGTAATGTAGCGCACGCACAGCGGCAAAATCAGCGTGATGGCGGCTGTCAGCGCCGCGCAGATCATCGTTGCGGTAAAAATGCCCAAATAGGGCCGGTAGTACGAGAGAAATTTCCTGATTCGAGGATTCATAATGCAGAGTTTAGGCTTTCCAATCACTGCTTGATTAAAACAAGCCGCGCAAGCGCGGCCTGAGATGGGTTCCGGGTTAAGAAACAAAAGGCCGCGGGGTGTGAGCGCGCCCGCGGCTGAGGATTCAAGAGAATAGGAAATCGAAAGGAAAGGACAGCTTTAAGACACGCTCACCGGACAAGAGATATTTGGTTCATCTTCGTTGCCATGTGAGCTGTGCCTCCTTGCGAAAATTACTGGCGGCAGGAATACCGTCCAGGCCCAAATGTAAACCAGGCGGGGCGTTTTGTCAAGCGAAACGCAAGGCATTCTTAAAATGATTGACGCCCCTGCCGCAAAAAAGTATAATCCTCATCCTTAGAGTTAACTGGAAGGTTGGCGAGAGAAACCTACAGCCTGCTGGAATGGGGCTGGTGCAGAGATCGAGATAGGGAGCAAATTCGAATGAGAGTAGTCGTAGTTGGATGTGGACGATTGGGCGCGGAACTGGCCGGGCGGCTGTTTTCACGCGGTCACGAAGTGTCGGTCATCGACATGAACGAAGAGGCCTTTAGCAAACTGCCCGCCGAGTTTGAGGGGCGTATTAATGAAGGCGAAGCTCTCAATCATGACGTTCTGCACCGCGCCGGGATGGAAAAGGCCGACGCTGTGGCCGCCGTGACCGATTCGGATGTCCTCAACGGGGTGGTGGGCCATCTGGCGCGTACTTACTTCCACGTTCCCAACGTGGTGGTGCGCAACCACGACCCGCGCTACCGGCCGGTATTAGAAGCCTATAACCTGCAAGTGATCAGTGCCATTAGTTGGGGCTCACAGCGGATCGAAGAAATGATCTACCACGCCGACGTGCGCGCGGTCTTTTCGGCAGGCAACGGCGAAGTTGAAATCTACGAAGTCGCCATCCCCGAAGAATGGGCCGGCCACACGCTGAAAGAAGTGATAGGCAGTAATGCCTGCATTCCGGTTTCGATCACCCGCGCCGGACGGGCTTCACTGCCCACACCGGAGACGATTGTCGAGAGCGGCGACGTACTGCACGTTTCAGCCACGCTGGACGGCGTAGAAGCACTGCGCAAGCGGGTGTGTTTTAGCAAAAGGCAGGAGTGAAGCCATGTATGTAGTCATCGCCGCGGGCGGCAGGACAGGCGCGCAGTTGGCGCACCTGTTGTTAAGCCAGAATCACGAGGTGCGGGTCATCGAAAACCGCCGCGACGTTCTGGAACGCATTCACCGCGAATTACCCACCGAGTCGATCATCGAGGGCGACCCCCTTGAACTGCATATTCTCGAACAAGCCGGGATCGAGCGCGCCGACGTGATGGCGGCCGTCACCACCCGCGACGAGATTAACGTTACCCTGTGCTATCTGGCGCGCACCAAGTACAGCGTTCCGCGCACCATTGCCCGCGTCAACAACCCGCGCGACGCCTGGCTGTTTGACCAAAAATTCCACGTAGATGTGGCCGTCAACCACGCCGAGATCCTCGCCAGTCTCATCCAGGAAGAGATGTCGCTGGGCGATATGATCACCCTGCTCAAACTGCGGCGCGGCAATTACAGCATTGTGGAAGAAAAAATCCCCCCCGGCGCGCGCGCGATTGGCATGGCGATCAAAGACCTGGGCCTGCCCGAACACTGCGTCATCGCCGGAATCATCCGCAAGGGCGAGGTCATTGTCCCGCGCGGGATCACTACATTTGAGGCGGGAGATGAGGTGCTGGCCGTTACCGACGCCGAAGGGGTTAACCGCCTGGCAGAGTTGTTCGCGCCGCCTTCCGGGTATGACGCGGGTAGTCACCGTGAAGCCGAGCAGGCGCGCAGCAGAAACCGCTAACTCGTTCCAACGAAAGTTTGACCACGCGGCGGCGATGCGGTATAATTGTCTTTTGTGAGTTTTAAGAATGCGCCTGGCTGAAGCGTTTTTTTAACCCTGGCCTGACCTCAGCAGGCGACGATCCTGATTATTGAAACAGTGAAAGGAAAGAGTTGTAATGACCAAGCGGACTTATCAACCCAAAATTCATCGCCGGTTACGCGTTCATGGGTTCCGGGCGCGCAGTGCCAGCCACGACGGGCGCGAGGTCCTCAAGCGCCGCCGCCTGAAGGGCCGCCACCGGCTGACCGTCTCGATGAATAATCACGTCAAGCGCATCCGGTGGTAAACCGCCGGTAAGTGGTTGGCAGGCGTTTACCGAACATTGTCCAGCGGCACTGGTTTAGCTCACTTCAGCAGGCGCAAAGGTGAAACGCAGGTTTCGCCTGACCCGGTCCACCGACTTCCAGCGGGTGCGGCGTATTGGCAAGTCCTATGCCCACCCGCTTGTTGTGTTAGTAGCGGCTCGCAATGAACTTTCACAGGTGAGGATTGGCGTGGTAGCCGGGCGCGCGTTCGGCCAGGCAGTGGAACGTAACCGCGCCAAGCGGCGTCTGCGGGCTTGCTTGCAGGAATGCCTGCCTCATCTATCTCCCGGATGGGACTGCATCTTTTTCGCCCGAAAGCCGTTGGGCCAGGCCGGTTTTGCTGAAATCTGCGCCGCGGTACAGTTGGTTCTAAAAAAAGCTGGTTTGTGGAATGAAAGATCACCCTCTTGAAGGCAGCAGTTCGATGGCAGAACCTGAACCCTCTGTGACTCAGGAAGAAGAGGCCGCCGTCCATGACTACCCCAATGAGCCGCGCCTGCGCGACTTACCCCTGCGGCTGACTACCCTGCCGCGCTGGGTTCTGCTCGCGCTTATCCGCGCTTACCAGAAAACCCTGTCGCGCACCCTGCCGGCCAACACCTGCCGTTTTTACCCTTCTTGCTCGCATTACGGGTACCAGGCCATCTATAAGTACGGCGCGCTCAAAGGCGGCGTCATGGCGGCCTGGCGCGTACTGCGCTGTAACCCCTTTAACCCCGGCGGTTATGATCCGGTTCCTTAAAACTGGGCAGTATTCGCGCGAGCCTTCCGGGCCAGCCGCCCGGCGCAACCTCGAGCGTTCTCGCATTTCAACTTTAACCCTCGCGTGAAAGACCTTCCATGAAAACATCTCGCGTTTCTCTCGTCATCCTTGTTTCCACCCTGGCGGCCCTGCTGCTCAGTTCCTGCGCCGGCGGCACGGTCTATAACACCTGGCCTGGCCTCAGCGCCAAAGACGGGGTCGTTTACCTGGCCTACATCAACGCCATTTTTGCGGTGCAGGATGGCAATACCCTATGGCGCTACCCTGAAAAGCCCGACAATGCCAAAGCCTTCTACGCGCCGCCGGCTTTTACCTCCGATTTGGTGATCGCCGCGGACTATGCCAATCACATTTACGGCATTAACCCCGCCAATGGAAGCGAAGCCTGGGTCTTTGCAGAGGCCAAAGACAGCGGCGGTCACTTTGTGGGCGGCCCTTTGGTGGTTGAAGATACCATCCTGGCCCCCTCTTCGGATCATAACCTCTACGCCCTCGACCTGAACGGCAAAAAACGCTGGACTTACCGTACCGGTAATGTTTTGTGGGCTCAGCCCGCCAGCGATGGCAAAATGGTTTACCTGCCGGCGATGGATCATCATCTGTATGCCCTCAACCTTTCAGACGGCTCACTGGTGTGGAAGAAAGACCTGGGCAGTGCCCTGCCCTCTTCGCCGGTGCTGGCCGCAGATGGCAGTCTGTACATCGCCAGCCTGAGCGGCGATGTGTTCGCCCTCGACCCGGCCACCGGCGCAGTGCGCTGGAATACTCAGGTAGAAGGTGAAGTCTGGTCGGCCCCGCTGTTGGTTGAGGATACCCTCTACCTGGGCAGTTCCAGCGGCAAAGTCTACCGGCTCACGGCAGACCAGGGCCAGGTGCAAAAAGCAACCGACCTGGGCAGTCCGGTCATCGCCGGCGGCGTCCGCTTTGACGAGACCGTTGTCTTCCCAACCGAGAGCGGCGCTTTGTTTGCCCTGGATTCAGAGGGTAAGATCACCTCATGGAAACCCACCGTTAATGGTAAACTTTACACCACGCCGGTGGTTGTGAATGACCAAGTGGTGGTGGCGATCAAGGATGGCGATAAACTTCTGGCCGCTTTTGACCAGAATGGCGCTGAGGTCTGGTCGTTTACGGCCCCGAAATAGCCGGTAATCTTTCGGTTGACCGCGTTTGCAGTCAACCCTTTAGCAAGTAATTTGGAGCGAATGCTATGTGGGATGCGTTAATCATCGCCCCGTTCACCAATATCCTTCTGTTCATTTATAACGTCACAGGCCAGAACTTCGGAATCGCCATCATTCTCTTCACCATCCTGATCCGCGTGCTGACCCACCCGCTGATGGTCCAGCAGATGAAAGGGACCGCCGGGATGCAGCAGTTGCAGAGCGACCCAGAATGGAAAGAGGCGCAGGAAAAGTATAAGAATGACCGCGAAAAACTGGCCCAGGAACAGATGCGGATCTATAAGAAGCTGGGAATCAACCCCTTTGGCTCTTGCCTGCCCATGCTCATCCAGTTCCCCATCATCATCGGCCTGTACCAGGCCATCATTCAGTCCATGGCGAACACTCCCCTGGACCTGCTGAAGATGGTGCGCCACATTTACCCCTGGCTGATGGATGCCACGAAGGTTATTCCCCTCAACAATACCTTTCTGTGGATGGATCTGGGCCAGCCGGAGCGCCTGAACCTCCCCTTCCTGCCTTTTGGCATTCCGGTTCTGGCGATCATCGTGATGGTGACGACTTATCTCCAATCGAAGTTGATGACCCCGCCATCGGCCAACCCCAAAGATCAGACGGCCCAGATGACCGGCATGATGAACCTGTACATGCCGTTCTTCATGGGCTACCTGGCCTTAACCTTTGCGTCGGGTCTTTCGCTGTACTTTGTAGTCTCTAACGTGATCGGCATTTTGCAGTACGCGCTGTTGGGCAAAGCCAATTGGAGCAGTCTACTGCCCAAAAACCTGCTGCCCGCTTTTGGAAAACCTGCGGATCAAAGTTTAAGCGCGCCTGGCGGCAAGCCCCGGCCAGCCAAACAGGACGCGCCATCTAACCGAGGCAAACATGAGTCAAGAAAAAACAACGCTGGAAGTAATCGCGCCGACCGTTGAGGAAGCCATCCAAAAAGGGCTTGCTCAACTCAACCTGCCGCAAGACGCGGTAGATGTAGAGGTATTAGATGCCGGCTCGCGCGGTCTGTTCGGCCTGGGCAGCCGCCAGGCACGCATCCGGCTGACGATCAAGCCGCCGCAGACAGTCTCGTCAGCGGCGGCGGCTCCGGCGGTGCGCCAGAGCGCCCCGGCGGTCGAAGCTGTGCCGGTCCCCGCCGCGCCCGCTGCCGAAGCCAGCACCCAGACAGCGCCGCAAAGCGACACCTTTGGCCCCTCCGATGAACAACTGGCGCTGGAAATTTCACAGCAGGTGGTCTCTGACCTGTTAGAGAAGATGCGGGTGAAAGCCAAAGTGACTGCCAGCTTCCGCCAGCCAGAAGCCGACGAGAACGAGCCGGTTATCGTCATCAGCGTTGAGGGCAACGACCTCAGTATTCTCATCGGACGCCGCTCCGAAACGCTCAACGCCCTCCAATACATCGCCAGCCTGATTATCTGCAAGCGCCTCGACCGCTGGACGCCCATTATGATTGACGTGCAGGGCTACCGCGCCCGCCGCGAGCGCCAACTGCGCCAGTTGGCCCGCCGTATGGCTGAACAGGCCATCCACACCGGGCGGCGTCAGGTGTTAGAGCCAATGCCGGCCAACGAGCGCCGCCTCATCCACCTGGAACTGCGCGATATGCCCGAAGTGGCAACCGAAAGCATCGGTGAAGAACCCAACCGCAAAGTGACCATTTTCGTCAAGAAAGATTCGTAGTGGGTCAGGGTTTGCGATGGCATCCGGCAGGCCGTACAGCACCCGCCGGATGCCATCGCAGAATTTCCCTGCCCGGCAGGGTTGAGTGATGGAACCAACCTTCTACGTCAACCCTGTTCACCAAACCCCGGAGGGTGAACATGAGAGCCGTAGACATTATCATCAAGAAGCGCGATCGCATGGAGTTGACCTCTGAAGAGATCGCGTTTTTCGTTAAAGGCTTTACCACCGGCGAGATCCCCGATTACCAGGTGGCCGCCTGGGCCATGGCCGTGCTTCTCAACGGCATGACCGAGCGCGAAACCACCGACCTGACGCTCGCCATGGCGCACTCTGGCGAAGTGCTAGACCTCACTTCCATCGTCCCCATTGCGGTGGATAAGCACTCTACCGGCGGGGTAGGCGATAAAACTACCCTGGTCGTCGAACCGGTGGTGGCCGCGTGCGGATTGGCGGTGGGCAAAATGTCGGGGCGGGGGCTGGGGTTTTCGGGCGGCACGCTTGATAAGCTGGAATCCATCCCCGGCTACCGCACCAATCTCTCGCGCGAAGAGTTTTTAAACCAGTTAAAATCCATCGGGCTGGTGCTGACCGGCCAGAGCAGTGACCTGGCGCCCGCCGATGGCAAGCTCTACGCCCTGCGCGATGTGACCGGCACGGTCCCTTCACTGCCGCTGATTGCCTCATCCATTATGAGCAAGAAGATCGCGGCGGGCGCTCAGGCCATTGTGCTGGACGTGAAAGTAGGCCGGGGGGCCTTTATGGAAACGCTCGATCAGGCCCGCGAACTGGCCCGCCGCATGGTGGCGATTGGGCGGTTGAGCGGGCGCAAAGTGACGGCCCTGCTTTCTGATATGAACCAACCCCTGGGCGCGGCGGTCGGCAACGCGCTGGAAGTGCGCGAGGCCATTGACACCCTGCACCAGGGCGGCCCGGCAGATTTCCGCGAACACTGTTTGGTGGTTGCCAGTCATATGCTGTTGTTGGGCCAAAAGGCCGCCTCGTTAGAAGCGGCCCGCGCCCTCGCCGAAGACGCACTGCGCTCGGGCCGGGCCTGGGAGCGCTTCCGGGCGCTGGTTCAGGCCCAGGGCGGCGACGTGACCTATATTGACCATCCCGAACGCCTGCCAACCGCCCCGTTTATTCAGGAAGTCCCGGCCCCGCGCAGCGGCTACCTGCGCTGGGTAGACGCGCGCGAAGTGGGCGAAACTGCGGTGACGCTGGGAGCTGGCCGCCAGAAAAAGACCGACTCGATTGACCACTCCGTAGGCATTGTGATTCACCACAAGGTCGGCGACCGCGTGGAACAGGGCCAGCCCCTCTTTACCGTCCACGCGCGCTCCGCGCAAGAAGCGCAAGAGGCCATCCCGCGCCTGCTGGCCGCCCATCAGATCCAGGATCAACCCTGCGGCCCACTGCCGCTGTTCTACGATGTGATTTCTGAATAATTTGTATTCTTGTCCGTCTCTTTCGATAATTCTCGACAAAGATAGTATAATATCTAAAGGTTAATCCTTTTCGTCCACGGCAGTAAGGAGATCGGCAATGGAATACGATCTGGTTTTTGAGGGCGGCGGCGCGAAAGGCATGGTGTTCGTTGGGGCCATGCAAGAGTTCGAGCGGCGCGGGCATACCTGTAAGCGCCTGTTGGGAACTTCGGCGGGGGCGATCACGGCGGCGCTGTTGGCGGCCGGCTACACCGCCGAAGAGATGCGCGCGGCCCTGGGCGAGCAGGAGAACGGGCGCTCGGTGTTCACCAGTTTTATGGCCCAACCTGGCCCATTCGATAAAGACCAGGTGCTTAAGGGCGTCACCCTGGCGTTCTTGCGCGATTTGGACCTGCCCTTTATCCCCAATTTCATCGAAAACAGGCTCGACGAGAAGCTGGTGGAGTGGCTCTCAACCGATCCGAAGCTCTCCAGTTCGTTCTCTCTGCTGGAATACGGCGGCTGGTATTCGGCGGATCATTTTGTGGCCTGGTTGAAACGCCGGCTGGATACCGGCGAGAACCGCGGCCAGCCGCGCCGGTACAGCGCCATGAACCTGAAGCAGTTCCACGAGGCCACCGGCTGCGATCTCTCGATGGTAGCGTCTGACACGACCGCCGGCATGATGCTGGTGCTGAACCATCGCACCGCCCCCGACCTGCCGCTGGTCTGGGCCGTGCGCATGTCAATGAGCATCCCCCTGTTGTGGCAAGAGGTCATCTGGCGGCCTGAATGGGGTCAGTACCGGGGCCGTGACATGGCCGGGCATGCCATCGTGGATGGCGGTCTGCTTTCCAACTTCCCGATCGAGCTGTTTATCTCTCAGGAGCCGTTTGTCAGGAACCTGATGGGGCCAGAGGCCGGTCAGAGCGTGTTAGGGATGAAGATTGACGAATCGCTCCCGGTGATCCCTGGGCAGGTAGGGCCCGCGAGCGCGCAGACCACCGGGCTGGGGCAGGCCCCTCTACTGCGGCGTATCAAGAACCTGGTGGATACCACCCTGAGCGCCCGCGACAAGCTGGTGAGCGAGGCGGCTGAAAAGCTGGTGGTGCGCCTGCCCGCTGGTGGCTATGGCACAACCGAGTTCGACATGACCGAAGAGCGGCGCAATCTGTTGGTGAGCGCCGGGTGTGATACTCTGCGCCGCTATTTTGACGCTCTCGAAGCGCAGGCCGAGCAAGGCGCGGTTTCCTTCTCGCCGGAAGATGTTGCCCGCCAGATCGAGGAAGAGGAACGCCTGAAGCGTCAGGCCGATAAGGTCGCTTTGAAAATTTTACAGTAACCCCCCGCTGACTCGGAGCAGACCCGCGCATGATCGCCACAGCAGACATCCTTCGCCAGTTATCCACCAACGCCGGGGCCATCCGCGCCCTGGTGGAGAGCGTCTCGGAAGAGCAGGCGCGCTGGAAACCTGACCCCCAAACCTGGTCTTTGCAGGAAGTGATGGCTCACCTGTATAACGAAGAGCGCCTCGACTTCCGCAAACACTTACAGGAAATGTGGAGCAGCCCGCCCCTGCCGTGGAGCCAGCCTCAGC
>DAOUAC010000110.1:0-106799 GCA_034434155.1 Anaerolineaceae bacterium
CACGACGGCTACCGCTCGGTTCCCAACACCGTTGCAGGGGTGCGGGCGTATTCCTGGCGGACCCTGGCAACGGTGTTGGGAACCGAGCGGTAGCCGTCGTGGCCGGTCTGGAGCATATTCAGGTCGAGCAGGCGGTCGTCTAACACCTGGTCGCGCCCCACCTGGGTGGGGTGAATGGTGATCAGACGGTGGTAGGGGTCAATCGCGCGGACGTAGCGGGCCAGTTCGGTCCAGCCCTCTTTCTGACGCTGTTCATCGCCGGTTTTATCTTCAGAGAGGTAGTAAGGCATATTGGCTTCGCCCGCCAGACACCAAACCACCGGGTACGCCCCCCAACGAGCCACCAGGTAGCGCCAGTGCTTTTTCATCTTTTCAACGCCCAAGAGGGGCAGATAGTAGCCCCAACACCCCACGATGCAGGGGATCAGCCCGGCGCGGGCCAGCCAGCGGATGCGCAGGTCGGCCATGTCGAAATAAGCCGGGTGGATGCGGGCGTAATCGGGTTCCCAGGGGAAGCCAGCTTCGTTGGCTCCACGCGGGTCAAAACCGGGCATATCGGGGTAAAGCCCGGCCACGATCTGTACCACAGTGAAGCCCTGGGCGGCGCGCCAGGCGGTCAGTTGTTGAAATTCTTCCGGCCAGCCCAGGCGGCTGCACAGGCCCATCCACCAGGTATCTCCCAGCCAGAAAAAGGGCGTGCCGTCGGCAAATTGGAGATGTCGTCCTCCAGGAGCGGCCTGGAGCGGGCCGCGCGCCAGCAGAGGGTCAGACCCGGCGTAGGGCGCGGCGCGGAGTTCAGCGCCATCAGGCTGTGACCCATCGCTGAATACCGGGGCGGCCTGGTAGCGGCCCGGCAGCGGCGGAGCAAAGCGCACGCGCCATTCCTGGCCGCCGGCCCAATAGGCCGGCACGCGCCATTCCCGGCCTGATTCATGGGTAAGGATGACATCCAGCTCCACCTCATTGAACGGGTCGGCGTAGGGCCGCAGAGAGGTATAGCTCCATTCAAAGGCTTCGTATTGGGTAGCATAGAGGGTTGTGGGCATGGTTTCTATCCTGGTACTGAGTTAGCTAAGGGCCGCATATGCCGCTTCAATTTGGGCGGCCGCCGCCGGACTGGGCCGGAAGCCGGTCAATTCAATGAGAGCTGTGACCGGCCCCTGCCGGCCTAAAGAAGCGCGGACGCGCTCTGACTGGTCATCGTAAGATGCATAGCTGTAAGGTATTTTACACCCGGCCAGCACCGCCGCGATGCCGAAACAAAGTTCGGCTGTCGGCAGGCCATGTTTTTCGCACAGCAGCAGCGGACCTACCAGACGTTCCTCGCGGCCTAATTTGCGGATTGGGTGACGGATAACCCGGCGCAGATCATCGGGCAAGGCGGCAATCACCAGGCGGTTCAGAAGATGCTCTTCGTAGGCGCGTACCTCAGTGCGCGGGAAGTTGTGTTCCAGGCTGACCGCCTCACCTGATTCGGCAATGGCCCCACGGATATGGGCCATAATTTCGGGGTCTTGCGCGGCTTCGTGGATGAAGCGGTAGCCGCGAATCCAGCCCAGGTAACCGCAGATGACGTGGCCGGTGTTGTGGATGAACAGTTTGCGCTCCAGGCGGGCGCGCTGGTTGGTCACCCATTCCAGCCCGTTCAGGGCCGGCGGCAGGCCGACGCAGCCGTTCAGGTCGGCGGTCCACTCACTGTATTCTTCGGTGATGATGTGCAGGGGATCGTCGGCCACCGGCACCACCCGTGAGATCATCGAGTTGGGGAAGCCCACCCATTCATCCAGGGCAGAGAGCAGGGGTTCTGCAAGATGAGCGCGCACATATTTACGCAGATCTGAAGAACTATGCTCCATATTTTCCGCGGCGATTACGTTCAGGGGGTGATCTGCCCCGGCGCGCAGGCGCGCCGCCAGGGCGGGAGCCAGCGTTTGGGCGGCGGCGGGCAGGTTGTTTTCGATCACGCAGGTGACGATTAGATTGGCCTGGCAGACAGCCGCGGCCAGCGCGTCGGCCTCGCTGGTATGGATGACTTGAAAGTCCTTGACGATCACCTGGCGCTCTGAGTCGGCGCTTAACAGGCGCACGCTGTACTGTCCGGCGGCGCGCAGGCGTTCGATCAGAGCGGCGTCGCGGTCCACCAGAGTGATTTCCCAGCCGTCTTCATAGGCCAGTTGGGCCACCTGCCCGCGTCCCGTCATGCCGGCGCCAATAAGAACCAGGCGTTTAGCGGCCATAGTCATCTTCGACTCGGACGACATCGTCCAGGTGCGGAGTGGAAACTTCGATCAGCCGGGTATCAACCAGTGCGCTGATGCGGTGCTTGCGCCCGGGCATCACTTCGATGACCGTGCCGGGGCCGAATTCGTCCACCCGCATAGCGCCGTCGGGCTGCTCTAGCTCGCAGCGTACCCGGCCAGAATCGATGTAGATATGCTCGTGTTTCTGAACGTGATACTGCAAGCTGGGGCGCGCTCCTCCCCGAATTTCGATGATCTTCATGGCGTAAGTATCGGTGACGGCCACCCAGGTTTCGCGGCCCCAGGGTTTTTCGACAATTTTGACGGTCATAATGCCTCCAATCTTGATCTTATGGGTCGTTTACGAGGCTGCGTGTAGAGGGCACAGCCCACTAGTTACACAACCTTAAGTCCTACCCTTGTATGCCGATTAGATCGCGCGGGGTTTCGTAAAGGATACTGCGGGCGATGGAAAGGGCCTCTGCCTGGGTGTACTGGCCGCGCTCAACGCGCTCGGCCAGTACTTCGGCCAGAATGCGGCGGACGAGCAGGGTTTTGCCGTAGGTCCACTCCACACAGTAAGCGTCGGAGAAGAAGCCAACCTGTTTGTTGACCGGCAGCATATCCAGGCGCTCAGACATCACCTGGCGGATAGCGTCTGGGAAGAAGTTGTGCCACCAGTAACCGGCCAGGCTGAAGTTGGGCAGTTCGCGGGCCAGGGTGCAGAGTGATTGGTTGGCGTGGCGGCTTGCCAGCAGGCATTGAAAGCGCAGCCGGGGGTGGCGGGCGATGATTTCGGCGAGTTGGGCGATGGTGCGTTGGGCCAGGCGGCTGGCGGTTTCGTAGGGCAGTGGTTCGGCCCCAAAGCTGAACTGAAAGACAACCTGTTCTGCGTGCGGCTCGAGGGCGGTTAGGAAGGCTTCATTGACGTAGGCGGCGTAGATGTTGCGCTCGGCCAGGCCCGCCTCGGCGCGGCGGGATAAGGCGGCGGCCATCTCAGCGGGGGTGACGGGGTGAAAGTCAATATCCGTTGAGATGTGGGTGGTAACGGCTACCAGTTGATGGTAGGGGATGGTATCCACGTAATATTGGACGGCGGCGTGAACGTCGTCCAGGCTGTGGATGACGCGTTCAGTGGGGCGGCGGCCCGCGGCGGTGACGGGCAGGGGGCTTTCGGGTTGGCGGCCCCAACAGCGTTCTAACTCGTAAAGGGCCGTGTCGAACTCGCCCCACTGACTGCGCGTGAAAAACCCCCATTCCAGGGCGTATTGCAGGCGGTCGTCATCCTCACCCTGCCCGCGCCGCGCCAGTTCGGTACAGGAGCGGCGGATTCTCACCCGGTCGAGAACACTGCGCTGCCAGGCGCGGTCATCGGCGCGCTCACGGATCAGATCATCGAGGCGTCGCCAGTTCTCAGCAGTGATTGGTTCCTGCCAGCCGTAGAGGTCGGCCAGCAAGCGGCGAAGGGCCCAAAACATGCTGGTGTTACGAATGTAAGGCAGGTAAGGCAGTGCCTCAGTGATGCGCCGGTGGGCTTCTTCTCGGGTGGGCCAGCCGGGGAATTCCGTCAGCCGCCCACCACTGGGACAGCCAGCGGCATAGAGGTCAGAGATGATCATATGGTAGAGCAGCAGATCGTGCAGCCCACGCGCGGCTAACCTTCCGCCGACCAGGTGGGTGTGCATATCCACTAGAGGAATGTCTGCCAGTCCCGATTCGAGGTCCTGGACGAGTGTGGCTGAGGGCATGACAAATACCTCCTCTAAGAACGAAATGTCCAGGTCAGAATGTGTCTACCCAGATAAGAAAACCTGATGGATACCAATACCCAAGTTCGATGAGAACACTATACTGTGATGGTTTTTGGTTGTCAAGCGAAAATAAAAATGAATCAAATCGAAAGCAATTGATTTCTATTGACAACTTTTAAGAGCGGAGTATAGTCAATAAGGATCTTCAATTCTCTTCATAAGGATCAAGCCGCCATGCCGCGACGCATTCAAAATATCGGTTTCTGGGATTACACCTGCCCCTTGCACGGTTCGCTGGAACGCTACACGCGCGCCGATTGGGATGTGCTGCTGGATGATCTGGCCGCGGGTGGCATGAATTCGCTGGTGCTGGGGATTAAATGGTTAACGACCGGCTACCGCTCTCGCCTGCCCTGGCTGGATCAGGACCCACAGTGCACAGCGGTGGCTTCAGACAATGCTCTGATCCATTATGCCTTACAAGGGGCCAGGCGGCGCGGCCTGTGCGCCTGGCTGTTGGTGGTAGTGAACATCTATGCCGCGAACCCGCATCAACTCCCCGGCTGGCTGCCGTATTGGGATCATCGCTTCGTTGTCTACGATCTCGATGCGCCTGGCCTGGGGGAGCGCATCGCGGCGTTGATGGCCGAGGTGATCGAGCAGTTTGGCAGTGAAACTGATGGCCTGGTGGTGGAGACGGAGTTTGGCGATACAGAGACAGAGGGGCGCATCCCAATCTATAACGAATGGGCGGCGCGCAACAACCGGCCCGATTTCGCGGCGATCCGGTCATTTCGCCTGGAGCCGCGCACCTATCCCTTTACCCACTGGCGCGACTTTACCACGGCGCGCCGGATTGAGACGCTGCGGCGTATTGAAGAGCAGGTGCGGGCGCTGAGCTGGCAGGGCCGGCTGGCTTCGATCTCGGAGCTGGATAATCAGCCAATGGTCGTGATGGGCAACACGAACCTGACCATGCTGCGCCAGGGGCTGCCGGGTTGGTCGGTGGTGACGTATGACAGCATCTATGACCGGCGGCGCAACCGCCTGGCAACCGCCGACCTGTGCATGGTGCAGCCCAAACAAATGGGGTTCGAGACCCTCTACCTGACGCGCGGCGTGATGACGTTTCACGTTCCTCCGGAGCTTGGCCCAACCACCCTGGAAGAACAGTGGCGCATGGAACTGGAAGACGCCGCCGCCTACCAGCCCGATACGCTCTGGTTTATGGGGACGGACTGCCGCCTGGACGGCGAGGTATGCAGCCACCTTAAACTGCCCCAGTGGGGCTTCGCGGACGGGCGCAGTGCCCGCCTGCGCCTGATGCAGATGGTGAAGGAGGTTTTTGGACAATGAGCGTGATCCAGCCTGAAACGTTAGAGACGTTGTGGTACGACCCAGAGGCTCGTGAAGTGCTGCTGCGCCGGGTGATTACAGAACGTCTGGCGCTGAACCCGCCCCCTGCGCCAGACGACGCCATCACCGCCACGTACTTCTTCGCATTCCGCACGATGCAACTGGCCGACGCGGTGGAAGAGATTAGCTACCATGCCACCAGTGGCGTGCGCCACCCACCGGAAGGGTCACTTCTGGCGCAGTGTTCGGCGCGGCCAGCCGGGGTAGACGCTTTCGATGCCACCGGGCGCATTGGACTGCTGCACGTGGCCTTTCCCCTCAAAATGTTGCTCCAGCCCGACGGCCACCTGACTTCCTGTGACATTCTGCACACTGTGGCCGGGGCGATCATTTTTGACGTGTACGAAAACCAGGATGCGCGCCTGGTGAGCCTGCAAATTCCCCCTCACGTGATTCGCACGTTCCCCGGCCCAGCGTATGGGCCGCAGGGGGTGCGGCAGGTAACGGGCTTTGCGCCTGACCAGCCGGCCTTTGGCACGATTTTAAAGCCTACTGCTGGAATCACGCCGGAAGAAGTGGGCGCTTTGGTGGCCCAGGCGGCGGAATGCCCGTTATTTCTGTTTGTGAAAGAGGATGAAGACCTGTATCCTAACCTGGATTATTCCCCCGTAAGCGAGCGAGTCCGGCAGGCGGCGGCGGCCATTGAGCGGGCGCGCGAGCGGCGCGGCGGGTTAGGGTTGTTGTTTGCGCCGCACATCAGCGGCGCGCCTCATGAGATTGTCCATACCGCGCTGGCCGCTTTAGAAGCGGGGGCCACTGCCCTGATGTTCAGTGAGACCTTCGCGGGCGGAGCGGTGCGCATGGTGCGCGAAGCTACCCGTCATCTGCCGCGCCCGCCTGCTATTTACGGGCATAACGCCGGTATTGGAGTAAAAACGCGCGCCATCTGGCGCGAAATCATTGACCTGCTGGCCCGCCTGGATGGGATTGACTTCCGGCAGACGGCCCCGGTGAAGCCCGGCATGCCCTTCCTCAAGCCATATGGGGCCGAATGGGAGGCTTCGGAGCGGATTCTCACCTGCCCCATTGCTGGTATTCGCCCCACGATGATCGCGCGGGCTGGCGCCTTAGACCAGGGCAACATCGGGTTAAATTTAACGGATGCGGAGCGGCGCGGATTGAGCCAGTCAATTCTGTTTCTGGCCGGTTCGGCGATTAATTCGATTAAAAATGCGGCGGGTCAGCCGGACCCGCACCTGGGGGCGGAAGCCATGCAGCAGGCAATTGAAATTCACCGTTCTGGGGAACTGGCCGGGGTTGCGCCGGAAGAACACGTGCGCGCGCTTGCCAGCCTGGCTGAAAGTCGGGGATTAAAGCCGCTGCGCGAGGCTTTACGCCAGCGCTATCACTTATAGAGGGATTATTTCACTGGTAAACCACTGCTCCAATTTATTGCGCCGGGGTCTGCGCCTCGCCAGCGATGCAGAGGCGCACGCCCCGATTGGTTAATTCTTGGGCAATGGCCGGGTCAATACCGCTGTCGGTGACGATGGCGTTGACGACGCTCAGGGGCGCAATGTCGATCAGCGAGGGTCTGCCAATTTTGCGCGAATCGGCTACGACAATGACCTGCTGTGATGCGCGGATCATAATTTGTTTAAGCGAAATGCGCCGGCTGTCAGTATCCGTCAGGCCATGCTGTAGATCTAACCCGCGCACGCCCAGGAAGAGCTTATCCGCATGGAGCCGCGAAAATTGTTCTTCAATATCTTTGCCTTCCAGCGACAGGGTGAAGTGATCTAAGATGCCGCCCCCCGGCACGATGATGTTGATGCTGGGCTGGGTGCAGGCCTCAATGGCGATGTTCAGGGCCGGGGTGATGATCGTAAGGGGCATGCCGTGGCGCAGGTGGCGGATGATTTCAAGAGTGGTTGAGCCGGCGTCGATGATGACACTTTCCATGGGTTCGATCAGCGAAGCGGCCAGCTTGCCAATGCGCTGTTTTTCGGTGTGGTTGAGGTGAGCCCGCACATTGAACGATTCCAGCGGGTCGTTGATTTGCGAAGGAACGGCGCCGCCAAACTTGCGGACGATGAGGCCGTCACGTTCCAGGTCTTCGAGATCCTTGCGGATGGTGACGACCGAGACGCCAAACTCATTTTTTAACTGGCTGATGGTTGCTCCGTTGTTTGCGCGGATGCGCTCCAGGATTTTCAACTGCCTTTGATTGCGCTCGCCCATTTTCTGCTCCTGCCGCTCCTGCTTGCCCGGTAAATGAAAACAATCACAATGGAGAGTTTAAGAAATGATAAAACTTTTTAATAGAAAGGTCAATATAAATTAAGCGATAAGAAAGTTTTCCTTTTTATCCCAAAAAAAGCTTTATTTTGGATTGGGCCGGGAGGAACCCGGCCCCTATAAAAGTTCTGCCCGGTCACGAATGGCGTTGGACCCCTTTACAGGTGGTCAACAGCCTCCAGCAGGCGGTCAATGTCGGCCGGGGTGTTAAAATGGGCGGTGGAGATGCGCACGGCATTGTAATGGGGGATGACCCGAACGTAAATTTTCCATTCTTCGCGCAGTCGCTTGCCCACCTCTCCGGCGTTGTGGCCTTCGATAATGAAACTGGTGAGGCCAGAGGATTCTTCAAACGATGGAGGGGTAATCAGGCGCAGGGCGGGGCGTTCCAGCACGCGGGCTTTGAGGTAATCGCTGAGGGCGGCAATGTGGCCGTAGACTCTTTCCCAGCCGATCTTTTCAAACCAGTCGAGGCTGGCCCCTAGCCCGGCAGAGATGGCCCATGCGCGGGTTCCGAACTCGAATCGCTGGCCGGTGAGGAACGGCTCGGCCACCTGTGCGGCCACGTCAACGCGCTGGAGCGAACCGGCCCCCACATGAGCCGGCGAAAGCTGTTCCAGCCGGTCGCGCCGGCAGAAGAAAAAGCCCGATCCCTTGGGCCCACACAGCCACTTGTGACCGTTGGAGGCATAAAAGTCACAGCCAATCTCTGGCATTTTGACCGGGAAGACGCCGGAGACCTGCGCGCCGTCGAAGAGGGTCAACAAGCCGCGCGCGGCGGCCCAGGCGCAGATGGCACGGGCGGGCAGGCGCGTGCCCGTCTCGCAGGTCACCAGGCTCATCGCGACCAGGCGGGTTCGAGGCGAGGCAGCCGCTTCGATCCGCGCGAGCATCTCATCGCCGCGCGGCGATACTTCTACCTGCCGGACCACAATCCCCCGGGTGCGCTGCAAGTACATCAGAGGGTGGATCATGGCCTCGTGTTCCTCGGTGGTGGTGATCACTTCGTCGCCGGGCTGCCAGGGAAGGCCGGCCAACACCAGATTGATCCCATCGGTGGCGTTGCGCGTGAAGGCAATTTCTTCTGGCGTGGCCCCAATCAGCGCGGCAATGCGCTGGCGCGTTTCTTCGCTTTTGCGGCCAAACTTGCCACCTGAGGCCACGCCCCGGCGCTCGAACTCCGCCGCAATCTCTAAATAGGCTTGCAGGGCCGGTTCTGGCATGATGCCATACGTTCCCACGTTGACGTACGTCACTTCATCCACCACCGGAAAGGCGGCGCGAACCCAGGGTTCGCCGATCAATTCAGCGCGAATCATTTTCAGAAACTCCTTCGATGAGGCTGGCTTGCGCGGCCCGGCACATGGCGAGGATATTCTCTCCGCGAATGGTCGGGATGCTGTGATGAGAATTGGCGACAATGTAGCCGCCGCAGTGAGCGAAAGCCTGTTGGTTGGCCCGCACCGCGGCGCGGACCTGTTCAGGGTCGCCGGAAGATAATACCTGCTGCACGTCAATCCCGCCGTAAAAGACCAAACGCCCGCCGAACTCTTTGGCAATGGAGGGCGCGTCCATGCCCTGCGCAGTGGTTTGAAACACCAGCAGGGCGTTGACGCCAATCTCGATCAGGTCGGGCAGGATGGGACGGACGGCCCCACAGGAATGGAACAGGACCAGCAGATCATTTTCGCGCAGGACGCGCACCTGCTCGGCGAGGTAAGGTTTAATGTGCCTGCGCCACAGGGTGGGGCTGATGATCATGCCGTGCTGGCCGGCAAAATCGTCGCCAAGCCAGGCCAGGTCGCAGATGCCCCTGGCGGCACGGGCGGAGCGGGTAAGGATGTCCATTACGACTTCGTGCTGGCGGCGGATGAGGGCATCGAACAGCCGGGGCTGTTGTAAAAGGTTCACCAGGGCGGTTTCCATGCCGAATAATTCGCAGGCCGTCCAAAACAGCGGCATCCAGCCGGGGCAAAGCACCAGGG
This sequence comes from Anaerolineaceae bacterium, assembly GCA_034434155.1. GTDB lineage: Bacteria > Chloroflexota > Anaerolineae > Anaerolineales > Anaerolineaceae > DSYU01. The sequence continues at coordinate 9,631 of DAOUAC010000110.1, forward strand.
CTTTGTCGGGAAACTGCCGCCGCAGGGCGAGAAAATCGCCCGGTTGAAAGTGTGTGGGGTCGGGCCAGGGGTAACGCTGGATGTCCGCGGCGCTGGCGGCCCTGGCTAATGGGCCGGTGGCAACGTTTTTTGAGGTCCCTTTATCAGCCTCCGGCGGGGGTTCAGAGGATTCAGAAAGGGGGCCAGTGTAGCGCAAGAATGCCCAGCGAAAATCGGGGTCTAAGAACTGAAGCACCTGTTCTGGGGTTTCCAGGCCGTGGCGCGTGCGGAAGTAATCCACCAGTTCCGGCCAGATGCAGCCTTCCATCAGGTCGTAGGGGGACCGGTCGGTGGCCTGAAAGTGGAAGGTGCGCAGCACGCGCTCACGCGAATGGTTTACAGGTGGGGCATCCATGAAAAAAGTTTCGATCTGCTAAAAGAGGGCTGTTGGGCTTACCAAAAGTAAGTTCTATCTTACTAAGAATCATATAAAATGGAAAGGGTCTATTTTCAGAAAGATGTAGAATGCCGTTGGATCAACCGAGAGAGGAAACATGGCCGAGACCATCCAATACAGTTCGATTACCCACGCCCACATTAGCCCTTTATATCATCCCCGCCTGAACGCGGAGATCAACGGGCGCAGCGCCGTGAAGTACCTGCGCTTTCTGCGCGAAGTGGAAGTCGAACGCCTGGTTCTGCCGTTGAGCGTGTACGGGCGTTGGGTTCCGTATGTGCCGGTTCACCCCGCGCGGTTAAAAATTGCCACCTTTGACCCGGAAGGCGGCCGCTGGAACGCGGTTAAAACGGTGGAATTTGAACCCAACCCGCGGATTGCGGGGGAGGGGCTGCATCAGGGACTGTCGGAAGACGAGATGAACGCCTACTTTCGCCAGGTGCTGGCCGAAACGCCCCCTTACGAGGTCAATCTGGGCGGGCTGCGTACCACAATGCTGCGGGTGGAGTGCGACCGCGAACACCCGGTTTGGCCGAATCACGGCGAGAACAACGGCAACTGCTTTCACGTGCCGTTTGGAATTTTGGACCCGCTGCAAGTGTACGGGCAGGCGCTCGCGGCAGAGATGCCGCTGCCGGAGATCGTCCCGATTCTGCGGCAGGGGCGGGTAGAACCGGGCGGCGCGCGCGGCCTGAGCTGGCGGCGGCACGGCGAAACGATCCGCTTTGAGAGCCGCTACCTGAGCGTGGGGTTCAGCCTGCGTCGTCCCATCATGATGCATCTGGGGTGGGATGCGCTGGGCCAGGGTCAGGCCGGACGCAGCCGGGTGGCGGCTCGGCGGGTGCGCTTCGATGAACATCTGCGTGGAATGTGCGGGCCGCTGTTGGTAACGCCGCAGGGTGATTATGGCTCGCACCGCTGGAGCGGCGAAGTCGAAATTATTGGAAATCGGGTGAGCTACCGCGATCTGCACTGCGTGCCAGGATTGAGCCTGGATGTGAGCTTCACGATTGAGCCGCGGCGTATCTGGGTGGAGCTGGCACAGCGAGCGGAGCGCGAGATCGCGGCGCTGGAGGCGGAGACCTGGCGCCTGGTGTTCGACCTGGGGCGCGGCATGACCGGGGTGGCGGGCATCCCTACGCTTAAGCCGGGGCGCAGTGGAGACGTGCGCCTGCCGGCCCTGCTGGCCGGGGATGGCGTGGGCTGCCTGGGGATTGAGGCGGCGAGCGGCACACTGCGCCTGCAGGTGGAGAGCTACCGCAACAGCAACGAAGTCTCGGCGGGGCTGGCGTTGGGCGAGGCGCCAGCGGCGGATGCGCTGGTGCGCATTGCGCCGGGCGAAGCGCGGGCCGAATTGGAACTGCGCGTTGATAACCTGCAACCGGTTACAACGCGGGGGGCAGGCCGGGCCGGCGAGGGGGTGCGGCGGCATTGGGCATCGGGCTTTTCGTGCTACCGCCCGGAATGGGGCGGCTTTTCGAATCACGCCGCTTCGGTCAACTGCCACGTCAACCAACACGGTCAGATTGAACTGGCCGCCTTTACCCGTAAGACCCGTTCTGGCTTTGACCCGCTGGAAATGGCGCGCTTTACGATAGCCCGCGCGCTGATGGATGGCAGCGGCTACGGCTACTGGCGCAACCTGTACCTGGATTCTGACCCGGTGCTGGTAGCGGCGGCGGGGCGCATTTACCAGGCCCGCGCCGATCTGAACTGGCTGCGCGCGGTGGAGCCGGGGTTGGTAGAGGCTGTGGAGCGCATGCTCGCTACGATTGGCGAGGAGGGCCTTTCCATCTGCCGCGACCTGACGGGGAACTCTGGCACGTACCGCTGGAGTTCTAACGCCTGGGATATTGTGGGCTTTGGGCATATGGATGCCTACGTCAACGCCTGGACGTACCGGGCGCTGCGCAACGCTGAGGCGCTCCTGTGGGCATTAGGCCGCCGCGAACAGGCCGGGCAGGCGCGCGCGGCGGCGGATGGCATTCGCGCTAATTACGCCCGCTGGTTGGTGAACCCCGCAACCGGCTGGGTGGCCGGCTGGCGCAGCCGCGATGGTCAGTTGCACGATTATGCCTATGTGTGGATCAACGGCATCGCCTGTGCTTTTGGCGTGTTGGAGTCAGAAACCGCCCGAACCGCGTTGGCAAACCTCGAGGCTCTGCGTGACCGCCTGGGGATCACCTCGGCGCGGTTGGGATTGCCCTTCAACCTGCTGCCCCTGCGGCTGGAAGATCATATGATGCCGCGCATTATGAATTTCAAGTACACCGAGCCGACCTTTGAGATGTACACCGATGGGTCAATGTCGCCGCTGGCGGCAACGTATTACCTGCGGGCGCTGTCAATTCACGGGTTTAAGGAGCGCGCGCGGGCCATTGCCGCCGACCTGGATGCGGGCTTTGCGGATGGGCTGTTCACCGGTGGAGCTTATGGGGGAGTGGGGTCTTCATTTGGGCGAGGCAATGAATTTTTATCGTGGGAAGGGCTGTTGGCCGGATATGAAGGCACATTTGGTCCGGCGATGGGCGCGCTCTACGGGGTCGCCATTGAGCAGGGAGTCTTCCAACCGCCCGAACCGGAGTGGTGGCCGCGAATTGAAGCGGATTAGAGCCGAAAATGGATAAGGAGCTGTCATGTTAGCCGCTGTTTTACATGATTTTTGCGATTTGCGGTTAGAAGAGGTAGAGCGCCCGCGCGCAGTGAATGTCGGCGATGTGGTGGTGAAGATTAAGTCGTGCGGGTTCTGCGCCACCGATTTTAAGGCCATCCGGGGCATCCGCCGCAACGTCAAATTTCCGTTTATCCCCGGCCACGAACCAGCGGGAGTGGTGGCCGAAGTAGGCCCCGGCGTGACGCACTTTAAAGAGGGGGATGAGGTGATCTGCCAGCCGTCGGGATACTGCGGATTTTGCGCCAACTGCCGGGCGGGCAATACCCATTACTGTGAAAATGCCTTTACCACCGGTGGAGATGGGCCGGAAGACGTCTGGCCGGGGGCATTTGCCGAGTATATGCTGACGCGCGAGAACTGTCTGTTCCACAAGCCCGCTGGCCTGAGCTTCGACGCCGCCTGCCTGACCGAGCCGCTTTCGGGGGCCTGGAAGGGCGTGATCCAGTACAGTCAGATGCAGGTGGGTGACGACGTGGTTGTGATTGGCGTGGGTGGGATTGGCCTGTTGTGCCTGATGGTCGCCAAAGCCGCGGGAGCCGGACGGCTGATTGCAGTGGACATCAGCGACTTTGCCTGCCAGAATGCCCTGGCGCTGGGCGCGACCCATGCCGTCAACCCTAAAAAGGGCGATGCGGTGAAGCAGGTTTACGCCATCCTTCCCAATGGGCCCGACCTGGTCATAGAAGCCGCCGGGCCGATTGAAGCGGTGAAGTTGATGGTTGATCTGCGCCGCCGGGGGACGAAATGGAACGTGTTTGGCATCACTACGCACGAGACGTTTGAACTAGACGGCGGACGGACGCACTTTCTGGAAGGCCGCATGGACGCCAGCTTTGGCACGACTCCACAGGCCATGGCGCGCGCCATCCGCCTGCTGGAGAGCGGCCTGATTGACATTGAGAAGATCATCTCGCACCGCTTCCCGCTGAGTGCTATCCACCAGGCAGTAGAGGTGATGGGCGGGCCGGAACATAACAAGGTGATTATCCAGCCATGAAAGCGATTGTAAATACCGGTCCCAACCGCCTGGAATGGCTGGAATGGCCCCTGCCGGAGCCGGGGCCGGGGCAGGCGCGCATTCGCACGGGGGCATGCGGCATCTGCGCGACAGATTTGCTGATGGCGGCAGGCTGGGCGCGCACGGGTTTTCCGGCCATTCCCGGCCACGAATGGGCCGGGACGGTAGACGCGGTGGGGCCGGGAGTGGACCCCGCGCTGGTAGGGCGGCGCTGCGTGGCCGATAACATCCTGTCGGATGGGGGCGAGGTGGGTTTTGAACACCCCGGCGGGTATGGGGAATATTTTTTGACTGAGGCCGCCAATATTCGCGTTCTGCCGGATAGGTTCCCGCTGGAGGTGGCGGCGCTGGCAGAACCGCTGTGCGTGGGCCTGCGGGCGGTGCGGCGCCTGCGGGTGGGCGGCCTGGGGCGCGCCCTGGTATTGGGCGATGGGCCGGTGGGGCTGCTGCTCTTGCTGTTACTGCGGCGCGCCGGGGTAAACGATGTAACGGTGGTGGGCGGTCGCAGTGGGCGGCTGGCGTTAGCGCGAGAACTGGGGGCCAGCCTGGCGCTTGATCACCGCGCTTTAGGGGATAATGCGGAATGGAATTTCGACCTGGGTGAGGGGATTTTAGCGCAGGCGGGGGGGCCATTTCCGGCCATCATCGAGGCCAGCGGCGCGCCCGAGGCGATCCGTGCGGCGGTGCAGTTGGCCGGGCACGGTGGGCGGATTGTGGTATTGGGAGATTACGGCGCGGCGCGGGCCGATTTCTGTTGGAACGACCTGCTTCACCGTGAAATTGAACTGATCGGCTCGAATACCGGAGCCGGCGCGTGGGATGAGGCTGTGAAGATTTTAGAGGGCGGCGAACTGCCGCTCTCTCTGCTGGTTTCGCGCCGGTTTCCGGCGGCGCGCTATGCAGAGGCGTTTGAGCTTGCTCGGGCGCAGCCAGAAGACGTGGTGAAGATCGTGCTGGAGTGGTGACAGGTCTTGACAGTTTGAGTATAATAAGGCCAGTTGATAACACGAAGGAGGTGGCACAGCACGGCATCGGTCGGCGGGGGAAGCAAAGCGCATGGCCTGGCGTACAGGGGGAAGACATCGCCAGGTGACGAGGAAGAGGGTTCTCTGCCGCAGGGCAGAGTTAACCGGAGAACGCTCAGGCTGCTATCCTGAGCGCCGGGAAAATCGAGAGATCAGCGGAAGCCCTCCGGTATGTACGGGATTGATTTTTCAGGCGCGGTGACAGGCAACTTGCACCAGCCTGCAAACGGGTATCGGTCCCTCCGCACTATCCCCAATCCAGTTTAACCTGCTTGCCAGTGGTTACAGCGGCCCGATCTGCCCGCATGGGCAGCAGGCGTTCATTTGCCATTGGTCTGGCAAACGTGAACAGCTTCTTTTAAAGCTGTTTACTGTAGACTGTCAACTTTCATGGAGGAACCATGTGCGGAATCGTAGGCTATATCGGCGAGCAAAATGCCACTCCCATTATCCTTAACGGCCTGAAGCGCCTGGAATATCGCGGCTATGACTCGGCGGGTGTAGCGGTATTAAGCAACAGCCACATTGAACTACGCAAAGACGTGGGCAAGCTCAAGAATCTCATCGCCCTGGTGGAACAGCAGCCGGTGACCGGCAAGGTGGGCATTGGTCACACGCGCTGGGCCACGCACGGCGAGCCGAGCGCTCGCAACGCTCACCCGCATCCTTCAGCCGATGGACGCTTTGTGGTCGTCCACAACGGGATTGTAGAGAACTTTTTAGAGCTAAAAGAAGAACTGGTGGCCGAGGGCGTGGTTTTTCAGTCGGATACTGACACGGAGACTATCGTCCATCTAATCGACCGCTACTATTCGCCCGATATTGGCCTGGCCGAGGCCGTGCGCAAGGCTCTGCTGTGCCTGCGCGGGGCGCACGGGGTGGTGGCAATGTCTTCACTGGAGCCAGATAAGATCATCGCGGCGCGCATCGGCAACGCCGGCGGCGTGGTGATCGGCCTGGGCGAAGGCGAGATGTACGTGGCTTCTGATATCCCCGCCATTTTGGAGCATACCCGCCGGGTGATCTTCCTCGAATCGGGGCAGATGGCGGTGGTGACGCGCCAGGGCGCGCAGGTGCAGACTCTGAAGGGCGAGCCGGTGAAGCCCCAGGTGCACACTGTGGCGTGGGATCCGGTCTCGGCGGAGAAGGGCGCGTACCGCCATTTTATGCAGAAGGAAATCCATGAGCAGGTGCGCTCGCTGACGGATACACTGGCCGGACGGGTGGATTTTGAGGCCGGGCGCGTTGCGCTGCCGCAGTTGAACCTCACCGCTGAACGGGCCAAGAGCATCTCCAAAATTTTCATCACTGCCTGCGGCACGGCGGCCCATGCCGGCATGGTGGGTAAGATTTTGATCGAGCGCATCGCGCGTGTGCCGGTAGAAGTGGATATTGCCTCTGAGTTCCGCTACCGCGATCCGATCTTGGATAAGAACACGGTGGTGCTGGCGATCAGTCAGTCTGGCGAGACTGCCGATACTCTGGCCGCCATGGAAGAGGGCCGCCAAAAGGGGGCGCTGTTGTGGTCCATCGTCAATGCCATTGGCTCGCAGGCCATGCGCCTGGCGGATGGGTATATCTCGATGCAGGTGGGGCCAGAAATTGGCGTGGCTTCCACCAAAGCGTATACGGCTCCATTGGTGGACCTGTATCTGCTGGCGGTACTGCTGGCCGATCTGCGCGGCGGGTTGAGCGCAGAACGCCGCAAAGAGCTGGTGCAGGATCTGGCGCGCATTCCCGACATGGTGGGGCGGCTGCTCGACCGCGAGGACGAGGTGATCGAGGTGGCGCGGGCGTTGAAAGACACCCGCCACGCCCTGTATCTGGGGCGGGGGATTAATATGCCTACCGCGTATGAGGGCGCGCTGAAGCTCAAAGAGATTTCGTATATCCATGCTGAGGCGTACCCCGCCGGTGAGATGAAGCACGGCCCCATTGCCCTGGTGGACCGCGAGATGCCCGTGATCGCCATTGCTCCGCAAGACCCCTGGTATGAGAAGATGATCAGTCAGGTGGAGCAGGCCCGCGCGCGCGGCGGCAGTGTGGTGGTGGTGGCAACCGAGGGCGATACGCGCGTGCCGCCCCTGGCCGATTACGTGCTGTGGGTTCCCGAATGCCCCTGGCTCCTCAGCCCGGTGCTGACGGTGATTCCACTGCAAATGCTGGCTTATCATATTGCCAGTCTGCGCGGGTTAGATGTGGACCAACCCAGAAACCTGGCTAAGAGCGTGACGGTGGAGTAGAGAAAAGCAGGGCGGTATCCAGGGACATAGGGTAAACGCATCTAGTCCATATATACGGACTTGTTCAAGCGGGCTGCCAAATATGGCGGCAAAGAATAGGTGACGGCCCTATATCTGGTCGATATGAAGCGTATATGCTAAGATAAGGCGGTAAAAATTTTGATGCGTTTACCCTGAACGCGCCCTAGTTACATAGCATCCCAACATAACCCATAGCAAATTTTATGCCAAATAAAGCACTGCTCTGTCATTGCTTTTTCCCAAGCCTCTGACAGGCTTATTTCTTTGGCCGATTCCCCTGGATGATGATAAATCACCATGTTATCTGTTACAGGTGTAACACACCGAGGGCATAGAGGATAGGAGCCATTATTTACGACTAGTCTGTTGTTGAATTCCATTTATGCACCGTTTGAGCTACAGTTCCAGACAATTTTACCACTTGTTTTTTCCCTCTCGCCTTAGCCAGTTGAAGAGCTAGGTATGCGTATTCAGCGGACTCGCCAATACCCACAGAAATTGTGCAAGGGCCTGCTGGAATCTCGGAAAACCATACATCAAAATACGCTTCAGAAACTAATAATACACTATCACCTGCACAGAAAATGGGTGTACAACCGCGATTCACAAATTGTGTGCTAATTTCGTTAAAATAGTTAACAATTTGCCCACTTAATGACGCAGCTCCCTCAATATTATTGGCAATGATGAGTTCCCTTAATCTCTCCCCTACATCATCTCCGTCAATAGCAATATAAAATCTATGGGGTTTCATTTTCTTCTCTTTCAGGTTGGACAACGATTTCGCTTTGGGATAAACGTTCCAGGACCATTAGGGTTAAGTCAAGAGCGAGTCTTGCATCATCTTTCGTGCAATTGAAACGTCTATCGCTGTGAGATGTCAAATTACGGTAAACCCTCATTACTTCAAGTGGAATATCAGCGGCTATAGTGGGGGCCACACTCTTTATAAAAATTTCAGCCGCTTTGGTATCCCTGTCCTTTATCTCTATTTCTTTTCGATATCGTTCCCATTGATTTATTATTTGTTTGACGCGACTATTAAAATCCTTAGCAGGTGTTGTTATAATTCCATTTCGATAGCAATAGTCGTACCAAATTATAGAGATATCCTCGCAGATTTTTCCTAGCCCATTCACGCATCGTGCTAATCGCTCTTGACTGACACCTCCTTCTACTGATGATGTAAAGTAATCAATTAAAGATTGTTCAATCTTCTCTTTTACATCCGTGGCAAACGGTAAATTTTTACCCTCCAAGGATGAACTGATAGTTTCAATGCGATCTCGGTAGTAAACAAGTTCAACGTAACTACTTTGAGTAATGTTAAGGATTTCTTTTAAGGGTTGTATCCTAACATAGTCCCAATCGTCTGGATAATTCAAGTTAGAAATTCTTGTGTCTTTATCCACTTGGACATGAAAATCCAAAGCAAAAATATTCGGGATACGAGAAATGGTAGATACTGCATACAATACTCCTGCGGTTATTTTTTGCCCGTTTGACAGATCTACGATAACGTCTTCGATACCATAATTGCGAATCAATCGTGAAATTTTCTCTGGAATAATTGTTTGTAGGTTTTCGTCAGTAATAATTGAAGTGGTAATCTCTATATTTCCAAGAATAGATCGTACTTTAGTACATCTTCCTGTTTTATCTGCATATTCTGAGGATTCCACTGTATCAAAAATATAGATAGATTCGACTCCATCTAAAACCTCACGTACCGCATAACACACACCTAAAAAAGTTGTTTCTGATCTGTTGCCTGCTGTAACAAGAACCTTTTTCACTACAGCCTCCAGGACAGATTTAGCTTTTCCAATACAACGTTTCGCAAGTCTGTTCGAAATCGAATTATAACTAAAAAACTTGATAGTGCAAGTTTTGTGATCGTTCCAAAGCTAATAATTAGAGGGTGGGACTCGAAGAGGCACTAGAGGGGGCAGTTGGGAATCCCCTTTTACAGTTCTCCCACGGCGCGGTACATCGCCACAACTTTGGCGGGGTCGATCTCGGCGAGGATGTTGTGAATATTGCAAAAGACGTAGCCGCTGTCTTGTTTAAGGTACGATACAACGGCGCGGACCTCTTCAACCACCTGCTCCACAGTACCGAGGGGCAGGGTCTCTTGCGCGTTGACGCCCCCGCCCCATAGAGCGATGCGCCCGCGCGCTTTGTCTTTCCATTCCTGGTAAGAATGGCCGCCGGCGGTCCACTGTACGGGGTTGAGCACGTCGAACTTCGCCTCAATAATCAGGTCGAGGATGGAATAGATGGCCCCGCACGAGTGCAGGAAGGACTTGACCCCCGGCGCCAGGGCGTGGATGGCCTCGTTGACGCGGGCGTAGTAAGGCAGGAACAGCTTGCGGAACACCTTGGGCGAGGCAATGGTGTTGGTTTGGGTTCCCCAATCGTCGGCGGCCACCATAATCACGTCCACATACGGGCCGATTTCCGGCAGCAGGGCGCGCAGGTTGGCGAGGGCGCGTTCCGTCACCAGTTCGTGCAGTTCGGCCACAAAATCTGGCTCGGTGACGCACAGGATCGGGAAAATCGCCAGACCGCTCCACCCGCCGATGCCCAGGGGGATCTGCAAGAATCCACTGTTCATAAAGACGGCCCGATCCGACGATTCGCGCACGCGGCGGCACAGCTCGCGCATGGCGACGATGTGCTCATCGGTCAGCGGATGCTCGCGGTAATGACGGCGCAACTGCTTCAGGTCGGGTTTGGGCAGTTCTGCCGAAAGATCCAGTGGCTGGCCGCCGTGCAGGTCATCGAACACGTAAGATCCAGGGACCATGCGCGTGTTACCCTGTAGGATGGTGCCATCGGGCAGGGCCACAAAGCGGTGCGGGTAGCGCACTTTGGCAGGCAGCCGCCCGTTGAAGTCATAATCGTGCCACTCTTCGGGCTGCTCAAAGGCATTGGTAACGCCATCCAGGATCGTCACCACGTCCACGCCCAGCGCATCCAGTACATCCAGGTCAGGCAGGGCCAGCATTTGGCCGGTATCTTCCACTTTGGGCGGGCGCGGCGGCAGGCCCAGAGCAGCGACAAGCCCCGCGTAAGCAAACGCGCTGATCGAAGTTGAGCGCATCCCTCCCAAGTCGCGCGGGACGCGGTCAAAGGGTTGGAAGTTAAGAGCTTGCATTACGCGTTCGCGAGAAGTCGTCATTTAGAAAGCTCCTTAAGGATACGGCTGGTTTCAGGGGTATTCCCATTTTAACATGCGCGCGCTGAAATATGCTATCATTTTTTGTTGATGAACCTCATTTGTCCTGTAACCACAGATGAACACAGATGAAAGACGGGCAAAACAAAGAATCCGTGCCCATCTGTGGTTAATCTTGGCTGGATAAAACGGAGACTGCATGGAAAAGGACATACTTTCACAAACGCTGCTGCGGCTGCGGCAGGCGGCAGATCAGGTGGCTTCGGCCTGGCCGACCACCCGCTGGACGAAGATCGCCGGCCCTGGGCCGGATTTTTTGGATCAGGGCGGCAGCGGGTATTTTTCTGGTTTGTCTTTTGAACCCGGCCAGACGCTGACTCTGGCGACGCGCCTGAACCTGCCGGCGCAGGTGGCGGGCGTGCCCATCAGCGGCGACCCGCTTGAAGCCACGATCAACAGCCTGTACCCGATGGAGATCACCTGGGATGAAGAGCTGGTCTTCTCAGATGGCGGCGTGCCGGTGGCGGCAGGCCCTGCGTTGATTACCCTCATCCCGGCTCTGCGCGAGGGCAGCAACGGTGAACTGCGCATCACGGTGCGCGTCCCTAATAATCAGACTACAGCCTGGGTCAACCTTTACTTCACCACGCCGGGGCTGCGCGCTCGCTTTGAACTGCTGGACGTAGCCTGGGCCGAACTGACCTGGTCGTGGGCGCTGGCGGTGACGGAAGAAGAACAGGCCGCCGTGCTGCGGGCGGCGGCGCTCGTCCCTGAAAATTTAGCGGAGTTCAACGGGGACACGCTGGCGCGCATCGAAAGCGAACTGGCGCTGTTGGCAGAAAAGGCCACCCGCTATCGCGTCCACGTGATCGGTCACAGTCACATTGACATGAACTGGCTGTGGACGTGGGACGACACCCATAACGTCATCTACCGCGATTTTAAGAACGTGCTGGCGCTGATGGATGATTACCCCGAACTGACCTTTACGCACAGCCAGCCGGCAACGTATGAGACCTTCCGCCAGCAGGCCCCCGACCTGTTTGAGCGGGTGGTGGAGTACATCCGGCAGGGGCGTTGGGAGCCGGCCACCCTCACCTGGGTGGAAGGCGATACCAACATGGCGTCGGGAGAAGCCATGGTGCGCCACCTGTTAGAAAGCGTGCGCTACTCGCGCCAGGTTCTGGGCGCTCAGCCTACCACCTTCTTAGCGCCTGATACGTTTGGTCACGCTGGTAATTTGCCCCAACTGGCGGCTTCTGCCGGAGCGGTGCGCTACTACCATCACCGCTGCAATCCCGGCCAGGCCGACCTGTGGCCCGCCTACTGGTGGGAAGGGCAGGATGGCTCGCGGCTGCTGGCGATCTCAACCCCCAGTTACAACGGCAACATCCGCGCCCGTGACCTGGTGGAAACGGCTCTGCGTTCGCTCAAACACGGCCAGGCCGACAGCCTGCACTTCCACGGCATTGGTGATCACGGCGGCGGCCCGGCCCGGCAGAATCTAGACGCACTGCGCCGCTTTCAGAAGCGCCCGCTGCTGCCCGCCGCCGCGTGCAGTACGCTGGCTCGCTATACCCAAAGCCTGATTGATGCCGGAGCGGCCTTACCGGTGCACCGGGGTGAATCCAGCACGATTTTTGAGGGCTGTTACACCACCCACGCCGACATTAAGCGCTATAACCGCCACGGCGAAAATCTGCTGTGCACCGCCGACACCCTTGCGGCGCTGACGGGCGTATCGGCAGGCGCACTCCAACCGGCCTGGCGCACGGTGCTGTTCAATCAGTTCCATGATATTTTGGATGGCTCTGGCATCCACGAGACGTACTATCAGTGCGTGAAAGATTTTGCCGCTATCAAAGCCGCCGCTGGCGCGGTGACGGATGCGGCTCTGCGCGTGCTGCAGGCCGGGCTGAACGTGGGAGAGGTGGCCATCACCAATCCGCTAGGGTGGGAGCGCGAAGATTGGGTGGTCGTCCCTGGCATGACAGGGACAGGCGCAGTGAACTTACTCGGCAGTCACGGGAGCCGCAGTGTAGGACAGTATACCGCGGAGGGCCTGGGGTTTGTGGCGCGCGTACCTGCGTTTGGCACGGTCAGCTATCGGGTAGAAGGCGCGGCTCCTACTGCTGACCCCACGCTGAAAGCGGAACTGGCCTTTGCCCCCACGGACAGCCGCCAGAATAACATCCTCACGGATAATCGGAGCGAGCCGCCCTACTATCGCATTGAGACGCCCTTCTTCCGTGTCTATTTGCGGCGCGATTCGGGCATTCTGGTCTCATTCTACGATAAACGCGTGGGCCGCGAACTGGTAGGCTATGGTATGCGCCGCGCCGCCGATTACATGGACTCAGCCCGCGCTGATCTGGCCTTAAATGTGCTGCAGTTGGATGAAGAACACCATCACGGCATGTCGGCCTGGCATTTGGATGAGGTCCATGCTACCCACAGCCTGCTGCGCGGCGCGGAGACCCAACTGGTCGAGACCGGCCCGGCCCGGCTGGTGTTTGTGGTGAAGCATACGCTCCGCTCTTCGACGATTCAGACCTTTATCACCTTTTACCGCGACCTGGCGCGGGTGGATTTCCACACCCTGTTAGACTGGCAGGAATTGGGCAGCCCGGAGAGCGGCGTTCCCAATCTGAAAGTGGCCTTTACGGCGCGCCTGCCAGAATGTCAGGCCTGGTTTGAAACGCCTTTCGCCGCCGTTCAGCGGCCCGCAGATGGGCAAGAAGTCCCGGCCCTGCGCTGGGCAGACGTTGGTGGGCCGGAATACGGCATAGCTGTGCTGAACGACTGTAAATATGGTTATGATGCCCTGGGCTGCCGTCTGCGCCTGACGTTGGTGCGCAGCGGCTACGACCCCGACGCTATTTCAGACATTGGGCAGCATGAAATCCGCTACAGCCTGTACCCGCACCCTGGCGACTGGCGTTCTGCGGACGTGGTGCGCCAGGGTGCCGGGTTTAACCAGCCCCTGTTGGCGCGCGTGGTTTCCGGCGAGCAGAGCGGGGAACCATCTGTGTGGCAGCCGGTCATTAGCGGCAGCGCGGCGGTCGTTCCTGCTTGTCTGAAGATGGCGAGCGAGGGGAACGGGCGCGTGCTGCGCCTGTACGAAAGCACCGGCCAGACTGCCCAGGTGGAAGTGCGCGGGCTGCCTGCCGGCGCGCGCGTTTGGGAGACGACGATCACGGAAGATAAGGTGGCTGAAATCCCTGTGTCGGATGGCCGTGTCCGCCTCACCTTCCGCCCCTGGCAGGTAAAGACGCTGCTGGTGGAGTAAACCAAAGAAGAGAAAATAATCACTGCGAGCGTGCCTTGTGTGCTCGCAGTGATTATTTTTTAACTTGACTTATTCGATCGAATTGAATATTATTATCAATATAGAACACGTGTGCCATTATGGCCTGTCCCCGGCGGGCCAATTCGACCTGATCACCGGCCTACAACCGGAAAAGGAGCAGCAGTATGAGTGGCGTAAGAGTCTTGGTTGGAACCCGCAAGGGCGCGTTTATCCTCACTTCTGACGCACGGCGCGAACAATGGGATATCAGCGGCCCCCATTTTCCGGGCTGGGAGATTTACCACATCGCTGGCTCGCCCGCTGACCCCAACCGGCTGTATGCGTCGCAGTCAACAGGCTGGTTTGGACAGTTGATTCAGCGCTCGAACGATGGCGGTAAAACTTGGGAAGCGGTGGGAAACAACTTTGCCTATGAAGGCGTTCCTGGAACCCATCAGTGGTTCGATGGAACCCAACATCCCTGGGAGTTTAAGCGCGTCTGGCAGATTAAGCCCTCATTTACCGACCCGGACCTGGTCTATGCCGGGGTTGAAGATGCCGCACTGTTCCGTTCCAGCGATGGCGGGCAAACCTGGGAGGAACTTGCTGGCCTGCGCGGCTGTAAAGGCCACCTGTGGCAGCCGGGAGCGGGCGGGATGTGTCTGCATACCATTCTGCTGGATCCTGAAGACCCCAACCGCATTTACGTTGCCATTTCGGCAGCCGGCGCGTTCCGATCAGACGATGGCGGGCAATCGTGGCGGCCCATTAACCAGGGGTTGAAATCGGAGTTCGAACTGCCCGACCCTACCGCCGAGGTCGGTCATTGCGTTCACAATGTGGCAATGCACCCCTCGCGCCCCGAGGTGTTGTTTATGCAGAAGCACTGGGACGTGATGCGCTCCAACGACGGCGGCGATACCTGGTACGAAGTCAGCGGCAACCTGCCCACCGATTTTGGCTTTCCCATTGCTGTACACGCCCACCAGCCAGAAACAATCTACGTGATTCCCATTAAGAGTGACACAGAACACTATCCGCCCGAAGGCAAACTGCGGGTGTACCGCAGCCGCTCCGGCGGGAATGAGTGGGAGGCTCTTACCAATGGGCTGCCGCAGTCCGATTGTTACGTCAACGTACTGCGCAGTGCCCTGGCCGTTGACTCGCTGGACTCGTGCGGCATTTACTTTGGCACGACCGGCGGACAGGTGTACGCCTCAAACGACTCTGGCGATCACTGGAAGGCTATCGTCCATGACCTGCCGGCGGTGCTTGCGGTGGAGGTTCAGACGCTGCCATGAGAACCATTCGCGTGATCTTGCCCACTCACTTGTGGCGGCTGGCAAACGTCTCGCGTGAGATTGATCTGCCAATCGCAGAACCGGCCACGTTGGGCACGCTGTTGGATGCGCTGGAGCGCCAGTACCCGGTGCTGCGGGGGACAGTGCGCGACCAGATCACCAAAGAGCGCCGGGCTTTTATCCGCTTCTTTGCCTGCGGTGAGGATTGGTCTCATGAGCCGCCCGATACCCCTCTGCCAGAGCGCGTGCTGACACGTGCTGAACCTCTGCGCATTGTAGGGGCCATGGCCGGGGGGTAACAAGTTGCTGGACGGTGCAGCCTTACGACTGCGATTTTTCTCCGCCTTGGGTAGCCGGAGGTTGACCTTTGGGCGGCCTGAGCCTGCGAGCCACATCCTGCAACCAGCGGCGCAGCCAGGGAGGAGAAGCGGCTTGTGTCTGTTCGCCGGTTTTCAACAGGCCTTCATCGGGCGGGAAGGGCGGCTCGCCCAGGATTTTCAGGTAGACGTAGCGCACAATCTCGCGCAGGGTGGCGATCACCGGAGCGGCCAACAGCGCGCCTAACAGCCCGGCTACTTCGGCGCCGACCAGCACGCCGGTCATCACAATCAGCGGCGGCAGTTCCACGGCGTCGCCCAGGATGCGCGGGACGATCAGGTTATTCTCTAGCTGCTGCACTAACAGATAAAAAAGGATGATTACCAGGGCAAAGGCCCCGTTGCTGATAGGCAGGTAGGTAGAGCCTTGCAGCAGAGCCACGATCACCGCAGGGATGGTGGCGATGATCGGTCCCAGGCCAGGGATGAGTTCAAGCAGCCCGGCGATAATGCCCAGGTAGAGCGCGCCCGGCATGCCCAGGAGCGTCAGCCCCAGCCAGCTAACCAATCCAATGATGAGCATGAGCAAAAGCTGTCCACGGAAAAAGGCCGCCCACATGCGTTCGATGCGCCCCAACAGCAGGTTGACCTCGCCGCGGTGGGCGGAGGGAATGGCGCGGAGGAGAGCATCACGGTAGGTATGGGCGCTCAGGCTGATATAAATGGACGCCAGGAAAATGAAGAGCGTCAGGGCCGCCTGCGTACCTACTGCGCCTACCACGCTGGCGGCGGTGCGGAAAGTGGTTGTTAGGGCTGAAGTAAAGGAGCGAACGATCGTTGTCACCGAGGGCGGCTCGAACTGCTCGGCAGTGGTTTCGCGCCCCAATTCCGCAAGGATAGCGTTAATGGTCTGGTCTACGTATACTTCAGCGCCGCTGACCGGCAGTGAGGCATCGCGGATCGAGATCAGTGTGGAGCGCAGCCATTCCAGCACGGATTGGTAGATATCCTGGTAATCTATGGCGATGACGTAGCGCACAGCATCGATCAGGACGGGGATCGCCAGGATCAGGGTCAGCGGCACGAGGAAGGCCACCCCCAGGTATACCAGGGCCACCGCCAGGCCGCGCGGCAGGCGCGCGCGCCGGTGCAGCCCCAAAATGGCAGGCCGCACGATCACCGCCAACAGGGCGGCCAGGATCAGCAGTGGGATGACGGAGCGTGCCAGGTACAGGATGAAAATTGCCAGCGCAATCAGCCCCACCGCCGCCAGGTACCGGGTTGGTTTACTCCACTCCGTGGTCATCGTGCCCCCTTAACCTTCGTCGAAAATTGCAGGTAATTCTTGCAGAGCGGCTGCCAGGCGCGTGCCGTACCAGGTGATCAGACTGCCATCCACCACGAAAATTTTTCCATGCTGAGCCGCCGGGGTTGAGGAGAACCACTCGGCAAAGCGCTGGGCGTCTGCTTCCTGGTAAGCATAGGGCTCATCGGGGAGGATAATCGTCTCTGGCTGTCCGGCGGTCACTTCGGCTCTCGTCACCCGTGGATAGCGCGTGTCGCGTTCACCCGGGTCTTCTTCGGGCAGCAGGCCGAACTCGGCCAACATGGGGTAGCGGCGGCTGCGGTGGGCAAAGATATTCTCTCCCCCCAACAGCGCCAACAGATCGCTGCTGTAAGTTTGGGCATTAAAGGTCATCCACCACAGAATACCCGTCTCCAGGCGATCCTGCCAGATAGGGCAGAAATAGCGCGTCTTGCGTTCCTGCGCGGCCAACCGCGCCCATTCTACATTGCGTTCGATGATCTGCACACGCAGCAGGGCCGTTTCGCTGCGGAACAGCCGGGTGATAGTGTAGAGATCCGTAATGGCTTCCTGCACACTGCGCGGGAAGTTCACCCATACGGGAATGCCCGCCTGACACAGCGCCTCAACGATCTCACGGGTGTTCTCTTCGCGGTTGGCGATAACCAGGTCGGGGGCGAGCCTGAGGATGTCTTCCACACGCGCATTCTTTGGCCCGCCCACCCGCGGCAGATTCGCCACGCCCTGCGCCGGGCGGGTGCAGTAATCGCTGACGCCGACAACCGCTTCGCCAAACCCCAGGTCGAACAGGCTTTCGGTATAGGATGGCACCAACGAGACAATCCGGCGTGGAGAAGCGGTGTCGAACCAGTTGAGGAGGTTTGAGTCGAGCAGTGCAGGCATAGCGCGCTTACTTACTGTTTAAGCAGATGAAGCGCCGCGGCGGCTATCAGCGCGGCAGCGCGGGGCAGGGCGGCCTCATCAATGTCAAAACGCGGGTGGTGGTGGCCGTAGACCAGCCCCTTTTCGGGGTTGGCCGATCCAACCAGGAAGTAACACCCCGGGACTTTTTCCATCAGAAAGGCCATATCTTCCGAAACCATCAGGCGGTGATCCTGAACGATCGTGACATCTGGCAAGACAGTGCGCGCCGTTTCCGTTACGGCGGCGGCCAGGGCCGGGTCATTGATAACTGCGGGGGTCAGGCGCTTGATTTCACAGACGGCCTGGCAGTCCAGCGCCTGGGCCACGCCCTTAACAACCGCTTCAAACCGTTCGATCACCTGCTGGCGCACAGATGGGTCGAAGGTGCGGATCGTGCCGCTGAATTCGGCAGTTTGCGGGATGACATTAAAGGCTTCTCCAGCCTTTACCTGGCAAACGCTGACCACGGCGGCCTCTAACGGTGAGATATTGCGGGCCACAATCGTCTGCAATGCGGTAATCATATGGGCCGCCGCGATTACCGGGTCAACGGTGGCTTGCGGCAGCGCCCCATGCCCGCCCTTGCCGGTCACGACGACTTTGAAAATCTCGCCGCCGGCCATTAGTGGGCCGGGGGGCGCAGTTACCCAACCGACAGGCTTTTCATTCCAAATGTGCAGAGCCAGCGCCAGGTCTACTTTGGGATTTTCCAGCACCCCGGCGGCTAACATCGCTTCTGCCCCGCCCAGGCCTTCTTCTGCTGGCTGAAAGACCAGCTTGATGGAACCCTTTAGCTCGGCGCGGTGCTTCCACAGCAAGCGCGCCGCTGTCAGCCCCACAGCCACATGCGCATCGTGGCCGCAGGCGTGCATCACGCCGGGGTGGAGCGAAGCGTATTCGGCCCCAGTCTCTTCCTGAATAGGCAGGGCATCCATATCGAAACGCAGCAGGGCTGTTGGGCCGGGCGCAGCGCCTTCCAGCATCGCCACTACGCCGGTTTTGGCAATGCCGGTCGTCACTTCTAAGCCTAACTGCTGAAGCTCGCGGGCTACAATGCCCGCCGTGCGCACTTCCTGAAAACCTAACTCTGGATGCAGGTGCAGATCGCGCCGCAGTCCTTGCGTGTATGGAAAGAATTCCAGAGCTTCCTGATAGATATCAGCCATTGTGCCTCTGGGACAAGAACGAAAGACTTATCGGAATTTTAACCGCCGGAAGCGTTCCTCGTAGCGTGGGGCCTCGATGGTGGTATCGGGGGTGTGTCGGCTGCGCATGCGCTCCACCATAGCCTTCATATCGCCAATTTGGGTGGCGTGGCACTCGAGGGCATGGATTTTCTTTTCCCAGGTATCGGTTACATTCAACACCGTGTTGGGCTGGCCGGTCACCGTCAGCCACACTTCTTTGACTGAATGCGGAGCGAGGCCCTCTTCCTGAAGGAGTTCAGGGAAATACATGGGATTGCCAGCAGCCGGAAAGACCGCATCTACCACGATTTGCCCAACCGCGCGGTGATCGGGGTGGTTGATGGAGTTGTCGCCAAAGATCTGGGTTGGATCGCAGGTGACGATGATATCGGGCTTTTCCTGGCGGATGACGCGCGTCACGGCGCGGCGCGCCGCCATATCGGGGACCAGGCAACCATCGAAGAAGTCGAGGAAAAAGACGCGGTTTACCCCCAGACGGTCGGCGGCGCCGCGCTGTTCCATCTCGCGGGTGCGGCCCAGTTCAATCGGATCTACAGGGACATCGCGCACACCCTTATCGCCTCGGGTGAGCAAACAATAATTTACAGTGTGGCCTGCGGCCGTCCAGCGGGCGATGCTGGCGCCGCAGAAAAATTCAGGATCGTCTGGGTGAGCCAGAATCGCCAGGATTGTTAATGGAGTCTCCCATCCTTCAGGCTCCAGTTTCGTGATCGTCTCTACCATGGGATGTGCGTCCTTTGCTCTTGGATCGGAAGTCTCGGTCTTTATCTTCGGGAATTGTACTGCCTTTTTCTGGATTGTTGGGCGCTCGGTTGGCCGGTCCGCGCCGCTTGCCTTTGCCCGGCTGGTTCTTGCCGCGTTCCTGAGAAGCACGCTTCTGATTTTCACGATCTTGCGGCTGGCGGTTTGGCCCGCCGCCTGATGGCCGACTGCCTGGTCCACTGCGTCCCTGCGTACCACGCTCGTCAGGGGCGCGCCCCTTCGCTGGTGGTTTCGCGGTGTTGGACTGTTCCGTGCCTGCCGCCTGGGCGTTGGCCTCACGGCGGCGCTGACGATTTGTACGCCGCGGTGAGCGCGGCGGGCCTGCCTCGACCGGGCCGGGCGAACCAGTATCGCCTACGCCTTCCACCCGGTCTGGCGTGATCTCTTCGCCCGACAACACCTGGTCAATTTCTGATGGCTGGGTGACAATTGGAAGCGTGCCCCCGGCGGGCTTCTCTTCCGGCGGTCTGGCTCCACCCTCGCCATCCACAACGACTACATCCGCGCCTGGGTATTCGCGCACCCCTACATCGGGCAGCTCCACCAGGACGGCTTCGCGCAGCGGCACTACGTCTACCACTTTGCCTTCGCCATCGGGAGTGCGCACGCGCTTGTTGCGCTTGGGCAGGCTCTTGCGCGCATCTACGTACTGGTCATACTCATAAATCAGACAGCAACGCAGTCGGCCACACATCCCAGTGATTTCGGATGGCGTAAGCGAAATCCCCTGTTCTTTTGCCATGCGGATGGAAATGGAGCTAAATTCGGTCAGGAAAGAGCAGCAGCAGCGCGTTTCCTTGCCGCAGGCGCCCATTCCGCACATTAATTTCGCCACATCGCGAGGGCCAATCTGGCGCATCTCTACCTGCGAGGGGGCGAACATCTTCTGCATATCACCGCGCAGCGATTTTAGATCGTATTTTTCTTCGGTCTCGCTGCTAAAGAGGATGGTCAGGCGCGAGCCATCAAAACTATATTCCGCCGAGACGATTTTAATGCCCACCAGGTTTAGTTCGGCGGCCCTGGCCTTACAACTTGCCACGACCTCTGCCTCTTTTTGCTGCCACAACTGGCGCAGCAGCAGGTCGCGCGGGGTAGCTCGCCGGTCAATGGGTTTCCACCCTTCTGGCGGTTTTTCGGCGTCTTCTAAAATTTGAGCTACCTGACCCAGTTGCCAGCCCCGGCTGGTTTCGACGACGACGTTATCACCCACTTTAAGATCAACCATCCCATTAGCCTCGAAATGGTAGATCTTCCCTACCTTCGAAAAACGCACGCCAACCACAAGACTTGCTGTTGAGGTTTCCATATTTCTAACCAACAATATTAATTTTCACGCTCTCATTGCCTTGCAAGGCCGCTACGCTCAAGCGGGCGGCGAGTTGTTCGGCTAAGGAGCGCAAAGCCTGCGCGGCGGAGGATTCGGGCGCAGATACGACAATGGGCTTGCCCTGGTCGCCGCCGGAGCGCACGGCAGGGTCGATGGGGATGGCTCCGAGGAAGGGAACGCCGGTTATCTCAGCAAGTTTCTGCCCCCCGCCAGAGCCGAAAATATCCATGCGCGTGCCATCGGGCAGATCGAGGTAGCTCATATTCTCGACGACGCCTAAAATTGGCACGTTCAACTGGCGGAACATTTCCAGGCCGCGCCGGGCATCTTCAATCGAAACGGCCTGGGGCAGCGTGACGATTAGCCCGCCGCTCAACGGGATTGATTGGGCCAGGCTGAGCTGTGCGTCTCCGGTTCCAGGTGGGAGATCAACTACCAGATAATCTAATTCGCCCCAATCTACGTCACTGAGGAACTGGCGTATGGCTGAGTGGAGCATAGGGCCGCGCCAGATGAGCGGCTGGTCGGGCTTGACCATAAAGCCAATCGACATCAGTGTCACCCCATAGGCTTTGGCGGGGATGATCTTTTCACCGTCCTGCGGGGGCAGGCGGCGCACGCCCATCATGGTGGGGACGTTGGGGCCATAAATATCGGCGTCGAGCAGGCCAACCCTGGCACCACTCTGCGCCAGCGCCACGGCGATATTCACAGCCACCGTGCTTTTGCCAACGCCGCCTTTGCCAGAGGCCACCGCGATTACGTTATGCACCGGCAGTTTCAGAACGCCGCGCGCGCGTCCGTCGCTGGGGACGCTGGCATCCATGCGAATTTCGACGGCCTGAACGCCGGCCACCTGCCGCACAGCCTGGCGCGCCTCATTTTCGATGCGCCCACGCAGCGGGCAGGCTGGCGTGGTTAGCATGATGGTAAAAGATACCTTCCCACCGTCAATCTTTAGATCGCGGATCATATTCAACGTGACGAGGTCTTTATGCAGTTCGGGTTCTTGAACCTTGCTTAACGCGGCCAATACGGCTTCGCGCGATACCTCTACTTGATTCATGGATTGTTTTCCTTCCGCAAAAGGTATTTGAATGCACGCCTCACCGGCATCCGCCTGCCAGCCAGCTTCGCGAGCAAGCCAATGCCGGTGAGCGGCTTTGTCGTTCTATGATTCAGCGTTCCGGGCAAGATAAGCCTCAACCTCTCGCCTGGCTTGCTGGTACAGTTCCAGCAGCTCGCGGTCTCCCCCCCGGTTGCGGCGTACCGTTTGGCGGGCGCACTGTGTGCAGCCGCGCATGGCCCGGAACGAGTCGGCATTACAGGCTGCGCAGCCGCACATGCGCACCATCATCAAAACAAATGCATGACGCTCCGCCGGCAGGCTGTTCTCAGAACGCACGCGCTCGACTAACTGGCGCCATCCTTCTCCGTGTAAACTCGCCAGGATGGGAATCACACGTAGAGGGAAAAGCACCTCAGTGTCCTGATTGTACATGCTCACAATTGTTACCTCAATTGTGCAATTATACGTCAATTTGCGGCTTTGCGGGCGGCTTTAGCCTCTTTTTCGGCTTTGCGAGCGGCTTCTTCGCGGGCGTAGTTGGTAGGCCGGATCTGGGCATAATACGAAACCGGTTTCAACAGCTTGTGGATATCGAAGATGTTATCTTTGAAGCGGTCGAAGGACGCAATTTCATAGTTGTGATCCATTTTAATTGCATCGAAGGGGCAGAACTCGGCGCACAGGCCGCAGTTCATGCAGATATCCACGTCAATGTAAAACTGCGCCGGAGCCGGAACCGGGCGGCCCGTGTTGGGATCGGTGGTACGCACGATCCAAATGCACTGCGGCGGGCAGACTTTGGCGCAGATGCCGCACGAAGTGCAGCGCTGGTTCTTTTCTCCGTTGGGACCTTCCTCGTACAACAGAAAGGGGATGTAGCGGAACTCTTCTGGAACCGGCATTTTTTCTTCGGGGTACTGCACGGTGACGACCCCGCGCGCTTTGGGACTGGTGCGTTCCGCCAGCCCTTCTGGGGTGAAAAAGCGCTTCTTCCCAGCGCGGATTGCTTTAAAGTCCTGCACGTAGGTGTCGACAAAATGCGCGAAAGTTACCATCAGGCCGCGAATGATACCTAATCCATTCATGTTTTATCTCCTGGCGGGGTCAGAGCAGAGGCGGGTGCTGTCCGCTCTGGCACTGCGCCTAGCGGTCAACTTCACCTAACACAATATCAATGGAACCCAGGATGACGACACTGTCGGCCACTTTGCCACCCCGGCACATATCGGCCAGACTGGTCAGGTTGATAAACGATGGGGCGCGGACGTGGTAGCGCCATGGGTTGGGTTTGCCGTTGGAAACGATGTAGAATCCCAACTCGCCCTTGGGGCCTTCCACGCGCCCATACGATTCGCCTGGGGGAACCTTGACCTGGTAATTGGGCTTGCCGGCCAGGATGGGACCTTCGGGCAGATCGCGTACAGCCTGCTGCAAGATTCGGATGCTTTGGCGGATTTCGCCCAGGCGCACCAGGTAGCGGTCGTACACGTCGCCGTGATTGGCCGTGACCACGTCGAATTCAAAGCGGTCGTAAATGCTGTAAGGGTCAGCGCGGCGCAGGTCATACGGCACGCCAGAAGCCCGCAAAACGGGGCCGGCCGCCGAGTTGGCAATGGCTTGCTCAGCCGTCAGCACCCCTACGCCCTGGGTGCGCACCTGGATAATCTCATTCCTGGTCAGGTAGCGGTCCAGCTCGTCAATTTTGCGCGGCAGGCGGTCGTAGACCAGGTCTTTGATCTTGTCCAGCACGCCTTCGGGCAAATCACGCGCGACCCCGCCAAAGCGGAAGTAATTGCACATCATGCGCGAACCGGAAACGGCTTCGAAGATGTCCAACATCAGCTCACGCTCTTCAAAGGCGTACAGTACCGGGGTAAAGAAAGCGCCCAGATCGTTGAGGAGGAAGCCGATAGAGATGAGGTGGCTGATGATCCTGGTAAACTCGGCCATAATGACGCGCAGGTATTCAGCCCGTTCCGGTGGGGTGACGTTCATCAATTTTTCCACCGCTAGCGCGTAGCCGAAGTTGTTGCTCATTGAGGAAATATAATCCAGCCGGTCGGTGAAGGGCATATTTTGCAGGTAGGTATTGCGCTCCCCGATTTTCTCGTGGTTACGGTGCAGGTAGCCAAACACCGGCTTGATATCCACCAGTGACTCGCCGTCGAGCAGCGCCACCATCCGAAACACTCCATGGGTAGAGGGGTGCTGCGGGCCGAGGTTTACGATCATCATATCGGTGGTTAATTCCGGATCCTGGTGGGCGGCGGCCACTTTGCGGATGGCGGAATAGATGGCCTCATCCCCTTGGGGTGTCCACTGCTCTGGGTCGAAGTTCTCTGGGTACTGAACGTTATCACCGTAGGGGTTGAGAGTTTCGGCGCGGACGATATTGCCATTCGGCCAGCGGCTCTTGAAGGGCTTGGCTTCTTCTTCAAAGTACGGCTCTTTCCAATCTTTGCGCAGTGGGTGACCGGCAAAACCTTCCCAGGTGAGGATGCGCCGCAGGTCTGGGTGCCCGCTGAAGTGAATGCCGAGCAAATCGTAGGCCTCGCGCTCCTGGAAATTGGCGCCCTGGAAGAGCGGCGTCAGGCTGGGAACCTGGGGGTTATCGCGCGGGACCTGTACTTTATAAACCAGGCTGGGGCCGCCGGTGGTGCGGCTGGCGTGGTAGACCACTTCCATCTTATTTTCAGGCAGGTAATCAACGCCGGTGAGGGAAGCCAGATAATCGAACCCGTACTGGTCACGCAGGGTACGCGCAAATTCGAGCAGGTGCGCACCCTGTACGATCAATCCACTGTAGCCTGGGCGGCGGTCGGGCGTCACCCATTGGGGATAGCGGGCCGCGAGTTCCGCGGCGATATCGCCGCTGGCCGCGGCGGCCTGGGGCGTAAGTGTCGTTTGTTCAGTCACGCGGTCCTCCTCTACCCGATCTTTTCTTCTACGCTGCTCTCGGTCGTGGTTGCTGCTTCAGCTTTAGAGCGCGTATGTTCGCGGATCAGGTCATATTTGCGCGGATCCATCAGGTCTGGCCCCAACACGGGCACGGGAATAGGGGGAATTTCGCCCTTTTGATACCAGCGCACCGTTTTGAGAGATTCGCTATCCACCTTCTTTTGGAGCGTGATCAGGCCGTTGAGCAAGGCCTGGGGCGTTGGTGGACAGCCGGGGATGTAGACATCTACTGGGATATAGCGATCAATGCCAGATACGACGGTATACCCCTCCTTGAAAGGCCCGCCTCCTGAAGCGCACGCGCCCATGGCGATTACATATTTTGGCTCAGGCATCTGGTTATACAGGCGGACGATCTGCGGGACCATTTTCTTGGTGACGGTTCCAGACACGATCATCACGTCGGCCTGGCGCGGGCTGGGGCGCATGACCTCCATGCCAAACCGCGAGAAATCATAGCGGCTGGCGGCTGCGCAGATCATTTCAATGGCGCAGCACGCCAGGCCAAACATCATCGGCCAGAGCGAATTGCGCCTGCCCCAGTTGTAAATGCGATCCAGGGTGGTGATAGCAACCTGCCCACGCATTTCAGGGGGAAGCTCGTACCCAGGAGAATGGATGGAATCCTGTGTCATCGTGTATCTACCCTTTCATCGGGGAATGCAGTTTCATGCAACAGTCTGAATTTGGATTTTCGTTCTGAGGTTAAGATCCCTCAGAGCCGCCCACTAAAGGCAATTGTATCACCGTACGGGGGAGTGTCAAGTTTAATAAAGAAAAAATTCTTTTGCTTTATTTTCTTTTCGGATTATAATTTTTATGGAGATTCATCCGATGACCAGAAAGCGTCAGGGAACCAGTGCTCTTTCAATTAATGAGATGGAACGGCGAAAACGAGGCCGGGCCGCGAAGAAGCCAGTGAAACCAGGCGTCCAATCCACGCGCGAGCGGATTCTGGCCTATCTGAAAGAGAACCGCACGACCAGCGCAGTGGAATTAGCGCACGCCTGGGGGCTGACCCGCGCGGACTTGCGCTATCACCTGAGCCAGTTGCAGAAGGATGGACTGATTGAGCCAGCGCCGCGCGACCCAGAGGTTCCTCTGGGGCCGGGCCGACCGCCAGCTCGTTACCGGCTGGCAGACGGCGCAGCTTCGCTTCATCTGAGTGGTTTGTGTCGAGCGCTGTTGGCGTTGTTCCTACGGTCACGACCGGTAGAAGAGCGCGCCAGAGTAGTTGAAGAACTGGCCCGGGCCCTGGCTGGAGAAGCCCTGCCACCCGCCGCGCTCACCCGCCGGTTGACGCAGGTGATTCACGTTTTGAACGAGCGGCAGTATCACGCCCGTTGGGAAGCCCATGCCCAAGGACCGCGCATCTTACTGCGCAACTGCCCCTACGCGCCGCTCCTGCCCGAATATCCAGAACTATGCCAGATGGACCGGCAGTTGTTGGAGCAGTTACTGCATGTGCAGGTCAGCCAGGTGACGCGCATGAATTTGGAGACGGGGCAGCCGCCCGCCTGTATTTTTGCGATCCACCTGCGCGCCGAAAATGAATGTTAACAATATTCGTGGACGTATTGACATTGATTTCGGATCATGGTAAAATGTAATCACTCAAGGAAACAGGCGATCACATCAAGAGTTTCCAAGAGTTAGGGAGCCCCGAGAAATACGGAAAGCTTACCCTCAATATCCCGGTCTAAAACCGACTAGGTTTTGTTTGCCAAAGTGAAAAACTTACGGTGGCAAAAGCGAAAGGAAAGCTAGACAAAGGGAAAATAATTGGGGGAAATTGGCTGGAAGGTTACTTGGGGCCCCTATTTTTTAACAAAAAGGACTGCACGGCGCAGTCCTTTTTTGATAGTGGGCTCTTAACCGCTATCTTTTGACCGCGCGAATAATACCTCTGGCTTTAAAATCCCCACGTAGGGCAGGTTGCGATAGCGTTCGTGATGGTCTAAGCCGTATCCGACCACAAAATAATCCGGCAGATTAAACCCCTTATAGCGCAGCGGCAGGTCAATCAGCCGCCGCATGTTGCGGTCGAACAGCACGCAAACTTCGAGGCTGGCGGGCTGGCGGGCGCGCAGGTTGTTCATCAGATAATTGAGCGTCAGCCCGGTATCAATCACGTCTTCCACAAAAATCACGTGCCTGCCGGTCACCGGGCGGTCCAGATCCTTAACCACCCGTACCAGTCCCTGATCGCGCGATTCCTTGGAATAACTCGACACAGCGATAAAGTCGACTTCCAGGGGAATGGTGATTGAGCGCAGCAGGTCGGCCATAAAGCAGATCACCCCCCGCAGCGCCCCCACTAGAATGGGATTCTTGCCGCGATAATCGTGCGAGATCTGCTGGCCTAACTCTGCCACGCGCCGTTGAATTTCTTCAGCGGTTAAAAATACTTGCTGGATGTCATCGGCAAGTTCGTTTTCTTCGCTGTTCATGCTCATTCATCCCAATTTTGGGCCTCAGTGCCAAAGATTTTTTCGGCTTCTTCCACCAGCCCAAACCGCAGCATCATGTTGCGCAGTTCGCGCCGCTTATAGATTTTAATATTGATCTCTGGATAAAGTTCCTTGATGCGCTTCATTTTGCGGTTCTTTTTTAAGGTCAGTTTAGGGCGCAGAGTCGTCAGTTCGATATACAGATTTTGTTGAGGAAGGTAAAAGTCGGGGGTGAAGGCAACGGTCACATTGCCCTGTGCATCCCATTCCAGGGGGAAAGTACGCGGCTCGTACTCCCAGGCGACGCCGTAAAAGTCGAGGATACGGGCAAAAATGGCTTCGATCGGATGTACAAATACAGGTCGAGCTTTTTCTTGATCGGGGCCGGGTCGGGTTGTCTCGTTGGAATCCTTTACTGCTTCGTTGTTCAAGTCGAAAATCCTAGGTTATGGTTCGCAAGATGCCGATTCACTGGTGGGCGCAGGTTTGACGGATATTTTCTTTGCGTCTATTACCGCCGCGCAGATAATTGCCGCGGCTTCTGGGCCGCTCAGGTGGGCTGTGTTAATCATCAGGTCATACAGTTCTGGGTCATCCCAGCGCACGTGGTAGTATCGGCGCAGGTAGCGCCGGCGCGCTTCGTCGCTGGTTTCCACCTGGGCGCGGGCGGTTTCTGTTGACACATTGTTGCGCTTGGCGATGCGCTCAACGCGAATCTCGAATGGCGCGTACAGGCGGACGTGCAGCACCCCCGGCACGCCCCGTAGAATGACCTGCCCGGCCCGCCCAACCAGGATGACATTACCGCTGGCGGCCAGTTCGTGCATCAATTCACGCACCGCCTGGTGATACGCGTGGATTTCTTTTAGCGGCGGGCGCAGGCCGAGCAAATCCAGTTCGTCAATGGTCGCCAGCGCCACTTCGGGCGTGCGCGCGCGCAAAGCCGCCTGGTTGATGACCTCGCGCCACAGCACCCGGTAGCCCAGGCATTCGGCGACGGCGTGGGCGGTTTCGCAGCCCAGGCTCCCCATTTGACGAGAGATGGTAATAGCTTTCATGCCTTCATTATACGTGAAGATGAAATGGGCATAGGCCAGTGGAAATGGTGAATTGGGTGTTTTATCTGAATCTTCAGGCCGCGCGCTGAGAGCTCGCGTGCGGCCTGAGGTGAGAGGATCCCCAGTCAGGCTTTCAGAAGCCGCATTCCGTTCAGAATCACGACCAGTACCGAAAGCTGGTGGATGAGCATCCCGCCGGCCATGTGGACTTCTCCCAACAAGACGCCCGCCAGCAGGGCGCTGACTGTTGCCAGCGCGATCAACACATTCTGGCGGATATTCCGCAGTACTGCCTTCGAAAGGGCGATGGCCTGTGGAATTTTCAGCAGGTCATCGGCCATCAGGGCTACATCGGCGGTTTCGATGGCGATGCTGGTCCCGGCGGTTCCCATGGCCATGCCGATATTCGCGGCTGCCAAAGCCGGAGCGTCGTTAATGCCATCGCCGGCCATGGCAACAATGTGGCCTTCCTGACGGAGCCGCCGGATCATGGCGAGTTTGTCTTCTGGCAAGAGTTCGGCATAGACTTCTGTAATCCCCGCTTCTTGTGCAATGGCGTTAGCGGTGCGGAAATCATCACCGGTGAGCATCACTACGCGCTGTACTCCGTTGCGCCGTAACTGACGGACGGCCTCAGCGGCATTCTCGCGGATGGAGTCGGCAATGCCGAGGATGCCGATGACCGATTGATCTACAGCTACCCATACAGCCGTTTTCCCCGCGCTTTTCAAAACGGCCATGCGCTTTTCTGCGTCCGCCAGTGGGCGCAGGTCCAGGCCAGACAGCAGTTCGTTCGTTCCCACGGCGATCCGGCTGCCCATAAAATGGGCAATCACGCCTTTTCCGGCGGTCATTTCAAAGGAGTCTGGCTCAGGGACCGGCTCGAAGCGCCCGGCTTCCGCCAAAATTGGGCGGGCCAGGGGGTGTTCGGAGTGGCTTTCCGCAATGCCCGCCCAACGCAGCACCTGCCACTGCGATGCGCTCCAGCGGTTGGCGAAATGTCCCCCGGTCACCGGCACGTGCGCGGCGTTTGCCTGCGGCAGTGGTAAAGCTTCTTCAGAGAGAACGATGATGTCGGTCAGGCGAGGGCGGCCCTCGGTCAGCGTGCCGGTTTTGTCGAGCGCCACGGCGCTGATTTTTCCGGCATTTTCCAGGTATTCGCCGCCCTTCATTAGAATGCCCTTTTTGGCCGCACGGCCAATTCCGGCGACAATTGACACGGGGGTGGAGATCACCAGCGCGCCGGGGCAGCCGATTACCAGCAGGGTGAGGGCAAGTTCGATGTCGCGGGAGAGGAGCAGGGTCAGGCCGCTGAGGGCGATGATGGCAGGCGTGTACCAGCGGGCAAACCGTTCAATGAAGCGTTGGGTGGGGGCTTTTTCTTCCTGTGCCTCTTCCACGCGGCGCACAATCCGCGCGAGGGTGGTATCGGCGCCTGCGCCCGTTACCTGCACTTTCAGCATCCCGTTCTGGTTGATGGTCCCGGCAAAGACAGAACTGCCAGGAGTTTTTTCTTCAGAGATTGGCTCGCCGGTAATGGCGCTTTCATCTACCGCTGACCGGCCCTCAGTTACGACCCCATCAACAGGGATTTTAGCACCGGGTTTAATCAATACCATTTCGCCTACCCGCACGGCTTCAGGCGCGACCTCCACCTGCCGCCCATCTCTCAGCACCAGGGCCGTGGTAGGCGCTAAGTCAAGCAGTTCGCCTAACACTTTGCGCGTCTGGCTGAGAGTTCGGGCCTCGAGATACGCGCCAAAAATGAACAAAAAGGTGACTGCCGCCGCCTCCCAATACTCGCCAATTGCCAATGCGCCGATAAAGGCAATGCTCACCAATAATTCGATGCTGAAGGCCCGGTTACGCAGGTTATTCCAGGCGCGCGCGGCAATGTCGGACCCTGCCGCGATGGCCGCAGTCAACAACATGCTATCGGCAGGTCCCGCCGACCCGCCCCCGTAGCGGGCCGCCAGCGAGAGGAGGATCAGCCCGCCGCTCAGGAGCGTGAGAATCTGCCTGCGCTGCCTGGGATTCCGAAGCCAGTTCTTAATTCTTACCAGAGATTGCATGGTTTCCTCTCATGGCTTTTCCAATGGTGTAAGGCGGGTTGCAGCCCGCCATGACACCATTGGAAATACTAATTTTGCTAGAAGGCGGAAACGCGGGCTTCGTAACCCACTGCGCGGATGGCTTTTTCCAGGTCAGCGCCGCTCACCTGTTCGGGGTCGTGCTGAACCTCAATACGCCCAGTGTTGAAGAATACTTTGGCCTCTTCGACGCCGTTGACGGCCTTCAATGCTTTCTCGATCTTGGCGATGCAAGAGGGGCAGGTCAGTTCTTTACTGCGTAGGATGGTTTTCATTGGGTTACTCCTTTTTTATCCTCAATTTCACCATCAGGATACTGCCTGCCGGCAGTTCTTTCCATGATCCAGATCAGTTAACTGCGCATCATTCTTCCCCAACCAATGCTTGCAGCTTGGCCTGGTCTACAATCGCTACCCACTGCCGCCCGCTGGCGATCAGCCCGCCGGCCTGGAATTGGCTCATCACCCGGCTCACCGTTTCTGGGGTGGAGGCGGTCATATCCGCTAGATCTTCCCGCGAGAGAGGAACGTCAATTAACAGACCTTCTTCTTGCCGGCGGCCAAGTTTTGCGCCCAGTTTTAACAGGGTACAGGCAATGCGCCGCTCGACTGGCAGCGAACTGAGGTGCAGCACCCGCTGGTTGGCAGACTGAAGGCGCTCTCCCAGGATGGCGAGGGTTTTTAGGGCCAGCTCAGGGTGCTGGTCCAGCACGTGCTGGAAGGCTGTCGAACGGATGCTGAGAATGCAGGCCGGGGTGACGGCCTGGGCGCTGTCGAGATAGGTCGCCGGTTTGAGAGGCGCCAGGCTGCCGAAAAACTCGCCAGGGGCCAGAATGTCCAGCAGGATGTTATTCCCCGTCGCCGCGTGTTGGAGTAGCTTGACCTTGCCTTCCGCAACTACAAATAACCGCTCGGCGGGACTGCCAGCGGTATAAATGACCTCTCCGGGCTGGTAGCCTGCCTCGACAAAGAGCGCGTTGACTGCTTCTAATGCTTTTGGCGACAACCCGGCAAAAAAAGGCAGCCGGCTGAGGATGCGCAGCCGCAGTTCAATACTGCAAAAGTCCGGCTCAGTCGAAATGGTCTGGACTGGGGATTTTCTACGTGCTTTCGTCATAACTGATTCCTAGCCTCCCCTTTGGTTATATCACTTTTGCTGTGGGCCGGTCTTTGCTGCAGGTCAAAGGAACAAGGTACAAGAAGTTGAAAAGCATAACAAAGAATAATAAGATCGAAAAAGAGCGAATTATTCTCGATGTCCGGAGGCTTTGCCATGGAATTCGACCTGCAAGATTACCTGTTCGACCTGCGCGGCTACATCATTCTCGAAAATGCGGTTTCGCCAGACCTGGTGAACCGCCTGAATCAGGCGATTGACCCCTATCTGGATATGGAATATCTGGAGTGGCGCGGCAACGTGCAGCGCCTTGATAACAACGGCGCGGCAGGGATGGAACTGCAAAATATTGTTGAAGCTGGAGGGCCATTCGAGGAATTAATTGATCACCCGGCCTGGGTAGGCCGCCTGCGCCGTTACTGCGGAGAACACGAAACCTACGTGGAAGGGCTGTTCATAGACGAATGCTTTGCTTCTATTCGCCGGTCGGGCGGGTATTTTCCGGTTCACTCGGGGGGATTCGACGCCGTGATTCGCAACCAATACCGCTTTATCAACGGCAAATTCCGCTGTGGACAGGTTAACATTCTGCTGGCGCTGACGGACATTGGCCCAGGGGACGGCGCGACTATGATTATCCCCGGCAGTCACAAATCCAATATTCCCCATCCTCATGACATTCGCGATTGGGCCAACCTTCCAAAAATGGATACCCTGGAGGGGGCGATCGAAGTTTATCTGAAGAAGGGCGATGCACTCCTGTTTGTGGATGCGCTGGCGCACGGTTCAGCCACGCGCACCAACCCGGGCGAGCGCCGCGTGGTGATTTACCGTTATGGCCCTATCTGGGGGGTGACCCGCTACGGGTACGTATACTCGCAAGAACTGCTCGACCGGTTGACTCCGGCGCGCCGCAAAATCTTACAGCCGATTCCGCCGCGCCTGCCGGTGGCGAAGGGCGTCGCAAGCGGATAAAAGCCATGCCCTCGAAGTCTCCACTGGCTTGCGGCGTAAAGCCGTTGGGGTAATGAACTGAGGTGATCGGCAGACGCCAGCACGGGGGTAGAGAAGCTAACCCCTGGTATAATGGCTGCTGTGATGACTCACCTTACCTGATGAAAAGGAACATGCAATGCTGATCGAACCGGGCAGCAAACTTGTGATGATTGGCGACTCTATCACCGACTGTGGGCGAGCCAGGCCGGTGGGCGAGGGCTTATTCGACGCTTTAGGCAAGGGCTACGTCAGCCTGGTGGATGCGCACCTTCAGGCCAGTGCGCCAGAAGGGCGCATCCGGGTGGTCAATATGGGGGTGTCTGGCAATACTGTGCGCGACCTGGAAGCCCGCTGGCAAACGGATGTACTGGACCTGGCTCCCGATTGGCTGTCGGTCATGATTGGGATCAACGACGTGTGGCGGCAGTTCGACACACCTTATCAGACGGAGTGGGCAGTGCCTCTGGAAGTCTACGCTCCAACCCTGAGGCGGCTGGTCGAACAGACCCGGCCTCGCCTGAAGGGGCTGGTGTTAATGACCCCGTACTTTATCGAGCCTAACCAGAATGATCCTATGCGGGCGCGCATGGACCAATACGGTGCGATTGTCCGAGAGGTGGCGGAACAGTACGGCGCGGTGTTGGTTGATACCCAGGCCGCCTTTGACCGGGTCTTGGGCTGTCTGCACCCGATGGCCCTGGCATGGGACCGCGTTCACCCCAATCTTGCCGGGCATATGGTAATTGCCCGCGCCTTCTTGAAAGCGATTGGCGCGCTTTAAGATGGCGGCCAGGGTTTTCGGGCATCAGCCGGAAACTCTGGGGCCTAGGGCTTGCCAGAATTCTCTCATGACCTCTTGCCAGCGGGCCTCTCCGCTGGCAATTTCATCTAACTGCGATTCCATCCGCGCCGTGAAGTGATAGTCAAACACGTCCTCGAAGCGCTGTACCAAGAAATCCAACACCTGCCGGCCAACTTCGGTGGATTCTAAAGTTCTGGTCTTTCCGCGCTGGGCGGTTACATAGGCGCGTTCCAAGAGGGTATCTACGATACCGGCATAAGTGGAGGGCCGCCCCAGGCCGCGCCTTTCCAGCTCGCGGATCAGACTGGCCTGGGTGTAGCGCCGGGGCGGTTCGGTGAAGTGCTTTTCGGGCAGGAACCGGATAAAGCGCAGGCTGTCGCCGAGCTGGAGTTCAGGCAGTGTATTTTCTTTTTCTCGTTCCTCTTCGTCCACCTGATAGACCGCCAGGAAGCCGGGGTCGAGCAACACCCGGCCGATAGTACGAAACAAGTA
Source organism: Anaerolineaceae bacterium (assembly GCA_034434155.1). GTDB lineage: Bacteria > Chloroflexota > Anaerolineae > Anaerolineales > Anaerolineaceae > DSYU01. The sequence goes on from DAOUAC010000110.1 coordinate 43,697, forward strand.
GACTTGGCCGGACTGGCCCCGGGCTGGAATATCCACAAGGGTAACGGCGTAGAGCGCTGGCTTCATCTGCGAGGCGATGAAGCGCCGCCAGATGATTTCATAAAGCGCGGCCTGATCGGGCGAGAGATTTTCGCGCAGGCCTTTGGGGGTGCGTTCTGGCCCGGTCGGGCGGATGGCCTCATGGGCTTCTTGGGCGTTGGCGGTTTTGGTTTTATAGATGGGCGGGCGCTCTGGCAGGCCGTGGGGGAAAAATTTGTGGATCACCTCGCGGGCGGCCTGCTGGGCTTCGGGAGCTACGCTCACCGAATCGGTGCGCATATACGTGATCAGCCCCACGTGCTGGCTGTCAATGCTGACCCCTTCAAACAACTCTTGGGCCACCTTCATCGTCTTTTTAGGGTTCCAGCCCAGGCGGGCCGAGGCGGCTTGCTGAAGGGTGCTGGTGGTAAAGGGTGGGTACGGGTAGCGTTTTTCCTGGCGGCGCTCTACCTTGCCAACTGCCCAGGCGGCCCCCTGCAAATCTGCCATGATGGCGGTGGTTTCGGCCTGAGTCAGGCGGTGCTGGGGGGTGAGGCGCTCGTCCTGCCCTCGATCTTGCGGATGGGGGGCCTTCTCGGACTGGGCGGGCGCGTCTTTTACATACCGCGCCCTGAACTTCTGTTGGGCGGCCTGTAGTTCCACATCCAGGGTCCAGTATTCTTCTGGCTTAAAGGCTTCGATCTCGCGGTCGCGTTCGACTACCAGGCGCAGAGCCACCGACTGCACCCGCCCTGCGGAAAGGGCGGGAGGCTTTTTTCCGCCCACCCAGGGCCGCTTGATCTGCTTCCATAACAGCGGGCTGACTTTGTAGCCTACCAGACGGTCTAACACCCGGCGGGCCTGCTGGGCATCTACCAGGCGCAGGTCAATGGCGCGGGGGGCCGCCAGGCCCGCCCGCACCGCCGCGGGCGTGATCTCGTGGAAGACGGCGCGCAGAACCTTTTTCCCTTTTAGCTCTTTTTTCAGTGCTTCAGTAATGTGCCATGCGATGGCCTCGCCTTCGCGGTCTGGGTCAGATGCGAGGATGACGGTATCGGCGCGTTCCAGCGCTGCCCGCAGGGCTTGGATGGCCTTGCGGTTGGTGATCAGGTAATGGGGCTTGAAGTTCGCCTCAATGTCCACGCCCAGGTCTTTGGCCGGCAGGTCGCGGACATGCCCAAAGCTGGCCTTGACCGTGTGTCCCGGCCCGGCGTAGGACTGGATGGCTTTGGCTTTGGTTGGCGACTCTACAATGATGAGGGTGGTCACTTTTTCCGCGCAAAGAACACAATCAGAAACAGTCCGCAGGCTCCCAGCCCGGCCAGGATGAACCATACGATGGCGGCACCGGGGTTTTGGGCGGTAGGCTGTCCGGCGGTAGTAGGGGCGGCGTCTGTCTGCGAGGGGGCCAGGGAAGGCGTGGCGGTCGGCGGCGCGGGGGTGCGGGTGGCGGTCGGGGTGGCCGTAGGCGGGCCGGGCGTGAAGGTAGCCGTGGCGGGCGGGGTCACCTGCAGGAGCAGTTTTTGATCGGGCCGGATGATGGAAGTTTCGTTTAACCCGTTCCAGGCCATCAGGTCGGCCAGGCTGATCTCGTAGAGGTCGGCGATCCACGAGAGGGTTTCGCCGCTGCGCACGGTGTGATAGTACCTGCCGTCGCTCTCTGGGGTGAGTTTTTGGATGGGGCTGAGCGGCTTGGGCGTGGGGCTGGGCGTCACCTGGCTGGGCCGGATGAGCAGTTTTTGCCCAATTTGCAAGGGCCAGTCAATCTGAAGGCCGTTGAGGGCCAGGATCACATCAATGGCAACGCCATAGGCCTGAGCGATCGTGCTGAGGGTTTGGTAAGAGGCAACGGTGTGAACGATTTTACCATCTGGGTCAGGCGTGCTGACCAGGATCATCCCGACCGGGGTGGGTGTGGCATATCCGGCGGTATTTTCACTGGGGATGAAGAGTTTTTGGCCGATCTGGAGTTTGGTATCGCGCGAGATGTTATTCCAGGTCTCAATGTCTTTAATGGTGATCTTATAGGCGATGGCAATGGACCAGAAAGACTGACCGGCTTCGACGACGTGAAAGATTTTGCCGTCGGCATCGGGGGTGGCAATTTTTACCGGGACGATGATGCCGTACCCGCCTCCAGCGCGCCCGCCATCCGTTGAGCCGCCCCCTTCTGGGGTGACGAACCCCGCTGGTGGACGGTACTCGCCGCAAGATTTATTGGCCGTGTAGGCGGCCTGTAAAACGTAATAGGTTAGGCCGTTGGCCGATTTGGCGACGCCCGCGCCCACGTGACAATAGGCCGGGTTGACGGCCGGGATCATGTGTGAGGCATCGGACCAGACCTGCATAATCTCGTCAATGGTCTGGTTGCCCACCGCGAAGTTCTCTGTGGCCCAAACTTTGGCCCCGCCGCCGTAGCCCGCGGCGGCCAGGCGGCCCGAAACATCACCGATGTGCCAGGACATCTGATTGGCCGCCATGATCTCGGCGGTGGCCTGAGCGACGGCGTCGATGATGGGATCTTCGATCAGGGCGGGCAGGCCATAGGATACGCGCAGGGTGTTCATGGCGATGATGAGGTCGTAGGCCGTCACCTCAGATTGGGTGGGTGGGCGGTACGCCCGCGCCTGCGCTGGCGGCTGGATGAACGCGGCCAGCAGCGCAAATACGAGAAGGCATCGAAGGAAGATTTTTGGCTGCACAGGGTTATTATAACGGGATTTTCGGCCAGAACCTTTTTGAAACTGGATCATCGGCAGTAATGAAAAAAACAATTCGAAACAATTCGGAACAAATACGGCGCGGGGCAAGGAAGGGGGAGTGAATCGCTTCGATGGGTAAGGTATTAAGGTGCGGGTGGCGTCCGGCGTGGGCCGGTGGATAGATTGAGTATACGGGAAAGGGTGTGCAAGGGGCGGCGGCAAAATGCGCAAGAAGAGTGGTGCGCGCGGGTAGTTCTGAAACAGGGGCAAGAAGCGGGGTGATTTCGGGATTCGGGGTTAGATTGCTTCGCATAGCCAAAAAATAGATCCATCGGCGGCGTTTCCCGATTCGCGCTATACTATATCGAGAAGGATTGATCCAGTTTCCCCTGGATAAGGTGCAGGATAGGATGCCTCAAGACCTGGAAAAGAGCGTGATCTGTATCTACAACCAGTTGGGCAACATTGTCGGGACGGGGTTTTTCGTCACCGATACCATGGCTGTGACCTGCGCGCACGTGATCAACAGCGCGCAAGCGGGGCCGGGCGGGTTGGTTAACGCGCGCTACTGTCAGGACGCGCCCGACAAGAAATACCTGGCCCTGGTGATGGCTGAGTATTGGTCTCCGGCGGAGAAGGACGATATTGCCTTTTTGAAGTTCAACGTCCAACCTGCAGGGTCAGAGCCGGCGTGGTTAGGGCATTCGCGCCAGTCGGGGGGGCATCCATACGCTGCATTTGGCTTTCCAAAGGGCGACATTGCCGAAGGGCGTTGGGCGCGTGACGTGATCGGCGGTCATCTGGAAAAGCAGGGCGGGGGGAAGCTACTGCAACTGCGGGGCGATGAGATTGAACACGGCATGAGCGGCGCTCCGGTGTTGGATGTACAGATCAACCGGGTGGTGGGCATGGTGGCGCGCGGCAAAGATACGCAACATGCCCAACTGGCCTATGCCATCCCGGCGGAGACGCTACAGTGGTACTGCCGCGAACTGAGGTTGGATGACCAGCGGCTGTTCGACATTCTGCAAAAGCACTTCCCTGAAAAGCTTCTTGCCAACCCCGACCAACTAGATGCGGTGCTGGAAGATTATGCCGCGCACGTGGAAAAACTCTACGAGTGGAAGGAACTACATAACTTCTTTGACCGCACCGTGCAGTTGTACGACCAGTATGAGCGCGAAATCCAGCACGCCCGGCGCGACCCGGCGGCCTCCACGCGGGCCATCCGCAATAGTTGGTATCCGATTTCTGAGTGGTTGACCTCGATGGTGGTGTGGGCTTCTGAAAAGATGCGGTTAATTGATGAGAGGTTGGTGATCAGCGCGGATGGGACGGTGATGAGAGGACCTCGCTGGGCTTTGAAGATCGAAGACCTGCGCAAATCTATTCACAACCACCTGGAATTGGGGAAAAAGCAGGAAGATGAAGCCCGTAATGCGGGAATTTTTCGCCGTATTCGGACGAGCCGGCTGTTGGATGAAAACTGGTTCGATGAATTGGAAGAATTGAGCAGTAACCTGCGCTCCCTCGCGCTGCAGAACATGCACGTCGCCGACAGTCAATTACGGGAGACGGCGACCCACCTTTACGATATTTCCAAAGAGACCTTTCGGGGGAAGGCATGAACCGATTTGAAGCAATCCGCGCCAGACATCAGGAATTGTTGGCGGTACAGCCCAACCCGCCGGATGATTTCAACGATCAAATCAGCAGGTTTATTGAGGAAATCCGGGCGGCGGGGCGGGTGGTTTACCCGCCGCAGGAGCGGACGCAACTGCGCGAGTTTATCCGCTATTGGGCCACGATTCTGTATGAGCGCGACAGCAGTCGGGGGTATCAGGTGCTGGAACTGGATGCATACGCTGGCCCGCCGGTGCGGAGGTACTCTGGACTGCTGGTTCTGGCGGCGGCGCTGGCGGTTGTTGCCTTTACGGCGGGGTTCCTGTTCTTTGCCAGCCGGATTAATCTTCCTGGCTTTGCTATTCAGCCGACCGATACGCCTGACGCCAGCCCGAATGTCACGGTAGTCGTGGTGATTACCCATACAGCCGTACCCCCTTCACTAACGCCCACCCGTATATCAACACCTACGCCAACGCCAAGCCCAACTGCCGCCTTTCTGGGCACCGATACGCCCGCGGTGGAAGTTTCAACCGGGCTGGTGGCGATAGCTGTGCCGCAAAATGGAGACGTGGTGCCGCCAGAACTGGATTTTGCGGGCAGTTACAGTAACCTGACGGAAGGCTGGTCGATTCATGTGATTTTGCAGCCGCTTTCGGGCGGGGGGAAGTTCGTTCCGCTGAAAGAATATTTTAACGTCCCGGCGGATGCGCGTTCCGGCGACTGGCGCATCCACGCTAATTTGGGCGAGCAGTTCAATATCGCTGAGCCTGATACTTATATTGCCACGATTGCCCTGGCGAATACGGCCGCGCTGCGCGAGGAATTGGTTCGGGCCGCCGCAACCGGCACGGCGGCGCTGCCAAAGGGCGTTTTAGAACTGGCCGACCGGCCCATTACCTTCCGGCGCAAAGCCTACCTGCACATTCGGGAAGCGCGGATTGTGTTCTCGAAGCACCTGGAAGACGCGCGAACCACCGAAATTTACTCCGCGCGGTTAGATGGTAGTGACGTGCGCCAGATGACGTTTACAGCCGATTTTACCGAACTGGAGCCGGCCCTCTCGCCGGATGGGAAGCAGATCGCGTTTGTGGGCGTGCGCGCCACGGCGCCCAACAGTCAGGATCGGATGCAGGGCATTTGGGTGATGGACAGCAATGGGCAGAACCGCCGGGCGTTGGTCGAAGAGCGTAACCGCGTCTTTGAGGAGCCGGCCTGGTCGCCGGATGGCCGGTATATTGCCTTCTCTGCCAGCAATGTAACCGCGGGCCGGGCGGCGCAGTGGAATTTGTATCTCTATGACTTGGTGGAAGATGATCTCACCCTGCTGACGGATGGCGATCAGGGAGGGCGCTACCCTTCCTGGATGCCCGACAGCCAACGGATCGTTTTTTATCAAAATTTTGGCATCAGCCAGGTTCATATTGATTTTCCGGGCAAGTACGAGGTTCTGGTGAACACCCGGCTGGACGAAACGCAGCCGAGCGTTTCGAGAGACGGCAAGAAAATCGCATTTATCGGCTACTTTGCTCCGCAGGACCCGCACGAGGTGTATCTTCTGGACACAGCCAGCGGCAAAGTGAGCAAACTGACAAATGAAGCCTACTTTATCCTGCCGCAGTGGTTTCCAGACGACTCGGCGCTGTTGGTGCAGGCGATCCGGTTTCAGCAGACGTTTGATTTTTATATCCTGCGCCTGCCTGAAGCCAGGCCGGTGATTTTAAACCCGATGTTAAGCGGCGGGGTGACGGCGGATATTGGGCTGATGGACGCATATCTGGAATTACCAGAGCGATAGTCGAAATACAGCGGCCCGCGCAGATGCGCGGGCCGCTATAACGATCAAAGTGTTACAGCCGGATCAGGGCCGGTCGATGGTGAAGAGCGGGGAAGTCCAGGTTTCCCAATGGGCGGGGTTGTTCGGGTCGCCCAGGGGTTTGAGGGCCTTGATGACCACGTAATACTGCCCATCGGGGACCACCCGCATGGTGTTGCCGGCCATGGTTGTGCCGTTGAAGACGAATTCCCAGATGTTATTTGAGGCGGCGTTGCGCGGGACGTAGTCTTCGTGGAAGGCACGGTAGTACGGGATGGTGCGGCCCTTGGCGTCGACCTTGAAGACCTCGCCGGTTATCGAGCGCACCTGATGCGAGAGCTGTACCCAGAAGAGCGGCACGTCACCATCCACGAGGGTATAAACCGGGTTCTCGGGGATCTCGATGCCCACGATCATGCCGTCTTTCAAAAGCCAGGGCAGGCCGTAGGGGTTGAGAAGCATGGGCGAGATGGCCTGGTAGTCGCCGGAGAAGCCCGCATACGGGACGCTGTACAGTCCATCGCCGTTGACCTGATCGAAGATGATGTAGCCGCCGAACTGGCGCATGCTCGAAGCCGGCCGGGTGATGGTGACATTCACGGTCGCCTTGCCCAGCGGAGGCACATCCACCTGAGCGGCGCTAAAGCTCACGGTTGCGAAGCTGGCATAGGTTCCCCAGGTGAAGTACATGCTGCCGGCGCTGTTGGGGCCGGTGGCGAGGGCGGGAACATGCAGGACTTCGAACTTCTGCCACTCGGTCGAGGTGTTCTTGATCGTCAGGGTCTGCGTGACGGAGCCGGATTCGATCTCACCGAGGGAGAGCTTGGCCGGTTCGATGAAGGTTTTCGCCAGGATGGCGCTGTCTATGTCGAGCATACCGGCGCCCTGGCGGTGGACGAACTCCAGGAAGCCCAGGGCTGGGTTGCCGGACCAGTTCTTGGGGTCGGCACTGTTGAGGAGCAGAGTGCGGACGGTGTTGGGGTTCACATCGGGGCGGGCCTGGAGCAGCAGAGCCACCGCGCCAGCGACGTGCGGCGAGGACATGGACGTGCCGCTGATGATTTCATAGCCACCCAATTCCAACGGGTAGGTAGAGCGGATCAGGCCGCCGGGCGCGCCGATATCGGGCTTGAGGGTGAGGTCGGGGGCGAGACCGTAGGAGCTGAAGGACGAGATCAGCCCGCCAGTTGGGTTCTGGGCGTTGATGCGCACATCGGTGAATTCCAGAGTGACGGTCTCACCAGCGTTGAGCAGTGCGCGGATCGCCATGCCGTCGGCCTGGGAGATGCCCACACCGAAGACACCCAAGTCGGTAACGCCGCCGCCAGCGAAGAGGCCGGTGACATTGTTGTAGATGACCACGCCGGTCGCGCCAGCGCCAACCGCGCGCGCGTACTTTTCATTGAAAGTGCAGGTACCGCGCTCGATCAGGGCCGTCTTGCCGGTCACGTCTGGATAATTTGCCTGGGTCAAGCAGCCGTTCCCGCCTACAAACACTACCGGGTCGGAGACGCCGCTGGTGGGGGCGGGGGTCGTGTTGGCGAGAGCCAGGTAAGGAACCTGCCTGCCGCCGGGGAGCACGTTGAAGGTCAGGGCTGAGACGTGGCTGTTATCAAACGAAGCAACGCCGATGACCTTCTTGCCGAGGCCGGGAGCGCCCGCGGCGAAGGGGCCATTTGCGCCGCTGTTGCCGATGGACGCCACCACTACCATACCCTTGGTGACCAGGCGGTCACTGGCCTGGGCGGTGGGGTACTGGGGCCAGGTGAAGGCCGAGCCGATGCTCATGTTCAGCACGTCCATGCCGTCGGCCAGGGCGCGCTCCATTGCGGCGATCATAATATCGGATTCGGTCGAGCCTGTGCAGCCAAAGACGCGGTACGCGCCAAAGGTGACTTCGGGAGCTACGCCCTTGATCGCGCCGTTGGCGCCGATGATGCCAGCGACGTGCGTGCCGTGACCATTGCAGTCATCGGGGATTGGATCGGGCGAGGGGATGGGGTTGTAAGATGGGTCGCCGGGGTTGGCGTTGTAGTCATCACCGACGAAATCCCAACCCATTTCTACGCGACAACCGGGGCCGAAGCAGCCGCCCAGGTCGGGGTGGTCGAAATCAATGCCCGTGTCCATCACCGCTACTTTAATGCCTTTGCCGGTAAAGCCCAATTCGTTCTGGACGATGTCGGCGCCGGTCATTTGTAGGGCGGTTTCCAGTTCAGGCAGGTTTGGCGATTGGTTGGGGGGAATCTGGAACTGGATCACCGGGTAGATGGCCTTCACGCCGGGCAGGCGGGCCAGGCGGTTAACGTCGGTGGCAGAAGCATCAATTGAAATGCCATTCCAAAGCGTATCAAATGCGAACCGCTCGGTGAAGGGGATGCCCGCCCGCCGGGCGGCGGCGCGGAAATCACTTTTCTCTTTCGCCACGCGGACTGCAGACCCTCCATCTGCGAGCGGGTTCGAGGCGAATTCGATAAACCATAAGCGGTGGCCTTCTGGGGCCAGCGTGGTGGCATCAACCACAGGCGTGGGGGCCTCATCCAGCGGTCCCTCTTCCTGTGCGGCCACGGGTACAGCAATATTGGCGGCCAACAAAATCAGGATTGCCAATATCCCAAAAAACCGTTTCATCGTCTATTTCCTCCTCTGTCATAGTTCCATTGGGTGCTGAGTATCGAAAGCAAACGATTCTCCTGATGGTTGGTGGTTTCCTCCTTGTGTGTGCGCAGGATTGAGCTTGAAACGTCTCAACAGGAACGACCAGGAAAAAACCTGGCACGATGAGACCGAGCGAGAGGGGGAAATAGAAACAAACAGGTCATAGGCAACCCTAACCGATTCCCCCTCCGATTGCCTGACTGGGAAATGTACTGGCCTGGTTTTCCTCCTTCAACGCTGATACCGTGTGCTGCCTTGCCTTATAAAAAGAACGTTGAAAGATTTAAAACCTTCAGTATAACATGGACATTATTGATTATATAAAGGCCGCATAAATTGTCAAGTAATTGTAAGTCTAAAAAAGTACCATTAAGCTTCTACCAGCCAGACGGCCATCTGACCGGGCGCGCGGTTATCCCAGGCGTAATAGGGGATGAACGTGGCTTCACAGGGCGCGGCGGCGGGCGGCTGTGGGCGGTAGAGCGTTCCCTGCCAGTCTTCCGCGTCGACGACCTGAAGCGTGCCGCGCAGGACCGTCACGCCGCCCAAGAGGTCTGGCTCAAAGTGAGGGGTGAAGCGGGCATCGCGGGGGAGGCGCGCGCGTTGGAGTGGAAAGGCGTTATCCGCCTGTTCGAGGCAGTACACCAGCGGGCCGCGCCGCAGAGCAACTTTGCCAGAGTCGGCGCGCACGTCTGGGTGGGCATAGATGCGCTCAACCGGCATTTCCAGGGTCAGCTCAACCGCGTCGCCGGGGGTCCAGACGCGCTGGATCACCAGGTAGCCGTTTTCAACGTGGGTGTTGATGGCGGTGCGCTCGCCCAAAACGCGCACATCTTGCTTCTGACACCAGCCGGGAATGCGCAGACGTAGGGCAAATTCGGCGGGGGCGGCCAGGTCGAGTTCGAAGGTTACTTTGCCATCCCAGGGGTAGGCCGTGTTTTGAGTCAGGATGATGGCCTGACCGCCGATATCGAAGCGCCCGCTGCCCTGCACGTAGAGGTGTACGGCGATTTCACGATCGTTGTACGAGTAGACGTACTGGCCGAGCGAGGCCAGCAGGCGGGCGATGTTGGGCGGGCAACAGGCGCAGTCGAACCAGGGCTGGCGGTGGTGATTGCCCAGGCTGGCAAGGGGGTTTTCATAGAAGAAACGCTCGCCATCCAACGAGATGCCGCTGAGCGCGCCGTTATAGAGGGCGGTTTCCATCACGTCGGCGTATTTGCGATCACAGCGGTATTGGAGCATTCGGTGGGCCCAGAATACCAGGCCAACGGCGGCACAGGTTTCGGCGTAGGCGGTTTCATTGGGCAGGTCGTAAGGCTCGGTGAAGCCCTCGTTGTGACGCGACGGGCCGATTCCACCGGTGAGATAGAGTTTGTGGAGGGTCAGATCGGCCCACAGGCGCTCGCAGGCGGCTAACAGGCCGGGGTCGCCCGTTTCGCCGGCCAGGTCGGCCATGGCAGAGTAGAGGTACATGGCGCGCACCGCGTGACCAACTACTTCGGTCTGCTCGCGCACGGGGACGTGCGACTGGTTGTAAGCATAGGTTTTGGCCCAGAATTTGGCCGGGTCCTCGCCGCGCGCGATGGCTTCCAGGTCGTAGTAATGGGGCTGACGACCGCGCTCATCTACAAAATACTGGGCGAGAGCCAGGTAGCGCGGTTCGTTGGTGACGTGGTAGAGCTTGACCAGGGCCAGTTCGATCTCTTCGTGGCCGGGGTAGCCGCGCTTCTGACCGGGGCCGGTCCCAAAGACCTGACCGATGTAGTCGGCATAGCGGCAGACGACATCTAATAGGGTGCGCTTGCCGGTAGCCTGGAAGTGGGCTACGGCGGCTTCGATCATGTGACCGGCGCAGTAGAGTTCGTGCTGGTCGCGCAGGTTCGTCCAGCGCTTTTCTGGCTCGACCTGGGTAAAGTGGGTGTTCAGGTAGCCATCGGGCTGTTGGGCCGAGGCGATCAGCGCGATGGTGTCATCGAGCAGGTTTTCCAAGTCGGGGTCGGGCTGGGTGGCAAGGCTGTAGCTGGCGGCTTCGATCCATTTGGCAACGTCGGAATCCCAAAAGATGTGGGGGACGGGCTGCATGCCTGGCTTCCACTGTAGTTTAAAGGCGTCAATGCGCCCGGTGTCTTTGCAAGCCTGGTACTCAATGCCCAGGGTGCGCTCGGTGTTGGTGCGCTGGCGCGGCGCCCAAAAAACGTCTTCGATACGAACCGCCGTGAAGGGCAACGGGGTGAGCAAACGAGAGGTTTGAGAGGTGGTCATGGGGTTAGCTCCAGAGAAAGGCCGCCACTGGTGGAAAGGGGGTATGGGATGGAATCTGGGCGAGGGGCGGCTGAGGTATGGAAATAATTATACAGCAGGGGAAAACGGGCTGACCTGAGAACGATTCAGGTTTTTTCGCGAGCGACTTTCTCTTCTTCGCGGAGTCTGGCATCTTCGGCGATGTCGGGGTCGGCTACGACTGCTCCGCCGCGCACCGTCGCGCCGACGACAACGGCGGCGCTGATAAGCACCAGGTTCTTGATGATGTACTGGCCTTCCAGCGTGGGCGCGTAGGGGATGCGGGTGAATACCGCTTCTGGGAACAGGAAAATGGGGGTGATCGTACCGGCCATTTGCAGGAGGAGCAATAGGATGGTAATGCGCATCCATACGCCGGTGATCATTCCCAGGCCGATGAGACATTCCCAGGCGGCTAAGATGAGGTTGGCGGTGGATGGAGATATCAGCCCGAAGCTGAGGATGTGGATGGTATTCCCTGCCAGTTCCTGGGCGGGACTGAGGCCGGGGAAGAATTTGAGCGCGCCAAACCAAAAGAACACGATTCCCAGGCTGAGGCGCAGGAGCAGCACCCCGTAGCGCGCCATCCAGCGGGTGATCTGGGCGTCCATACGTTTGAAGAGATCGTTGATATTATTCATCGGTGATGATTGTATGCGCTCATTAAGAGGTTGTCAATTAACATGGCCCACTATTTTCTGCGGCCGGTATACAATTCAATAACTCTCTCGATCAAAGGAATTTCCCATGACCTTTGCATTTAAACCCGATTATGAGCAAACGCGCCAGCGCATTGAGGCTTTTTGGGAAAATGACGTGCTGGATCGCCCGGTAGTGATGATTCCGGTTCCCAAGCCGTTGGAAGAGTGGGTGGACCTGCCGGTCTCGAAGCACGCCTCGCCGGAAGACCGCTGGATGGACGCGCAGTACCAGGCCGAGAGTGCCCTGGCGTGGATGAGCAATACCCTGTTCCTGGGCGACGCTCTGCCGATTGCCTACCCTAACCTGGGGCCTGAAGTCTTTTCGGGCTTTTATGGATGTACCCTGCACTTTGGCGATTATGGGACCAGTTGGAGCGACCCCTGTCTGGAGGACTGGTCGAAGGCGGATGAACTGCGCCTGAATTGGGATAGTGTTTATATGAAGAAACTGGTGGAGATGACCGATGTTCTGCTGGAAGTGGGCCGCGATAAGTTTATCGTTGGCATGACCGACTGGCATCCCGGCGGCGACGCGCTGGCGGCCTTCCGCGACCCGGCTGAACTGGCAATGGATTTGAAGCTCCATAAGGAAGAGGTGAAAAAGCTGCTCAAGCGGGTGGAGGCCGATTACTTTGCGGTGTACGATTTCTTTTATCATAAACTGCGGGCCGCCGGGCAGCCTATCACTTCGTGGACGCCCCTGGTCAGCGAGGGGAAGTATTACATCCCCTCGAACGATTTCTCCATTATGATTTCCAAGCAGTTATACGATGAAGTGTTTTTGCCCGGCCTGATTAACGAAATTCGCTTTTATGATCGCTCCATCTATCACCTCGATGGCCCCGGCGCGCTGAGGCATCTCGACTCGATTCTGGCGATCAAAGAACTGAATGCGCTCCAGTGGGTTCCGGGCGCGGGTAATGAGGGGTTTACCAAATGGATCCACGTGTATCAGAAGGTGCAGGCGGCAGGCAAAGGCATTCAGGTGAACTGCACGGTGGATGAGGTGGCGGACGTGATGAAGTACGTCAGCCCTAAAGGGTTGTTTATGCAGGTGAGCGGGGTGGTAGACGAAGACACGGCTCATAACATTCTGCGAGAAATGGAGCGGTGGGTCAGGAATCATTGATAGTCTTTCCTGGCGGCAAGGCCCCCCACAACTTGAATCACGCCCTGTCACTGCACTTCGATTGTGTCTGCTGGCCCCTCGTGATAAAATTGAGATGAATATTGTCTTAATCATCACAAATGAAACGATTTAAGGAGGGCGTGCGATGGCGCAGACCAAAAGCGTGATTACGTGTGACCTGGAAGGGCGGATTGAAACTTTTAATCAGGGCGCTGAGGCGATCTTTGGGTATCGGGCTGAGGAAACCGTTGGCAAGAAGCGGGTGTCGCTGTTCTCGCCGGGGTTGATCGTGCTGGCGCACGTGCAAAACTGGCTGAAGACGGCGCGCGAACAGGGCGAATATACCGGGACGACGGTATTTGTGCGGCGCGATGGCAGTTTGTTTTCTGCGGATATTCGCATCACCCCGACCTTTCGCAACGGGCGGCAGATTGGCTACTGCGGCGTGACGACGCCCCGCCCGGATATCCCGGTGGCGCAGGCGATGCCGCGCGTTTCGCTGGCGACGCGCCTGTTTGCGTGGATGGTGATCACCCGCGCTCCGTTCCTAACGGCCACCCTGGTGCCGGTGCTGGCGGGCGCGGCCTGGGCATTCACTCAGTCGCAGGCGTTCTCGTGGGGGATGTTCTGGCTGGTCTTAATCGGCGCGATGGCCCTGCATGTGGCCGCCAACACGTTTAACGATTACTTCGATTGGAAAACCGGGGCAGACCAGGCCAACAACGGCTATTTTATGCCCTACTCCGGCGGCAGCCGCGCGATTGAACTGGGGCTGATCTCAGAGCGCAGTTTGCTGGCGGTGGCGTGGGCCTCGCTGTTGATCGCCGTGGCGGCGGGCCTGCCGTTCCTGTTCTGGCGCGGGCCGCTGTTGTTGGCGTTTGGAGCTGTTGGGGCCTTTTCGGTATATTTTTACACAGCCCCGCCGCTACGCCTGGCGGCCCGCAAGGGCCTGGGCGAGTTGATTGTGGGCATGAACTTTGGCCCCCTGATGACCGCCGGGACGGTTTATGCCCTCACCGGGCGGCTGACGTGGATGGATTTCTTCATCGGCCTGCCGATTGGCCTGCTGACGACCGCCATTTTGTGGATTAATCAGTTCCCCGATCTGGAGGCCGACCGCGTCTCTGGCAAGCACAACCTGGTGGTGGTGCTGGGGAGGGAAAAGGCCCGCTGGGGCTACCTGCTGCTGGTGGCCGCTGCTTTTGTACTCCCGGCGATCGGGGCGGCGGTGGGGGCCCTGCCGCTGGCGGCACTGGGAACGCTGTTGGCGCTGCCGCTGGCCGTTTATGCCACGCGCGTTTTGTTCCGGCACTATAACGATCGCGCTTTGATTAAGGCCAACTCCAGCACGATCTTGCTGCACCTGGTTACGGGTTTGCTGTTGGCCGTTGGTCTGCTGATAAGCGGCATGATCCGTCTGGCGTAATTTTGCGGGCCGAAGCCAGAGAGGTGGTTTTCAGGGCGCTGGCTGGGAGGATTCGACCGCCGCGCGCTGTTCTTCTACGTCTGGGGCCGGTGACGATGGTTCGGGCGTTCCAGCAGACGGGATTTGATCGGCCAGCAGGTCTTCGGCGTTGCGGATGACGGGGACAAAATACCCTGCCAGACCTACCAGCGCCATGCCCAGGCCACAGAAGATCATTAACAGGCCCATTCCTGCGCCGGGGCCCGACCCGACCAACCAGCTCACTGAGGCATTGAGAGCGCTGGGGGAACGCATGGCTGGCTCGAGGACAAAGTCGGCCAGCGTTCCGCCAATGATGGGGGAGATGGGGTTGGTGAACCAGGCGATTAATCGGCGGGCGGAGAAAACGCGGCCCTGTAAGTCGGGCGCAACTTTTGACTGCCAGATGGCCTGGTTCGAGCCATTGACGAGGGGAACGACCAGCGCGCCCAACAGCAGGCCGGCGATCCAAACCGGCAGGCCGAATTTTAGCCCCAGGAGGACAGTCCCAAACAGGCCGGAAAAGATCCATCCGCCCAACACGCCGTGCACCCGGCGCTTGAACCCGCCCCAGGCGCTCATAATGATGCCGCCAACGATGCCGCCTACGGCGCCGACTGTCTGCACCGTGCCGAAGATCATGGTATTCTGATCGGTACGGGCCAGCACCATAGGGGCGAAGACGGTAAAGGCGATCCCTGAGAACAGGTTGCCGAAGAAGAAAATGAGCTGTAAACCCAACAGGCTGGGCCGGGCGAAGATATAACGGAAACCGAAAGCGGCCTCTTTGAGCATATTGCCCTGCGCCATCTTCCCTTCGGCGGTCTGGCGGGGTTGGGGAACGTGAACCACCAACAGCGCGCCGATGGCGAAGAAAAAGGTGATCACGTCAATTGCCAGAAGTCCCGTCAGGCCGATGACGGGCATTAACGCGCCGGCCAGCAAGGGGGCAAGGACGCCGGGGCCGGCTTCAATGAGCGACATCATCCCGTTGGCGCGCCCCAACTGCTCTTTGGGGACCATCATGCTGATGGCCGCGGAGTAAGCCGGCCATTGGAAGGTGTTGCCCAGGCCGTTGAGCGCCGCCGCAAAGTAGAGATGCCAGAATTCCAGGCGGTTGAGCGCAAACAGGAGAAAGATGCCGCCGGTAGCGATAATCGCTGTCAGGTCGCTGAGCATCATCATCAGTTTGCGGTTGTAGCGGTCTACCATTACCCCGGCGAAGGGTGATAGGATCAGGAAAGGGGTGATGAAAAACACCTGCATCAGCCCCATGGCGGTGGCGCTCTCGGTCTGCTGGTACATCCAGATGCTCAAGCCAAAATGAGACATGCTGGAAGCCAGAACCGAAACGATTTGCCCAATCCAGATGAGCGTGAACGCTTTCATTCCGGCTGGCTTATGGGTGGAACTTGATTGCATAGCAACTCCTTGCGGATGGGTAGGGAAGAAAGGGGTTGTTTTTCTTAATTTCTTATTTCATTATAATTAATAAAAATGATATGTCGATAAATATTTTCAATCTCATATTTCAATTAATTGAAAACTGCTTGAAGTCTGGCATGAACGGCGCTGGGTCTGGCGCGAATGGCGCAGAATCCAACTGGAAAATCCATCTTTTGGATGATTGCTTTTGTTGAACCGACGTTCTATAATCATAATGAAAGCCCTTCTGCCGCCACGCGGCGGTTAAGCCGACTGCTGTCACATTTGCGCGAGCGGGGCCATTCATAAGACGAAAGCCATCACGGTACAAACAGAGTCCTGTTCTTTTTCGCGCAGATCGAGTATGCTTCATCGCCGCGCTTTCCGTTCCAGACGGCAGGCGCAACCCCTTTCCGCAGGAGAACGATCGTGAGTGATATTTCATTGTCAGGTAGTTTGACGCCACAGAGCTATTATACCAGTCACAGCATTATGACCGACCCCGGCGATCAGGCCGGCGCTTTCGAGGGTCTGCCCAACGGCCTTCCAGAATTGGTGAAGATGGTCCAGGGTTTGCTGCTGCATCCTATGGAGAGCGAACTCTATTCGGTGGATCTGACGACCGTTCAGCGTAAAGAGGTTAACATCCGCACGGTAGCCGAGATGCTGCGGCGCATCCGATCACTCGATCCGCGGCCATTGAGCGAACCCCGCCCGCCTTCTGAGCGCCTGATCGGCAACTGCCGTGACTATGCCGTGCTGTTAACGGCCATCCTGCGGCATCAGGGCCGCCCGGCGCGCGCGCGCCCCGGTTTCGCCGCTTACCTGAACCCTAAAATGACGGTCGAACACTGGGTGGCCGAGGTGTGGAACCCGGAGACGCGCCGGTGGGTGATGGTGGACGCTCAGATTGATGAGGCGCAGCGCATCAAGTACCTGGTTGATTTTAATACCCTGGATCTTCCGCCGGGCAAGTTTTACCCCGCCGGGCTGGCGTGGAAGCTGTGCCGTGAAGGCAAAGCCAAAAGCCGCAACTTTGGCCGTCATCAGAAGCTGCGCGGCTGGCCCTTTATGCGCGGCAGTCTGATCCAGGAATTGGCGGCACTGAATAAAGTGGAAGTGCTGACTACGGATCTGTGGTGGGACCTGGCGACTAAAGAGGATGACCGCCTCAGCCCGGAAGAGCGCGACCTGCTGGATCGCGTGGCGATGCTCTCTACGGAAGCCGACCGCTACTTTGAAGATCTGCTTGTGGCATTTGAGGCCGATGAGCGGTTTGCCGGCCCTGTGCGATCCAAGCTGACGTTGTTAGCTTTGGGGAGAGATGAAGCCACCAGCGCGGCGCCGGGCGGGCAGGAGTCAGAAGGCGAGGCCGGGCAGTCCACGCGCAAGACTGCCGCCCGCCCGACGCTGTTACCCTCAGATGGCAGCCGCCTGGCAAGCATGGGACGCGCCGGTCAACCCAACCATAACGGGCGGGTGAAGTTAAGCAGTATTGCCAGTCCGACTGCATATACCAACGGCAACGGGGTGGACCCCGACAGCATTGTGGTACGCGGCGCGCAACAGCACAACCTGAAGCACGTCAACGTTACCATTCCACGCAACAAGCTGGTCGTACTGACCGGCGTCAGCGGCAGTGGTAAATCTTCGCTGGCGTTTGATACGCTCTACGCCGAGGGCCAGCGCCGTTATGTGGAAAGCCTGTCTTCTTACGTGCGGCGCTACCTGGACCAAATGGATAAGCCCAAAGTGGATTATATTGGGGGTCTCAGCCCGGCGATTTCGATTGAGCAAAAGTCGGTTAGCAAAAACCCGCGCTCGACCGTTGGCACGGTGACGGAGATTGTTGACTACCTGCGCGTGTTGTATTCACGGGCTGGCACGCAGCACTGCCCGCGCTGTGGGCGGGCCGTGGAGCCGACCAGCCCGGCCCTGGCCGCGGATGCTTTGGTACGGCTGCCGGCGGGGACGCGCTTTCAGATCATTGCGCCGGTGATCCGCGCCAAGAAGGGCGACCATGCCCTGGTGCTGGAGCAGGCCCGCAAAGACGGTTTTACCCGCGCCCGGATTGACGGCGAGATGGTTGACCTGTTGGGCAAGCCGCCCAGGCTGGCAAAGTCGCAGCCGCATACGATTGAAGTGATCGTGGATCGCCTGGTCGTGCCGGACGACGAAGCCTCTGAGCAGGACCGGCGCGATTTTGAGGTGCGCACCTTTGATTCTGTGGAAACGGCCATGCGCTTTGCGCGCGGCGTGTTGAAGGTGGACCTGGGCGGCGGTGAGGAACTGCTTCTGACCGAACACAACGCCTGCCCGCACTGCGAACTGACGCTGCCGGCCCTGAGCGCGGCGCTCTTTAGCTTCAACGCGCCAGCAGGGATGTGCCCGGAGTGCAACGGCTTGGGGACGACCATGTCGGTGGACCCGAATCTGATCGTAGAACACCCTGAACTGTCGCTCATGGATGGCTGTTCACGCTGGTACGGCAACCTGCGCAAAAAGAAGAACTGGCAGTACAACCACCTGAAAGTCATTGCCGAAGCCATGGGCGCCGACCTGGAAACCCCCTGGAAGGACCTGCCGGAAGATTTTAAACATACCCTTCTGTATGGTTCAGACCGCAAGTTTCATTATAAGTGGGAAAACGAGGAAGGAACCTGGAAAGGCGAGGCCGACCGCGAGGAACGCGGGGCGATCTTCCATATCAGCCGCCTGTTCCGTCAGACCCAATCGGAGTACACCCGGCGCTGGTATATGAGCTTTATGAGCCAGCAGCCCTGCCCGGCCTGCGGCGGCACGCGCCTGTGCGCTGAGGCCCGCCATGTGACGGTGGGCGGCAAGACCTTCCCGGAGGTCTCGGATCTGACGATTGAAGATGCCCTCAAGTGGGTGGTCAGCTTATCGGAGGGTGGTCTGAATGAGCGCATGACTGCTGAGCAGATCGAAGTGGTGGGCGAGGTGTTGAAAGAACTGCGCAACCGCTTGCAGTTCCTGTTAAATGTAGGATTACATTACCTCAGCCTGTCGCGTCCGGCTCCGACGCTCTCCGGCGGAGAGGGGCAGCGCATCCGCCTGGCGAGCCAGTTGGGCTGTGGGCTGGTAGGAGTGCTGTACATCCTGGATGAGCCTTCGATTGGCCTGCACTCGCGCGATCAACGCAACCTGCTCAATACGCTGCTGCGCCTGCGCGATATGGGCAACACGGTGCTGGTGGTCGAACACGACGAAGAGACGATGAAGGCCGCCGACTGGCTCATTGATCTGGGGCCGGGAGCAGGCATCAAAGGGGGCGAGATCGTGGCATCTGGCACGCCTGAACAGGTGTGCGCCAACCCCAACTCGCTGACCGGGCGCTACCTTTCCGGCCAGCTTCGGGTGACGGCTCCGAACCAGGGCCATCGCCGCCAGCCGCGCGGCTGGCTGACGCTGGCCGGGGCGCGCCTGTTCAACCTCAAAAACGTCACCGCGCGCTTTCCGCTGGGGACGGTGACGGTGGTGACGGGCGTGTCGGGGTCGGGCAAGTCCAGCCTGGTAGCCGATACGCTTTTCCCGGCGCTGGCGCGTCACCTGATGGGCGCGCAGACTTCGCCCGGCCCGTATGACCGACTGGAAGGGTTGGAGCAGCTCGATAAGGTCATCAACATCACTCAGGAGCCGATTGGGCGCACCCCGCGCTCGAACCCGGCCACCTATGTGGGCGTGTTTGATGAGATCCGTCAGGTGTTTGCCCAGACCCCTGAGGCGCGGGCGCGCGGCTACAACGCCAACCGGTTCAGCTTCAACGTTAAAGGTGGGCGCTGTGAATCGTGCGCGGGGCATGGGCTCAAGCGCATCGAAATGCACTTCTTGCCAGACGTGTGGGTGACGTGCCAGGACTGCAAGGGGGCGCGCTACAACCGCCATACGCTCGAAATTACGTATAAGGGTAAGAATATTGCGCAGGCCCTGGATATGGACGTGCAGGAGGCTCTGGAGTTCTTCAGCGCGCACCCTAAAATCTCACGCATTTTGCAGACTTTGCATGACGTTGGCCTGGATTATATCAAGCTGGGGCAGTCGGCTACCACGCTTTCGGGTGGAGAGGCCCAGCGCGTGAAGCTGGCCTCGGAATTGTGCCGTGTGGCAACCGGCGATACCATTTATATTCTCGATGAGCCAACTACGGGCTTGCACTTCGCCGATGTGCAGCGGCTGTTGGACGTCTTGCACCGCCTGGCCGACGCCGGGAATACCATCATCATCATCGAACATAATCTGGATGTCATCAAGACAGCGGACTGGCTCATTGACCTGGGGCCGGAAGGCGGCGAGGCCGGCGGATATATTATTGCAGAGGGAACCCCTGAAATGGTGGCTCAGGAGCCGGAAAGCTATACCGGCCAGTTTTTGAAGCCTTTGCTAGAATTCGTTTCATAGATTGCCAACTATCCTTAGAACGCTGATCGTAACAACGACAAGGGAGCAATATGAAAATCACCCGCATCCGTATCTACCGGCCTCAGCGGCCCAACCCGCACTTTCACCAGAGCGACATGATCGTCACCATTGAAACTGACGCTGGCATTACCGGCATTGGCGAAGGCGGCTCGCGCGACACCCTGGAGCAGTGCGGCGCGATGCTGATCGGCAAAGACCCGGCCCGCATTCACGACCTCTGGCAGACCATGTACCGGGGCTATTTTTACCCCGCCGGGCGCGAAAAGCTCCACGCCCTGGGCGCTTTAGACCTGGCCCTGTGGGATATTAAGGGCAAGGCCCTGAACGCTCCGGTCTACGAACTGCTGGGCGGCCTGACCCGCGACCACGTAGAGTGCTACGCCACCGGCTACCCCTGGCAGGGTTCGTGGGGCGCGACGGCCCAGGCCTGCATTGCGGATGGCTTCCGGGCTTACCGCATTGGGGTGGCAGACCCCGGCGACGGCATTTTCAACGCCCGCCGCATGGTGGAGAAGAGCGCCGCCATCTGCCGCGAAGTCAAAGAGGGGTTAAGCGCCGGCGGCGACTGGTCGATTGATTTTCATACTCGTCTCGATCTGGCCGATGCCGTGCGTCTGTGTTCTCTAATCGAAGATCTGAACCCCTTGCTGGTCGAAGACCCGCTGCGCTCTGAAAACCCCGGCGCGCTGGCGGCTTTCCGGCCCCAGGTGCGCGTCCCTGTGGCGGTGGGCGAACAGTTCGGCGACCGCTGGGACATTAACGAACTGGTAGAGCGCCATCTGATTGATTACGCCCGCGTCACCCTGCCCAATACCGGGGGCATCACCGAGTTTATGAAGATCGCGGCGCTGTGCGAGACGCATTACGTGGGTCTCGTGCCGCATTTCACCGGTCCGGTGGCGCTGGCGGCCCTGGTTCACGTGCTGTGCGCCGTAACTACCCCGGCGCTCATGGAAGTGACCGGCAAAGGCCCTAAACTGCCGCCGCATCTTAAGCAGGCCGCTCTCTTCCGCAACGGCAAGCTGTGGCCCCAGGCAGACCCCGGCCTGGGAGTTGTGTTTGACCCAGATGGAGCCGAACTGATCGGCGAAGTCACCGAATATAACGCGCCCATCCCCATGTACCGCCGTCCGGACGGGTCTTTCACCAACTGGTAAACAAAACACGGCAACTGCTTTGTCCATCCGACAGAGCAGTTGCCGTTTAAGTTTAAGTATTCTATGCGCGAAGCCGGGCCTCGCGCTCAAAGAACTCGTTTTCCAGCGCGGGGGTAACGGTATCTTCCTTTACTGCTTTGATAAATCTTGCCAGGGCCTGTACCTGCAAATCCTGCAAGATCTTGCCCTTTTCAGCGGTGGCGGGGCGCGCATCTCCGGCGTAATGTTCGGGGTACTCTGCGTACCACCAGATGCCCGAATACGCCCCCGGCAACTGCTTGAGCCGCCCTAAGGGCTGACCGCTGGCGGCAGGCACGCGCTCCATGTGCACCAGGTGGGGATGGGTCGCCAATGAGATGCTCGTCTCGCACTCACAGGCGTGACCGTGCAAGCTGGTCTCCAGGGTGGCGGCCCACCGCTCGTGATCTTCTGCGCTCATGTGACCCTGGAAGAGGTAGAGCGTATAGGGTTTCTTCTCGTACAGGCTGGCCTGCGCGATGAAAGGCAGTAAGTGGGCATTGCCGCCATGCCCATTCACCAGGATGATCTTCTTGAACCCATTGCGCCCAATTTCATCCACAACCGCGCCGATCAATTCCAGCAACAGCGTTGGTTTGAGCGCCACCGTTCCAGGGAAACAGCGCGCCTCGTAGATCTGACCAAAATAGAAGGGTGGAAAGACCACCGCTGGCTCGATCTCAGCGGCCTGGCGGGCCAGGCTGTGGACCACCAGGTAATCGGTTCCAAGGGGTAAATGCTCGGAGTGCCTTTCCAGGACGCCAAAGGTCAGCAGGCAAACGCCCGTTTCCTGTACGGCACGGGCAAAGTCGGGGGCGGTTAAGTTTTCCCATTGCATGGTTGCATTCTCCAGATACGATTTGCGGTTATGATTTACTGCTGCTCAAGAACCAGGCCGCGGCCCAGCCCCGCGTGCCGTCGCTCTTCTGGACGTACATCCAAAAATCCTGCTTGCCCAGTTTGCGCTGGGCGGCGTTGACGTCCGTTTCTAATACGGTGAGGGGCTCATTCTTGACCGCTCCGCTCAGGCGCGGCGCGTTGGCGCTGGGCTGGGCGCGGATATTCAGGTCGGTAGTGGGGTAAACCGTTATAAACTTCGTGGCATCGCTCTTGGGCTGGGTGCGCGCGGTCGTCACCAACCATGCGGCCACGTAACCGGCGATCTTGGCAGGGGTCTGCACGTTGATCCATTGATCTTGCTTGCCGATCAGCCCCTGCACCTGGGTCTTATCGCCCAGCACCGTCAGGGCATCTCCGGCGACGGCCACTGTCAGGATATTGGCATCGGTTGAGGGTCGGGCGCGCACGTTGACCGACTCGAAGGGGTAAACCGTCAGGCCGGTGGAGGGGGGAAGCTGTCCGGTGAGATGCACCAGCCAGGCCGCAACGAATCCGCGCTGTCCGCTCTGGGTCTGCACTTGCAGCCACTCGTTTTGCAGACCCACGCGGGCGCGCGCAGTGGTGGGGTCGCCCAAGACGGTCAGCGGCTGGGTTGAATCCAGGCTGGCAAGCAGTTCAAAGTTGGTGCCGGGGCCAGAGCGGAGGTTAACGGACTCGAAGGGGTAGACGATCACGCCGGAAGGCGGAAAAGCTTCTTGCTTGGTGCTGGTCACCAGCCAGGCCGCGATAAAACCCACCAACCCAGAGGCGGTTTTGACTTGCAGCCACTGATCCTGCTTGCCGATCTTGGACTGAATTTCAGCCGCATTGCCCAGCACGGCCAGGGCTTCGCCTGCCGGCAGGGAGGCCAGCAGTTCAGCGGCCGCGCTGGGCTGCGCGCGCAGGTTGGTCTGCCCAAATGTGTAGACGGTGATTCCGCTGGGCGAGGGCGGCGGCACGGTGATGGGGGTTGAGGCCGCTTTCAGGTAGGGCCAGGGGTCAATGATCCCAGCCGGATAGCCGGGGGTTTTGGCTCCCTCTTTTTTTAACGTCAGGTGCAGATGCGAGCCAAACGAATTGCCGGTGTTGTCGGCCAGCCCGATCTTTTCTCCGGCTTTCACGTGCTGTCCCACTTTGACGTGAACTTCCTGCAGATGCGCATAAACGGTTTCGTACACCTCGCTGCCAAAGGTGTGCTTGATGCGAATTTGCACGCCGTATGGGTGCGACTTGGGCCGCGTACCCGCTTCGACCACTTCGCCGTCGGCGCAGGCATAGATGTTGGCCCCGGTCAGGGCAAATAAATCCAGCCCTTCGTGGCCGGGCAGGCCAAAGCCTTTATAGTTCTCTGGGTTTTCTGCAAAATACTGGTTGACGATGCGGCTGTCGACCGGCCACTGGAGCTGGAAACCAGAGGTATCAAAGGCAACACCGCCCAGGTCGGCTTCTTCCAGTTGTGGCACAGTCCGGCTGGGAGCGTAGGGGACCAGGAAGAAACCGCGCAGGGCCTCGCCGCTCGACTGGCGGATGTTGAACTTCCTGCTGCTCAGGCTGACGGTAATGGAAACATCTTCGCAGGGGTGGTTTGGGTCGTAAATCGCCATCGTCATGCTCTTGCCATCGGAGCTCACCTCGTACCCGGTCGCCACCACCTGATGATTGAGGGTGGGGTTGCCCAACCCCTGCACGCGGATCAGCAGCAAGACAGCCGGCTGGCCCTGGTCGAGCGAGCGGCGCAGTTTGGGGATTTCTGTGCGTGTCATGCGCCGCGCCAGGTCATCATCTTCCAGCAGCATCCATTCCACAACTTTCAACAGCACTGGAATCTTCAGGCTGTCTAGCTGGCGCTGGCTCAGGTAGGCAAACAGACGGCCATCGATTTCATCGACCTGCTTGAATTCGGGGATGGGTTTGCCCAGGTGAAAATAATCGAGCGCGGCAAAGCACATGCCGCCGCACAGCCCAAAAACGACGTTGCTCAGGTCTACCCTGCCCACCAGGGGCAGGGTGTATTTAATCGGGAAGCTGAGTTCAAAGCGGTTGACGAACTGGAAGCCATTCAGCACAGGCTGAAAGGCCGTTTGAGCGTTTGCCATAGAAGCTACTCCTTGTGCGCGGTTCAATTGTTCAGTGCGCCGGCGCGGGCAACTGTGAAATACGCGTGAAAAAATGATACTGGAAAACGGACATTAAATCAAATAAGGCGCATAAGCGCAAAAAGAATGAACGCAACGCCGGTCGAGAGCGCATGAGGCACGCTCAACCGGTGCTGCGTTTCGTTTCAATGATCTACAGACTTAGTGCAGATGGTTTATTTCGTAACGGTAAACGTATCTATCATGGCCTCACCTGCCAGCGAAGCCGGGATCATCTGGTAGACTCGGCTGCCGCTCAGCACAAAGTAAGAGCAGCCCGGAGCAATCATTGTGTCGGCGCAAAGCTTAACCCCTGATACGTGCGGCGTCTGAAATGGGGTGAGCCGGTCGCTACTGGCTGGCAACAAGTTGTTGGCCTTCAACCAGGCCTCTAACCCTTCGACCTGTCCCACCTCGTATACGCGCAGTTCCAGGTCTGCCGGTTCCAGTTCAGCGATGTCACTGGCCGCCGCGGTTGGATTCATAAAACGAAACGCGGCCGCTGGCGCGGGTTTAAGCTGAGACAGCTTTTCCGCTGGCTGCTCGCTCACGACGAAATCGTCTGGATGGCTCAGGCTGAATGCATAAGCATCGTTGGTAAAGACGGTTTGCGTCCCTGAGCCCGTTTGGGGCTGTTCCCCTTGCCCTTCGGGCTGCCCCTGCGCCCCACTACCCGCTTCAGGAGCTACCTGGCCTTCGGATGGTTGTGATTCGTTATCTGGTGCAGGCGTCACGTCTACCACTACCCCCTGACCACTGTTCTCCGCCTCTTTTGAGGCGGGTTCTGTCATCAACAACGTTCCCCCGGCGCCGGGTTGGCTCTCGATACCCGGAGCGCAGGCCGCCAGCGCCATCAGGCTGATCACTATGACGGCAATACAAAGCAGTCTCAATTTCCACATGGGTTATCTCCTTTTCCTGGCCCAGTCGAATGGTACATTTTGTCCCTCCTAAAGACGCTGGCGCTGTGCGTAAAGTTCCCGTAGGTTAAAAGAGGCTGGGGTCTGGCAAGCCACACCAGGCCCCAGCCTGCTCCATTCAAATTATGGACGCCGGGCAGTCAATCCGTTTTTAACAGCCGGCGGCAGAGCACAGTGGAACAATGTTGGTATTGTTGAAGCGCGCTCCGTAGATGTTCTGCGAGCCAATGAAGATGCCGGAGTTGACGCCGTGGGCATAGCCGCTTACCACTCCAGGCGCATACCCGGTCATCCACGGGCCGCCGCTGATGCCTCCACCATAATAGCAACCCATGCCGCGTACTTCGGCCGCCTGCTGGAAGGTCTCAGCCGCACAGGTGCGCAAGTACAGACCGGCGTTCGACAGCAGGTTATTATTGTAGTCTCGGAACGGGTAACCCAGGTTGTGAACGTGGCGGATGTACGAGGCCCCCCAGCCATAGCCCATTGAGCCAACAGCAGTGTTCAGCGTTTGCCCGGCGGCGTTGTTCCCCATCCGGCAGACGCCCACATCATACGGCGCCCAGGTGTTGATGTTATATGCGCCGGCCAGGTTGACCCAGGCGGTCAGCACCCAGCAGGTGGTCGCCGGGAAGGAGCCATACGGTGCACTGCCGTTGCGGTAGGCGGGCGTAAAGACCCAGTTCGAGTACCATACGTTGTTGGTGGTATCGTAGAGGCAGTGAGCGGCAGTCAGCATGACGTTGCCGCGGAGGGCGGTGCCTGAGCAGTAGGACGTGCCACCTGAGGTCGAGAAACTCACCCTGCCGATCCAACGGTGTGGGTAGATGGTTTGCATCGCAGCAACCCAGTTGGCGGTATAGGCAGTATAGACCCCCGGCGTTCCGGTTGTATCATCAACGAGCTCCTCAGCCACCGTTTGCTCGAGGACGGCCCAGTCCTCGGCAAATGCCGCTTGCGCAACCTGATCTGCAGTCGCATCTGGGGCTGACCCGGCTACCATGCCAGAGGGTTCATTGGTGACTACCTGCGCGGATGACAATACAGAGGCATCTACTTCGGCCGGCCCGGCCATCGCTGGCATTTCCATGGCTGGCGCTGCGGCGATTGCCTCGTGGGTCCACATTCTTAAGGCCTTCTGCTGATCGGCCGCGCTGATTCTCACGCTGACGACGCTGCCGCGCTTTGGCTTCGCCGCTTCTCCGAAGAGTTTCCCAGTATCATCCGACTGCGCCGCCTGCGCGCTCCATGCCAGCGGCAACGCGAAGAGAAAGACGATCATCGTAGCCAGGAAGATAATCCTAAGGCTCTTTTTCATTTGCCCAATCTCCTTGATTCCCCAATTTGGTTGGCTATTGGTTTCAGGTTAGTTTGACTTAGAAAGCCCGATCATTGCGCCACGTCACGGTTACACACCATCACAATGGGATGGCGTGATGCCATAGGCAGATGGCGCAAACGCTTAGAGCTGCAGTTCTCCGATTTCCTCACCCCCTTTCCGTAATTGCTCTGTAAAAAATATGAGATTGTGTGTTGAAATACCCAGCTTAGTTTTGCAACCTAGCCGCAATAATATCGCAACCTTACTGCAATACTACATTAATCATTATAGTAAAATAGTTGAATTTTTCAAGTTAAAATAGAAAATTGATAACAAAATGGTTTAAAAAGGATAGTAAAAGATAGTTAGTTGTAAAGTTGTGAGTCCGCATATGGCGCGGACTCACAAAGACCTTCCTCGATGGTGGGTTGGATACTGGGCAAACCGCGAGGAAGGTCAGAAACAGGCAGAAAGAGAGCTTGATTTACACGCCGGCCGTTCTTAAAGCTGCCGCGACGATTTGTTGGGCCTCTGTTTGAATACGCTCAAGGTGTTCGCGGCTGACAAAACTTTCCGCATAGATTTTATAAATATCTTCCGTTCCCGAAGGGCGGGCGGCAAACCAGCCGCTGGCGCTTACTACCTTCAGCCCGCCGATGGCTTCGCCGTTACAGGGCGCGTGGGTAATCTTGGCTGTGATCGGTTCCCCTGCCAGTTCGGTAGCTGTTACCATCTTCGCGTCCAGGTTTGCCAGCACGGCCTTCTGCGCCTTGCTGGCGACTGCGTCCATGCGCTCGTAAAAGGCCTGTCCAAAGCGCTTTTCCAGGGCGCGGTAGTGCTGGCCGGGGTCGCGCCCGGTTTTCGCCAGGATTTCCGCCGCCAGGAGGTCCAGGATAAAGCCATCTTTATCGGTCGTCCAGGTAGAACCGTCCATGCGCAAGAAGGAAGCCCCGGCGCTTTCCTCGCCGCCAAAGCCGAGCGAACCATCCAACAAGCCCTGGACGAAGTATTTAAAGCCCACGGGGACTTCGCACAACCGCCGTCCGAGCGATCCGGCTACCCGGTCAATCATGGAACTGGATACCAGGGTCTTGCCGATGCCTACGTCGCGCCCCCAACCCGGGCGATTCTGGAACAGGTACTCAATTGCCACCGCCAGAAAATGGTTTGGGTTCATCAGCCCGGCAGAGGGCGTTACAATGCCGTGCCGGTCAACGTCGGGGTCGTTGCCAAAGGCGATATCAAAGCGATCTTTGAGCGCAATCAGCCCGGCCATGGCATACGGCGAAGAGCAGTCCATGCGGATTTTACCGTCGTGATCTACGGTCATAAAGGCGAAAGTTGGGTCCACCCTGCGGTTGACGACTTCCAGGTTCAGGCCGTAGCGGTCGGCAATAGGGTCCCAGAAGGCTACGCTGGCCCCTCCCATGGGATCTACCCCGATTTTCAGGCCCGCCGCCTGGATGGCCCGCATGTCAATCACCTGTTCCAGCTCGGCCACATACGGAGCGACGTAGTCAATCTCATGGGTGTTGCTCGCCCGGCGCGCCTTTTCGAGCGGAACGCGGCGCACAGCTTTCATCCCCTCCGCCAGAATCTGGTTGGCACGATCCTGGATAGCCTTGGTAATCTCGGTGCTGGCTGGCCCGCCCTCGGGCGGATTATATTTGAAGCCGCCATCCTCTGCCGGGTTGTGGGACGGCGTAATCACCACCCCATCTGCCAGCCCGCTGCTGCGCCCCCGGTTGTAGTTCAAAATGGCGTGGGAGATGACCGGCGTGGGCGTATACCCCAACCCCGATTGAATATAGACTTCCACCTCGTTACAGGCGAACACCTCCAGGGCCGAATAAAGGGCCGGTTCAGAAAGGGCATGGGTGTCCATCCCCAGATACAGCGGCCCAGAGATGCCCCGTCTCTGGCGGTGTTCAACGATGGCCTGGCTGATTGCGAGGATGTGATTCTCGTTAAAACTACCTTTCAAAGAAGACCCCCGGTGGCCCGATGTGCCAAAGGCCACGCGCTGGGTAGGAACCTGGGGGTCTGGTTGAATTTCGTAGTACGCGGCGACCAACCGCGGAATATTGGCAAGCAGTTCCATGGGGGCCGGTTTGCCGGCTAGTGGGTGCAGGGCCATAAATTCCTCCCTTCTGTACGACCGGTTCGGATCATTGAAACCTACCACAATGTTTAATATTGTAGCAAATTTTGACTCTACAAAAATTGGCGTGGCGGCCTCCGCTGGCGACCATCATCCCCATACCCACATGGCCGCGCCAATCACCAGCCGGGCGAAGGCCAGGATCATCAGGGCTTCAGGCGTGCCGGTGATGGCGGCAAAAGCGGGCCCGGCCACAGAGCCTAACAGGGCCGCGCCGTTGCCCAGCATGGAGTTCCACGAAGACCACACCGTGCGGTCGGCAGGGGGCAAGACGTCGAGCTGGTAGTTGTATAGGGCGGAAGCCAGGATGCCGTTGGCGGCGCCGCCCAGGACCATGGAAAGCAGATAGAGGCCCGGTCCGCGCGCCTGCGAGAGGAGTAGAAACTGCGCGGCAACGAGGGCAATGCCGGCAACCGCCGCGCGGCGGTTGCCGGTGCGCCGCGCCAGGCGGGCCACGAACAGCGAGACGATGAACACAATCAGGCTGGAGACTGCGCTGCCCACGCTGATAATATCATCGCCCAGGCGCAGGGTGTGCACCAGAAAGTTGGGGATGAGCGGGGCCGTCATAAAGCCGGTGAGGTTCAGCCCAAACATCAAGAAAGCCACCCAAAGGTAATGCCTGCCGGCGGCATCGAGGACGGGCAGCAGCGCGCGCAGACGCCCGGTTGGCCCGGCAGAGATGGGGGTGGCCGGCAGAGAGGGGGGCGGCTCCAGTTCGGTGACGTGGTAGATCATGTAGAGCGTGGCAAACGCACCGGCAAACCCAATGAAAAACACGATCTGGTAGTTCAGCGGGAAGGGCAAACGGACCAAAATCTGCCCGCACAGCAGGGTGGTCGCAAACTGCAATACCGACATAATTGCAATGCGGGCGGCCACAACCGTCCCGCGCCAGTCGGAGGGGCAGGAAGCCAGGAAGAAGGGGCCAAAGCAAATGGCGGTGACGGTGCTGGGGAGCGCGAGCAGTGCGGCGGCCCACAGAAGGGCATCCACCTGGTGGGGAGCAGGAACCAGCCAGGGGATCAGGGCGTAGACGAGCAGGCCGCCGCGACCAAAAAAGCCAGAGACCAACACACTCCTGCGCGGGGAGATGGAGCGTACCAGCAGGCCCATCGGCACCGAGAAGAGCAGAGCCACCAGGGCCGGCAGGGCGCTCAATAGGCCGATTTGCTGGGGAGTGGCTCCCACGCGGGCCGCATAGACGGGTAGGAACACGATCGTGGAGCCCATGTAGAAGCCCCAAACGCCAATATCGCCATACAGGAAGAGAATATTTTTGCGCAGATGGGCCGGGATGGAAGCAGTGAGTTTTTTCAGCACCGGGCCATTGTAGCCCTGAGCTGTAAGGTTGTGAAGAGGATTATGGAAGGAACGGATAGAGCGTGACCCGGTTGCGGCCGGTATTCTTGGAGTGGTAGAGGGCCTGGTCGGCGTGGCCGATCACCTCGTCAATAGTGTCGCCGTGAACCGGGAAGGTTGCCACCCCAAGGGAGATGGTAAATTTCAGTTCCTGGCCCTGAAACGAGGTGGTCATATTTTGAATGGATTGGCGCCACTGTTCGGCGCGCGCCAGGGCAGTGGCCGGGGGGGTATCGTAAAGCACAACGATATGTTCGTCGCCGCCATAACGGCAGAGGATATCGCTGGCGCGCACCAGGTTTTTTAGTTGGGCGGCCAGCGCTAACAGGGCGGCGTCGCCAGCGTTGTGGCCGAAGGAGTCATTAATGGTTTTGAACTGGTCAATATCCAGCAGTACGAAACTGATAGCGTAATTTTCGCGCACGGCGCGGGCCAGTTCGCGCGGTAGAATCTCGAACAGGTAGCGGCGGTTATGCAGTCCGGTGAGCGGGTCGCGGATCGAGAGTTCATACAGCTCTGCGCTCATTTGGGCGTTTTCAATCGCCAGAGCTGCAATCTGGGCGAATAACTTGCCCACCTGGACCTGCTCTGACTCAAACGGATAACCGGGGCGGTCGCGTCCAATTGCCAGCACGCCCAGACAGCGGTCGCCGGTGATAATGGGGAAATCTGCAACGGCGTGCAGGGGGATGTTATCATAAACCGGGTTGCGATTGCTCAGAGTCATGTAATCTTCGACCACTACCGGCTCGTGCGTATCAACAGCCTGCCAGGATAGGCGCGCCTCATCCCGGCTTACCTTCAATGAAGCTGCGGCAGGCACGTTGGGAGAGGACATCAGCGGGGCCAAAAGATTTTCTTCTACCTTAAAAATCTCAACATACGGCGCATCCAGCAGGCGGGCGGCGTGGTCCACCAGCGCGCGCAGCAGCGCGGACAGGTCGCGCTGGCGCAGGAATTCCAGGGTGCTTTGGTGGAGGGCCTCCAGCGACTGGTTATGCCGGCGCAGCCGATCTTGCAGTTCGTGATAGGCGGTGATATCCTCTTTCACTGCTAAAAAGTGGGTGATCTGGCCGTTGTCATCCATGACAGGCGAAATTGAAGCCGCTTCCCAATATAAGTCTCCATTTTTCTTTTTATTGTGAAATTCGCCGCGCCATACGCCGCCGGTGGTGATGGTGGCCCACAGGTTTTGGTATCTTTCTGGGGGCATTTCACCGGATTTTAAGATGCGTGGATTCTTTCCCAAGACTTCTTCGGGAGTATAACCGGTCACCTGAGTGAATTTAGGGTTGACGTATTGAATGCCGCCATCTAGCCCGGTAATAATGATGGAGACAGGGCTTTGCTCCACGGCCTGTGAAAGCAGTCTTAACTGCGTTTCTACCTGTTTATGCTGTTCAGTCTTTGGATCCAGCCCCAGGACACGGCGGATGCCGGTAAGGATGTGTTTGAGACGAAAAGCAATAGACCGGCCTGCCGGCGCGTTCTTCAATTGCATAGATCGCATTCTCCTGGGATCATCCTGGGATGATCAGGTTACAAGGAAGGTAAGTAATGGATAGTTGAAATTATAACATTTGCGGATAGAAATCGGGTTAGCCTCTAGAGATTGCCGGGGAGCGCGACAGCTACGTTCACGAAGAGTTGATCCTTGATACAAGTCGTTGCGCGGGGAGAGGGACTATAAAAAGAGCGCGATTACCTGGCCCTCAGCAGATTCTTGCTATGTGAATCGGCTGGTGACCTGACGCGTGAGGAATAGGAAGATTGGGCAGTCCATTCTGAAGAATTTCAGGCAGATCAGCCGTTGTATACTTTTATGGCGGCGCTGGCGGGAGAGGTTAAGTGCGCGACATTAAGATTTAGGGGGCTTGCGCTTTTTCTGCTCGAAAATTTCCATCCACTCCTGCACTTCGCGGTCTGAGAGAGGCGGCTCAACCTGGTTGTCGGCAGACCTGCCGCTCCGGTCGCTACGCTCTGGCCGGGCCGGGCCGGGTGGGCCGCCGTGCCCCAGGGTAGCGCGCAGGAGGTCAGCGGCAAATTCTTCGGAAGAGATCACCCCGGCCCCGCGCGCTCTGGCTTCTCGCTGTACCTGGCGGTCGGATGTCACCACGGTGGTATTGCGCGCCTGTTTTCCCAATTCTTCCAGCCGCTGGCGGATGGCATGGTCGGCGGACCGTCCGATGGGGACGGCGATGATCTGGATGGTTCCCCGCGTGCGCGAGCCAGCCTGGCCCGGCGGCGCACCGTCGAAGTAGACTTCGATGCGCTTGCGTTTGACGCGGGCGTAGACTTGCAGAAGGTCTACCAGGCGGTTTTCGTCGTCCATCTCCCGCAGTGAAAACCCCGGCAGCTTGCCGATGAGGTTATGGCCGTCAATGATCAGGGCGGGGGGCAACATGGGGATATTGTAATGAGAAAAGCCGATTTTGTGCTATGATTCAGGCAATATGAAACGCCGTAACAGTCATTGGGGTCTTTTCTTACTGCTGAACGTGCTGGTTTCGGCGGCTACTACCCTGGCCGTGTTGTTGATTTGGGAGCAGGTGCAACCTGCGCGGCTGCCGGAGGGCGCGCAGGCGATTCTGGCGGCTGAACAGGCGACCCGTCAGGCGGCGAAGGCATCTGCGGACGGGAGAGTAAGCGCCTGGCAGCCCGTGGAGACGCCGACCCAGGCCCAGACGCCTGGCGAGTCCGGCGGTTTGGAAGCGGTGATTGAGATCAGCGGCGTAGTCGGGGCCGGCGACTTGAACCAGGAATACGTTACCCTACGGCGGCTGGGAGACAGCGACCTGAACCTGGCGGGCTGGAAGCTGCAAAACCCGCGCGGCGAAAGTTATGCTTTTCCAGACCTGGTGTTGTATAAAGGCGGGGCGGTGCAGGTGTACTCACGCCCTGGCAGCGACAGCGCTACGTTTTTGTTCTGGAACCGCTCCGCTCCGGCCTGGCAGGCTGGCGACGTGATCACGCTGTTGGATGCGGCGGGGAATACGCGAGCCACGTATACGATTCCGTAACAGGGAAGAAGGATGACGGAAGAGTTCGAAAGCCCCTTAGATAAAGCCATCCGCGAAGCCCGCGAGCGCGGCGAGTTCGATAACCTGCCTGGCAAGGGACGCCCGTTGCAGTGGGAAGATGAAAGTCAGGTGCCAGAGGATGAGCGCATGGCCCGCCGCCTGCTGAAAAGTAACAACTTTACGCTCGATTGGATCGAGCTGGGCCGTGAATTAGACGCGGAGTATCAACGTCTGCGCGCAGGCTTAGAACAGGCCCGCGGCCGTAAAGATACAGGCGAGCTGGATTCCGTTGGGTGGTTTGCGGCACTGGATGCGTACCGCGAGCAGGTGCGCGCCCTCAATCGGCGCGTGACCGGGTATAATCTGCGCGCGCCCAGCGAGCAGGTGTATAAACGGCCTTATCCTTTAGAATAATTCCTGGAGTTTTATGTCTCAAGCACTCTACCGCAAGTGGCGGCCCCGGTTGTGGGATGAAGTCATCGCCCAGGAACATGTGGTTCAGACTCTGCGCAACGCCGTGCGTACCGGGCGGGTGGGCCATGCCTATCTGTTTTCGGGCCCGCGCGGAACCGGCAAAACCACCTCGGCGCGCTTACTGGCAAAGGCTGTCAACTGCCTGGAGCCAGACCTCGCCAAACGCCCTTGCGACCGCTGTGATCACTGCGTGGCGATCAACGAAGGGCGCTTTTTAGACCTGATCGAAATTGACGCGGCTTCGAACACTTCTGTGGATGATGTGCGCGACCTGCGCGATAAGATTAACTTTGCGCCCAGTCAGGGGCGTTATAAGGTGTATATCATTGACGAAGTACACATGCTTTCAACGGCGGCGTTTAACGCCCTGTTGAAGACCCTGGAAGAACCCCCGCCGCACGCCATTTTTATCCTGGCAACCACCGAAGTGCATAAGATTCCGGCAACGGTGCTTTCGCGCGTGCAGCGCCACGAGTTCAGGCGCATTCCTGTGCCAGAGATCGTTAAGCATCTGAAGGCGCTCGCCCAGGCCGAGAAGCTGGATGTAGACGAAGAGGCCCTTACGCTCATTGCCCGGCAGGCTACCGGGGCCATGCGCGACGCGATTTCGCTGCTCGACCAACTGGCATCCACCGGGCGGCGGGTGACGTTGGCCGAAGCCCAGGAAGTGCTGGGAACGGCCACCAGCAGTATGGTGCTGGACCTGGTAGATGCCATCCTGGCAGGCGAAGCAGGCCGGGGCCTGGCGGTGATTCAGACTGCCCTGGATGCCGGAACAGACGCGCGCCAGTTCGCGCGACAGGTGGTTGATTATCTGCGCAACCTGATGCTGGTGCGGGTGGGTTCTGGGGAGAGCGTTGATGCCCCCAAAGAACTGCGCGAGCAAATGGCCCGTCACGCTGCCAGCTTCGACCCGGCCCGCCTGCTGCAAGCGATCAAGCTGTTCAACAGCGCGGCTGTTGATACGCGCTCTGCCTGGCACCCTGGTCTGGCGCTAGAACTGGCTCTGGCGGAGATTCTGGAAACGCCAGAGGCCGGGGCGCACGCGGCTTCGGCGGCTGTGACAGCGGTTGAGCGGAGCGCGCCGCAGTCATCCAGGACTGCGCCCACGCGGAGCGCCGCGCCGCCACCCGAACCGCCGCCCGATGAACCGCCTGGCCTGTTTGAAGCGCCGCCTGCGCGCCAGACGCCCGCTCCGGCAGAGCCGCGCCCCGGCAAGCAGGAAGCCGCCCGCAGTGGTTCCACCGCTGGGGGGGGAGCGGCTGCTGTGCGCCCGACGGCGCAGCCAACTGCGCCGTCCCCTCAGCAAGCCAACCCGAGCGGGCGCACTATTACCCAGAGCGACGTGCAGGCCCAGTGGAGCCGCATCCGCCAGATGGTGCAGAAAGAGAATAAGCTGACCGGCGCGGCGCTGAACTCAAGCGTGTCGCGGATCCTCAAAGACAATGTCTTAATCCTCGGATTTCAAACCGAGGTGGTAAAATCGAAGATGGAGACGGCCGAGAACCTCGAACTACTCCGCAAGACCCTTCAGGCGATTCTGGGGGTGAATCTGGGGGTGCGCTGCGTAGTGGTTGGAGCCAAAGGCGGGCAGCCGCCCGATGACATGGAAGGCGGCGGCATGGTGAATACTGCCCTGGACCTCGGCGGCAAAATTATGCATGAGGAATAAGAGCCGGATTGCAGATGACGGTGATTCTGCAAACGACCATTTAGAGGAGGAAACATGGCGAAAGGATTTAATCGCGCGAAAGGCGCGGGGGCCGGAATGGGCGGGGGTGGAATGATGCAGCAGATTCGCAAGCTGCAAGAGCAGATGGAGCAGGCCCAGGCGCAACTGGCGGTTGAGACGACCACCGCTACGGTAGGCGGCGGGGCTATTAAGGTGACGATGACCGGCGATCAGCGCTGTAAGGCGATTGAGATTGACCCTGACCTGCTGAAAGACGCCGATGCTGAAATGCTGCAAGATATGCTGCTCTCGGCGGTGAATATGGCGCTTGACCAGTCGCGCAAGCTGCAAGAAGAGCGCATGGGTCCACTGGCCGGCGGCCTGAGTGGAATGGGACTGCCCTTTTAGGAGAGTTGGCGGTTGACAGCTATCTGTTGGCAGAGAAGAAGGTCTCTTGCTACGGTCAACCGGAAGCTGTCAACTGCCCATTAAGGTATGGCCTCTCTACCTGTTCCCATCCAAAACTTGATCCTGGCGCTGGAACGGCTGCCGGGGATTGGCCCCAAGACGGCCTCACGGCTGGCGTTTCACCTGCTGCGCGCGCCGGAGGACGTATCGAAGAATCTGGCGGAAGCACTGCTGGCGTTGAAGTCTGCGACGGGGCTGTGCCAGAACTGCTTTAACATCACCCTGGCCGGGCAGGAGCTGTGTGAAATCTGCTCTAACCCGCGCCGCGAAGAATCGGTCATCTGCGTGGTCGAAGAGCCGCTGGATGTGCTGGTGGTCGAGCGCACCGAGGGCTTTATGGGGCGCTATCACGTGCTACACGGCGTGCTGTCGCCCATTGAAGGGGTGTCGCCGGAAGATTTAAAGATCCGTCCGTTGATTGCGCGGGTGAAAAGCGGCGCAGTCCGCGAGGTGATTCTGGCGACCAACCCCAGCATGGAAGGGGATGCGACGGCGCTGTACCTGCGCCAGCAACTTGCGCCGCTGGGGGTGCGGATCACGCGGCTGGCGCGCGGCCTGCCAGTGGGCGGCGACCTGGAATACGTGGATCAAAATACCCTGCTGCGTGCCCTGGCGGGCCGGCAGGAGATGAGTTAAAACAAAACTCAGCGCCAATGCCCTGCTGACAGGGAAGGTGGCGCTGAGTTTGATGCTTTGTGAGGCTACGAACCCGGGACGGTCAGGAGCAACAACTGACCGCCCTCGTTTTTAAAGAGGAGCGGCGTGTTGTTGACGGTACGGGTTTCGGTGCGGGTAAAGATAGAGTGCGCCTGCACGTTCACCAACCAGGTTCCTGGGCCAAATACCGCCGAGGCATCTACGATTCCAGAAGATTCCCACGTGCCTTCACGGGCGGCTGGATCGAGAGACTGGTTGACTTCTGCGACTACTGTCAGTTCGCCGGTTGTCAGGTCGTAACGCCAGACGCGCGCCGAGGGGCCGGCTCCGGGCGCATAGCCGTTGTGACTGCCGGGGTCTTCCTGGATCATCAGGCTGTTGGCGCTGGTGTCGAGGTTGTCTGGGTTATGCAGGGCATCGGGGTTGTTGTAGCCGCCGGCGTCGGCGTCAATCAGCACGGAGAGGCTGTCTACGAGCAGTGGGTTATCGGCATTGAACACCATCTTGAAGATGCGCCCGTTGGGGAATGGTCCGCGGGTGGAAGAAGGGCCGCGCGAGAGGCGGGCCGCGCCGGGCGCGGCATAAATGGCGCGCGGCTCGCCGGTATCGGCAAAGTAAACGACGCGGGGGGAGTTTTTATCGTAGGCCAGGTCTTCAATGCGGATAAATTGAAAGACGTTGTTCGCGTTGGACCAGCTTTCCAGCGCGGTTTGATCGGCCACGGCAACCGAGCGCGGCACTGGAATAAAGGTTCCACCCACCGACATGCCCGTTGTGAGGTCGCCGTAATCGTTGATGGCCGGGTTGTCGGCAACGAAGGCGTATAACCCGCCCTGGTCGGCGAGCATGGCTGCGGGCGAGGCGGCTTTGTAGAGATAAAGCTGAGAAGAAGGCGCGCTGAAAGTGTCGTCGCCGGTCAAGGCCACTACTTCGCTCCAGCCGCCCGGTACAACCACGGTGTTTTCATGATTCAGGCGGCCCATGCCGGGGATGGGGTAATATTTGCCGGATTTAATCTCCAGCGCGACCACGTAGCCGGCCTGGCGTTGTTTGGCGGGGTCGGGGGGCCAGGCGAGCAGCGGGGGTTTGGAGACAAAATCAGTGGCTTCTTCGTTAAGGAAAAGCACCGGCTTTTGAAAGCCAACGGCCTCATCGGCCAGAAAAGAGGAACAGAAACGCTGGTAATTGGCGCGGCTGGGGATCATAATCTTGCCAGAAAGAACCCCGGCAGTTTGCGGGTTGAGGCGCAGGCGCGAGACCTGGGCGTTGTAAAAGTCCGACTGCCCGCTGACCCCAGGCGTATAAGGGAACGGAACCAGCGAAGTTTCGTGGGCGACGAAGACATCAACCGCGCCGCTGCCGTGCTGTGAGATGGCAAGGCCATCTGGAATAGACTCGTAGGTGTAGGTACTGCCATCCTCATCCACAATTGTATCGCCGACGGTGATGATCGGCAGAACGCTGCTGCCTGGCGCGACCGGGTCGAGCATAGCGGGGGTGGTAGTGAGCGTGCCGGGGCTGCCATTGGCATAGACGGTGGTGGTCAGAACGGCCAGCAAGAGGAATGCAACCAGCGGCGTGCGCTTGCGCAGTACAGAGAACATAAAACCCTCCTTGATCTTTCTCTGGCAGGACGAAATTGGGCGTTACGGCCCCTTCCATAACGCTTATATTATCATTTATTTAAATCTACATTGTCAACTTAATGAAAAAGCCTGTATAGACTGAAGAGTTTAGGGCTGGCAGTGGATCTCAAGTGCCGCGCGCAGGCCAGACTCAATCGCCCCCTGAATCCAGGCATGCGCTAAAGAGGTATGCTCTCCGGCAAAGTGAATGCGCCCTTCGGGGGCGCGGATGGCTTCATAGAGGAGGGTCTGCTGACCAGGGTCAAACAGGGCAAAAGCGCCGCCGGCGAACTCATCATCGTGCCACATTTTCGACGCGCCGCCCTCGACCGTCTCGCGGATTTGTGGATGAATCTCAGCCACGTTTTCAACGGCCTGACGCAGGCGTTCTTCTGGCGTAAGTGAACCCCAACGCTGAGCATCCTCGCCCCAGGTATAAGAAGCCAGTAATACCCCGCGCCCGGTCTCGCGCCCGTGGTCGGGATAGAACAGGTTGCGGATGGCGAGGTCGGTGACGGTTCCGCCGCCGAAGATTTTATCTTCCTCTTCCCAAAAGCGCCGCCGGCATTGTAAGAAAACTTTGGCCGAGGCATCGTAGTGTAACTGACGGATGGCGCGCTGTTTGGGGCGTGAAAACGGCTTGAGAACTTCAATGTGGCGCATCACGGGGAACGGCAGGGTCAGGATGGCGTAATCGGCGCTCAGGCTGGTTGCCCCGGCCAGGGTGCGCAGGTGGAAGGTGACATCTTCCGGCGATTGGTCAATGGCGACCAGGCGCTCGCCAAAGCGAATGGAGCTTTCCAGCGCCGGTAAAAAAGAACGGGGGAGCAGGTCCATGCCGCCGGTGATGTATACCATATCCTGATAATACCTGCCGATTTCCTCGCGCAGCAGTTCGAGGAACGAAGAGTTCATCACGGCTTCCTGGTTAAGCATCAGGCCGAAGTATTCGATGGCGCCCTCAGACCATCCTGAGCTTTCGAGAAACTCACGGACAGAGAGGCCGTCGTAAACGGCCACGATTTCAGCCCAACCTTCGCTGCCGCGCTCCTCAACCTTTTCGGCCAGGGGACGGATAGCTTCGGACCAGAGATGATCAATGGTGCATCCGCGCTCGTGTGGTTCCAGGTCAAAGCCCAGGCAGTCGGGGTCATCGAAAGCGGCCTGCATGGTCATGTGACGGCCTCCAACGTGACAATAGGCCTGGGGATTGTTCATGGTAAAGGGCGCGATGGGCAGGCCGAATTTTTCGATATAGGCCATGCTCAGGCGGTGAACGCGAGGGATGCGCATAGCTCCGGCTTCGCCGTACAATCCGTTGGTAAACGGCTCACGCAGGGTAAATACGCGGCCCCCTACGCGAGTCTGCGCTTCTACGACGATGGGCGTGTGCCCGGCGCGTTGTAGTTCATAGGCCGCCACCAGGCCGGCCATGCCGGCCCCGGCAATTAACACTGTCTTGGGACGGCCAGAGCGCGCTGGCAGTCCAGCAGTGATAATGTCTAAATAAGCGTCAATTTCGGTCATCATAACCTTCTGTAAACTAAAGATCATCGTTGAGGTGATTATAGCAAGAAGAAAACCGGTTGACAGCAAACCGTAGAGAGTTGCCAGGGATGAGGGGTCTGGTGGTGGGAAACCTGATCTCTGCAAACCTGCTGTAAAGACGGGTTTGGGGCAAGCCGTACTATAATGAAAGCATAAATTTTCGGTTAAGCCACCGCTTTTCGCAATCCTAGATCTTGATTTAAGAGAGACTTATGAACAACGACACAGAAATGGATGATGTTTCATTTGACGAGTTTCGGGATATCAAACCTGTTAACCGACGCAAGCCTCTGACGCTGGTAATTTTGCTTTTGTTAATCCTCGTCCTAGTGGGTGCTGGGGCGTACGCTTACCTCAACGGCATGCTCCCGCTGCCGGGGGCGGCTCAGCCGGTTGGGGAAAGCGGGCCGGAGAGCGAAGCCACGCCGACCGGAGCGGAACCCACCACGACCGCCGTGCAAGGCGCGGCGACCGAAAAGATCGAAGCGACTCGCACCGCGACTACCGGCCAGGAAGAGTCACCGACCGCTACGGAGCCGCCGGCTGAACCAGAGGACTTTGCGGTACTGCTGAACCCGCCAGAATTTGGCAAGGTGGTGTTCAACCGGGCGAGCGCTGATGGCGAGTGGAGCGATAAGGCCGACCGACTGGCGGCGGACATGGCGATTGCCGAGCCGTATAACTGGGAATACCTGGAGTTTGACGCCGCAACCCGTGTGAAGGATGTGCGCAATTACTACGTCCGCGTGTTGAACCGTGAGATGGGCTACCGCATGACCTTTGATGAAACGTATCAAGGCGGCATTACTGTGATGAAGTTTAAGCTGGAGGGCCGGCGGGTGACGATCCAGTTTTGGGAAGGGCAGCCTAAGGCAATCCCGTATGCGCTGGTTTTCTATGAGGGTTGGTGACGGCTGGTCATGCTGGAGGCGGCATTTCGCCGGGGCTTGCCCAAGCCCCGGCTTTTTTTCGCTGGATGTATAATCAAAAAATATGAATTACCTGTTGGGGATTGACATAGGAACATCTTCAGCGAAAGCGGTGGTGATGGACCGATCCGGGCGGGTGCTGGCGTGGGCCGGGCGCGAATACCCCATCCATGCGCCGCAGCCGGGTTGGGCTGAACAGGTCCCCCAAGACTGGCTGGACGCTGCCCTGGGCTGCGCCAGCGAAGTTCTGCGCGAGAGCGGGGTGAAGGCTGGACAGGTGGATGGGATTGGCCTGACCGGACAGATGCACAGCCTGGTGACGGCCGATGCGGATGGAACGCCCCTGCGCCCGGCGATTATCTGGGCGGACCAGCGCAGTGGGCCACAGGTGAAGCGCCTGACTTCGCAAATTGGGCGGACGCGCCTGGCGGAGTGGACGGGCAACCCGCTGGCCGCTGGCTTTATGCTGGCTTCGTGGGCCTGGCTGCGCGAACACGAGCCGCGCCTGGTGGAACGTACCCGCCTGCTGCTGCTGCCCAAAGATTGGGTGCGCCTGCGGCTGACAGGCCAGGCTGGCGCGGAGCCGTCTGACGCTTCTTCGACTCTGTTGTTTGACCCTCACCGGCGCGATTGGAGCCAGCCGGTGCTGGAACAGGTCGGCCTGGCGCGCGACTGCCTGCCGCCGCTTTCGCCTTCGGCGGCGGTGGCGGGGGGACTGCTGTCCGAAGCCGCACGCGCCTGCGGACTGATCGCCGGCACGCCGGTGGTGTTTGGATGTTCCGATGTCACTGCGCAGGCGCTGTCGCAGGGGGTGGTGCATCCGGGGCAGGTTTCGGTGACGGTGGGGACGGGCGGGCAGCTCTTTGTGCCGGTGCGCGAGCCGCGCCACGACCCGCAGTTGCGCGTTCACCTGTTTTGCCATGCTCTGCCAGACTTGTGGCATTACGAGGCGGCTATTCTGAGCGCCGGGCTGGCGCTGCGCTGGCTGCGCGACCAGGTCTGGAACGGCTCGAACTATGGGCAACTGGCTGATGAAGCGGCTTCGGTAGAGGCTGGGCTGGATGGCCTGTTTTTCCTGCCGTTTTTGGCCGGCGAGCGTACCCCGTATATGAATCCTGCTCTGCGTGCCGCGTTTGTGGGCCTGGGGCTGCGGCACGGCCGCGCGCACCTGATCCGCGCCGCCATGGAAGGGGTGGTGTTCGCGCTGCGCCAGGGGTTAGACCTGCTGGAGTCGTTGGCCGGTGGAGTGGATGGGCACTCTGGGAACGGCGGGCCGCTGATGATTTCGGGTGGGGCCAGCGCGCATCCGCTGTGGCTTCAGTTGCAGGCCGATATTTTCAACCGCCCGCTGTGGGTTTACGATATTCCGCAGGCTACGGCGCGTGGGGCGGCTTTGCTGGCCGGGCTGGGCGTGGGTTGGTATGACCGTATTGACCAGGCGCTGCCAAACGGCGCAGGGACTGCTATGACCATCCTGCAGCCTGACCCGCTGCGCGCGGGCCGCTACGAAAGCGCTTTCCGTGACTGGCTCGCCTGGGCCAACCTGGCGGCAGATCACTACCGGTTGGGAGAAGTTAACGATCAGTAGACATGCGAAAGGAGTTGCTCATGATGGTCCAGGTGAACCGCCGGCCTGGCCGGCTGTTGGGGTGGCTGAGCCTGATGATCGTGCTATCGCTGCTGCTCATGGCCGCCAACGCTCAGCCTGTGGATCCGCTGGGGGGGCAGGTCTACGATTACCTGTTCACCGGACAGATCACGGGAGTGTCTTTCTCGCAAGCCCTGACATTTGACAAGAATCAGGTGGTCAGCATCTTGCTGGACCCGGATGATGCCAATGCTTTTCGGGGGAAGTTGATTTTCAGAGCGGGCAATACGTTAATTGACGACGCCGAGGCCCAAAATCGGGGGGATTTCGTACTGCTCCAATCACTGCCGATTAACAGCGAAACGTTTTCGTATAACCTCGAAGTTCGCACACTCGATGTGCCCGGTTCTTTCCGCGTGACCATTTTTAGTTCGGCCCTGGAGGAAGAACCGTATACCGGGCAGTCGAATAACACCACCCCTCAGAATATTGACGCTTCCTGCATTGCTTTTGGGTCAGCGGCATGCGACGCATTTGGGTCGGTAGCGCGCGGCGTAGCTCGCCGCGCAGTACGCGGCGAGCTGGCGGATGCGCTGGATGAGGATGTCTATTCCTTTCGTTTGAGCGCGGGCGAGCATTTTGAACTGGCGCTTTCATCTTTAGGAACAGGCGTGCCTGAGGTAGAGCTGTTAAACCCCGGCGGCCAGAAGATTGACCTTGTTCCGGTGACCAGCGCGAATGTTGACCGCCTGCTGGCCTATGATGTTCCGAGCGATGGGACCTACTTTGCCCGCGTCAAGGGCGGTCCGGGCCCAAAGCTGGGGTATGATCTGGTGCTGGTACGTGGAGGGATATTTTCACGCGAGCCAAACGCTGCGTTTGCGTCTACGCAGTTGCTCACCGGGATGACGGGTTCTGTGGGTGGGGTATTGGGCAGTGTTAACGTGCCGCCTTTGACAGATAAAAGGAGTTTGTCCTTTAACGAAACGCCCCTGCAGGTGTATTTTTCTACCAAAGGCACGTTTGCGTATGGCGCGGGAGGCAGTCAGGGGCTGCGCCTGAACAATCTTGAATACCTGCGCACCGGCATTGATCAACTTTCGTCCTTCACCTACTGTTACGGACAGGGAGCGGCGCGCACCTGCCCGATCCATCAGAATAATGCGGCGTCTCTAAACCCTGCAATGACCTATACCGATACCCTGACCGGCGAGCATTTTTACGTTATCGAAGGCGCCAGCGGCCCGCTGCATTATTCCAGGGTTATCCGCTGGCGCAGGGGCGGCAGCCGGCTGGTGGTAACAACCCGCCTGACCAATACGGGAACTCAACCATTGGCGGGGGTGCAGGCGCTGGAATCGATTAACCCTAACCCCAATGGGGTCTCGGACACGAATAATGATGTGTTAACTCCGTCCGGGGCGCTTCCTGAGGCCGCGGAAGTGTGGCGCGTGGCGCAGTCTACCAATGCGCATGGTTCGCTGGTGATGGGAACGAACTATGGGACCGCTGCGGCGGGCTTTCTGACGGGCGATATTGGCGACCCTAACCTGATTTTGCTGGCCGCTCCGGGTTCGTTAGACCCCAACGGCGCAAGTGCGAATACGCCCATGCACCTGGCCTTCGATCTGGGAGATGTTCCAGCGGGCAGCCGCACGGATTTTACCTTTGTGATCGCTCTGGGAGTGGATGAGACAGCGGCCCTGAATGAATACAAAGCGGCCCAACCTCACCGCCTGATCCTGGGTTTGGATGATCTCTACGCGGTAGATCTGGCCGCCGGGAAGGCGCTGGTGTTGGAAACCCTTGTGCCAATGCGCGCCAACGAGAACACATACCGCAACAACCTGGATCCCGTCCTGAAGGTGTATAACGAGCAGGGCAGTCTGGTTTGGGTCAATGATGATTGTGGCGATGATCCCGCGAACTTCGACTGCCCATCGGGTACAACCGAAGCGAAAATTGTGTACCCGCGGCCTGTTGTCCAGCAGGGTGGGCGGTATTACGTGCAGGTGACGAACTCGTCCAAGCCCAGCCTGTTTGGCCCGTCTAGCAGTGCGGCCAGCCGGGCCGGCGGTGAATATGTGCTGTTGGTCAGTCAGAGCGGCCCGCCCACTCTGGCGGCGATCCCCAACCAGACCGGGAGGGTAGGGGAAAAAATAACGGTAGATTTGAACGCGAGCGACCCGGACGGCGACGAACTCGTTTACAGCCTGGGGGCCGGGGCACCGGCCGGCGCGGTGATCAACTCCACCACCAGACAGCTAGAATGGACGCCGACCTCAACCGGAAACTACGCGATTGAGGTCATTGTCCATGACTTGCCAGCGGGTTTGCAAGCAAGAACCACCTTCCAGGTGAGCGTGTCGCAGAAAACGTTCTTGCCGGGGGTGACGAGAAATTAGGCGAGCATCTTAATCTGGCAGTGTACCGTTCAAGAGCAGC
This sequence comes from Anaerolineaceae bacterium, assembly GCA_034434155.1. Classification (GTDB taxonomy): domain Bacteria; phylum Chloroflexota; class Anaerolineae; order Anaerolineales; family Anaerolineaceae; genus DSYU01. Next base: position 88,315 of record DAOUAC010000110.1, read on the forward strand.
GCCATGCCGCCGATAATCAGAGCCAGCGGCCAGAGCAGGCTGAAGTTAACGTTGAGCAGAAAAGCCCCGGCGAGAAGGGTCAGAATAACCCCGCCCAGAAGGTTGCTGCGGGCCTGGCGCGACAGGCGGCCATCGTAGCGGTACGACTGGTAAGCCCGGTTCAAAGCTGCAAAAGCCGGGATCAGAATAAACAGCGCCCACCAGTTGACGAAGTGAAAGCCGGTGAGGTTCTGAAAGAGTATGATCACACCGACGAGGATGAGAACGCCGCCCACGATCCATGCCGGAGTGGTGCTGTGGCGGCGGTAGTTGTATTCATAGTTCCTGTTATTTGAAGAAAAGTCAGACATGCTTGGCTCCTGAGGTATGGTAATCTACCACTCTATACGAAAGCTGGCGGGGTTTGGTTGCATAAAAAGATCAGTGCCAGCTCTACCTTTCCAATGGGCCGCCTGGGTTGACCGCAGTATAATCAACGTGGCGTATCTGAATGATTTTACATTTTTCCTAAAGATGAAGGGACTGGCTATGAAATCTACCGCATCCTGCTATCTGGCGCTGCGCGAATATATTGAAACCCTGCCGGTCATTGACTGCCATGATCACACGCTGGCGATGGGGCCAAAACCCACCGACCCGGTGAAGGCCGTCATTGACTGGTACATGCGCTCGGACCTGATTTCGGCGTCGTCTGACCGCGAGGTTGAGATCATTTTTAACGAAAAACTCCCGTTAGAAGAACGCTGGCCGGTTTTAGAGCGGGCCTGGCGGCGCAGTAAACACACCGGCTATGCTCAGGTGGTGCGCCGCGCACTGCGCGCCTTTTATCAGGAGCCAGATTTAACCCTGGAAGGTCTGCGGCGCATTGCGGAGAAGATGATTGACTTTTCAGACGAGGCCAATTTTACGGCGGCGCTCGATAAGGCGCACATTGTGGCCCGCCTGGCCGATAACTGGCCGGATCTGAAAGGCTTTATCGCCGGAAAGGTCAAAATGCCGCCGCGCTCGCGGCTGATGATCCCACTGCCGGGGTTTCACAACCTGTACAATGCCAATCAGGTGCAGGGCATTGCCGGGATCATTGACCAGCACGTGACTTCATTGGATGAGTACGTAGCGGCCTGCCGCGAAATCTTCACCCGCCTGAAGGCCGCCGGGGCGGTGGGTTTTAAGGATCAGTCTGCTTATGAGCGCACGCTCGCTTACGGTATGCCCACCCGCCAAGAGGCTGAAGAGGCGTTTAACTGGCTGATGGCCGACCCGCGCCGCAGTTTATCCTATCCTGATGGCGCCCGGCCGCTCAGTGATTATCTCTTCCATCACTTTATGCGTATGGCCCGCGACCTGGACCTGCCGGTTCAGCTCCATACCGGGCATATGGCCGGCATCCGCAATGAGATTACCAAAACCAACGCCGTTCACCTGACGAGCCTGCTGGAACTGCACCGCGAGACGCGCTTCGACCTGTTCCACGCTAACTGGCCGTACAGCGGCGAGATATTATTCTTGCTCAAGAACTACCCCAACGTGGCGTTAGATTTTTGTTGGGCGCACATGATAGACCCGCTTTATTCACAAAATTTGTTGAAGCAGGCGGTTTCGAGCGCGCCGCACGCCAAGATTCACGGGTATGGGTCTGATTTAGACGGCAGTATGGTCCCATCGGCATGGGCGCATGCCGACCTGGCGAAAGACAATATTGCGATGGCGCTGGCTGACCTGGTGGAGATTGATTATCTGGGAGTAGATGAAGCCAAGGAGCTGGCATTGGATTGGTTGTTCCGTAACCCTAATGAATTTTTCAAGCTGGGGTGTTAACAGGATCGCACACAAGACGCAAAGTGGAGATCTGAGCATCTATGCACAAACCAACCATTGGACTGGCATTAAGCGGCGGGGGCGCGCGCGGGCTGGCGCATCTGGGAGTCTTAAAAGTGTTGGAAGAAGCCGGTATTACCATTGGCTGGATTGGCGGGGCCAGCATGGGCGGGTTAATCGCCGCGGCCTATGCCTGCGGCGCGTCTCTGGCGGACCTGGAAGAGCGGGCGGTGCGCCTGGCGCGCCCGCGCGAGTTGCTCCGCCTGATTGATATTTCGAAAGAGCGCCGTGGGCTGATGGAAGGCGCCCGCCTGCGCAATTATCTGGCCGATCTCTTCCTGGAGCGCCATTTTGAAGATACGCGCATCCCGCTGGTGATCCCGTGCGTGGATATCATCACTTCGCGCGAGGTGGTGTTTACTTCTGGCCTGGTTTTCCCTGCTGTTTTAGGGACGATTGCGGTGCCGGGGTTGTTTCAGGCAGTGGAATTTGGCCCCTACCGCTTGGTAGACGGCGGAATTTTAAACAACCTGCCGGTGGACCGGGTGCGCGAACTGGGGGCCGATATCGTCATCGCGGTGGATGTGCAGATCAACCCACTGCGCGAGAAGCCCTGGCAAGATCTGCCAGAAAAGCGGCGCTTTCCGGCCCCGCTGCCGGGTTTCTTTTGGGACTTTTACCGCGCTGAACTGATTATGATTGCAGAACTGACGCGCATTCACTTAGAGCGGCATCCGCCCGATCTACTGCTCTGCCCGCCCCTGCCGCCCGATTTAGATATGTTCCTGGGGTTCCCGCGCATTCCTGAAGCAATTGCCGCCGGCGAGGCTTGCGCCCGCGCGGCCCTCCCACAAATATGGCAGATAATCAAGGGGGCAGAAGAGAAGCTCGCTTAGTGATGAATCCCTTTGCGCATCAGGAGCAGATAGAGGCCAAAGATCATCAGGGCAATGGAGCCGGTGTTGCCGATGATACCCAGGGCGTTATCGGGGTCGCCGCCGACATATAGGCCAAAGCCCACCATTGCCAGAATGCCGCCGGGGATGAGCGGCCACCAGGCATAACGGTTGAAGCGAAGCCGCGAAAAGATGGTGATCAGCACCCAGCCGGCGGAGAACCACATCAGCATCACGCCGGTGCGCAGGAGGGCGTTGGCCTCTTGCGGGGCGGCCCAGGCCAGGTAGACCCCTGCGCCAATGGGAGCGATCAGACAGCCGGAGATCACCAGGCCGTAGAGGCGCACGGCGCTGCCCCAAATGAGCAGCGGCAGCCCCACGCCCAACCCCACCGCAAACGCCAGGGTGAGGGCCGTCACCGGCGGGATAACCAGAGCCGCCCCCGGCGCGCCGACTGCTCCGCTCACCAGCAGTGCCCACCAGGCTGGCCGTCCGGTTGTCAGGGCTGTACCTCCCCACACTGCCAGACAGCCCAACGCAAGGCTCAGTAAGGCATACCCCGCCTGGCGCAGCAGCGGCGGCGCAGGTACGGCCGGGTTCAACGCCAGCAGCACGCCAAAGCCCAACCCTCCCAGCAGTCCACCGGCGGCCAGCAGTCCTGCGTGACGCATGCGCACCCCCCATTGGTATAAGAAGACCCCGATCAACGGCATCACCAGCAGGGAAAGCCAACGCGTTTGCAGGTAGCGGTCTAAAAACAACGCCGCCCCTGCCGCCACCAGAATGCCCCCGGCGATGGTGCGGTAGGGAATGATCGGTTTTTCGGTCGGAGAGTGTTCTACCGTATTCATCACTTAAATCAACCCGTACTCGCGTGCTTTCATCACTGCCTGCATCCGGTCTTTGGCACTGAGCTTGCCCAGGATGTTGGTCAGGTGATTTTTTACCGTCCCCTCGGCGATGACCAGCATTTCGGCGATGTCGCGGTTGGAGGCCCCGGTTGCCACCAGGCGCAAGATTTCCGTCTCACGCGGCGAAAGCGGCTCGGCTAAGGCTTCGGGTGGGGCAGGGGCCAGGCGTGACAGGCGCGAGAACTCGGCCATCACCTTTGACGTGATCGAGGGCAGTAAGAAATACTCGCCGCGTTTGGCCGCGCGGATGGCCTCGAAGAGCTTTTCAGAGGATACGTCTTTCAGCAGGTAGCCCACTGCCCCGGCGCGCAGGCCATCGAAGACGTTCTCGTCGTCGTCAAAGGTCGTCAGCACGATCACGCGGGTCTGTGGGAGCATCTCGCGCAAGCGCTGGGTGGCAATTACGCCGTTCATCACCGGCATACGCAAGTCCATCAAGACCACGTCGGGGCGCAGTTGGGCGGCCAGGCGCAGGGCTTCTTCGCCGTTGCCGGCCTCGCCGACCACGTCAAAATCTACCTGCACCGAAAGCAGCGTGCGCAGGCCCTCGCGAAAAAGCGACTGGTCATCCACGATCAGAATTTTGATCGTCATACGCGAACTCCCTGTTCAGTTCGTGGCGCGTTCCGTTTGGCTCATCGGGAAGGCGCACTTCTAATAGGAACCCTTCGCCGGGAGCGGTTTGCACGCGCATATCGCCATCCAGCAGATGAACACGCTCGCGCATCCCCGGCAGGCCAAAGCCGCCCTCCACGCTGGCGGCCCCTTTGCCGTCATCCTGAACCACCAGGCGCACCAGATGATTTTGCGAATAATCTAACAGCACACACAGGCGCGCCGCCTGAGCGTGCTTGCAGGTATTGTGAATACCCTCCTGCGCGGCCCGGTAGATGGCCCACTGCGTTTGGGGCGAAAGCGGGCGAGGCGTGCCGATGATTTTCATTTCTCCGCTGACCCCGGCGCTGGCGCAGCCCTGGAGGAGCTTTTCGATTTCCTCGCTCAATGCCTGCGCATCGAGGCGCAGAGTGGGCAGGTCGCGCAGAGCGGCCACCGAGCGGCGCACGTCGAGGAGGGCTTCTTGCGTGAGGTTTTGGGCGGTGATGAGCGCGTCTTGCGCTTTGGCGGGGTCGGTTTTCATCACTGCTCGCGCCGCCTGCAACTGCATGTGGATCGTCGTCAGGTAATGGCCCAGGCCATCATGGATTTCACGGGCCAGGCGGTTGCGTTCGCGGGCGACGGCCAGTTCTTCGACTTGCAGGGCGTATTCGCGCAGGCTTTGGTTGGCCGCGCCCAGATCTTTGACCAACTTTTCGACCTCTGAGCGGGCGCGTTCTTCGTTAACAGCCATGGTCGTAAAGACGATGATGAAAATTTGCCCGGCCAGGAACAGCGGCAGGCCGGCCCACATGGCTTCTGGCCCGGCTGGTCCCAGCGAGAGCGCCGCCACGTACACCCCCACAATGCCCACATTCACCGCCAGCCGCCAGTGGCGGGGAAGCAAGATGACACTGTGACCGGCCAGGGGCAGCAGAACCATGGCGTTATAGGCCGCGCCCCGCCCCAGGTAGACGATCCACCCGCCCAGCGCCATCTGCATGGCAAAGTAGCTCAGGTGTACTCGCCAGTGCCCCGCCCGCACCGCCCAGGCATAGCCATAGATCCCCGCCGCGATGTACGCCACGCCCAGGGCGATCATCAGCAGCAGGTCGGCGGTGGAGCTGTTTTGCAGCGCGCTAAAGGTGGTGAAGTACGAGGCCAGCACCACCACCGCAAAGGCCAGGTCGGCATCAGAGCCGGTATGGATGGGCCGGAAGGAGCGATCCATATTGGTATTATAGCACCGCCGATTTCTATGCCCTGGTCAGGTTTTCGTCCCCTAGAGGTCATATTTCCGGGCTATGACTACCCGGCGTGTGCGAGGCGCAATAGGAAGCCGGGTTGTGACTGTCTGTACATGCTGAGAAAAGGGCTATCGCTATGATTAGGAGTGTGGTTCAAAGATTTGCATAGTTTCTATCGAGGAGAGGCGATACCCATGAACATCCTGCTGGTCTATCCTGAATTTCCAGACACCTTTTGGAGCTTTAAATACGCGCTGGGGTTTATTGGCAAAAAAGCCTCTTCGCCGCCCCTGGGGTTGGCTACGGTTGCCGCCATGCTGCCCGCCGAGTGGCGGAAGCGCCTGGTGGATATGAACGTTGCGCCGCTGCGCCAGCGCGACCTGGAGTGGGCCGATTACGTGTTCATCAGTGCCATGGCGGTGCAGCGCGCCTCAGTTCTTAAAGTGATCGAACGCTGCAAGCAACTCGGCAAGCCTATGGTGGCGGGGGGGCCGCTCTTCACCGCCGAGTGGGAAGCCTTTGCCGACGTGGATCATCTGGTATTAAACGAAGCGGAGATCACCCTGCCCGCTTTCCTGGACGACCTCGCCAGAGGCTGCCCGCAGCACCGCTACGCGACCACCGAGTATCCCGACCTCTCTAAAACGCCCATCCCGCAGTGGGAACTGGTTGACCTGCGCCAGTACGACTCGATGACCATTCAGTTCTCGCGCGGCTGCCCCTATAACTGTGACTTTTGTAACGTCACCGCGTTGTTGGGCCACCGCCCGCGCGTTAAGACTGCTGAGCAGATCATCGCCGAGTTAGATAAAATCTACAGCCTGGGCTGGCGGCGCAATATCTTCTTTGTAGACGATAATTTCATCGGCAACAAGCGTGCTCTTAAAGAGTCGGTCTTGCCCGCGCTGATTGAGTGGCGCAAGGGCAAAACGGGTTGTTTGTTCATCACCGAGGCGTCAATTAACCTGGCCGACGACCCTGAATTGATGGATCTGATGGTCCGCGCCGGGTTTATCTCGGTCTTTGTGGGCATCGAAACGCCTTCTGAGGAGAGCCTGGCTGAGTGTCACAAGGTGCAGAACCGGGGCCGCAACCTGGTGGAGAGCGTGAAGCGCTTGCAGCGGCACGGCTTGCAGGTGATGGGCGGCTTTATCGTCGGTTTCGATTCGGATACCGGCAATATCTTCCAGCGCCAGATTGACTTTATCCAAAAAAGTGGGATCGTCACGGCTATGGTGGGACTGCTCCAGGCCCCGATTGGAACCGAGTTATACCGCCGCCTGAAGCAAGAAGGCCGGGTAGTCGAGGCTATGTCTGGCGATAACGCCGATGGCCGTACCAACATCGTTCCGGCGATGGATTTAAAGGAATTGCAGGCTGGCTACCGCCGGATTCTGGAAGAGATTTATTCGCCTGCTCAGTTTTACCAGCGCGTTAAAACCTTCCTGCTCGATTACCGCCCCTTCCGCACTACCGTGCACCTGGAAATGCAGGAAATCCTGGCCTTTTTCCGCTCCATCTACTGGCTGGGGATTGTGGGCAAAGAGCGCGCAGAGTACTGGCGGCTGTTCTTCTGGACGTTGTTCAATCAGCCCCATAAACTTCCGCTGGCGATCACGATGTCCATTTACGGCTTCCATTTCAGCAAGGTATTTGAGCTGCACATTTTGCCCAATCATGCCATTATAGGGGATTAACAGGCCCCGCTGAGGGAGGGGGGCCTAACCCCTACGGACGGTTGGCAACGGGCATCGGCAAGGTCTCACCCACCGGGCGTGGAGGCCGGGGCGCGCTCGTGCGTCAGGTAGATCAGCGGCAGACTGGCAAGGGTGACGACCCCTTTGACGATGACGTTGGCCCAGAAAATGCTCACCACTGAGGGGGTGGGCATGGTTCCATAAAAGGCCAGGAAGGCAAATATCAGCGAATCGAGGGGGACACTCACTGCGTTGGATACTAACACCCTTGCCCATTGGTAGCGGCGGGTGACGCGCTCTACCCACAGCCGGTAGGCTTCAGTATCAACCAGTTCGGCTACCACTTCCGCCAGGATGCTGGCAAAGGTGATCCGCCAGATGGGGGCCAACACGCGGCCCCACAGGTCGCTGCTGCCGGCGGTGGTATCGGGCGGCAGGGCGGCCACGAACCCAAAGTACAGCGCCATCAGCAGGTTTACTACCGCCGCCGCGAAGATCAGCACTCGAACCCCTTTCAAGCCTAACGTCTTGTGAGCCAGGTCGCGCAGGGTGAAGGTGATAGGATAGATGAATGTGCCAGCATCCATTGAGAGGCCCATAAAGCGCACGATTTGCAGGCTGCCGATGTCTGAAAGCATTTGTGCGGCAATATAGCTGATGCTGACGAGTAGAATTTCGATCACAGGTGGCTCCGCTTTTTAAAAAGTGGGGCAAGTGTACATGATTGCGGGCGAATCGGGTAGGGGGATGAGCATTTGCTCGTCTCATAGTATGATTATTTGCATGAGACGCTCGGCGGAAGATGAATTTTTGGCAAAACTGGCCGGAGGCGAGAAGATTTCGCAGGATGAGTACGATCAGATGTGCGCGGACCTGCCCCTGGAACTGGTAGCCGAGGCCCTGGCGCGGCGCTTTCGCTGGACCGAAGACATGCATACGCTGGTCGAAGCCGCGCGCCTCTATCAGCGCGCCGGGCGGCCCTATGAGGCTTTGGAGATTTGCAGCCGCTTCCCTAAGGTATACGCACTGCGCCAACTGGCGCAAAAAATCTTGCCCCGCGTCCGCGCGGATTATCAGGAGATTTACCCCCAAACCGTGCTGGTCGGCAAACTGCTGGATGAAGCCTTTCTGGTGATTGACCTGGCCTCGGGGTCCGTCATCCGCTTTCCCCCGCTGATGCCCTCGACGCTGTAAAGTGATCGGGTTGGCACACGGCGGGGGAGCCGCCGCGCGCCAACCTAAGATTTTTTACTGGGGGCAACTATCTAGATTCTGGATGGCTTCTTGAATGCGTTGGATGCGGTTGCCCGGGTTGGGGTGAGTGCTGAAGAATTCGGGCGGCTCGGGTCCCTGGCGCGTGCTGGCGAGGATTTCCATCACCTGGATCAGCTCGGAGGGGTCGTAGCCGGCATTGCTTAAAAAGCACACCCCTAAAAAATCTGATTCAAGTTCGTCTTCGCGCCCATAGCGCAGGTTAATCAACTGGCCGATCAGCACGGCCATTTGGGCCACCTGGGCGCTGGAAGGGTTTTCGGGGTCATACGCGGCGATCACTGCCGCCCCGGTGAGGCCCTCGGTCAGCCGGGCCTTGGCGATCTGCTCGGCCGAGTGCCGCCCGACCACATGCCCTACCTCGTGGCCCAACACCCCGGCCAGTTGTCCTTCGGTTTGCAACTGGTCGTATAAAGCGCGGGTGATGAAAATTTGCCCACCGGGGAGGGCAAAGGCGTTGATCGTCTGGTCGTCGCCCAGGAGGTGAAAGTCGAATTGGTAGGGCGAGCGCGCCGCCGGCGAATTGTTGACTACGTTAAAGCCCACCTGATCTATCCGGTTTTGGTCGCTCTGGCTGGGATCTAACCCGCCGAACTGGTCGGCCATCTCGGGGGCGGCCTGCAAGCCCAGGACGATCTCTTGTTCGGGTGTGATCGAAACGTATTGGCTTTCTCCCGTAACGGGGTTGTCTTGCCGCGAGCTAAAATACATGACGAGTGAAGAAATGGCGAACAGCGCCGCGATGATTAACCGCCCGCTGCAGCCGCCGCCTCTGCGTGAATACCCTCTTGAGAACATGCGCCGACCTCCTTATACCGGAACTTCTGGCTGCCGGGTGATCCAGATAAGCGCCAGCCCGGTAACGGCCCCGGCCACCAACCCGGTGATGACCACGCTGACCAGGGTGCTGATGATGGGGCTGGGCGCGCTGCCGGCGGCAATGAACATCAGGATCAATTGGGCCGTCAAAGCTCCCAAAGACCAGCCCAGTACACTGGCAAGCACCCAGGGGAAGGCGCTGGGGATCTCGCGGCGCAAGACGGGCCACTGGATGACCCCTACGATCACGCCGAAGAGCAGGTAGCTGAGGATGGTTCCGATCAGGCTGCCGCTCAGCAGATGAATCACCAGCAGGCCGAGCGAAAAGCCCAGAGCCCAACCACCGCTGCCGTTGACGATCCAATCGGCGGCGTGGGTCAGGTAGCCTCGCAGTACGGCCCACTGGAACAGGCCCACCAGCAAGCCCGCCCACAGAGGGACGAGCATGCGGAAGAGCCACAGGTCTACCTCGGGGGCCAACAGCAGGGGCGGAACGAACCCCAGGGCCATGCCCGCCGCCGTTGCCAGCGCCCAACCCAACCAGAGGCCGGCGCCGCCTCGCGCTACTTTGACTTCATCAATGTCAATGGTCATATATACCTCAGAGCAATCTTACTGTAGGATGTCTCTAAAACGGTTGTGTTAAAAGTTCAAAAATCCAAAATCTTATTCTATTCAAACCCAAATCAATCAATAAAATTATGGCGCTTCCCATGATGCCCCATCAATGGGGGATCTTCCTAAACGGGATTAGAACCTATCCGCAAATAGGGGATGTGAGGCGTGGTAGGCGGTAGAGCCGCTCGCTATTTACTCAGATCCGATTTTCTGTTTTATCAGGCTACCGATTTTTATAAATATATAGTAAAATAGTTAACAATTATTAAATACTCCCACTCGTGTGGGGGTATGGAAGGAGTCCAGCAGTCCATAGGCGCGGCTGAAAGGGGGAAAGGCAGCCGCCCGCCGGAAGAGCATGGTATGATTGAATTTACAGCCCAAGCAGATATGGATGTGGTTGAAGCGGTTTTGGTAGAAGTGGGGAATTCTGGCAATTTCGCGATTCGGCCCGATCGGTTTATCCGGAGCAATGCGGCTTACAAGAAATTTGTGCTGTTGGCCGGCTCTCCCTCAGAGCACGGCGCGGCGCAAGAGTGTGGGACGGTAGAGCTGACCCGCAAGCGGGGTAGTCAGGTGGCGATTAAAATCAATGCCAGCACCGACTACTCCGGCGAGCGGCTAACGTCAGCGGTTGATCGGTTTTTTTATCTCTTTACCCAGCGTTTGCTTCAGCAAAAACTGGTCACGGTCGAGCCGTCGCGGGGTGTGGATGGGTAAATTTAGCGGTAATGCCGCCGCATTTCTTCATGGCCGTCCATGCTCAAAATGGCGTGGACCAATTCGCGGGCCTGGGGCAGTGAGCGCGTCCAGGGGTCCATGGCGACCAGTTCTTCGAGCCATTGGCGGCGGCCCTGGGCGTAGGCTTCCAGTTCCAGGTTGACCGGGGCCACCCGGTCGCGCAGGGTCAGGGCGAGGACGGCGGGGGGCAGGCCGCCCGTTTGAATGCCCTGTACGCCGCGCTTGCTCACCAGGGCCGGCACTTCTACCGCAAAATCCGCCGGGATGCCTGCTACCAGTTCCCCGCGGTTGGGGATGTTGACGATGAAGGTACGGGGAATGTCGCAGGCGATCGATTCGATGATCGGGACCATCTGCTCGCCAGACGGGACCGGCTTAAGATAATCGGTAAGGCGGGCCTGCGGGTCCTGACTGATGCGGTAATTCTCGCGGGCGGTGCGTTCCACGCCGGTGAAGTAGCCATCCCACCAGCGGGCGGGGTTTTCCTTCCAGCGTTTTTCGGTCTCATCGTCGGTGTGGTACCACCAGCCCCAGGCCCCGCCGCCGACGGTGGCGGTATCGCCAATGGGGATGGCTCCAAAGCGCCGGTAGATATCCACCGGCTTGGGGCCCATGTGATCACTCTCGCCGCACGTCTCGAAATAACGGGGGGCTTCCTGCTCTACCCACTCGGCGAAGCGTGGCAGCAGGTCGGCGCCTTTGTAGAACAGCCGTGTCAACCAGATAAAGTGGTTGACGCCGGGGGCTTCAAACGTCAGGCCAGCGCGATCGTGGATGCCCAACAGCGCCGCCACGTGGTACACGCCGCTGAAGCCGTGACACAGCCCGACCATCTTCAGTTGGGGATAGCGGCGCGTCAGGTAGGTGGTTCCACCCAGCACCGGATTGGCAACCTGCAAATACCAGGCGTTTGGGCAGATTTGCAGAATGTCTTGGACGATTGACTCGAACAGGCGGAGCTGGTAAAAGTTGATCCAGAAGGCTTCGTCGTGCATAACAGCCAGCGAGCCGCCCCAACGGTAGCCGCAGCGCCGGGCGATCTCCCAACCGGCCTGCAAGCGGTGATGCCCTGCCGCCAGCGCTGTATTGATGACAAAATCGGCCCCGGCCAGGCTTTCCGGGCGGCTGGTAGTCTTTTCAAAGTGAAAGCGGACGCCTAATTCATCGGCGTAGCGGCGGCACAGGCGGTAACTACCCTCTAAGCGTTCCTCATTGATATCCATAAAACTGATGGTGCAGCCTTCCAGGCTGCGGGTGAGGCACAGGTCACGGATGAGCGCGAGCGAGAAGGCCCCGCTGCCGGCTCCGATCAGGCTGATTTTGAGGTTCATGGGGTCTCCGGTTGGGATGGTGTGATCCCTCGATGCGAGGTGCTTTCATCTTACCATAAATAGGGGAAGCGGTTAGCTTTCAGCAGACAGCGATTAACTATCAGGGTACGTTCACCCAAAGCGGCGGCTACAACAGCCCTTCTACGCTTGTGGATTGGAAGAAGGCGCGGTAGGCGGCGGTTTCGTCGAGGGCGGCCTGCACGGCTTTCAGCGTGGCCTCTACCGCTGGCGAGGGCTGGCCCCCGGCGAGCAGGCGCAGGCGGCCATCTTCCAGCCAGTCCACCTGGAGGATGCCGCGCTGTTCCAGCCAGCGCAGGCCCAGGCGCACCGTGGTCTCGCGCTGGGCCGTTGCCGCCGCCAGGCTGAGAAGGGAGGTTTCTCCACCCATGGCGTTGAGCGCATACTTGCACAGGCCGGCCAGCCGCCGTAGAAAGGCTTCGAGGCTGGCGTCGCGCGGGTCTACGGCCAGTACCACTACTTTGGAAGGTTTCACTGCCTCCAGGGCGGCCAGCAGTTCGCGGCGGCCCGGCGGGGTGGTCCAAATCACCAGGGTGGAGGCAGGGGCCAGGCGAGCGCGCTCTACTGCGCCAGGGACCTCGCGGGCCTCTGCCTCGCCCCACACGATCAGGTCGGTCCCGGCGGCGCGGAGCTGGGTTAAGACGGCCAGCGGGTGGGGTTGGGCGCGGCGGTCAATGATCTCATAGCGCGAGCGCAGTTCGATGGCGGCGCTCTCTGCCGGGCGGGCGTCAATCCATTCAATTTGCACGTCGCGCTGACCGCGGTAATTGCTGGCGCGGATGGAGCAGGCCAGGTCCAGTTGGCCTTCGGGCAGCGGCCAGCCGGCCCCGCCCCACCAGATTACGCGGCGGGTTTCGCCGTTGTCGTCTGCCGCGATGATGTGCAGGTGGTCGCCCGATTTGCCGATGGGCGCGGCGTTTTGGATGCGCAGGCCGCGCGCCAGCAGCGCCAGGGGCGGGTTACCGGGGCCAAAAGGAGCCAGACGCTCCAGGTCGGCGGCCAGGTCGAGCGTGAGGTCGCTCAGGCGGACTTCGCCATCCAGCGTCAGGGTGGGACGGGCGGGGGCCTGCCCGCCCAGGGCGGCATCTACCGCGCGGCCTAACCCGCGGCGGAAGGCCGGAATGTTGGCGGCCTCTAGCGACAGTCCTGCCGCCATAGGGTGGCCGCCAAAGCCCAACAGCAGTTGGGCCTGGGTGGCAATCGCCGCGGTGATGTTCACTCCCGCTACCGAGCGGGCTGAGCCGCGCGCCGGTTGGCCGGGCGGCGCGGCCAGCAGCACCGTTGGGCGGTTGTAGCGCTCCACCAGTTCACTCGCCACAATGCCGATTACCCCGGCGGGCCAGTCGGGATGGCTGAGGACCAGGGCGGGGAAATCGAGCAGGGAACGGTCTTTTTTAATCTGCGCGAGCGCCCCTTGCAGTACCTGCTCGCTGAGATGGCGGCGCTGAGCGTTGAGGCCCTCCAAATGGGTTGCCAGCACGCGAGCGCGGGCGGCGTCTCTGGTAGTGAGCAGTTCAACGGCGGGGTTGGCATCTCCGAGGCGGCCCAGGGCGTTCAGGCGCGGGCCGAGGACAAAGCCAATGTGCTCTTCCGTCAGCCAGGGGGCATGCAGGCCGGTCAGGTCAATCATGGCTTGCAGTCCGGCGCGGCGGGCCTGGCGGAGCATCTCCAGCCCGCGCTGGAGCAGGTAGCGGGTGTCGCCGGTTTGTACGGCCAGATCCGCGACGATCCCCAACGCCACCAGGTCCAGGAACAGGGCGGATTCGCTCTGGCGTTTGGCGCGGGCAAAGAGGGCTTCCAGCAGTTTGTAAGCCACCCCTACCCCCGGCAGGCCAGCCAAGGCGTGACCCTCCGGCAGTAGACGCGGGCTGACCACCATGCACCCTGCCGGTGGGCCGTCCTCCGGCAGTTCGTGATGGTCCGTGATAATCACATCCGCGCCGGACCGCCGCGCAAAATCGAGCGCCTCGCCCGCCGAGATGCCCGTATCACACGTCAACACCAAGCGCGCGCCCGCTTCCAGGATCGGCTTCAGGTGGGTGATGTTCACCCCGTGCGACTCGCTGGCCCGTACCGGGATGTGATACACCACCTCGGCCCCCAGCGTGCGCAGGCCTTCCACCAACAGCGCGGTGGAAGTTTGACCATCCACGTCAAAGTCGCCCCACACGCAGATTTTCTCGCGGTGGGCGATGGCCTGTTCCAGGCGCGCGCAAGCCGCCTCTACGCCGGGCAGTGCTTCGGGCGGGGCAGGGGTGTAGCGATTGGGGTCAAGGAAGGCACGCGCGGCTTCGGCATCACGCAGGCCGCGCCGGTAGAGGATGTCGGCTGTCAGCGGGTGGCCGCCCAGGGCCGCGCGCAGTTCTTCCGGCGCAGAGGTTGGGGCCGGGTCCAGCCAGGAGCGCAGCAGTCCATCGGTCATCGTGGGTTAAGGATAGCACTTTAATCGAACTCTGTGGGCAGATCAGGGTTGCGGAAATGCTTAAAGAGCATGTGGATTTCATCCGGCGTGACGCGCCCCAGGGATAGCTCCGGCAGGTCGTCTTCGCGGAAAAACCGCACCTCGCCCGTTTCCAGACTGCTGGCGGGCTGGCCGCCAGTGATCTCGCACAGGAAGAAGAACTTGTAGATCGGAAAGTAATAGCGCGGGTGGCCGCGTTTATCGCGGTCGTAGACCGCCGCGAGTTTGGTGACGCTCGCTTCGTAGCCTGTTTCTTCGCGGATTTCGCGCCGAACAGCCTGGGACGGACTGTCCCCGGCATCGGCCCAGCCGCCAGGGAGGGTCCAACGGTAATGGTCCTGAACTTCCTGCACCAGCAAAATTGCATCTCCCTGAATGATGGCTCCGCGCACATCCACTTTAGGGGTGGCGTAGCCGGCTTCGTTCTCGAAGAGGCCGGCAATTTGCGCGTAGTCGAGTTCGGTATGTGCGGCGACGATTTCGGCGGCGATTCTGCGCACCTGCTTGAAACGCTCAATATCATAATCGTTGTGCGAATAGGTCAGGCCGTTCTGCGCGATGGCCTGCAACTCGCGTGCCCAGGTCAGCCAGCGCGGTTCCATTTCTTACCGTGCCTTTCGGTGGCTCAGAAACCACTCGTACAGTTCGGGATTATTATAGGTGACCGTCCAGGAATCGTGGCCGACGCCGGGGTAGACCGTCAGGCGGACATCACCGCCGCAGGCACGCAGGGCATCTACCATCAACTGCGATTCGAGCAGGGGTACGACCTCATCCGCGCCGCCATGGAAGGCCCAGGTGGGCACGTCTTTCATCGCGGCGATGCGGTCGCGCACCGAGTAAGCCCAGGCCCCTCCGCCGCAGATCGGGGCAACGGCGGCGAAGCGTTCGGGGTGTTCTACTGCCAGGTGCCAGCTTCCAAAGCCGCCCATGGAGAGGCCCGTCAGGTAAACGCGTTGAGGGTCTACGTCCAGCTCGGTGGTGGTGAGCTCGATCAGGTCGTCTAACACGTCAATAAAATCGGACCACCAATGGTTGGCGGGGCACTGCGGTGAAATAGCGACAAAGGGCAAGTTCAGCGTTTCGGCCACTTTGGGGATGCCGTGTTTGAGGATCAGTTCCAGGTTGCTGCCGCGCTCACCGGCTCCGTGTAGAAAGAGAATGAGGGGCCATTTCTGGTTGGGAGCGCTCCCATACTCACGCGGCAAATAACGCAAATAATCCAGCTTATAACGCCTCACATAGTCGCGTTCAAAGGTGAATGCTTCTTGCGGCATGGCTCTTCTCCTCCACTGTGCGGTTGCAGGGTGCTGATTCGGCGTGGAGAAGTGCAACCGCCCGTTACACTTCTCTATGTTAAATTATATGTGATCCGCGCAAAAAAAGATAGTACTTCAATTTGGCCTGCTTTAAAAAAGTTGATTTTTGCCCGGCGATTGGTTATAATGCCGGTAGTTGAATAATTCCCTCCGCCAAAAGGAGTAGGCTGGCGCGTGAGCGGCCAGAGAAGGGAACCTGGGGTTTGTCCCTGGCGCTGAAAGTTCCCAACGCTGTCCCCGGCTGAAGTCGTTTGGCTAGACCGCCGAAGAAATCGCCGCTGGCGAGAGTAGAACGGCGCGGGTAAGCCCGTTACAGCGATCCCCGGATGATGGTCTGGGAAGTATGAGTGCATGCAGGCAAAGCGCGGCTTTGCTTGCATGAACCGAGGTGGTACCGCGGAAGAACCCCTTTCGTCCTCGTTGGATGAAGGGGATTTTTGTTTTTAGGAGGTCAACATGGCCCTATCCAAACGTTTTTTGCCTGATGAGGCCGAACCGGCCCTGCGAGACTGCTGGGAGGTGGAAGGCGTGTATCGTTTTCAGCCGGAAGCGCCCGGACCGATCTACTCGATTGACACGCCGCCGCCCACGGTTTCAGGCAAGCTGCACCTGGGTCATGTGTATTCCTACAGCCATGCCGATTTTATGGCGCGCTTTTTCAGGATGCGCGGCTACAACGTGTATTACCCGATGGGCTTCGATGATAACGGCCTGCCAACTGAGCGGCTGATTGAAAAGACCTTTAACATCCGCGCGCCGCAGGTGGGGCGGCAGGCGTTTGTTGAAAAATGCCTGGCCTACGCGGAGGAGGCCGAAGAAGAATATCGGGCCCTGTGGCGGCGGCTGGGATTATCCGTTGACTGGCGCTATACTTACCGGACAATCAGCGCCGAGGCGCAGCGGGTCTCGCAGACCTCGTTTATTGACCTCTACCACAAGGGTAAAGCCTACCGCGCTCAGGTTCCGACGATCTGGTGCCCGGAATGCCAAACGGGGATCGCCCAGGCGGAGCTAAACGACCTGGAGCGCGAGAGCGAGTTTGTTACCCTGCCGTTCCGTACGGAGGAAGGCGAAGTTCTGCCGGTTGCCACCACGCGGCCCGAACTGCTGGCGGCGTGCGTGGCCGTGTTTGTGCATCCGCACGATGAACGCTACCGCCGCTGGATCGGCCGCCGGGTGAACGTCCCGCTGTATCACCGCCCGGTGACGGTGCTGGCAGATCCATCTGCTGACCCAGCGAAAGGCACAGGCGCGGTGATGTGCTGTACTTTTGGCGACCAGACGGACGTGGCCTGGCAACAGGCTCACGGCCTGCCCGTAATCGAAACCATTGACCGGGCCGGCAGGATGCTGCCAGCGGCGGGCGAGCTGGCTGGCCTGCCGGTAGCAGAAGCCCGGCGGCGGGTGAAAACCATCCTGGCGGAGCGCGGGTTGATCCTGGCGCGCCAGACCACCCAACAGTCGGTGAGGGTGCACGAGCGGTGCGATACGCCGGTGGAATATATCCAGACCTGGCAGTGGTTCATTCGCATTCTGGACCACAAAGAAAAGTTCCTGGAGCTGGGTCGTCAGATCCGCTGGCACCCCGAACACATGCACGCGCGCTACCAGGCCTGGGTAGAAAACCTGAACTGGGATTGGTGCATTTCGCGCCAGCGGTATTACGGCGTGCCTTTTCCGGTGTGGTACTGCCGGGCGTGCGGCGCGGTGATCCTGGCGGATGCAAGCCAGTTGCCGGTGGACCCGACGGTCCAACAGCCCGTGCGGCCCTGCGCGTGCGGCAGCCGCGAGTTTGAACCGGATACCGACATTATGGATACGTGGGCAACCTCATCGGTGTCGCCGCAGATTGCCGCCGGGTGGTTAGAACGGCCTGATCTGTACGCGCGGCTCTTCCCTATGTCACTGCGGCCCCAGGCTCATGAGATTATCCGCACCTGGGCGTTTTATACGATCGTGAAATCGTACTATCATTTTGGCTGTCTGCCCTGGTCGGACGTGTTAATTTCTGGATGGGGGATCGCCGGGGAAGGGATGGGCAAGATCAGCAAGAGCCGAGGGGGTGGGCCGCTGCCGCCGCTGGCGATGATCGAGCGTTACTCAGCGGATGCACTGCGCTATTGGGCCGCCAGCACCAGCCCCGGCAAAGACGCGATCATCAGCGAAGAGAAGATTCAGATGGGCATGCGGTTAACGACCAAGCTGTGGAACGTGGCGCGCTTCGCTGAACCGTTCGTAGGCGCGCCGCTGCCCGCGCCAGATCAGGCCGTTTTTACCCCGGCAGACCGCTGGATGCTGGCGCGCAGCCGCTCATTGGTGCAGGAAGTGACAGCCCATTTTGAGGCTTATGATTACGCCTCGGCCAAAAACGCCGTTGAGGGTTTCTTCTGGCGCGACCTGGCGGATAACTATATCGAAATGGCGAAGCAGCGCCTGTATGACCCCGCCCATCCAGCGCACAGCGGGGCGCGCCTGGCGCTGCGGCAGGCCCTGAACGTACTTCTAAAGCTGTTGGCTCCGCTCTTGCCCTTTGTGACAGATGCCATCTACCGCGAGCTGTTCGCGGCGGAAGAAGGGCGGGCGTCCATCCATGCCGCGCGCTGGCCCCAAGTGGAAGACCTGCTGCCGGCACAGGCGGAAGATGAAAACCTGGGAGACCTGCTGGTAGCGGCGGCTACCGCGGCCCGGCGCTATAAGAGCGAACATTCCATCAGCCTGGGGACGGAACTGGCCCGTCTGCACC
>DAOUAC010000111.1:0-31577 GCA_034434155.1 Anaerolineaceae bacterium
GGGCTTGCGCCGTCAGCAGGCCCTCTTCGACCGTCACCGTTTCGCCAGGGTTTCGCTCCGCGCCCAACTGCGTGAACCAGGCATCTTCCAGGTCAAAATCCGCGCGGAAAATCACCCGGATGGACAGCGCCCGTTCGCGCGCATTGTGGACAGTCAGGGTGGTGAACAGCACCGGCAGGTCGAGGGCGGCAAAATCGCGCCGCACGGCCAGCAGGCCGGCGCGCTCGAACTCAAAAGCGGCATGCGCATATGTTTGGGTAAAGCGCCGCGCGGCGTTCAGTTCCCAGACCTCTCCATCAACCTCCAGGCTAAAGCCATACCCGCTGAACCCTTTTACAGGCTGTGCCCAAACGCCTTGCAGTTTGCCCGCCAGGGGATCGTCGGGGCGGGGACTGCCAAAGGCGTATAGGTCATAAGGGTTCGAGCGCGGCCGGAAGCGCCCGTCAATATCGCCAATCACATACAGGCGGCGGCCCGTGTTGGTAAACAGGGTATCGGGTAAGGCCGGTCTGATGTGGCGAACGCCGGCAAAATCAAGCACCTGCTGAACCTGGAGTTGGGTTTCGGTCGCCATCCTTTATTTCCTCCGTGAATGATCTACGCCAGGGCGGTATTTTAAATTGTAGCGAAATTGCGGACTGCAATCCACAGTTTCGGCGCAGTTTGACACGATAGTATACCCGCCGGGAAGCAAAATAGGGTTAACAAAGTACCCGGACTTATTTGAAACCACCAACAAATGGTGTTGAAATATGATATAATTTGCCCGAAATTAGAATGGGGCGACAGGTTGTCGGCCCCAAAGGTATGGGGATATGTCGAATTATAGGCTCAGAATATTCCACTGCATGTGTCCGAGGCGGAGTTCATAACCACCATCTGGATGGTCGAACGCTCCGCATAACCACAGTTTGCGCACAACCAGAAAGATGGGGTTTGAACTCCGCATACGAAGATTTTCGTCTGCCAGGTGTTCATTCACCGTCTTTTTGTTTTTTTAACGTTCTTTTACTGATAGGGGATGAAAAAGCGATGGCGCTCTCAGAACCTCTAATCCAAACCGAATGCCAGGTGACGGAACTGGAAAAGCTGGTGGGCAACACCCCGCTGATCCCGCTCCGCAAAGTCACCGGACAGCTTGCGCCCGGCGTGAAAGTTTTCGCCAAGGCAGAATGGTTTAACCCCGGTGGGTCCGTCAAGGATCGTCCGGCCCTGAACATTGTCCGCACTGCGCTGGAGCGCGGAGAACTGACCCCCGGCAAACGCCTGCTCGACTCAACTTCTGGCAACACCGGCATCGCTTATGCTACCTTCTGCGCGGCGCTGGGCATTCCAGTAACGCTGGCGCTGCCGGCCAACGCCAGCCCAGAGCGTATTACCATGCTGCGCGCGTTGGGCGTTGAATTGATCCTGACCGATCCGCTGGAAGGCTCGGATGGCGCTTTGCTGACCGCGCGCGAGCTAGCGGCGCGTCACCCAGACCGTTACTTTTACGCCAACCAGTATAATAACCCGGCCAACTGGCTGGCCCACTACCACAGCACCGGCCCTGAAATCATTTGTCAGACTCACGGCGCGGTGACGCATCTGGTGGCAGGGCTGGGCACCGCCGGTACGTTGATGGGCACAGGCCGCGCTCTGCGCGAGCATAACCCTGCGGTGAAGCTGATCGCGGTACAGCCAGCTTCGCCGTTTCACGGCTTAGAGGGCCTCAAACACATGCCTACCGCCATCCCACCGGCCATCTACGACCCCTCACTGCCGGACGAGATTGTGGAAGTTGAAACCGAAGACGCGCACGCCATGACCCGCCGGCTGGCAAAAGAGGAAGGGTTGTTCGTGGGCATTTCTGCGGGGGCGGCGGCAGTGGCGGCCCTCAAAGTGGCCGCCGAACTACGCGCGGGCGTGGTAGTGGCGATTTTTCCCGATGGGGGCTTAAAATATCTGAGCGATCAGCATTTGTGGAGCGGCTCATGAGGCTTATCATCTCCCCAGAACTGCTTTTAAAAATTCACCGCAGCGGCGAGCAGGCTTACCCAGAAGAAGGCGCTGGCTTTCTCTTGGGTTCCGACGGCGACCCGCGCCGCGTGGCGGCGGTGTACGACCTGCCCAACCGGCGCGAAGACGGGGCCCGCCACAACCGCTTTTTGATTGCGCCAGAAGATTACCTTCAGAGCGAATTGGAGGCCGAGCGTCTGGGCCTGGAAGTGATCGGCGTCTATCACTCGCACCCCGATCACCCCAATCGCCCCTCAGAATATGATCGAGAATGGGCCCAGCCCTATTTTTCTTACGTGATTACTACCGTGCAGGCCGGCCAGGCCATCGAGAGCCGCTCGTGGCGGCTGGCCGAAGACCGCGCCCAATTTATTGAGGAAAATATTGAGACGGAATAGAGAAGGAGAAGACAAGATGGCAACTTTGCGCATTCCCACCCCACTGCGCGTCTATACAGGCGGCCAGACCGAAATTCCGGTCGGCGGCGCGACGGTCTCAGACGCCCTGCAAGACCTGGTCGCCCGCCATCCTGCCATTAAACCGCACCTGTTTAAGGACAGCGGCGAACTGCGGCCCTTTGTCAACCTCTTTAAAGGAGATGAAAATATCAACGTTCTACAAGGGCTACAGACCCCCCTGACAGAAAACGACAGCCTGCGGATTATTCCCAGCATTGCGGGAGGGTAAAGATGACGGTAGACCTGACTCATGATGAAATTCTGCGCTACTCGCGCCACCTGCTCATCCCCGAAGTGGGGTTAGATGGACAGCGGAAATTAAAGGCCTCTTCGGCCCTGGTGATCGGCACGGGCGGGCTGGGTTCGCCAGTAGCGCTCTACCTGGCGGCGGCAGGGGTTGGCCGCCTGGGCCTGGTGGATTTTGATGTGGTGGACTCCACCAATTTACAGCGCCAGGTCATTCACGGCACCTCCACCGTTGGAAAATTGAAGGTGGAGAGCGCCAAAGCGCGCCTGAACGATCTCAACCCCACCATTCAGGTGGATACCTACAATGAGCCGTTCACCAGCGAGAACGCCATGCAGATTGCCGCCGATTACGACATCCTGATCGACGGGACCGATAACTTTCCCACCCGCTACCTGAGCAACGATGTCTGCGTCTTTTTGGGCAAGCCCAATGTCTATGGCTCCATTTACCGCTTCGATGGGCAGGTGAGCGTCTTTGCGGCCAAAGACGGCCCCTGCTACCGCTGCCTGTTCCCTGAGCCGCCCCCGCCGGGCCTGGTGCCTTCATGCGCCGAAGGGGGTGTGTTGGGCGTTCTGCCCGGCACAGTGGGGACGATCCAGGCGACCGAGGCGCTGAAAGTCTTGCTGGGGATTGGCTCGCCTCTGATCGGCAAATTACTGCTGTATAACGCCCTGGATATGTCTTTTGATTTCGTCAACCTGCGCAAAAACCCGCACTGCCGGGTGTGCGGCCCCAATGCGGATATTAAGGAATTGATTGACTACAACGCTTTCTGCGGCGTGCCAGGGCGCAACCACGAGGAGGGTTCCGCCGGCGAGGGCTGGGATATCGAAGCTCAGGCCCTGGCCGAGCGGTTGAGAGAGCCTACTCCGCCCCTGCTGTTGGATGTGCGCGAGCCGCATGAACTTCAGATTTCGTGGCTGCCTAACGCCATCAACATCCCCTTGGGAAGTCTGGCGGCCCGCCTTTCGGAACTGGACAGCGCCCGCGAAATGGTCGTCTTTTGCAAAGGCGGAACGCGCTCGGCGCGCGCCCTGCAACTGCTGGTCAGCGCTGGCTTTAAAAAGGTGAAGAACCTCAAGGGCGGGATCAACGCCTGGGCGCAGGAAGTTGATCCTGAAATGCCGGTATATTAGCGCTTCTATCGCTCCAGGCCCGGCAGGTACTGCACGTGCCGGGTCCAGGAGCCGTCGGGGAGCATGAGGGTCACGGCGCGTTGCATTCCACCCAGACAGCCGCGCAGGATGCCGAGGGCGGAATAGTAATCGAAGTAGCGGAAGGTAGATAGGCCGCCGCGGATAAACTCGTGCGAGCGCAGCACCGCCAGGTAATCTTCCCACACAGCGGTCACATCCAGGTAGAGGTCGGGGCGGTAGCCTTCCATATCCTCCCAGTTCTCGCAAAACAGCACAGCGGCGTAGTGGGCAGGCAGGTCGCGGCCCTGCGCATCCGTGCGGTGAATGGCCGGCAGCGCCGCGTAGAATTGAGCATCTTCTACAATCTGGTAGGCGGCGCGGTGATCTTTGTGGAAGGACCCTTTCCAGTGGGTCAGGATGACCGCCGGGCGCTTTTGGCGGATGAGATCGGCCAGGCGGAATTTCACCTCTTCGTTTACCGGCAGCATCCCATCGGGGTAAGGAAACCATACCGCCTCTGCGCCCATCAGCCGGGCCGATTCGGCCACTTCGCGCTTGCGTTGCTCCGCATACTCTGCCGGAGACAGGCGCGGATGGCCGGCCTCGCCTAACGTCAGATGAACGATGGTCGCTCCAAACCCGGCGCGGGTGTGCTTGAGCACCACTGCCGCCGCCATATTTTCGGCGTCGCCCGCGTGCGCGCCGACCACCATAATTCCGCCGGATGGATGATATTCATTCATTCTTCGCTCCTCATGCAGTCACTGCTTTCGTCAACTCTTTCTTCATCACCGCGAACTGGCGGACTTCTTTAAACCCGGCCAGCGCGTACAGGCGGGCGGCGTCGCGCCCGGTCCACAAAAACCAGGCGGCGTGGAAGCCTTTCGTCAGCATTTCGCTCAGACAGCGGAAGAGCAGCACCCGCCCCAACCCCAGGCTGCGCAGGGCCGGGTCTACGCCAAAGGGGCCAAAACGCTCACGGCGCTGCTGGCAGTAGCCCACAATGTGCCCCTGCCGCTCGGCCACCAAAAAGCAGATTTGATCGGAACCGGGGCCGAACAACTCTAACAGGTAATCTTGGGCGTGGCGCACCCAATCCCAGCCAAAGTGTTGGGCAATGAAGGCCATTAGTTCCGGCAGATCCGCAGAGGTGACCGGGCGGATGAGATAGCCTTCAGCGGCCAGCGTCTTCTCGCGCGCCAGTATCTCAGGGGGGATCTGAAAACCGGTGATCTCAGCCCGCATCGAAATCGGCTCTGAAATTGTCTGCCAGCCCGTTGATTTTAAAAAGGCCATGGCTTCAGGGTAGGCCGCCACATCTACACCGGGGATGAAGTAATTGGGCGTGTAAGGTGAAATCCACACGGCTTGCTTGCCCTGGTCGGCCAGCCGCGCCAGCGCCCGCTCGAACAACGCCCGCCCAATCCCCCGGCGGCGAAAGTTGGGGTGAACGCCAAACGCGGTGATCCAGCCTGTTTCCGGTTCTAAACCGTCTAAAAAGTGCGGGACCTGGCGCGCCAGCGATAGCACAAACCCTGCCAGCCGCCCATCCACCTCAGCCACCAGCAGGCCGGCGGGGTTGAAGTTCAGATCCAGAAGGACTTTGGTACGAAAAACTGCCGGGTTAATGCGATCATGAGTCATCGCCGCATTCCACAAGTCAATGAGCGCGGCTTCGTCACTGCCCCGGTAGGGACGGATAGCGATGTCTGCGCCTGTCATCTCTGCTTTAGCCTCCCTCAGTGATACAACTCATACGGTTCTCTGCGCCGGGCAAACCCGGCCAGGTCTGCATCCCAGCCGCGCACCAGTTCATCCACCGGAGCGGCGGCCTGAAGATGCTCGCGCGGGCGCGCCGAACCGGCCAGTAGATCAAAGTGCGGTAGTTCGCCTTCAATACTGTTGGTTAAAAATGCAAAGTGTTCGGGGGCTTGGGCGCGGCAGGCCGCCAGTACGTGCAGGCCAACGCGCACCGCCTCGAAGCGCGCGCGGTCGGTGACGTAGACCTGCACCCCCTCGCATACCTGCCCGGCGTGCTTGCTCGCGGTGGGTTGAAAGATGTGCGGCCTGAAGCGCGCGCCCGGCAGTTCCAGGTGGTTCAACTGCCGCGCCAGGGCGTAGCCATCCAGCCAGGGCGCGCCGACAATCTCAAAGGGCAGGGCCGTCCCACGGCCTTCAGATAAGTTGGTTCCTTCAACCAGGCACATGCCGGGGTAAACCACCGCCGTAGAGAGATGGGGCATCGCCGGAGAGGGCGGCGCCCAGGGCAGCCCGGTTTGATCGAACCACATCTGCCGCCGCCAGCCGCGCATGGCGATTACCGTCAGCGGAGCGCCCAGATTTAATTCGCGGTTCATCAGCAGGGCCAGCTCACCCAGCGTCATGCCGTGCCGGATGGGGACGGAGACGATCCCTACAAACGAAAAGAACCCCGGCGCAATGAGCGGCCCTTCCACCTTCGCCCCGCTGATCGGGTTGGGTCGGTCCAGTACGATAACGGGCAAACCGGCCTGACCTGCCGCGCGCAGAACGTAATAGAGCGTGCTGAGGAAGGTGTAAAAACGCGCGCCTACATCTTGAAAATCCACCACCAACACGTCCAGACCGGCCAGCACGTCGGGCTGCGGCTCCTTCGATGGCCCATACAGGCTGTAGACCGGCAGCCCGGTGCGCCGGTCTACGCCAGGGCCGATGACCGCGCCGTCGGGGGCCGCGCCGGCAAAGCCATGTTCGGCCCCGAACAGCGCTCGCAGATTCGCGCCCACCGTGCGGAGCGCGTCAACAATGCTGGTCAGGTCGGGCAAAATGGCCGCGCTGTGACTCACCAGCCCCACGCGCCGGTCAGCGAGCAGTTTTGCCCGTTCCTGCGTCAAAACACACAGCCCAGTTTGAATCATCTCAGATGATTCTATACAGATTTAAAAAATCCTTAGCCTGCCCGGATGGTTTTCTGTCTGTCTTATGGAGAAGCGCATCTGAACCGGAAGAGATCCAGGCCGCGTGGTCCAGATTTATTTGTTCCGTGGGAACCAGGGGAAGAAGGCGCTCGTCGTTTGAATGTAATCCTGATACTCTGGTTTTTCTGTTTTCAACGTTTTTTCAAGCAAAGCCACGCCAGAGACGCGCATCAGCAGGAATGTCATTAGCATGGGGCTAAAAATGGCCCACCAGGCGCCGGCGGTCAGCGCAATCAGGTAATAGGCCCACCATTGGGCCGCATCACCGAAGTAGTTGGGATGGCGGGTATAACGCCAGACGCCCGTGCGCAGAACTTTGCCCCGATTGGCCGGGTTGGCCTTAAAGCGCGCCAGTTGCCAGTCACCGGCGGCCTCAAAGAAAAATCCAACCAGCCAGACGGCGATTGCCAGGAAGTCGAGCCAGGTCAGCACGGCAGGGCTGGCTGAAAGTTGTGCCGCGAGCAGGGGGGCCGCCACTACCCAGAGGATGATGCCTTGCAGCAAGAACACTTTGAAGAAGCTTCGCCACCACCAGGCCGGGCCGGCCTCCTCACGCCATTTCTGATAGCGGAAATCCTCCGGTTTACCCCAATTGCGGGTGAGAATGTGCAGCGACAGGCGCAGTCCCCAGACCGTGACCAGCGCGCTGAGCAGTAGTTTGCGCGTCACAAAACCTTCTGGCGTGAGCAAAAAAGCGGCCCAGGTAAAGATCACAAATCCGGTCCCCCAGAAGACATCCACGATGCTCGAATTTTTGAGCGCCAGGCTGATCAGCCAGAGCAGGGTCATCAGTCCCAGGATGATCAACCCCAAACTGGAATAGAGAGTGATAAATTCCATCAGATCTCCTTATTAAAATTCGGCCGTTATCGGCTGATGACCGCAAAACCAAAAGCGCCAGGGCCAATATGTGCGCCAATCACCGGGGTAATATCGGCTTCTGGCACGTTCAGGCCGTCCAAAAGCGTAGCGGCCTGAGCGCGCAGCTCGGCTACGCGCGCCGGAGCGTTGGTATGGACGATCGCGGCGCGTTCAATCTCGCCGCACTGTTGTAGCATTTCGAGCAGGTGCCTGGTCGCGCGTTCTCGCGTGCGCACCCGTTCTGTGCCGGGTTTGCCATCGTACATGGTCAGGATCGGCTTGAGATGAATCAGCATTCCAATGTTGGCGATGAAATGATTCATCCGCCCACTGCGCTTGAGAAACTCAAGCGTGTCGATCACGGCGAAAACGCGTGTCCGCTTAATTTGCGCATTGAGCGCCGTAAGGATTTCCGAGACGGAACGGCCTTCTTCAGCCAGCTTTGCGGCGGTTTCTACCAGGAAGCCGCTCCCCAAACTCAGTTGGCGCGAATCAAATACCGTGACCGGAACCGTGGTAGTCTCTTGCGCCGCACTGCGCGCCACATCAAGCACCGCGCTTAAACTTTCTGAAATATGGATAGATAACACTTCCGTAGCGCCTTCTTCGGCCAGGGTGTCGTAGATGGCGCGGAACTTTTGTGGCGAAGGAACGGCTGTGGTGGGGTGTTCTGGAAAGACGGGCAGTCGAGCATAGAAT
This sequence comes from Anaerolineaceae bacterium, assembly GCA_034434155.1. GTDB lineage: Bacteria > Chloroflexota > Anaerolineae > Anaerolineales > Anaerolineaceae > DSYU01. The sequence continues at coordinate 8,360 of DAOUAC010000111.1, forward strand.
GCTTCGCGCGTGATGTCAATCCCATCCAGAAAACCCTGCCTGCCCACGTTAATATACAGTGGCACGACGCGGATGCCATAACGGGCAACCGTTGCGGCGGGCAGATCACAAGTGCTGTCGGTGACAATTCGTACCGTCATGTCGCCCGCCTTAGATCACCAGAAGTATGCCAAAAACGATTTCAATCACCAGGCTGATGATGTTAGACTGCGCGTAAGATTGATCGAACACTATGGAGAACGCGCGTGTCACGGCAATCACCAGATAACCAATCCCCAACATGCGGTATCCTGGCGCGCCTAGAAACAAGGGCGCGATTCCCAGTGCAATGAACAGGCCGCCGAAGATGGCGCGAATTTCAGAGATGCCGCGAGGGCCGCTGGCAACAATGCCTGTGAAATCGTATACGGCTGTGGGTTTCACCAGGGCTAACACACCAACCGCCGCCGTTGCCAAAGCCGCAACAGCTTTCAGAATCATTAAAATGTTCATTTTATTCCCTCTAATCGTTCAAGTTTTTTCATTATCATTATCGAGAGTTTTGAGGTTTTATACAATCTTTTTTTCATCTATGTACAATGTTTGTGAGGATTAGGAAGCCGCGTTGGATGTCAATCGCGAGCACAGCCCGCGATTGACATCCAGGGGTAAACGGCCAAAGCCTGCTCAGGGCAGGTTAAATGTCAGAAATCTTCATGCCTGCTGCCAGATCGGAGCTTCCTGAAACAGCCCGCGTTTCTGGCGGGCGGCCTTCCAGCGGCTGCCAATCAGGCTGGCGGCGAGCGTGGCCGGCGCCAACCCGCCGAACAGGCTGAGAATGCGGTTTGCCAGCCCAGGAATGACCACCGCTTTGCCAGCCAGCGCGGCGTTTAAGGTCTCGTTTGCCACGCGCCCGGCATCGAGGGTAGTGATTTGCCCCAACCAGCCCTGTGCTTCAATGGCCTGGATGTTCTCCGGGGTATTGGGCATCCCCGCCGGGCACAGTACAGTAACGGTTGCACCCCATGCGCGCACTTCTTCGCGCAGTGCCAGCGAAAAATCGAGCAGAAAGCGCTTCGAGGCCGCGTAAGTGGCTTTAACCGGCATGGGCCAGTAAGCCGCCAGGCTGGCAACGTTAATGATGCGAAAAGCCGCCAGCGGCGCGCGCAGTTCGAGCAGCGCGCGGGTCATTTCCAGCGTGCCTTCGATATTCAACCGGATGATCGTGCGGATTTGCTGGACGCTGTTCTCGGTAAACAGGCCTTCGTAATCAATCCCGGCAACGTTGATGAGCGCCCAAAACATCAAATTGAGCGCGCGGACCTGGTCAAACAAGTCCGCGCGCGCGGCGGGGTCCGTCAGGTCGCAGGGATAGGTATGGACGTTCACCCCGTAAGCGTTGCGCAGGCCGGCGGCCAGGGTTGCAAGCAAGTCGGTAGACAGATCGGTCAGGAACAGGTCCCAGCCGCGGCTGGCGCACTCGACCGCGAAGGCCTTGCCCAACCCGCCGGTTGCGCCTGTGATCGCGACCAGGCTCTTGGACGCAGAAAAATGTTCATGCGGAAGCATAGGCCGGCTCCTCGTTCTTCATCCCACACATCTGTTCCGATAGCGCCCACAGGCGCGCCGCGGCCTGTTCATCCAGCGCGGCCCGGCTGGCCCGTTTGGGATGGCCGTCTTTCCAATAGATTTCCGCAGAATCGTGAATGGACGGCTCGGTGAGCAGAAACACAATGCCCCTCGCCGACTCCTCCGGCGTAATACCGCCGGAGCGCCGCAGCTTCCAAACCCAGTTCACAACCGCAGGCGTGCCTTTTAACCCGATATCGGTCTTAACCAGTCCGGGGTCAGCGGCGAAGGCCCGTACCGATGACTGCGTCCCCAGCCGGCGGTTTAATTCCAGCGTAAAGAGAATGTTAGCAAGCTTGGTGTTGCCATAGGCGCGCAGACCATTGTAGCGGCGGCGCAGTTGGGGGTCTTGCCAGTCAATGTGGCTGCCGTAGTGCGAATCGGAGCTGACCGTCACCACGCGAGCCCGGGGCGCGGCTTGCAGCGCCCCCAACAGCCGGGCGGTGAGCAGGAAGGGGGCCAGGTGGTTAACGGCCCACTGCGTTTCGATGCCGTCGGGCGTCAGCGCCAGCCAATAGGTAAACGTCCCCGCATTATTGACCAGGCCATCTAAATGAGCCAGGCCCCGCGCGTTCAGGGTTTCCATCACTTCATCGGCCAGCCGGTGAACCTCACTCTGCACGCTCAGATCAGCGGCCAGGTAGTTGATGCTCCCCGCCGGTCGCAGGGCGCGCAGCCGCGCCTCGGCCTGCCGACAGCGTTCCGGCGAGCGCCCCGTTCCAATGATCCCTGCTCCGCGCTGCGCCAGGGCAGCGGCCACCGCCTGCCCAATTCCCGAAGTCGCCCCGGTGACGACAAACGTTTTGTTCAATAAGTCAGTTTCCATCTTTACCATCCGTTTTTGCAGTAATTTGCGGTTTGACGCCCTTTCTATACCACTCGCAGGGATGGAAATACATCTGCAAAACGGTGGATGCCAGGGGTGGATTGGGGGTGGAGAAGCAGGGATTTAGCTTGTGCGAGACCGCGCGGCGGCGCGAATAGGCCCGGATTATGAGTCTAGCAGTCCCAATTCGCGGGCGCGGGTGATGGCCTGTACGCGCGTCTGTACGCCGAGCTTGCCGTAAATGTTGTTGATGTGCGTCTTTACCGTACTCGGCGCGACGTTCAGACGCAGGGCAATCTGCTGGTTCGAGAGGCCCTGATGAACCAATTGGAGCACTTCCAGCTCGCGGGTGCTTAGCGGCTCGGCCAGCGCGGTCTGGTCTGGCAGGGCATGAGGCTGGCTTGCAGGGGCCTCAGCGCGCGCGGCGAAGGGCAGCCGCTTGCGGAGCACGGCAGGCAGAATTTTCTCTGGCGGCAGCCAGCGCAGCGCCAGCCCTCCCAGAATCACCAGGATGGGAGCCATCACCTGGATGAACAGGCCCCCGGCAATGGCCCCGAAGAGCGCAAACAGGGTAACGCTTCCTAACATGACCCCCCATCCGGTCGGGACCACCCAGGCCGGCCAATCCTGCTGACGGCCGGCCTGCACCATCCCGGCCCCTACGCCCGCCGCCAGCAGCAGCCAGGCATAGGCCCAGGCGCTCCAATCTTGGGTGAGCACGTTAATCAAGAAGATCAGGCCAAAAGCCAACAGCAGGTTGCCGGGAATGTACAGCAGCGGGGCCCAACGCCAGTGCGGGCTTCCGGCCGATACGGCCATGGAAAACGCGCCGCCCAGCATCAGAAACACCAGCGGCAGCGCCACGTTCAACTTTCCGCCCAAAAGAAGGTTCAGCGCCAGCAGCGCCGCCCCCACCCCGATCACCACAAGACTTATCATTCCAGCCGGACGCCTGTCCATGTCTGTCTTAAGCTCAATCTTTCACGTATGGATTGTAGATAGGTCAATGAATCAGTAGTCTGCCCAATGACTTTCAGGCTAATCATATCATTATTTACCCACAGCAAACTGCTGATACAATAAACCCGGTGCGCGATTCCATCAGAGAGTGGCATTTTAAATGGTGTGTGAATTGCGGTGCGCAGTCCCCAATTTACGCGCCGTTCAGTAAACGATCTCAGAGAGGGTGAAACATGGAAGAACTGGCAATTTTGGGTGGTGCTCCGGTGCGGACTGCCGCCTGGCCGCGCTGGCCGGTGCATGACGAAAAAGAAGAACAGGCCGTTCTCGAAGTCCTGCGGTCGGGTGATTGGTGGCGGCAGTCACATGGGCAGATTTTAGACGCCGCCGAGAGTGACGCAGAGCCTTACAGCCCGGTTGCGCGCTTCCAAAAAGCTTTTGCCCGCTACCACGATTGCAAATATGGCATCTGCACGGTCAACGGCACAGTCTCGCTCGAACTGGCTTTGCGGGCCGCGGGAGTGCGCCCCGGAGATGAAGTCATTGTACCGGCTTATACCTTTATTGCTACCGCTACAGCGCCCCTGGCGGTAGGCGCAATCCCCATTTTTGTGGATATTGACCCCGATACCTACAATATTGACGTGCGCCGGGTGGCCGAGGCCATCACCGGGCGCACTCGCGCCGTAATTCCGGTTCACTTTGGCGGACAGCCCTGCGCCATGGATGAACTGTTGGCCCTGGCCCGTCAACACCACCTGATTGTGATCGAAGACGCCGCCCACGCGCACGGCGCTTCTTACAGGGGGCGCAAGTGCGGCTCGCTGGGCGATATTGGCTCGTTCAGCTTCCAGGCTTCAAAAAACATGACCGCCGGCGAGGGCGGCATTATGATTACCAATGACCCGGCTTACGCTGAACTGTGCGAGTCATTGGTGTGGGTGGGGCGCAGGAAGGGCGAACCCTGGTATAAACATTTTGTGGCGGCTTCCAATGCCCGCATGACCGAATTCCAGGGGGCTATCTTGTTGGCGCAGTTGACGCGCCTGGAACAACACGCCGCCCGGCGTTCTGCCAATGGGCGGCTGCTCGACAGCCTGCTTGGAGAAATCGAAGGCATCCGCCCGACGGCTCTGCTCGATTCGACCACCTGCCACGCCTACCACCTGTATATGTTCCGCTATGATCCACGCGCCTTTGCCGGCCTGTCCAAACAGAAATTTGTGCAGGCCCTCAAGGCCGAAGGCATTACCGAGGCTTCGACCGGCTACGCTACGCCGCTCTATGCCAACCCCGCGTTTGTGGAGAAGAATTTTATGGGCGGCGGCTGGCCGGTGGACGCTTTTGAACACGGCCGTTGCCTGAACTACGCCGATTTTATAGAACGCTGCCCGGTCAGCGAGCGCGCCTGTGCCGCTGAGGCCATCTGGCTGCCGCAAAATTACCTGCTGGCAGACGAGCAGGCCATGTACGATATCGCCGCCGCCGTCCGCAAGGTCCAGGCTGGCGCGCGGCGCATCCTCTAAAACCAGATGGAGAGTAGTACATAGACCAGCGCGGCAATGGCCCCTGATACAGGGATGGTTAGAATCCAGGCCCATACAATCTGGCTGGCGACGCCCCAACGCACAGCTCGTTTACTGCGCACCGACCCCACGCCGACAATCGCGCCGGTAATGGTGTGGGTCGTAGAAACCGGCACGCCCAACAGCGAAGAAGCGAACAGAGTCACAGCCCCGGCTGTTTCGGCGGCAAAACCACCCATTGGAATGAGTTTGGTGATCTTACTGCCAACCGTATGCACAATACGCCACCCGCCAGAAAGCGTCCCCAGGGCAATGGCGGCGTGCGCCATCAATACAATCCAAAAAGGAATCATTAGCCCACCGCTGGCATCACTGACCAGGTGACGGTACGCCGGTACAGTAAAAAGCACTCCGGCGATAATGCCCATGGTTTTCTGCGCGTCGTTGGTTCCATGCCCCAAACTGTATAATCCGGCGGAGATTAGTTGACCGCGCCTGAAAATGTGATCCACGTTGCCCGGCGACCGTTTGCGAAAGATCCAATAGATCACAATAATAAACAGGGTCCCCAGCGCCCAGCCCAACAGCGGAGCGGCGACGATAAAAGCAAGGGTTTTCAACCACCCCGTCAGGATAATCACCCCAAAGCCCGCCTTAACGACTGCCGCCCCGGCATACCCCCCAATCAATGCGTGCGAAGAACTGGTTGGCAGGGCAATGTACCAAGTGATCAGGTCCCAGATGACCGCGCCCACTACCCCAGAGAATATCACTAGATTATCAACTTTGTTGACGTCGATTAGTCCCGCACCAATGGCATGCGCAACGGCTGTTCCAAAAGTAAAAGCGGCGATGAAGTTGAAGAAGGCCGCCCATACCACCCCTTGCAGAGGGGTCAGCACACGGGTAGAGACGACCGTAGCAATAGAGTTGGCGGCGTCATGGAAGCCGTTAACAAAATCGAAGGCCAGCGCCAGCCCAATGATCAAAATGACAGAGAGCAGTGTCAGATCAGGCATTGGTCAGCAGTACCCTTAGAATGACATCTCCGGCGTCTTCAATCCGGTCTGTGATTTGTTCGAGCAGTTCGTAAATTTCTTTCCAGATAATGAACTCGAGCACGTTGTCGCGGCGGCTCACCAGACTTCGCAATCCATCTTCAAGCACACGGTCGCCGTTATTTTCGATGGTGTTAATCTGTACGATGCGCTCTTTTACCTGCCCATAATTTTTCTTATCGCGCAGGCCCTTAATCGCTAGATCCAGCTCGGTCGCTCCTTCCACAATCAGGCTTGCCAGACGGCGGGCCGGCTTTTTGACATCCGTCACCTGATAAATGGAAAGACGCGTTACCGCAGCGTAAAGAGTATCTACTGCGTCATCAATGGCGAAGGTGAGCCGCTGTATATCATCGCTATCGATGGGCGTGATCAGGGTGCGCGGTAGAAGATTGGTGATCTCGTGAACGATAAAATCGCCCTGGTGCTCGATCTCCGTGATCTTGGCTTCTGTTTCTTCAATTTCGTGATAGTCTTCCAGTAGTTTTTTTACCAAGAGCGCGCCTTCCAGCAGGTTGGCGCTGGCTTTTTCGAAATAGTCAAAGAATGCAACCTCAGTGGGCAGGATGGAAAATTTCATCAGCGACTCCCGTGATGAGAAGAATGGGCGATGAGTAATTAAGAATACTTGCGCCAGTGACAGTGGCAAGTATATCACTATATGATTGGGAGAATGCTTTCTTACCGGGCTGAAGCGCACAAGGCTTTCAGCCAGTCAATCATCTCTTGGGCCTTGGAAGGCGTATCGGCTTCGACCATCAACCGCAAGACCGGTTCCGTACCCGAAAAGCGCAGTAACGCCCAGTTGTCATTTTCCAGGAACAGCTTGGTGCCATCCAGGTGCGAGACGCGCAGTACGGGGTAAGGGCCAATCTGAGTGATGGGATTATTCTGGAGCAGCCGCGGGATCGCCACGCGCATTTCGGGCGTGGCAGGAATGCTCTCTTCCAGCGTATACAGCCGCCCGGTGATCTTCCATACCTCATCCAGCAGTTCCGAAGGGCGCTTGCCGGTCTTTGCCAGCATTTCGACCAACAGGGCGGCGGCAAAAATGCCATCTTTGCCCAAAATCCAGCCGCGTACCGTCAGCCCGCCGCTCGATTCGCCCCCTAACAGGGCATGATGGGCGATCATCCCGGCGGCAATGTGCTTAAACCCTACCGGTGTTTCTACGCACTTTTCGCCAAAGGCCGCGGCCAGCCGGTCGAGCAGGTGGGTGGTCGCCAGATTGCGCACCACGCCGCCGCGTTGACCTCGCTGTTCGTGCATATACCAGTACACCAACAGCAGGATGTCGTTGGTAGGGATGTAGCGGCCCTTCTCGTCAACGATGGCTATGCGGTCGGCGTCGCCGTCAGTGGCAAGGCCCAGGTCATACCCACCCTCTTGAACGCTGGTACACAGCAGGCGCAGGGCTTCGAGGTTGGGGGCCGGCGAGCGCCCGCCAAAGAGCGGGTTGTGGCGCTCATGGATGAACACTACCCGGCAGCGCGCCTCCGTTAGAATAATCCCCAAGGTGAGCTGTCCCACGCCGTACATGGGGTCTACGATGACTTTAAGGTTCGCCCGGCGAATGGCTTCGAGATCAATGAAGCGTTCGATAGCGTCTACGTATTCATTGGTCATGTCCCTGCGCTGTACGATCCCGCTTTCCAGGGCAATATCCAGGTCGAGTTTAACCACTTCTGCGCGCGTCATGCGGTTGGTCTCGGCCTCAATCTGGCGGGTTTCTTCATCCAGAAGCAGAGAACCGTCACCGCGAAAGACTTTCAGACCGTTCCATTCAGGTGGGTTGTGACTGGCCGTAAAGACCAGCCCATAAGCCGGGTTGAGCTGCGCGGTGGCATACGTTACCAGGGGGGTCGGCGCGGCTTCGGCCAGCAGCGTGACGGGGATGTTGTTGCCCGCGAATACCTCGGCGGCGGCAGCGGCGGCGCGGTCAGAGAGGAAGCGCCGGTCATAGCCGATAATCACGCCGCACTTCTCTTTGTTTTGGCGCGTCACTTCATTCGCCAGCGCCTGTGCCAGCCGCCGCACGTTGTGCATGGTAAACCCCTCGCCGATCACGGCCCGCCAGCCGCCGGTTCCAAATGTTACCCGGTCTTCTTCTTCAGGGCGGTGTGGGCGGAACAGGCGCTTTTGCAAAATAAACTCCGCGCGGCTTAGATCGTCAGCGGTGTTAATGCCCTGAACTTCATCAGGATCGTAGATGCGGTAGCTTTCGACGCACAGCCCGGAACGGATGAGCTGATGAGCGCAGTCGGTCAGCCGGTATGTCCCATCCATGGGCGAAGGATAGAGCTTTTGCAGGACGGGGAAGATGGCCCTGGCCCGCACCACGTAAGCGCCAACGTTTAGCTCGCGGATGTCGCGCACCGCCTGCGAGGCTTCGGCCTCTTCGATGATGTCAATAATCTGGCCGCTTGCGTCGCGCAGGATGCGGCCATAAGGGTAGGGATGAGGGGTGATGGCTGTCAGCAGGGTGAGGTGAGCGTGGCGCAGGCGGTGGCGGTTGATCAGCCCGCGAATCGAATCCTCGCGGAACAGGGGTGTATCGCCGTAGAGAATCAGCAGGTCGCCATCGTAATCTTCCAACAGGGGTTTCAACTGCAAGACGGCATGACCAGTGCCAAGCTGCTGCTTCTGATAGACATAATGAAATGCCGGTCCCAAATGCCGCTGAACTTCCTCATGCCAACAGCCAACGACCACGTAGATGGCTTCGGGCGGGGCGATCCGCAGGGCATTCTGCACCACGTAATCCACCACTTTGCGATCTCCCAAATCCTGGAGCAAAATGGGCCGCCCGTCCGGCGTAATCGAATCGCTCCCCGCGGCAAGGATTACCACTTTCAATTCTTGGCTCGTGGGCTCGTCCTGACAGTTCATCTTTATCCCTCCAAGGTGACGGTTCCCGCGGTGCCATCCACCGTCACCAGTTGCCCCGTCCGGATGGTGCGCGTGGCCGTGCGGGTCGCCATGACCGCCGGGATGCCGTACTCACGGGCCACAATACTGCTGTGGCTAAGCGGCCCGCCGATGTCGGTGACGACGGCAGAGGCCAGCGCGAACAACGGCGTCCAGGCCGGGGTGGTGGTAACGGCCACCAGCACATCGCCGGGCCTCAGCTTGCCAAAATCCTCCGGGCTGTACAGCACGCACGCGGGCGCGGTCACGGTTCCACCGCTGGTTCCTATGCCTTTAAGGATGATTTTACCGTCTTTCTTAACAGCCTCGGCCCCGTGAATGAATTTAGACCAGCCAGACCGTTCTGGCAGCATCACCGGCGGGGTGATCTTAAGCGCCGCCTGCCACTCGGCTTTGCGCTGTGGGATGCGCTCCGACAGGTCCGGCAGTGGACTTCCGGCTTCCAGCCGCTTTACCAATTCGAGCAGTTCGGCTTTTTCCAGCCAATAGATATCTTCAGCCTGTGCAATGCTCCCACCAGCCGCCAGACGGCGGCCTAACTCGCCCAACATGCGCCGCACGAGTGGATGGCCCATGCCCAGGTCGAAGATGCTGTCTTCGCGCATAGGGCCGGTTTCCTGTGCCCAGCGCAGCAGCTTTTCAAACCAACCCTTGAGGGGCCAGCCCAGGCGTGCCATCACAGTGCGGGTGGCCTGCTCGCGCTTTTCCAGCATTTCGCGCTGGCGCTGGTAGGGGTCATTGGCCTTCCCTTCCAGGTAGCCCTTAATCGCTTCTAAAGCCGGGCCGGGGGTTTCGAGTGGGGTGGGGTTGGCGAAATCAAACTCGTAGGCGGTGCGGCCAAACGTTTGCAGGTGCGCGTTCACCCGCTTCCGCCACTCGTCCCACTGTCCTTGCGTCAGCCCGGCGGGCGCGCTCTCACGGCCCAGGTCGGCGGCCAACTGCTCGGTAGAGGTGCGTAAGAGGTAGTCTGTCAGCGCTGGGTCGGTTTTGACCCATTGGCTGATGTCAAACAGCGACTTTTCGGCCCGCAGAGCCATGGTTTCAGAACCCAGCAAGAAAACTGTGGCTTCCGGGTCGTGTTTGCGGCGGACGAAGCTGTTATAGAAGCGGGTAAACAAGATTTCACTGCTTGAGGCGGCGGGTAGGGTCGTTTGAATATCAGTGAAATAGCGGCAGGCAGCCCCAAAAACGGCGCGCACTCCCGCCAGCAGTTCAGAGGGCGGCAGAGTTTCCAGCGGTTTCTGCTCCCAGGCTTCGACCACGGCGGCCAGCGCATTCCGGGCGGCCTGCCAGCGCTCCACACTGCCGCGGAACATCGGGCCAATTTGCGAGAACGACATCCTCATCACCTTGAGCAGGTTCTTCCCGCGCATGTTGACCCCGCCGTACACGTAGCCGTGAATGGCAACGTACATCCCTTCACCGCTGATCAACTCTTTGCCGCTCTCCCCGAACATCCGCTCCCATAGTTGGGCGGTAGCCTCGTTGGCAATTTCCAGCCCCAGGGTGGCAAACAGGGGCGTCACCGGGCCGGGGATGTGCTCGGCCAGACTGCCGCGCGCATAGAGCGCCCCGGTCGCCGGCGGCTTCCATTCCGGCGGCAAGGCCGTGATTGGACGGGCCTGGACGATGGCGAATCTGCCCCCTGCCAGAGCCCATTCCACATCCATGGGCATTCCGTAAAACTGCTCGATTTTCACGCCCAGGCGGGCCAGTTCGGTGATCTGGGCATCGCTTAGGGCGGGCTTTTTCCTCTGTGCCTTTGGCGTGGGCTGTTCTTGAGTTCCCGCGCTGGTGCGCACGGTCATCACCTGTTTGTCGGCAATTTCACGCCGTATCACGCGCCCCGTGTCTTTTTTAACCGTAAAGGTATCGGGCGTCACCGCACCAGAGACCACCGCCTCGCCTAAGCCCCAGGCGGCGTTAATGACCAGTTCATCGCGCCGGCCGTTGATGGGGTTGGCAGTGAACAGGATGCCCGCCGCCTCAGCAAAAACCAGTTCTTGCACTACCACCGCCAGCGCGACCGTCTCTTGGGGGATCTGATTCTTCAGCCGGTAGGCGATGGCCCGCGCCGTCCACAGAGAGGCCCAGCACTTTTTAACCGCGTCTAAGACCGCCTGCTCGCCGCAGATATTCAGATAGGTTTCCTGCTGCCCCGCGAAAGAAGCGCCCGGCAGGTCTTCAGCAGTGGCCGAGGAACGGACGGCGACGGGAGCATCGTGGAGGGCCGCGTAGGCCGCCGCGATCTCAGCCGCCAGCGCCGCCGGAATCTGACCCTGGGCGAAGCTCTGACGGATGCGCTCAGAGGCCCGTTCCAGGGCCGCCGGGTCTTCAGCCGCAGCGCCCGCCAGCGCCTCAGCAATCTGATGCTGGAGGTCGTTTTCGGCCACAAAACGGCGGTATGCTTCGGTAGTGATATGAAAACCATCCGGGACCGGCAGGCCAGCCTGGAGCATTTTGGCTAACGACATGCCCTTACCGCCAACGGTTGCGAGGTCAGCGCGGGGGTCAGATAAGGGTAAGATATACGGGGTCATTGCATTCTCCTTGATGTGTGAACGGAACGGCGCATGAGCGCGCCGCCCGATAGGTTCAGGCTTTAAGTCCATTGAGCAGGATGTCTAATGATGAAGCGAGCATCTCTTGGGGCGTGCCGGTGGGGCGGGTGGTAAAAGCTACCGGGGTCAGCGCCGCCAGGATGAGGCGCATCGCCAGCAGCGGGTCTACAGGACGGAAGCTGCCTTCGGCCACGCCGTCTTGGATGATCCGGCAGATGAGGTCCTGGTAAGCATGGCGGCCGGCCTGAATGCGTTGTTGGCTGGTCAGGCTCAGGCGTTGGGCCTCGACGGTGAGCTTGATGTAAAAGGATTTGTTATCTAACAGGTATTTCAGGTGGACCTGGGTGATTTGCCGCAGTTTCTCCTCTGCCGGTAAATCTTGCCTGTAGATTTCCTCGGCCCGTTGGGTGATCCATTGCAGTTCCTGTTCAAAAAATGATACGAGGATATCGTCTTTGGTGGCGAAGTAATCGTACAGGGTGGATTTCCCCACTCCGGCGGCTGTGGCGACCTCGCGCATGGAGGTTTCTAAAAAGCCCTTTTCGTAAAAGAGCTTCAAGGCAGCGTTCACGATCTCGCGCCGGCGGCGGGCCAACTCTTCTTCGGTCAGTGGAATTCCTTTAGGCATCTGCACTCCTGTCGAGCAAAAAACGTTTCGTAGCGACCAGGGGTCGCTTATTTTATTATAGCGACCACTGGTCGCTTGTCAATAGGCAGTTTTCGACAGTGGGTTTTTTCAAAGTCGCCTGACTTTTTGAAAATCACTCGTCTTGTAGGGGGAGTGTGGGGGCTGGCGGCACGAATGCGCCGCCAGCCCCCACGAATCTGTGGTTCCCCGCCCCCCTTGAGGGGGGCGGGGCCAGGGGTGGGGGGACTTTGAGAAGGCCCTGTTAGACAGGTGCATTACCTGGTATTCGCTTTTTTGCGCTGGCGCAAAGTGCGGTGGATTAAGAAGCTTTAAGATGAGTGCACATCATTAAGCTGCGCCCATTGACGAACACATCCTGCGTCAGGGCTAAGGGAGGGGAACGTGAAACGCATCGTCGCATTGTTTTTTCTGCTGATCGCCGCCGGACTGCTGGCTGCCTGTGGCAAATCTTCTGGCGGCCAACCGGCCGGGCTGTATGACCGTGAAAAGGCCGTAGCCGCTTTTCAGAAAGGCGGCTGTACAGCCTGCCATGTTATTCCCAACGTCCCCGGTGCGGTGGGGACGATTGGCCCGGACCTGAGTGCCATCGGCAAGGTGGCCGGTGAGCGCATCACCCAGGCCGGGTATACCGGCAAGGCCAAAACCGTTGAAGAATATCTGCAAGAATCAATCCTCAAGCCAGACGAATTTATCCCCGCCGACTGCCCAACCGGGCCGTGCGCAAAAGGGGTCATGCCGGCTTCGCTGGGCGAGAGCCTTTCTAAAGACGAACTCTCTTCGATCATCGGCTTTCTGGCAGACCTGAAAGGCGGCGAGAGCGGCGATTCATCTCAAGCGGGCGGGGAAAATGAGAGTGGAGACGAAGCGCAGCCGGTTGCCGGTAACGTGCCTGTCTTAACAGAAGAAGAGTTTGCCTGGGCCAAACAGGTCTTTTTTGAACGCTGTGCCGGCTGCCATGGCACGCTGCGTAAGGGCGCGACGGGCCCGGCTCTCACGCCTGATAAAACGCTGCCCAAAGGCACGCCTGGTCTGGCGGCCATCATCTTCAACGGCACGCCCAAGGGGATGCCCGATTGGGGCAAGCAGGGCTTTTTCACCCAAGAGCAGACGGAGATCATGGCAAAATACCTGCAAATTGAGCCGCCCACGCCGCCTGAACTGTCGCTGGAACAGATGAAGGCCACGTGGAAAGTGTTGGTAGAGCCATCCGCCCGGCCTACGGAACCGCAAACCAAACGCGACTGGGAGAATTACTTCGTGGTCACGCTGCGCGATGCCGGCCAGGTGGCCGTAATTGACGGCGATACTTATGAAATCGTCAGCACGGTCAATACAGGTTACGCCGTTCACATCACCCGCATGTCGGCAACCGGTCGTTACGCCTACGTGATCGGGCGGGATGGCAAACTGGCTCTGGTAGACCTGTGGATGGAAAAGCCCGATAAAGTGGCCGAGGTGCAGACCTGCTACGACGCCCGCTCCGTAGAAGTGAGCAAATACAAGGGCGAAGAAGGTGATTTCACCGATAAATTTGCAGTGGTAGGGTGCTACTGGCCGCCGCACTTCACCATTTTGAATGGCGAAACGCTGGAACCCTTTAAGGTCGTCAGCACGCGCAGTTACACTTACGACACCGAGGAATTTCACCCCGAGCCGCGCGTGGCAAGCATTGTGGCTTCACATTTCAAGCCGGAATGGGTTATTAACGTGAAGGAAACCGGGCAAATCTGGCTGGTGGATTACAGCGACCCGGTTAACCTGACGATTAAAATGATCGAGTCGGCGCGCTTCTTGCATGACGGCGGTTGGGATTCGACCAAGCGTTACTTTATGGTGGCCGCCAACCAATCGAACAAGATTGCAGTGGTTGATGCGCTGGAAGGCGAGTTAGAGGCCCTGGTAGAAACGCGCGACATCCCCCATCCGGGCCGGGGGGCCAACTGGATTGATCCGGACTATGGGCCGGTGTGGAGCACCTCGCACCTGGGGGATGGAGCCATTATCTCCATTGGCACCGATCCAGAGGGTCACGCCGATGCGGCCTGGAAGGTCGTCCGCGAGACGCCCCTGCCGGGGTCTGGATCACTGTTTTTGAAAACGCACCCCAACAGCCAGTGGATTTGGGTGGACATGACCCTCAACCCCGACCCGGCTCTTTCACGCACGGTTTGCGTGATCGCCAAATCTGCGCCAGATAAGCCTCACAAATGCTGGGAGATTTCCACCTATGGGCGGGCCGTCCACATGGAATATAACCGCCAGGGAACCGAAGTATGGGTCAGCGTGTGGGGCGACGCCTCAAAACCGGGCGAGCGGGGCGAAATTGTCGTCTATGACGATGCCACGCTGGAAGAAAAAGCTCGCATCAAGGATCTCAACACGCCGACCGGCAAGTTTAACGTGTATAACACCGTGCATGATGTATATTAGCGCGTGAGCGGGGTGATCCCCCTCAACTTGTCTGAGGGATAGACGTATGAAATCACGTGACCATTGCGGGCCGCGCCCGTAATGGTCACGTGATTTAACATCCCAACCTAAGGGGCGCGGAAGTCTTGAAGGGTCTGATATAATTGTCCAAATATGGCCGGACCACAGAAAGTACCCAAGCGCTTTGCCGTCATTGCCTATGCTGGCATGCCCGGCGGCCAGTCGGAAGTTGAGACGGTCGCTAATTTTTTACTGGAGCATGGCGCCGAGGCCGTCGCCTGGGGAACCTTTCAGGACTCTGAGCTGATCCACCGCGTTCATTCCGGTGAATTTGATGTTCTGATCGCTCTGGGCGGAGATGGCACGATGCTGCGCGCCGGCAGTCTGGCCGCCCCGATTGGCCTGCCCCTGCTGGGGATCAATTTGGGCCATTTTGGGTTCCTGACGGAAATTCGACAGGGCGAGTGGCGGCAGATGCTCCCCCGTCTGCTGGCCGGTGATTACCGTTTGGAAGAGCGCATGATGTTGCGCGCTGAACATATGCGCGGAGACAGGTCGTTAGGGGCCTGGAATGTGATCAATGAAGTAGTGGTGTGCAGAGGGCAGTTCGTCCGCCCTATTCAGATCGAAGTGCATGTGGATGGCTATCTGTTAACGCGCTATGTGGCCGATGGACTGCTGGCCTCCACCCCTACCGGCTCTACCGCTTATGCGCTGGCCGCCGGCGGGCCCATTCTGCCGCCCGAACTGCGCAACATCCTCATTATCCCGGTGGCGCCCCATCTTTCGATGAACCGGGCGATGGTCCTTTCGGAAGGTTCTGGGGTGAAAATGACGGTGCATACCAGCCACGAAGCCGTGATGAGCGTGGACGGGCACCTCCCAATCCCACTGTTGGAAAGCGACGAGGTTTTGGTGACGGTCAATGACCTTTCCGTCCACTTTGTGCGCTTTCAGGACCCCGGTTATTTTTATCGGAACATTACCATGTACATGGAACAAAGCCCATTGACAGGAAGCCGTTGATGACTGAATCGGTAACTGAGACTACCCGTACCGTTTGCTATAACCACCCCGACCGCGAAACCATGCTGCGCTGTAACCGCTGTGAGCGGCCCATCTGCACGGCCTGCGCTGTGCAGACTCCCACCGGCTACCGCTGTAAAGAGTGCGTGCGCGGGCAGCAAAAAGTGTTTGAGACTTCGCAGTGGTATGATTACCCGCTGGCGATGGGGGTTGCAGCCTTGCTCTCCTTTGCCGGAAGCTACGTTGCTCTCTTCGTCGGCTTTTTCACTCTGTTTATCGCCCCGGTGGCCGGGGTCATCACTGCCGAGGCGGTGCGTTGGGTGGTGCGCAAGCGCCGCTCGCGGCTGCTTTTCCAACTGGCGACCGTCGGGGCGGTGTTGGGGGCGCTGCCTTTGCTGGGCGGAGCGATTTTAAGCGTGGTCATGTTCGGCGCGGGTGGGCTGCTTCAGATGTTGTGGCCGGCGCTCTACACCTTTTTGGTTGCCAGCACGCTGTACTACCGGCTAAGCGGTATTCAGATTCGCTAGAATGATTAACCCCTGGATTGGCGATTTGAACGTATGTTAACAGAACTCAGGATTGAAAATTTTGCCATTATCCAACGGCTAGAGTTGGAGTTTCAATCTGGCTTGATTACGTTTACCGGAGAAACCGGAGCCGGTAAATCCATCATCCTCGATGCGATCACCGCTGTAGTGGGCGGCAAGGCCGATGCCACCCTGATTCGCGCCGGTTCTGACCGCGCCAGCGTAGAGGCCACCTTCCGGCTGTCGGCGGCCAGCCAGCAAGCCGTCCGGCAGATTTTAGAGCGCGAGGACCTGCTCGAAGAAGACGCGCCTGATTATCTGACGCTCAGCCGCGAACTGCGCCGCGAGGGCCGCAGCACCTCGCGGATTAACGGCCGGGCAGTGGGTGCTAACCTGGTGCGCGAGATCGGCGCTTATCTGATCGACATTCACGGCCAGTCGGAACATCTTTCGCTGCTTAACGTCCGCCAGCACATTTACCTGCTCGACCGCTACGCCAATTCTGAAGCCGCTCTGGCCGCTTACCGCCAGGCGTATGACCGTCTGATGGCCCTGCGCCGCGAATTGAATCACCTCCGCCAGACCGAGCAAGACGCCGAGCGCCGCACCGACCTGCTCAGCTACCAGCTTCAAGAGATTGAGGCCGCCGCTTTAAAGCCCGGCGAAGAGGTCGAACTTCGCCAGGAACGCGAGCGGCTGGCGAATGCCGAAAACCTGGCCTCTTTATCACAGCAGACCCTGGCCCTGCTGGATGAAGGCACGCCCGAAGCTCCCAGCCTTTCGGACCTGGCCGGTCAGGTGGTGCAAAATCTGACGGCACTGGCCCGCATTGACGCGGCCAAAGCCAATCTCGCCGAACAGGCCGAGACCATCGCCGAGTTGTTGAGTGAGATGGCGCTGGAACTGAGCGCCTACATCGAAACGATCGAATTTAACCCCCGCCGCCTGGAAGAGACCGAAGAACGCCTGGATCTGATCCACAAGCTCCAGCGCAAATACGGTGGCTCGATTGAGGCGGTGCTGGCCTTTGCCGAAAGCGCCCGTCAGGAACTGGATACGATTGCCCATGCTACCGAGCGCATCGCCGAACTGGAAGCTCAGGAAAGCGCGGCCCTGACGGAATTGGCCCGGGCCGGCGAAGCCCTCTCGTGCCAGCGCAAAGAGGCCGCCTTAAGCTTGCAGGCGGCGGTGGAAAAAGAACTCAATGACCTGAGTATGTCAGGCGCTCGCTTTGCCGTAGATTTCCAGACCCATCCAGACCCGCACGGCGTGACCCTTTCTACCGGCGAGCGCGTGGCGTTTGACGCTACCGGTATTGACCGGGTGGAATTCCTGATCGCGCCCAATCCCGGCGAAGGGTTGAAGCCCCTGGTGCGCATCGCCTCAGGCGGCGAAACCTCGCGCCTGATGCTGGCCCTTAAAAACGTGCTGGCTCAGGCCGATGATATCCCTACGCTGATCTTCGACGAAATTGACCAGGGCATTGGCGGGCGAGTTGGCATGGTGGTGGGCGAAAAGCTGTGGCAATTGGCGCGCCGCCATGAAGTGCTGTGCGTAACGCACCTTCCCCAACTGGCCGCCTTTGGCGACCAGCACTTCCACGTCCGCAAGCTGGTTAACGAGGGGCGCACCATCACCCAGGTGGAGCAGTTGAACGACCGCGCCCGGTTGGATGAACTGGCGCAAATGTTGGGCAGCCTGACCGATGCCAACCGCCAGGCCGCCCACGAAACCCTGGAGATGGCCCGCAGGCGCGCCGCGGAACTGGTGCGCCAGGCGCACGACCAGCGTGACAACAACGGAGCGAAAATCGCAAAATGATCGGTTAACCGCCCAGTTTGTCAATGATTTGTCAGTGGTTAGGTGTAAAATATAGATGAAACTTGTGCACGCACAGTTTCACTCCCAAACGACAACCTGGGCGCAGGAAATCAGGGGTCCTGTGCAAAAAGGCCGATGGTTTTAGGGGATAGCCATCGACCTTTTTTATTCATACGGCCAATTTTGCAACCGTCACTCCGTCGCCGCCTTCTTTCTCAGAACCCGACTCCCAATTCTTAACGTGGGGCGATTGGGTAAGCGCCTCGCGGATGACCTGACGGAGCCGGCCTGTGCCTTTGCCGTGGATGATGCGCACAAACGGCAGCCCGGCCAGATAAGCCGATTCGAGGTAGCGGTCGAGAGCATCGAGGGCATCCTCGGCGCGTTGGCCGCGCAGATCCAGTTCCATGCCGGGAGAGGGGTAATAAACCGTCTCGGCTCCCCGGTTTGAAGAACTGCCCCCCGCAGAGCGCGCCGCGGCCTGGCGGGCTTCGGTCACTTTGGGGGCGGGTGGGGCGGGGGCCGGTTCGGGCTCACCGGCACGCTGCAGGTCGCCTTGGCGGGCGCGCACGCGCAGGTTGCCCACCTGCACCTCATAATCCGTATCGCTCATGGCGGTGATCACGCCGTTCATGCGGATGGAACGCACAAAGACCTTATCGCCCAAGCGCAGCGGGCGCGGGGCAGCATCCTGGCCGACCACCTGACGCTCGACCGGCTTCTGCACGGCCTGGTTCAAGGCCGCCACCTGTTCCTGCACGGGCTTAAGGGCCTCAAGCGGCTGGCGGGCGCGGGCCAGAGCGCGGCGCAGTTCTTCGACCTCATCTTGCAGCTCCAGCGCCCGCGCTTCGGCTTCAGCGCGGGCCTTTTCCAGCACCGCGCGGCGCTCATCTTCAATCTTTTCCAGGCGGGCGTTCAACTCGGCGCGCGTCTTTTCGGCTTCGCGGCGCTCCGCTTCGGCCTGCTGGCGGGCCTTGCGGGCCAGGTCGCGCTGGTGATGAATCTCATTGAGCAGGTCTTCGGCGCGCAGGTCATTGGGGTCCAGGGTAGAACGGGCCTCTTCGATGATTTTGTTGGGCAGCCCCAACCGCCGCGCAATGTAGAGCGCATTCGAGCGCCCCGGCAGGCCCACCGTCAGGTGGTAGGTGGGGCGCAGGGTTTGCAGATCGAACTCCATACTGGCGTTGACCACCCCCGGTGTGCTGTGGGCATATATTTTCAGCTCCGGGTAATGGGTCGCCACCAGGCAGGTGATGCGCTGTTCCACCAGGTACGATAGAATCGCGCGCGCCAGGGCCGCGCCTTCTTGCGGGTCGGTGCCGGCCCCCAGTTCATCAAACAGCACTAGGCTGTACTGGTCGGCGCGGCGCAGCACCCGCACAATGTTGCGGATGTGGCCCGAAAAGGTGGACAGCGACTGTTCAATGGACTGCTCATCGCCGATATCGGCGTAAACGTTGTGGAAAATGCTCAGGGCCGACCCGGAACGCGCCGGGATGTGCAGCCCCGACTGTGCCATCATCACCAGCAGGCCAACCGTTTTGAGGGTAACGGTCTTGCCGCCGGTATTCGGGCCGGTGATGACCAGCGCAAAGGTTTGGTCGTCCAGAATCACGTCAATAGGAACAACCGCGGCCGGGTCTAGCAGTGGGTGGCGGGCCTGATCCAGCCGGATGACGCTGCCGGGGTGGTTTGGACGGCCCGCGCCTTTCATCGAAACCAGCACGGGTTCGACGGCGCGCGTATCTTCGGCGTACTTGGCGCAGGCAAAAGCCAGGTCCAGTTCGGCCATCGCCTTGACGAGCATCACAATTCGCTCGGCAAACGAGCCGATATAGTCCGTAAGCTCGGCCAGAATGCGGCGAACTTCGTCGCGCTCGGCCAGTTGGAGTTCGTGCCACTGGTTATTCAAATCCACAATCACCAATGGCTCGATAAAGAGCGTCGCGCCCGAAGAGGATTGGTCATGCACAATAGAACGCACCCGCCCCTTAAACTCAGAGCGTAGCGGGATGACGTAGCGCCCGTTGCGTTGGGTGATAATGCTCTCTTGTAGCATGGGCGCAATCTTCGAGTCGTTGACCATTTTTTCCAGGCGCGAGAGCAGCCGTTCATGGGCAATTTTGATCTCGCGGCGGATGTTTGCCAGCTTATCCGAGGCGGTGTCAAGTACTTCTCCGCGGTCAGAGATGGTGCGCGAAATGGCGTCAATCACCCCTACCGGTGGGGGTAAAAATTGGGCGACCTCATTCAGGGCGGGGTACAGCTCCGCGCCGCGCTCGAAAGCCCTGGCAAGCTCGCGCGCGGCGATGAGCGTATCTTTAATTGCTAACAGCTCGCTCGCTTCCAGCACGCCCCGGCGCGCGGCCCGCTCCACCAGCGGGCGCACATCGTGCGCGCCGCCGACACCTACGTTGCTGTTTACGTCCAGCAGGCGGCGCGCCTCGGTGGTGCGCGCCTGGCGCTTGCGAATCTCTTCTTCCTCGCTGGTTGGACGCAGCGCGCGCGCCAGTTCCATCGAAGCCGAAAAGGCCGCGTAGCCCGCGAGGCGGTCTAGCACTTTATGAAATTCCAGAGTTTGAAGCGTCTTCTCGTCCATTCAATCCATCACAGCCGAAGGCTGTAAAACCTTCTCGTAATCTACCAATACCAAACAGCCCAAATCCCCACGCAGCAGTGAAATAACGTGGGGGATGAGCATTCCAGGCTTTCATCCGCCGTCGTAAAGGGCGGCGCAACCCCAGCGGATTGAAAACCCGACTCTAACGCTTTGGTAGTATATCATTAACAACGTATAATCGAGAGCATAGACTGGAGGATCATCCCATGACCGCAAATCGCACCGTGCGCGCGCCGCGAGGCAGCCAGTTGAACTGCAAATCCTGGCTGACCGAGGCGGCTTATCGCATGATTCAAAATAATCTGGACCCTGAAGTGGCTGAGCGCCCTCAAGACCTGGTGGTTTATGGTGGGCGGGGACAGGCGGCCCGCAGTTGGGAAGCCTTTGATGCCATCCTGGCATCCCTGCGCGACCTGGAAGATGACGAAACCTTGCTGGTGCAGTCGGGCAAACCCGTCGCCATCTTCAAAAGTCACGCTGACGCGCCCCGGGTGCTGATTGCCAATTCGAACCTGGTTCCTCACTGGGCCACCCAGGAATATTTTGACGAACTGGCGCAAAAGGGCCTCATTATGTTTGGGCAGATGACCGCCGGATCGTGGATTTACATCGGCACGCAGGGCATTTTGCAGGGAACGTATGAAACCCTGGGGGCGCTGGCGCGCCAGCGCGGCTGGAATTCGTTGAAGGGCAAGTTGACGCTGACAGCCGGCCTGGGGGGCATGGGTGGGGCGCAGCCGCTGGCGATCACCATGAACGAGGGCGTGGGGCTGATTGTCGAAGTGGACCCCGATCGCGCCCGGCGGCGGCTGGAAATCGGGTATATTGACGTGGTCGTGGATACCCTCGAAGAAGCCATGACCCTGGCCGAAGAAGCCCTGCGCGCCCAAAAGCCGCGTTCCATTGGGCTGATCGGCAACGCCGCAGAGGTCTATTCTGAACTGGCTGTGCGCGGCGTCACCCCAGATGTCGTCACCGACCAGACCCCGGCCCATGACGTGCTAATGTATATCCCCGTCGGCCTGAGCGTAAGCGAGGCCGAAGCTCTGCGCCGTGCCGACCCGGCGGAATACGCCCGCCGCTCTTACCGTTCAATGGCTCAACACGTCCAGGCCATGCTGACGTTCCAGAAGCGCGGGGCCGAAGTCTTTGACTATGGCAACAACCTGCGCCAGCGCGCCTACGAAGCTGGCGTGCAGGATGCCTTTGCCTTCCCCGGTTTTGTACCGGCGTACATTCGTCCGCTGTTCTGTGAGGGCAAAGGGCCGTTCCGCTGGGTAGCGCTCTCCGGCGACCCCGAAGATATTTACCGTACTGATGAAGCCGTGATGGAATTGTTCCCTCAGGATGAACACCTGCGGCGCTGGCTGAAGATGGCGCGCGAGAAAATTCCCTTCCAGGGACTGCCGGCGCGTATCTGCTGGTTGGGCTACGGCGAGCGCGCCCGGGCCGGCCTGAAGTTCAACGAGATGGTGGCCCAGGGCATCCTCAAAGCCCCCATCGTCATCGGGCGCGATCACCTCGACGCCGGTTCGGTGGCTTCGCCCAACCGCGAGACGGAAGGAATGCGCGACGGCAGCGATGCCATCAGCGATTGGCCCATCTTAAACGCCCTGATTAACACCGCCGGGGGGGCTACCTGGGTTTCGTTCCATCACGGCGGCGGGGTGGGAATTGGCTTCAGCCAGCACGCCGGGATGGTCATCGTGGCCGACGGTACGCCTGCCGCCGCCCGCCGCCTGGAACGCGTGCTGACCACCGACCCCGGCATGGGCATCGTGCGCCACGCCGACGCTGGCTACCCAGAGGCGTTGGCCGCCGCCCGCCGGCACGGGATTAAAATCCCTATGATGGAGCACAGGCCCTGATGCGCAGCAAACGTCTCATCTGGTTTTTGATTATGATCGCCATTGGCGCAGCCGGAGGCATGACGTACGGCTGGGTGCTGAACCCGGTTCAATATGTAGATACTGCTCCGCACAGCCTGCGCGCCGATTACAAGGCAGATTACGTTTTAATGGTGGCAGAAATCTACGCCAGTGACCACGACCTGCCGGCTGCCGAGAGACGCCTGGCCTTGTTGGGCAGTCGGCCTGCCCAACAAATGGTCTCGGAAGCGATTCTGACCGCCCAGCAGATCGGTTATGCCGCCGAAGACCTGGAAGTGATGGGGCAGTTGATGCAGGCTCTGCACGCGGCGGCCACCCCCGGAGCGCAGCCATGAACCGCGAAAATCGCGGCAACCTTTATCTGCTCACCGGCCTGGTGCTTGGCCTGGCGGTAGGGTTGATCTATGCCTGGTTGATCAGCCCGGTGGAGTATGTTGATACCGAGCCTGCCTCGCTGGCCGAGCCATATAAAGAAGCCTACCGCGTGATCATCGCTCTGGCGTATCAGTCCGAGGGCGATTTGGGCCGGGCGCGCGAGCGCCTGCGCCTGATTGACCGTGAGGCCGATCCGGTGCATGTGCTGGCGGCCCAGGCCCAGCGCATGATCGCCGCCAACGCCCCGCCCGGCGAGGCGCGGGCGCTGTCGGTGCTGGCCTCGGACCTGGCGCAGGGGGGCAAGGTCTCTGGGGCCGCGCAGTCCCCCACCCTGACGCCCTCCCCCCAAGACGCCGCGATTGCCCAGGCCGCCACCTCAGCCGGACAGGAACCTATCCCCACCCTTGCCCCCCC
>DAOUAC010000112.1:0-41669 GCA_034434155.1 Anaerolineaceae bacterium
ACATCGTTAGCGAGAAGACAGGCTACCCGGTAGAGACGCTCGAACTGGATATGGACATGGAAGCCGACCTGGGCATCGACTCGATCAAGCGGGTTGAAATCCTGGGGGCCATGCAGACCCAATTCCCCCAACTGCCTAAGGTGGATGCCGCCGAACTGGCTGAACTGCGCACGTTAGGCCAGATTGTGGCAAAGATGAGCGCCGCCGCGCCTGCCCCTATGCTTGAAGCTGCTCCGACCGCCCTGCCCCCTCAACCGGCTGAGGCCGCGCCTGCGCCGCAGTCTGGTGAGGGCGTGGATGCTCAAACGGTGGCCGCGGCCCTGTTGAACATCGTCAGCGAAAAGACCGGTTACCCGGTGGAGACGCTCGAACTGGATATGGACATGGAAGCCGACCTGGGCATCGATTCGATCAAACGGGTCGAAATCCTGGGTGCGGTGCAAACCCAGTTCCCCGAACTCCCCAAGCCCGATACCTCGGCCTTAGCCGAACTGCGCACGCTGCAGCAGATTATTGATTTCCTCAGTGTAGGCGGCGGGACGGCGGCCAAAGCGCCGGTTTCCTCTACCGGGGAGACCCCCCGCCCTTTTGACCCCGGCGTCGAGCAGGGTTTCGTCACCCGCAAAATCCTGCCCCCGCCCGACGCCTTGCAGTTCCAGTTTCCTGCCGGTCACGCCTGCCTGATAACGGATGATGGCACGCCGCTGGCCGCCGGGCTGGCCCAGGCTTTGTTAGAACGCGGCTGGCCCGTGGTTGTGCTGCGCTTCCCGTCCCAACTGGTCTCTCAGCGCCTGGCCCTGCCGGATGGGGCGGTGATCATCGAACTGGAAGGCGCGAGCGAGGCGCACCTGCAGGCCAGTCTGCAAGCAGCGGCGCAGCGTGTTGGCCCGGCGGCGGTGTTTATCCACCTGGCCCCTACTGCGCACAGCACGGCGCCCGGCGCGCTGGCTTTCTCGGATGCAGAGAAAACCCTGCTTAAACTGGTTTTCCTGGCCGCCAAGCACCTCAAAGCGCCGTTGACCGCCGCCGCCGAACAGGGCCGCGCCGCGTTTATGACGGTCACCTCGTTGGACGGTGAGTTTGGCCTGGGCGAAGGGGTCGATTACACCCCCGTGAACGGCGGCCTGTTTGGCCTGGTGAAAACCCTCAACCTCGAATGGGAGAGTGTCTTCTGCCGCGCCGTTGACCTGAGCCCCACTCTGAAACCTGCCCAGGCAGTGGATTGTATTCTCGCGGAACTGTATGACCCCAACCGCTTATTGATCGAAGTGGGTTACAACCATTCTCTTGAGCGTTCCACGCTTGTGGTTTCCACTGCGCCCATCCCGGCAGCCATGCCGGTCACCGGAGGAAAAAGATGAACCGCAACGTCTTGGTCAACAACGAATCGGTTGTGCTGGTCAGCGGCGGCGCGCGCGGCATCACCGCCAGTTGCGTGATTAAGCTGGCCGAGCATACCCGCTGCAAATTTATCCTGTTAGGGCGCTCTTCCGGTCAGATGCCCGCCATTGGTTTCGATCCCACTGGCCTGGATGACGCCGAACTGAAAAAGCGCATCGCCGCCGACCTGAGCGCGCGGGGCGAAAAGCCCGTCCCGGCTAAAATCCAAAAAACCTTCTCATCCATCCGCTCCGCCCAAGAGATTCACGCCACGCTGGCGGCGGTGGAACGCGCCGGAGGACGGGCCGAGTACATTAGCGTGGATGTGAGTGATGGGGCCGCGCTGCGCGCCCAACTGGCCGGTCCGGTGGCCCGCCTGGGCGAAATTACCGGCGTGATTCACGGGGCCGGGGCGCTGGTGGATAAGCTCATCGAGAAAAAATCCGAAAGCGACTTTGAAACCGTCGTCTCGCCCAAAGTGGACGGGTTAGAAAACATGCTCAACTGTGTAGATATGCGGCGCATCCGGTTCCTGGTGCTGTTTTCTTCCATCGTCGGCTTTTACGGCAACGTTGGTCAGTCCGATTACGCCATCGCCAATGAAATCCTCAACAAGTCCGCCTACCTGCTGAAGCGCAAGTACCCCGACTGCCACGTCATTGCCATCAACTGGGGGCCGTGGGATAGCGGCATGGTGACGCCCGAACTGAAGAAAGTGTTCGAGGCCCGCAATGTCGAAGTCATCCCCACCGAAGTGGGCGCGCGCGTGCTGGTCGAAGCCTTAACCGGCCATGCGGAGGCCGTGCAGATGATTGTCGGCGGCGTCCCGGCCCGCCCGGCAGCCCAGGTGAAGGAAGATTTACAACAGTTTCAGATCAAGCGCCGGCTGACGGTTGATGCTAACCCCTTCCTCTACGATCACATGATCGGCGAGCACGCCGTCTTGCCGGCTACCTGCGCCGCGTCGTGGGCGGCCTATAGCTGCGAGCAGCTCTACCCCGGCTACCGCTTTTTCTCCATCGCCAATTACCGGGTGTTGAAGGGTATTGTCTTCGACGAAAACCTGCCTGACGAACACGTTCTCGATTTAAAAGAGATCGAAAAATCCGATGGAAAGATCGTTTTTGACGCTTTGATCTGGAGCAAGAACAAAAAGGGCCGGGTTCAGTACCATTACAGCTTGCAGGTAACGATTATGAAAGATCTGCCCGCGCCTGTGGCGCGCCCGCTGGATCTGGCGGCCCTGCCCCCTGGCGGCAGGTCGCTGGCCGGGAAGGACCTGTATCTGAACAAAGTCTTGTTTCACGGGCCCTCGTTTCAGGGGGTGGAGCGGGTGCTGCACATCAGCCGCGGCAAGATGGTGATGGAGTGCGTCTTGCCGCAGCTTCCCGATAAAATTCAGGGGCAGTTCCCGGCCTACACCAACAACCCGTTCATCTACGACGCCATTGTGCAGTGTGTTTTAATCTGGGCGCAGTACTTCTACGATGCGCCCTGCCTGCCTTCTTCACTGCGGCGGCTGGATCAATATCGGCCCATCCCCTTTGGCGTACCCTGCACCGTGATCGCCGAGATGGAAGGGCAGAGCGATGTGATGGTGCTGGCGAACATTGACGTGACCGACGCCGAAGGCAACACTTACGTTCACATCGAAGGGTTAGAAGGAACTATCAGCCCGCACCTGAACCGCCTGATCGGCAGCAAGACGCCGGCCCAGGCCATCTAAGAGCAGTGGTCGGTTAGGAAGAGTGGTCTCACTGTTCGTGCTGACCAAAAATCATAGAAGGTAGAAGTTATGGATTTGATTGAACGCAATCCGGGCTGCCTGGTAATTACGGGGATGGATGCGGCCTGGGGCGGCTGTGACGGGCCAGAATCGGCTGGAGCCGCCGCGTATGAGCGCATGGTTTATCAGGGCCAGCAGCGGTTTGCCGCCCCCGGCAGTTCGCCGCGGCGCGAACAGGCCGCCGAATGGCTGGCCGAGAGCGCCCGGCGCGCCCTCAACGATGCCGGGGTGCTGAACCTGGCGGCGGCAGGGGCGGCGGTGCTGTATGCCAGCGATCAGCCCCTGAACTTGCGGCTTCCCTGGGCGGCGGTTGCGTTGGACCTTTCACGTGAGTCAAACTTCGTCCCTGCCGCGCTGGAACGCGCGCATGCGCTGCTGGCCGATCATCCCCTGGTGGTGATCGCCGCGGCGGGGGTGGGTGAGGTGAATTGGGCCGCTGTTCCGCTGGCGGAGAACGGCGCGCTGGGGTTCGACCGCGCTACGCATGGCTGGCGCTTCGGGTGGGGAGCCGGGGCAGTTGTCCTCACCACCGGCGGGCGCGCCAGGGCTGAGGGCCGGCGGGTGTATGCCATCGTGCGGGGGTTAGCGGCTTCTGGCACTGGAACGGAGGCCCCGGCGCACGAACTGCCGGTTCCCCCAACGCTGGAAGATGTGCGCTCATGCTGCCGACAGGCTTTAGAGCAGGCCGGCTGCCGCGCGGAAGAGATCGGCTATGTAGAAGCTTTTGCCAGCGGACTGGACGCGCTGGACGGGGTTGAGATTGCCGGTTTGTGTCAGGTGTATCGGGCCCCATCCGCGGAGCGGTCCACCGCGGCGTTTACCACAGCTCTGGGCAGTGGGCAGAGCAATCACGGGTACTTGTTTGCCGCGGCAGGGCTGGCGAGCCTGGTGCGGGCGGCGGTGTGCGTCTATCACCGCATTTTACCGGCGTCGCCGGGCTGGTCGGCCCCCAAACTGCCGGCCCTGTGGCGGGGATCGGCGTTTTGGGTTCCAACCGAGTCGCGCACCTGGTTTGCCCGCCGGGATGGACCAGGGCGGCTGGCCGCCGTGAACTTCATCGGCAGGCGCGGCAGTTTTGCCCACCTGATTTTAAGCGAAGACCTGGCCCAAACGCAGCGGCCCAACCGGGCCATCGCCAGCGGCGGCTTTTTGCTCTTCCCACTGGCGGGCGATTCGGTCGAAGACCTGCTGGAGCAGTTAGAAGACCTGAAAGGGTCGTTAGCCTATGCCGCCAACCTCAGCGCCGCCGCCCAAGAAGCCTACGAAACCAGCCTGGAACGCTCCGCCCGTCCGAACGGTGCGCAGTTGGCTGTGGCGATTTTGGGCCACACCCACGAAGAAATCCTGCGTGAGATTGACCTCGCGCTCAAGAGCATTCCAGCGGCCTACCAGAAAGGCTCAGACTGGCAAACGCCGTTAGGAAGCTGCTTCAGCGCAGACCCCGCCGGCCGTCAGGGAACGGTGGCCCTGGTATACGGCGGCGCGTTTAATTCCTATCCGGGAGTTGGCAAGGACCTCTTTCACCTGTTCCCGTCGCTGTTTTCCTTCTCATTTGAGGGTATCAACGACCTGGGTCATATCATCCGCGAACACGAGCTGTACCCGCGCAGTCTGACCGCCCTGACCAAAGAAGAACAGGCCGCCGCCGAAGCCCATCTGCTGGCGAACCCGGTGGCAATGTTGATCTCTGGTTCGGCTCTGGCGGTTGTCTTTACGGCTGTTTTGGAAGAAGTGTTCAAGGTTCAGGTTGGCGCGGCCTTTGGCTACAGCCTGGGCGAGAACAGCATGATGTACGCTCTGCGCGTCTGGCAGGAAGGCGACGAAGCCAGCGCCCGGCTGGAGAAATCGCCCCTCTTTTTGCACCGGTTGGCCGGGCCGCAGAACGCTGTGCGCGAGTTTTGGGGCCTGCCCCCGGCAGAACGGGCCGGCGCTGAACCCCTCTGGAACAATTACCTGGTGATGGCCCCACCCGACGCGGTACAGGCGGCTCTGGCAGGCGAAAAAAACGTCTACCTCACCCACATCAATACCCCGCGCCAGGTGGTCATCGGCGGAGACCCAGAGGGCTGCAAGCGCGTCATCGCGGCTCTGCGCTGTTCTTCGCTGCAAGCCCCCTTTGATTATGCCCTCCACTGCGACCCTATCCGCTCAGAACAGGCCGGGCTGATGGAACTACATCACTGGCCGGTACAGCACGTTCCCAGGGCAGTCTTATACTCTGCCGCCGGTTACGAGCCGCTCCGGGTGGAGCCTACCGCCGCCAGCAGCCGCGACCTGGCGGAAAGGATCGCCGATATGCTGTGTTCGCCCCTCGATTTTCCCCGCCTGGTGAACCGGGTCTACGCCGATGGTGCGCGCGTGTTTATCGAGGCCGGGGCGGGCAGTAACTGCGCCCGCTGGATTGACGAAATCCTCAAGGGCAGGCCGCACCTGGCCCTGGCGGTCAACCGGCGCGGCAGCGACGACTATTCTACCCTGGTGCGCCTGCTGGCGCGTCTGCACAGTCACTGCGTGCCGCTGGACCTTTCGCCGTTGTATGCGCTGTCTCATGCGGCGGTTTCGCGCCTGCAATAATGGGAGCAACAATTGATGACGAATGAACTTCCTTGGCCTCTTGCAGAAACGCTGTTACGCCTGGCGCGCGAGAGTTCGCGGCGCAGCAGCGAACTGCACCGGCAGTTTTTGTCGCAGCGGACGGTCTCACTGCGGGGCATACAGTCGCTGATCGAGCTGCAAGCGCGCGCGGCAGGCAGAGGGGGCACGGCGGCAGAGGATCGCCCGTGCGTCTTTACCTCTGCGCAGTTAGACGCTTTTGGAACCGGGAAAATCTCTGACTGCTTTGGCCCCGCCTTTGCCCGCTATGACGCTCGCCGGATGCCGCGCATCCCTAACGGCGATTTGAAGATGATGAGCCGGGTTACTGCAATCTCCGGCGGGCCTGCCGACTCAGCTCACCCGGCCGCCATTGCCGTGGAATACGATGTGCCAGAATCCTGCTGGTATCTGCGTGACCAGGCCGGACCAGATCTGCCTTTTGCGCTGCTGATGGAAACCGCCCTACAGCCGTGCGGCTTTTTGATGGCTTACCTCGATAATTTTGCATCCCTGCCGCCGGGTGAGTACTTTTTCCGCAATCTGGATGGTTGGATCGAAGTTGACCGGCGGCACGCCATTGCCGGACAGCGCATCCTCACGCGCGCGCGCCTGCTTTCCAGCGTCCTCAGCGGCGACGTGCTGATGCAAAAACTGGCTTTTGAACTCACCTGCGGCGGAGCGCCTTTCTGCCACGGCGAGACTTTGTTTGGCTATTTTTCGGCGGCGGCCATGGCCGCTCAGGTCGGGCTGGATGGCGGCAGGCCCACCCCTTCCTGGATGGATCAGCACCCTGCCTTGCCCGGAACCTGGGTGAACCTGGAGCGCCAGCGGCAGGCTCGCCCAGGTCAGGAGCGCCTGCGCCTGGCAGATGGGCGGCTGAAACTGCTCGACCGGGTATTTACCCAGCCCGGCGGAGGGCGTTATGGCCGGGGCTACGCCTATGGCAGGCGCGCTTTGCAGCCCGATGATTGGTTTTACCCATTCCATTTTTATCAAGACCCGGTGATGCCCGGTTCGCTGGGCGTTGAGGCCATCTTGCAGGCCATGCAGTCCTTTGCTCTGGAAAACGGGTTAGGGGCGGCTCTGCCCGCGCCCTACTTTGGCCTGGCCGAAAAAGTGCGCACCGAGTGGCGCTACCGTGGGCAGATCGTGCAGTCTCACCAGAAAATGGAAGTTGAAGTTCACATAAACTCCGTCCAGACGGGCCCTTCTGGCCTGATTCTGACCGGCGATGCCAGCCTGTGGGCCGATGGACTGAGGATTTATGAAGTCAAAAATGCCGCAATCGGCATGTATGCAGGCTGAGGAGAACCGATGGAAACATCCGTGATGAATCGAGCTGAAAACCGTTTACAGGCGGCGGGAGCGCGCGGCCTGGGCCTGGCATGGTTGGGAGATTGGGAGCAGGTAGCCCTGGAGGAAGAAGCACTGCGGGGCGAACTGCTGCGGCTGGGTGAGCCGCTCTACGTGGTGCGCTCCGGCGACCAGGTTGGCCTGGCGCGCGGCGGGCAGATCAGCGCCCTCGGCGGGCAGGCCGAGGTGTTGGCTGTGCTGCCAGCCCTGCTCCCAGAGCAGTTGGGCGACCCGGCCTTCACGGCCTGCTACGGGCTGAAGTACGCCTATTACGCCGGGGCCATGGCTAACGCCATCGCTTCGGTGGATATGGTCATTGCGCTGGGCAAAGCGGGCTTTTTGGGGTCCTTTGGAGCCGCCGGCCTGCCCCCCGCCCGCCTCGAAGCTTCGATTCAGGCCATCCAGGCCGCGCTGCCTGCCGGCCCCTATGCCTTTAACCTCATCCATACCCCTAATGAGCCTTCCCTTGAACAGCGCGTGGTAGAACTCTACCTGCGTCAGGGCATTCACGTCATCGAAGCTTCGGCCTTCCTCGACCTCAGCCCCAATATCGTTTGGTATCGCGCGGCGGGTCTAAGCCAGGATGCCGCAGGCCGCGTGGTGATCGGCAATCGGGTGATCGCCAAGATTTCGCGCCGCGAGGTGGCCTCTAAGTTCATGCAGCCGGCCCCCGCCGCGGCGCTGGCGGAGCTGGTGCAGGCTGGCAAGATTACTCCCTTGCAGGCGGAACTGGCTCAGCGCGTACCGATGGCTGATGATGTGACCGTCGAAGGCGATTCGGGCGGCCATACCGACAACCGCCCTCTGGTGTGCCTGATCCCGGCGATGATCGCCCTGCGCGATGAACTGCAAGAAAAATACCGCTTTGAACAGCCGGTACGGGTAGGCGCGGCGGGGGGCATCAGCACGCCCGGGTCGGTGCTGGCGGCCTTTGCAATGGGCGCGGCTTACGTCGCTACCGGCACAGTGAACCAGGCCTGCGTCGAATCGGGAGCCTGCGAGCATACCAAAAACCTGTTAGCAAAGGCCAGCATGGCCGACGTGATGATGGCCCCCTCGGCGGATATGTTTGAAATGGGCGTGAAGGTGCAGGTGCTGAAGACCGGCACCATGTTCGCCCTGCGCGCCCAAAAGCTGTACGAGCTGTATACCAAATATGACTCTATCGAGCAGATCCCCACGGAAGAGCGCGAAAAACTGGAGCGTCAGGTCTTTAAGCGCAGTCTGGATGATGTGTGGGCCGACACGGCCAAATTCTTTGCCGAGCGCGACCCCTCGCAGTTAGAAAAGGCCAACGCCAATCCCAAGCGCAAGATGGCTTTGGTGTTCCGCTGGTATTTGGGTCTGTCCTCGCGCTGGTCGGCCAGCGGCGAAAAGGGGCGCGAACTCGATTACCAGGTGTGGTGCGGCCCCTCGATTGGCCCCTTTAACGACTGGACGCGCGGCACATATCTGGCCGAGCCGGCCAACCGCCGCATCGTGGATGTCGCCCTGCACCTGATGACCGGGGCCGCTTACCAGGCCCGCGTTCAGGCCTTAACCCAGGCTGGGGTGCAGGTTCCCTCGCGCCTGGCGGCGTATTATCCCCGCCACAGTCTGATTTAGCAGGTTAAACCCACAGCGTGAACACGGCGCGCGCCGCGTTCACGCTGTGGAGCATGCGAGAGCGCCTGAATGCTCTCCCTACAGCTTTATGGCCCTGCCCAATCCTTTACCGGCCCCTCGATTCCTTCCACGCGCGCGCCCACGCGCAGTTTAGAGAGCCTTTTGTGAAAGCTGATACTTTTTGACACTTCGGGGTTATTTTAATAAGACCCGGAGAAGATGCACACCTACACTACGAAGGAGTTCCTGGATCATCATGAGTGTTGAAAATCGGCTGGACGCAATGCGAGGGCAGGCTCTCTTGGGGGGCGGGGAGACGGCCATCGAAAAGCAGCACGCCAAAGGGAAGAAAACCGCGCGCGAGCGCATTGAAATACTCTTAGATAAAGGTAGTTTTATCGAAACCGATATGTTCGTCACCCACCGGGCGACCGGCCTGGGAATGGAAAAAAGCCATCCCCTCACCGATGGGGTGGTGACGGGTTGGGGCAAGATTGACGGCCGCATTGTCTACGTCTTTGCCCAGGATTTCACCGTGATGGGCGGCTCGTTGGGCGAAAGCCACGGGCGCAAAATCGCCAAGCTGATGGACCTGGCGTACCAGAACGGCGCGCCCATCATCGGCCTGAACGATTCGGGCGGGGCGCGCATTCAAGAAGGTGTGGATTCGCTGGCCGCCTACGGCGAAATCTTTTACCGCAATACCCGCGCTTCGGGCGTGATCCCGCAGATTTCGGTCATTTTGGGGCCGTGCGCGGGCGGAGCGGTTTACTCCCCTGGCATTACCGACTTCGTCTTTATGACCGAAGCAAACGCCTATATGTTCATCACCGGGCCAGAGGTCATCAAAGCTGTTACTCACGAAGAAGTGGATTTCGACACCTTGGGCAGCGCCAGTGTGCATCATGGCAAGAGTGGGGTGGCGCACTTCAGCGCGCCCGACGAAGACAGCTTGTTGGCCCAGGTGCGCTATTTGCTGTCGTTCTTGCCTTCCAACAACCTGACCCCGCCGCCGTATGTTCCCTCTAGCGATGACCCGTACCGCCTCGTGACCGAACTGTCCAAAATCGTCCCTGCCGATCCAGAACAGGCTTACGACGTCCGCCTGGTCATCGAAGCCCTGTTGGACGATGGCGAGTTTTTAGAGGTTCAGCCAGAGTACGCCCGCAACCTGGTGGTGGGCTTTGGCCGGTTGGATGGTCATGTGGTGGGGGTAGTCGCCAACCAGCCCGACTTTTTGGCCGGGGTGCTGGATATTAATGCTTCTGATAAAGGCGCGCGCTTTATTCGCTTCTGCGATGCCTTCCATATTCCCCTCGTCACCCTGGTGGATACTCCCGGCTTTTTACCGGGAACCGAACAGGAACATAATGGGATTATCCGTCACGGGGCCAAGATGATCTACGCCTACGCCGAGGCTACCGTCCCCAAAGTGACGATCATCCTGCGCAAAGCCTACGGCGGAGCGTATATTGTGATGAGCTCCAAGCACCTGCGGGCCGACCTGAACTTTGCCTGGCCGAATGCGGAAATCGCGGTGATGGGGCCAGAAGGCGCGGTCTCGATTGTCTTTCGCCGCGAGATCGAAGCCGCCGCCGACCCCAAAGCGGCGCGCGCCGAGAAAACCCGCCTCTACCGCGAAGAACTCGCCAACCCCTATATCGCCGCTTCACGGGGCTACCTGGATGATGTCATCCAGCCCGCTGAAAGCCGCGCCCGCCTGATCGCTGCGCTCGAGAGCCTGCGCGAAAAGCGCCAGCCCACTCCACAGCGCAAGCACGGCAATATCCCCCTTTAACTTCGCCGCTGGGGCAGGCTGGCCTGCCCCATTGCCTGATGGAGCTAATGTGATGAAGGTTTTGGTAGCCAACCGAGGAGAGATCGCCCTGCGCGTACTGCGCACCTGCCGCGAACTGGGCTTTCCCAGCGTGGCGGTGTATTCCGACGCCGACTGCGACTCACTGCCCGTGCGCTATGCCGATGAAAGCGTGTATTTGGGGCCAACCGCCGCCGCCGAGAGTTACCTCAACATCTCTGCGGTGATCGAAGCCGCCCGCAAATCGGGGGCGCAGGCCATTCACCCTGGGTATGGGTTTCTTTCAGAGAACGAAGATTTCGCCCGCGCGGTGGAAGAGGCCGGCATGATCTTCATCGGCCCGCGCCCTGAGACCATTGCCATGACCGGCGACAAATTGGCCGCCAAGCGCATCGCCCGCGAGGCTGGCCTGCCGGTGCTGCCCGGCAAAGATGTGCCGATAGATGAAATATTGGTTGATGAACTTGCTAACGAAGTGACGTTTCCGGTGTTAATTAAAGCAGTAGCCGGGGGCGGCGGGCGGGGCATCCGCCTGGCGAGCACAAAAGAAGAAATGATCCAGATGATGGAAGCGGCGCGCCAGGAGGCCCAGGCTGCCTTTGGCAACGATACGATTTACCTGGAACCGCTCGTACAGAATGCTCGCCATATCGAAGTGCAAATTTTGGGTGATGGCTGTGGTCATGTCCTCTACCTGGGGGAGCGCGAATGCTCCATCCAGCGCCGCCGCCAGAAGCTGATCGAAGAAGCCCCTGCGCCCGGCCTGAGTCTCTCCCTGCGCCATCACCTCTACGACGCCGCCCTCAAGCTGGCCGAGGCGCTGAACTACCGCAGCCTGGGAACTGTGGAATTCTTGCTCGACCCGCACGGCCACTTTTACTTCATCGAAGTCAACCCGCGCATTCAGGTGGAGCATCCGGTGACGGAAATGGTCACCGGCATTGACCTGGTCAAAGCCCAACTGCTGTTGGCGGCTGAGGGTAAGCTGTACTACTCGCAAGACCAGGTGCAGTTACGGGGTTGGGCCATCGAAGCCCGCGTGCTGGCTGAAGACCCCGACCAGAACTTTATGCCCGTCACCGGTGAGATCTCGCATCTGCGCGAGCCGGGCGGGCCGGGCATCCGGGTAGACAGCGCCATGTACCCTGGAATGCCCATCACGGTGAACTATGACTCGCTGATCGCCAAAGTGATTGCTTGGGATGAAGACCGCCCCAGCGCCATCCGCCGCTTACAGCGCGCCCTGGGCGAACTGCAAATTGGCGGCGTACCGACCGACATCCAGTTTTTACTGGAAGTGCTAAAAAGCGAGAGTTTTCAGGTGGGCCGGGCCGATACCACCTATTTGGAGGGTTTTCAGATGTCGCCACAGCCCAACGAAGACCCCCTCAGCCAGGAAGTGGCAATTGTGGCAGCCCTCTTCGCTCACAACCGTGAGCGCGCCCGCACCCTCACCGCGCAGTCATCCAACGTCAACCTGTGGCGCGCCGCCGCCTGGCGCGAGCAGATGCGCGGCAATGGTTAGAGTTCTTGATTTTCTGTCCGGTGGGGTAGGACCCATTGGACAGAAAATCAGAGCATAGTTGAAGGAGATGCTCATGGCTACCTATAGAGTCAACGTTGGAAACAGGGAATTTGTCGTCGACGTCACCGATGACCAGAAGATTATGGTGGATGGAAAGCAGGTTCAAGCCAGCCTAACCCCGATCAACGAAGCCGGCCTCTTCCTTCTGCGCGAAGAAAACCGCGCCCGTGAAATGCACGTGAAGCCCCAGGGGAACAGCGCCTACGCCGTCATGGTCAACGGGCGTCATGTGGTGGCCCAGGTGGAAAAGGGCAACGGTAAGAGCCGCCGGCGCAGTGAGCAGGCCAATTCTGGCGCGCTCACCGCCCCCATGCCCGGCATGGTGGTGAACGTTCTGGTTCAAGAAGGCCAGCGCGTAGACTGCGGCGACCCCCTGGTGGTGTTGGAATCGATGAAAATGCAAATGCAGTTGCGCTCGCCTTTGGCCGGCCACGTCAAGCGGGTGGCTGTGCAGAGCCGGGCGCAGGTTGAAAAAGGCGCTTTACTGGTGCAGTTGGCCGGAGAGTAAGTAAAACAATCCACCTTGTGGGCCGTACTGCCTGCAAGGTGGATTGTTTTAAACCCTCTCTGCTTACAATTCCCCGGCAGCGCGCATCCGCTGATATTTTTCCAGGTCTACCGATGCAATATAAGGCAGGTTGCGGCCCTTTTCGTCAATATCCAGCCCGTAACCAACCACAAAATAGTCGGGGATTTCAAACCCAACGTAGTCAATGGCAATATCTACCTTGTGCTTGCTGGTTTTATCCAGCAGGGCGCAGACCTTCAGGCTTTTAGGGCGGCGGTCGAGCAGCAGCTTGCGCACCGTGTAAATCGTGTAGCCCGAATCGACAATATCGTCAATCAGGATCACATCCCAACCGGCGATATTGGTCTTGTGGTCCGAGTCAATGCGTACAAACCCAGAGCTTTCCGCGCCCGCATAGGAAGACACTGACATAAAATCCATCGTCATGGGGTGATGCACCTTGCGCATCAGGTCGGTCATAAACATCACGCTGCCGCGCAGCAGCCCCAGCAGCAGCAGGTTCTTTGAATGGCGGTAATCACGGGTAATTTGCTCGCCGAGGGCGTTAACGCGCGCCTCGATTTGCTCTTGCGAGATCAGCACCTGGCCGATGAAAGCGTAAGGGAATTTGGGAGCTTCCGTCATGGGCATCCTTGTCCGAGATATAAGATCTTGCCTGCTAGTATACCAAACGGAAGCCCATGATGGAGGAACGTTTCTCTGAAAATGGGTGAGGTTAACCCACTCCCCAATCCCTTCTTACATTAAAAAGTTTACTAATCATTGTAATGGTTCTGTAAGTTGTAACCGGTTGACTTTGCTTTTCTTTGGTGATAAAGTTGATCTAACTTCACGGCACACAGCATGTGAGTGATTCTGGGAAGGAACACTCCCCAGAATACTGGAACCGAAGGAGGTACGGGCTGGTATCTCCTGAAGTTCTGGTTGCCAATTTTATTGATGAGGTTGTTGGTATGTCTGCTGATCCATCTCATAAACTTGTCCTGGTGAAAAAGTACGCCTCTGGCGCGGAGGAATGGTTCTGCCCCACCTGTGGAAGAAGGTTCGTCATGCAGTGGAACCCGGAGTACCAGCGCGTCGTGCTGGAAGTGGGCGATGAAAATGCCATTCACAACACCGGGCGCGGCGCCATGGTCGTCTACCGCCCCCAGGCCGAGGACCCCTGGTTGACACCTTGGCTGGAATGGATGGAAAAGGAGAATTTTGAAGAACGCTGGAAAGAATAACTGGTTTTTGTTGATCTTGGGGTTTTATACGTTTCTTTTTTACCGGTAGTTTCACGAAAGGGAGGGGCAGCGATCACCCGCTGCTCCTCCCGTAGCTTAAGTTAAAGAATGACGATGAGGGCCAGAGGTTGCAGAATTTACCGCGCGCGCTGGGCTAACCGTTCCAGGTAATGGGTCAGGTTGGCGCGGCTGATGACCGTTAAATCACTTGGGACTTCCTCCGGCGCAAACCAGCCGATTGCGGCGCACTTGCCCGGTTCTAAGATGCGCGGCTGCCCAGACACGATCTTGCACAGGTAGGTCGGCGATACCCAATGCTGGCCTTCCTCCGGCAGCAGGTGATCAACCACATCCAGCAGCGGCCCGACCTCAATTTCGATCCCAAACTCCTCGCGGATTTCGCGCTTTAAAGCCGCTTCCAGGCGCTCGCCGTATTCCACCGCCCCGCCCGGAAATTCCCATAGGCCCCGCTCGTTCTTCGCCAGCGGCCCGCGCCGTGCCAGGAACAGCCGCCCCTGCTCGTCGGTGATGACCGCCCCCACGCCCACGCCGATATAGTCAATCCCGCGTTTCATAAACGTTTCGCTCTCCGTCAGTTTTGGTTGATGGAGAACCCCTCTTTTCTCCTGTGCCAGAGTATACTTAAGTTCAGCATGAAACGCTACCCTATCCCCGCCGCAGAAGCGCGCGCGGAGATCGAAGTGCTGAACTCGCGGTTTATTGCTTCGGCCGCGCCGGCCTTCACCGTAGAGGCCGCCCGCGAGTTTATCGCCCGCATCCGCGCCGAATTTCCAGACGCCTCGCATCACGTCCCGGCGTTTCTGGTCGGCTATGGGCCGAACGTCATTGCCCATAGTTCTGATGCCGGCGAGCCTTCCGGCACAGCCGGGCGGCCCGCGCTGGTTGTGCTGCAAGGCAGTGGGTTAGGGGATATTGTCGTGGTCGTCACCCGTTATTTCGGCGGGACGAAACTAGGCACGGGCGGGCTGGTGCACGCCTATACCGACGCTGTCAAGGCGGTTTTGGCGGTACTGCCCCGCGCTGAGAAGATCCCCACCCATACCGTTATGCTCGCCTTCGAATATACCTACCTCGAGCGCGTCCGCCAATTGGTGCGTGCCCACCACGGCCAGATTTTGGATGAGGATTTTGGCGCGGATGTCACCCTGACGGCCCGTTTTGCCGTCGAACACGTAGAGAGCTTTCAGGCCGGCCTGCGCGAGCTGACGCGCGGCAGCGTTCAGGCGGAGATCATCGAGACCAACCCCGATACCATCTTCCCTATGGATAATCCCGCTCCACTGGAGGAGAACAGCCATGAGTAAAAAGACGTTTTCATCCTTATCTGTCGTGCTGGTGATCTTTTTGATAACCGCCGCATGCAACCTGTCACTCCCCAGTATCGGCGGCGGAGGCCAGCCCCCCACCTCCACCCAGGCCATCGATGCCCAGGCCACGCAAGATGCCCTGATGGCCGAAGCCGCACAGCGCACCGCCACCCAACTGGCTTTTGAGGGTCAGTTGGGCGAGCTTCAAACCCAGACCTCCCCGCCTGAAGCCACCGCCACGCTTGAGCCTACCGCTACCGAAGTCCTTCCCACTGAAACCCTGGCCCCTACCGAAACGCTCGCCCCCACGCCTACCCAAACGCCGGTCGTCCGCATCCCCACCGCCACACAGACGCCCGTCGTGGTGATCCCTCCCCCGCCGCCCAGTGGAACGGCCACCCCCACCCCCTGCAACGGCGCTCGCTTTGTCGCCGATGTCACCGTGCGCGACCGCACCGTCTTTGCCGCGAACACCCCCTTCACCAAAACCTGGCGGCTGCGCAACACCGGAACCTGTACCTGGACCACCGCCTATGACGTGGTTTTTGTAGATGGCAACCGCATGGGCGCCCCAACCGTCGTGGATCTTCCATCCACCGTTGCCCCGGGTCAAGAAGTGGATATTTCCATCGGCATGATTGCCCCTTCCACCATGGGAACCTACCGCGGCAATTGGAAGCTGCGCGATGATAAAGGCGTGCTGTTTGGCGTCGGCAACAACGCGCCTTTTTACGTGGAGATCATCGTTAACACCAACGCCACGGCCGTTCCCACCAACTACATCTACGACTTTGCCGCCAATTACTGTGCCGCCGAGTGGACGAATGCCGTCACCTCTACCACTACCACCCGCCTGCCCTGCCCCGGCACCGATGGCGACGCCAAAGGCTTTGTCTTGCGCTTTGAGCGCCCTCAGCTTGAAACCGGCCAGATTGACGATGAACCCGGCCTCATCCTCAACCCCCAGGCCATCAATGACGGCGTCATCCGCGGCAAGTTCCCGGCCATCCGCGTCCAGGCCGGCTACCACTTCCTTTCTCTCGTCGGCTGTGACTACAACGCCAAAAGCTGCAACGTGAAAATCCAGCTCGACTATCAGATCGGCGACGGCCCCATTCAGACCCTCGGCTCGTGGGTGGAGGTCAATGACGGCAACTACACCTCGGTTGATATTGATCTCAGCGGCCTGGCCGGTCAGGACGTGAAATTCATCCTGGTCGTTCTCGCCAACGGTCAGATGGTTCAGGACCGCGCGCTCTGGCTGGCCCCGCGCATTGACGTCCGCTAGCCGCTGCAATTCGCAAAGCCCTGTGAAAAGCCCTGATCCGCTGGATTTTAAGGCTTGACGCCCGCCGCACATGCGATACAATT
The DNA here is from genome assembly GCA_034434155.1 of Anaerolineaceae bacterium. Lineage (GTDB taxonomy): Bacteria > Chloroflexota > Anaerolineae > Anaerolineales > Anaerolineaceae > DSYU01. The sequence continues at coordinate 16,575 of DAOUAC010000112.1, forward strand.
AATCACAGCGGGGCGGTGGCGGAACAGGCAGACGCAGCAGACTTAAAATCTGCCGGGGGAGACCCCTTGTGGGTTCAAGTCCCACCCGCCCTACACAGCCAGGCGCGCCGCGGATTTTCCGCGGCGCGCCTTAGATTGTTTTAACTTCAGGTGCTCCTGTTCGTATTACACGGCAGACGCCGCGCCATGGTTAAGACCGGCGCAGGTGGCTGTGAATCTCTTCTTCGTGTTCGCGTTCGTGTTCTGAAAAGACCCGGATAAACGTCTGTACAGTGGCTTTGGGCCCCCAGGGCAGGGTAATTTCATCCGCGAACCGCTCCGGTGGGATGGAGCGCAGCAGGGCTTTCAACTGCTCGCGGGTGGCCTCATATTCGCGCAAAATATGCTCAAATGGCAGACCTTCGCGTTCTGCGACGGTGGTGGCATTGTAAAAGTCAATGCCCCGGTTCACTGCCAGAATCGGGGCCATTCCCGTCAGGTGGCGGTTGAGCGTGTTGATCACCAGATCATCCCAGCCGGTAATATGTGCCAGCAGTTCTTTCACCGTCCAGCCTGGGTAAACTTCGGCGTCGCTGTCCAGTTCGGCAATCAGGTGCTGCATATGGGCGCGGGCGTTATCGAGTTCCTGGATGATTTGGTCGCGGATGTCCATGAGGGAATGATCCTTAGCGTTCTGTCTGCAAAAAAAAACAGCGGGTTAACCAAGTATAGGGATTAAAGGCAGATTCTGCAATCATTTTAGGGTAAAATAGGCGCACATCGGACGGGGAAAGGAAGCTAAAAATTGTTTGAAATCATTTTCCTGGGAACCTCCGCATCGGCTCCCTCGGTCAAACGCGGGTTATCGGCGCAGGTGGTCCAGCATGACGAATATCGGTTCTTAATTGACTGCGGAGAAGGGACCCAGCGGCAAATTTTACAGTCGGGTATTGGGTTTAAACGTCTGAGCCGCATCCTGATCACGCATGGGCATCTCGATCACATCCTGGGCCTGGCCGGACTGCTTTCGACCTTCATGCGCTGGGAGACGATTGACCAAATGGAAATTATGGGGGGCAAATCTTCACTGGAGCGCGTTTATGATTTGTTGTACGGGGTGGTACTGCGCGGCGCGCAGCCTCCGATGCCGATCAACCTGAAGGTGATTGAGCCGGGGGTTATTTTTGAGGCCGATGACTTTACCGTGCGGGCCTTCCCCGTGCATCACCGCAGTCCAGATAGTTTTGGCTTCCTGTTTGAGGAAAAGGCGCGGCGGCCTTTCCTGCCGGAGAAGGCCGAAGAACTGCGTATCCCCCCCGGCCCCTGGCGGCGCAGCCTGGTCGCTGGCGAAACGGTAACGCTGCCCGATGGCCGGGTGATCGAGCCCGATATGGTGCTGGGCGAGGAACGTCTGGGAACCCGCCTGGCTTATGTGGGCGATGTTGGCGATACCTCGAACCTCACCGAAGTCGTCCGCGATGCCGATGCCCTGGTGATCGAAGCTACCTACCTGGAAGAAGAGCGCAGTATGGCCCAGGCCTTCGCCCACCTGACGGCCAAAGCCGCCGCCGAGCTGGCGAAGCGCGCGGGCGTAAAACGGCTGATCCTTAATCACGTCTCGCGCCGTTACCGCGACAAAGACATTCTGCAAGAAGCCCAGGCGGTGTTTCCAAACACCACCGTCGCCAGAGATTTTGATTCCTTCGTGATTAAAAAATAATCCCTACCCCGTTGGCCGCCCAGCGGGGTAGGGACATGATATATACGGGTTAATGGGATGCCGCGCCGTTTTTAACCACTTCGGGCAGCACCTCGTTAAGGCTTCCTGAACGAAAACCTTCCAGGTCCAGGGTGACATACTGGAACCCAAGCTGCTTGAAGTACGGCACAATCGTCTCGCGCAGGCCAACCAGACGGGCCAGGTCTTGGGGTTCAACCTCAATGCGGGCCATGACTCCGTTATTGCGCACGCGCACGACGCGGAAGTTCAGGGCGCGCAGGTAGGCTTCGCCGGCGGCTACCTGCTCTAACTTTTCGCGGGTCACTTTGACGCCGTAGGGCAGGCGCGAGGCCAGGCAAGGCGAAGAAGGATGATTCCAATTGCCCAATCCCAACTCGCGTGAGATCAGACGGATTTCCTGCTTGGTCAGCCCGACTTCGGCCAGCGGGCTGAGGACGCCCAATTCGGCGGCGGCGCGCAGGCCGGGCCGGTAATCGCCCAGGTCGTCGGCGTTCGCGCCCATCACCACGTGGCGAATGCCCGCCTGACGCGCCAGGTCCGTGATAATGCCCAAATCCACCGATTTGCAAACGTAGCAGCGGTTGGGCGAGTTCTCTACGTAATTTTCATCCTGCAGTTTATCGTAATCAATGATTTGGTGAGGGAAGCCAAACTGAGCGGCCAGCGTTTCTGCGGTTTCCATGATGCCGTGCGTTTCCACCTGCGAGCGGATGGTCACGGCCAGCATGTGCGGGGCCAGCGCCAGGTGGGCGGCAACGGCCAGCAGCGAGCTGTCAACCCCGCCGGAATAGGCCACGATCACGCTTTCTAACGATTGCAGCCGCTCTATCAGGACCTGCCATTTGGCCTGGAGAGCAGGTTCTAGCGAATTCAAATTGGGGATATGCGTATGGGTCATGATTCATTCCAATAAATCAACAATACAGCGATAGGATTGAGTTGAGCCTGGGCTAATCTTAGCCATTTAGGGGGGAATTGTCAATATATGGACATTCCCGTTTTGGCGCTTTTTAAAGTTGACATTCTTTTCACATGTGGTTATGATATTTACAATGAACGCTGTCTTTTCCCTCTCCATGTTGATGCCCTGCGCCGCGATGCTGAATCGCGGCTGGCTCAGTTTGGGGAGGTAAAAGCGGCTTCTTAACAGCCAGTTTTGGCCTTTTCTTGAGCCTCCCCGCGTGGGAGGTTTTTTATTTTGGGTAGAGGAAAAAATGGATTCAAAGTTGTATATCACGACCCCTATTTATTACGTCAACGATGAGCCGCATCTGGGCCACGCTTACACCACCATTCTGGCGGATGCGCTGGCGCGCTACGCCCGTTTGGCTGGCAAAGATACCTTTTTCTTGACCGGCGTGGACGAACACGGGCAGAAGGTTTATAACGCTGTGCGCAAAGCCAACCTGCCTGATGCTCAGGCCTATGTAGACCGCATGGCCGCGCGTTTTAAATCGGCCTGGGCCGGGTTAGGCATTGCTTACGATGACTTTATCCGTACCACCGAGCCGCGCCATACTCAAGTGGTGCAGGCGGTCCTTCAAGATTTGTGGGAGCGCGGCGAGATCTACCGCGGCGAGTACGAGGGCTGGTACTGTGTGCCGGATGAGCGTTTCTGGACGGAGAAAGACCTGCGCGATGGGTGCTGTCCAGACTGCGGCCGCCCGGTGGAGCAGATTGTCGAGGCCAATTATTTCTTCCGCATGAGCCAGTATCAGGATTGGCTGGTGGAATACCTGCACGCCCACCCCGATCTGATCCAGCCGCCGCGCCGCCGCAGTGAAATATTGGGCTTTCTGCGCCGTCCGCTGGGCGATCTGTGCATCTCGCGGCCTGCCAGCCGTCTCAATTGGGGCATCCGCCTGCCGTTTGCGCCGGAGTATGTAACCTACGTGTGGTTCGATGCTTTGCTCAATTACGTGACCGCCGCCGGCTACCGGCAGGACCCGCCGCGGTTTGCCTTTTGGTGGCCGCACGCCGTTCACCTGATCGGCAAGGATATTTTGACCACCCATTCGGTTTACTGGCTGACCATGTTAAAGGCCATGGGCGCGCCGCTGCCTAAAACGATCTTCGCGCACGGCTGGTGGGTGATTGACGGGCGCAAAATGGGCAAATCGTTGGGTAATGCCGTTAAACCGCTGGATTTAACAGGAATCTATGGCGTAGATGCTTTTCGCTATTTTCTCCTGCGCGAAATGACTCCTGGTCAGGACGCCGATTTTGACGAAGCCCGGCTGGCCGCGCGCTATACGGCAGACCTGGCGAACAACCTGGGCAACCTGCTGCACCGTGTGGCGCACATGACGGCGCGCTACTACGATGGCTTCTTGCCTCAGCCTGCCGTCAGCGGTGCGGAGGAACAGGCACTGCGCGAGCAGGCCGAAGCCCTGCCGCAGAAGGTTTTAGAGCAGGTAGAAGCCTTTGCTGTGAACCAGGCCGTGGAAAAGGTGATGGATTTTCTGACGACCACCAACGGCTACCTGGAGCGTGCCGCCCCATGGAAAGCGGCCAAAGCTGGCGAGATGGAGCGTGTGGCAACCTCGCTTTATTTCGCCGCCGAGGCCCTCAGACTGGCCGGGGTGCTGCTTGCGCCGGTGATGCCCGAACGCAGCGCCGAGCTCTTCCGCCGCCTGGGGTGGCAGCCGCAAGCCTCGCTGCAAGGGGATCTGCGCTGGGGCGCGCTTCCTCCCGGCAGCCGGGTGCAGACGGGCGCTCCGCTTTTCCCCAGGGTCGAGGCCGGTATTCCCCAGACGTAACGTCAATGTGCAGACAAAAACGCCGGACGGCTGTTTCAGCCGTCCGGCGCGCTATCACAGGTCTTTTACGTCCGCGCAGACTAAACGTCGCCTACTACCACAAAGGACTGCATAATGTGGTCGAGAGCTTCGAGATCGGCATCGGTGGTGATCTTGATTTCTACCAGGATCAGGAAAGCCGTTTTATTCTCCTTGGGGCGGGCCGACAGCACCAGGGTGTAGGTGTCGTTGGGACCGCAGTTCTTCCACAACTGGTAGCGGCCTTCATACAGCTCATCCTCGTAATTCTGGGCGGCGCCATCGGCCTGGCAGTCGCCGGTGTACCAATCGCGCGTTCCGTCTAACAGCTCCACGTAACCGCCGGTGCGCCCCAGGTCAGAAGAGGCGGCGAAGAACACGCCAGAAGTATCCCACCCATTGAAGTAGCTGTTCAGGTCCGTAGAGGCGCTGATCGAAGGAGCGGTGATGTTGATGTTGCCCCAGGTGGTTTCCCACTTCGAGCCATCGGTATCGGACCATTCTGCTGGAACCTCCACCTGAATCGCGCCGGTAGCATCGGTCAGCGTCACGTACTCGGTATAAGCGCCGCCGCCCGACTGGCCGGTGTCAACGTCATTTTGTAGATCCTGCGCAAATGAGTAGGTGACAGCTAATTCACGCCCGTTGATCTGCCCGGTGAGGATCGTCTGGTCGACATAGCGCAGAACGGTGACGTTAAGCGTGTCGGTTGGCTCGTGCGAACGCAGGATGTCGCAGTAGTCGTTCATGGTTCCATCGGTCGCCAGGATGATGTTTTCCAGGCTGGTGATGATGTCGCCGCCGGTGATGCCCGTCTTGTCCGCCGGCGAGCCGGATTTGACCGAATAGACCCAGATGCCGCTCAGACTCCCATCCTCACTGCGCACGGCTTCGCCGTTGATCCCAATGGAAGCAACGTCTTTGCCGCTCATCAGGTCATCGAGGACTTTGTCGGCTTCAGCGCGGGTAATGGCGTAGTACGGGCCGCCCTCTGAGCCGGCATAGTTAATGCCCACCAGCTTGCCATCGGGGGTAACAAGTGGGCCGCCAGAGTTGCCGGGTTTGATGGTGGCGTCGTGTTCGATCACGTTATCAACCGAGGTCACAGACATGTAGGGGGTGGCTTTGGCCTTTGAGATGATGCCGCGGGTGAGGGTAAATTCAGGATCGCCCAGCGGAAAGCCTGCCGCATAAACGTCCATCCCGACTTTCAATTCCTGCTCGCCCCACGCCAGGTAATTGTAGCCGTCGCCGTCAATGTCAATGACGGCCAGGTCTGAACATTCTGAGACCCCCAAGACTTTGGCATTGCGGGGAGAAGTATCACCGCCCACGTAAACCTTGAGCAGTGCCGCGCCGGTGACAACGTGATTGTTGGTGATCGCCAGGCCCGAAGGATCAATGATGAAGCCGGAACCAGAACCGGCAGCGTTATAGTACACGCTGAAGTCAGGGGCTACAAAAGTGCCCTGCGCCACAATTTGGATGGTCGCGCTCTTCACTTCATCTAGAGACGTCACCAGGCCAGCGGGCGTTTCTGGCTGTGGGGTAGCCGTCGGCTCGGCGGGTTTTTCCGGTGCTTGTGTGGCAGTGGCTTCAACTGCCTGAGCTTTGGTGGGTTCAGCGGGTGGAGGTGTGGGCGTGGGTTCAGGTCCGAACAGCGAACACGCTGTCGAGACAAAGACGAACACAAGCAAGAGGTATAACAAGCGGCGGTACATGGTGGAAACTCCTTCCGGGTGGAAAGGGTAGAATGTCCCGAGGTCGGATGCGCGGCGAGAAAAACCCCCCATGGATTTGAGACTGTCCTTTTAACCGCACAAATAACACACGGGTTTAAAACACGGATCAAGTCTAATTTATCATAATTGGATGAAATGTCAACAAGATGTACAGGGGTTGGCAGGGCTTCCCAGAATCACTTCTACGCCCCTCCTACAAGCGGAACTTACTTCCAGGCGCCGCCGCCGTCGAAGATCGCTGAGCCGGGGGCTTCAGCAGGAAAGCTGATCAGTTGGCCTTTTTCCGTTTCGGTGACGACAATGCCTAGTTTGCCAGACGGGTCAATGGCAACGTTGGTGGGGTTGGCGCCAGGAACGCGGATCTCACGCTGTACCTTGCCGCGTGGGTTAATGACGCGGATGACCCCGTCTCCATAGATGGCCTGGTAGAGAAAACCATCTGCGCCGGGGGCCATGCCGTCGGGGCCTTCTGCGCCGCCCACCTCAGCCCAGGGCTGTGGGTCTTGCCAGACCAGGGCGGAGGCGTCCCATGCGCCTTTGAAGAGGGTTTTGCGGTAAGTGTCGGCCACAACCAGCGATGCGCCGCCTTCGACGAGATCGAGGCCGTTAGGGCGGTAAAACCCCTCTGCAATTTTGCGGGCCGAGCCATCGGGCCGCAGGCAGACCACGTAGCCGGTGGGTTCCGTGCTGGCAAAATTCGGACAGGTGAACAGCAGGTTGCCCTGGGCATCGAAGCACAAATCATTGGGAGATTGCAAAGGCGCGCCGTCAATGGAGGCGAGGATCACTTCCCACTTCTCAGCGTTGGGATCAAAGCGTTGAATCACGTTGCGGCCCGAATCCGTCACCCAGGCGCGGCCCTGGTGGTCGAAGGCCAGCCCGTTACCGCGCCCGCCGCTCTCCCCGCCGATGGGGTAGCGGTAAGCACGGCCATTCTCGTAACGGACGAGGTTGCCGCCGAGCAGTTCGGTGCACCACAACCGGCCTTGCGGGTCGAACGCAGGGCCTTCGGGGAAATCCAGGCCGGTTAAGAGGATTTGCGGGTCTACGCGGGGCGGAGTGGGCTGGCCGGCCGGGGTGGCCGGCGCGGGCGTCGGCGTAACCGGAGGAACCGGGGGTGTAGGGACGCAGGCGGCCAGCAGGCCGCCGCAAAGAAAGGCGATTTTTTTGCAGAGCGCGCGGCGAGTGTACATGGGTCAGGGTTGGGGGGGCCAAAAGAACGCGCCGGGGAAGTCTGCCGGGGCTTTCTTTTGCTTGCCCGACCATTCGGCAATATCCAGGCGGAACACGGCGGTAACGGCGCGCTCTTCTGGGGTGATGGGGCGGTAGTCGCGCCCAGGGCGGTGATAAGGGAAGTATTTGTCCATCAGCAGTTGGAGGCCGTATTCGGCTTCGACGGGTTCATCCACCAGGACGAGGCCGCCAAAGATCACCACGCTGGCATATTCTACGCCAAAGTTGAGAGCGGTTTTAGCGGGCAGCAGGCGGCCCATCTCGCTGACTGTAAAGCAGGCGCGTGGGTTGGCGTGGGCGTTTTCCCACACGCGGCCCCGGCGGGCCGTGTGGAAGTAAATGGCGTGGCGGCTGGAATCGTAAACGAAAGACAGCGTGCTGATAAACGGTTGGGGGGCCGCCGGGTCATCAGTGGGGACGGCGGTCGCCAGCACGCCGAGGGGCGCGCGGCAGAGCATATCTCGGATCCAACCCTCGTCGGTGATGGCCCGGTCGGCCCGGGTGACGGCAGCAAGAGAGGTGTGGTTATTCATGGGTCTCCGTAGGGGTTTCTTTGGGAAGGCGCTTGACGCGGACTTGCAGGTTTTCAAACCCAACCACCTGTACCGCCGCGCCGCGCGGCAGGGCCGGGCCGCCGTCAACCAGGATGGCGCTCCACAGTTCACTGCCGATTTGCACGGTTCCGATGGGGTTGAGGGGGGTGTTCACCACGCCGATTTGCCCGATGAGTGACTGCTGCCCCATGCGCGCCGGGGCCCGCTGGGCGCGCAGCCCATAAACCACCAGAGCAAAGAAGGCCAGGCCCAGCGTCAGGCCCGTCCCTACCACCAGCGGCACCGAGACGCGCTGGAAGGCCGGCACGTTGGGCGAGTTGAACAGCACCAGCGCCCCGACGATGAACGAACCCGCTCCCGCGGCGGTCAGCGCCCCGTGCGTGGGGGCCTTAATATCCATGATAAACAGGATAAAAGCCATGACGATAAAGAGGATGCCAAACCAGTTCACCGGCAGCACGCCCAGGCCGTAGGCCGCCAGCAGCAGGCAGATCACCCCGATAAACCCGGCCACCCAGCCGCCCGGCGAGGATAGTTCGATGAGGATGGCCTGCACGCCCACCGCCATGAGCAGGAAAACGAGGTTGGCGTTGGCAAGGATGGTCAGAAGTTCTTCCATGAAGGTCATGGGAACTTCGATGACGCTGGCCTGGGCGGTGCGCAGGGTGATCGTCTCATCCTGCACCTGCACCTGAGTGCCGTCGAGCTGGTTGAGCAGGTCGGTGAGGCTGGAAGCTTTGAAATCAATCAGCCCGGCCTCCAGGGCTTCATCCACCGAAACGGCGCGGGCATCCTGGATCATCTCTTGGGCCAGGTCACGGGCGGGCTGGCTCCGTCCGGCGGCCAGGGTGCGCACCGTGGCTTTAAGAACTTCTTTTACCTTGCTTTCCATCGTTTCGCCGATGTCCTCGCCCTGTGACCCAACCGGGCTGGCCGCGCCAATGGTCGTCTCAGGGGCCATGGCCGCGGCGTGACCGGCCAGGGTGAGGATGGTTCCGGCAGAGGCGGCCATCGCGCCGCGCGGCGAGACGTAGACGATAATGGGGATGTCGCTGGTGCGGATTTGTTCGACCAGCCGGTTCATCAGGTCAATACTGCCGCCAGGGGTATCTAGCTGTAGGATAATGGCGGTCGCGCCGTTCTGGTGGGCAACCTGAGTGGCGCGCTTGAGGTATTCCTGCCAGACCGGGTTGAGGGCATCTTCAAAGCGCAGGGTCACGACCACAGGGCGGTCGTCTTGCGCACCTGCCGGGCGCGGCGCGAGCAGCATCGCCGCCAGTATCAGCAGCGCGAACCAGAACCGTAGGACCACCTTCTTCGCATCCATAGATAAACCTCTCTGGCTTAATTATAGCGAGTCGTTTACTGAATGGTGATGCTGTTGACGAAATCTAAGGTTCCTGTTTTTATACAATTTCGACATTTTGTTAATATTGATCTTTTATTTGGATGCTATTCTATAGCCAGAAATGGGGCCGCCGGACCGAAAATCACCCCAGATTCTTTGGGCCGGGCGGAGTTTGTGTTGAAATTCAACACCTGGGATTAAAGAAGACTCTTGTCTTTTTAGGAGAGTGAATTATGGCAAAGATTATCGGTATCGACCTCGGGACCACCAACAGCGTGGTGGCAGTGATGGAAGGCGGCGAGCCGGTGGTCATCACCAACGCGGAAGGGTCGCGGCTGACGCCCTCGGTGGTAGCGTTTACGAAGAACGGCGAACGTCTGGTGGGCCTGCCCGCCAAACGCCAGGCGGTGATCAACCCCAATAACACCGTCTATTCGATTAAGCGCTTTATGGGTCGCCGCTACGAGGAGACCTTGCAGGAACAGAAGATGGTCTCGTATCAGGTGGTCAAAGGCCAGGCCGGCGACGCGCGGGTGAAAATCCCGGCCACGGGGCGCGAATATACGCCCCAGGAAATTTCGGCCATGATCCTGAGCAAGCTCAAGGCCGATGCCGAGGCTTACCTGGGCGAGCCGGTGACGCAGGCGGTGATCACCGTCCCGGCGTACTTCAACGACAGCCAGCGCCAGGCCACCAAAGACGCCGGCAAAATTGCCGGGCTGGAAGTTCTGCGCATCATCAACGAGCCGACGGCTTCAGCTCTGGCCTACGGCCTGGATAAAAAGACCAACGAGCGTATTTTGGTGTTTGACCTGGGCGGCGGCACGTTTGACGTGTCGATTCTGGAAGTGGGCGACAACGTCGTCGAAGTACTGGCGACTTCGGGCGATACGCACCTGGGCGGCGACGACTGGGATCAGGTGATCTTGAACTGGGCCGCCGATGAGTTTAAGAAAGAGCAGGGCATTGACCTGCGCCAGGATCGCCAGGCCTTGCAGCGCCTGCGCGAAGCCGCCGAGCGCGCCAAGATCGAGCTGTCTTCGATGATGGAGACGGAGATCAACCTGCCTTACATCACAGCGGACGTGAACGGTCCCAAGCACCTGCAACTGCGGCTGACGCGCTCTAAATTCGAGCAGATGTCTCAGCATCTGGTGGAACGGCTGCGCGGCCCGTTTGAGGCGGCGCTGAAAGACGCCAACCTGAGCGCTAAAGACATAGACGAAATCGTCCTGGTGGGCGGCGCGACGCGCATGCCCATGGTGCAAGAGTTCGTGCGCAAGGCGACCGGCAAAGAACCGAACAAGAGCGTCAACCCCGACGAAGTGGTGGCGATTGGCGCGGCCATTCAGGCGGGCGTGTTGGCCGGCGAAGTGAAGGACGTGCTGCTGTTGGATGTGACCCCGCTCTCGCTGGGCGTGGAGACGTTGGGCGGCGTGATGACCGTCCTGATCCCGCGCAACAGCACCATTCCGATCCGCAAGTCGGAGATCTTCTCCACGGCGGAAGACAACCAGACGGCGGTGGATATCCACATCTTGCAGGGCGAGCGCCCTATGGCGAGCGATAACATGAGCCTGGGCCGCTTCCGGCTGGAAGGGATCGCTCCCGCGCCGCGCGGCGTGCCGCAGGTGGAAGTGACCTTCGACATTGACGCCAACGGTATTCTCAACGTCTCAGCGCGCGATAAAGCCACCGGGCGCGAACAGCGCGTGACGATCACGGCTTCGACCAACCTCACCAAAGCTGATATCGAGCGGATGGTGGAAGAGGCCAGGAAGAATGAAGCCGCTGACCGGCGCCGCCGCGAACTGGCGGAGGCCCGCAACGCCGCCGACGCCGCCATTTACCAGGCGCAGAAGCTGATGAATGAACTGGGGATGCAGGTTCCGGGTGATGTGCGCGCCAACGTAGAGAGCCAGATCAACACCCTGCGCGAAGCGATTAACTCGGATGACATCAACCGCATCCAGCGGCAGACGGAACAGTTACAGCAGGCCGTCAACCAGATGGGCGCGGCTGTGCACCAGGGCGCTCAATCGGGCGTGGGTTCCACGAACGGCAAAGCCAGCCGGCCAGAACGCGAGCGCGGCGGTGAAGGCGAAGTGGTGGAAGGCGAATTCCACGAAGAGTAAAGATTAAACAACGCAAGAGGGCCTGTACACAGACCCTCTTGTCTTGTTTAGGACTGTTTACTAAATTCTGTATTAACTGCGGGACGCAGTTGATACAGAATTTAGAAACACCATCAGGTCAGGCCATGCGGCGCACCTCGGGGCGGGCGGCCCAGATCAAGATGGCATAGACGGCCAGGGCCGCCGCGCAGACGAGGGCCGCCGTTGGTTCGCTGGCGCGCTCGGCCAGCAGGCCGATTAAGAGCGCCCCAAACGGCCCCCCAGCCATAAAGGTCATCGAATACAACGCCATCACCCGCCCGCGCAGCGCATCTGGCACGAGCGACTGTACCATGGCGTTGCTGTTATTCATAATAGTGATGCTCGTCAGGCCGATAGTCCCCAGCAGGAACAGCGAGATGGGCAGCCAGCGGGCGATGGCGAACAGCGCCATAAACACCGGCAAGAGCAGGCTGGAGATGGCCCACATCTTGCCGCGCAGGCCGCGCGTGCCCCGAAAGCTGCGGTTGGCGAACATGGCGATGGTCAGGCCGCCGATCACGGCGCCCAGCCCGCGCGCCGAAAGCAGCAGGCCGTTGGTGGTCACGTCGCCGCCCAAGATCTCCACCGCCCAGGCGGGCATGAGGTTGAACAGCCCAAAGGCAAAGACCGCGTAGATCAGCACGCTGAAGGTGAGGGTCAGCACCATGCGGTTGCCGCGCACGTAGCGAAACCCTTCCGCAATCGATTTGAGGGCCGAATGGTGCCGGGGCGGGGCCTCAATGGGCCGGATGCTCATCATCGCCAGGGCCGCGATGATGGCAATAAACGAAATGCCGTTGAGGGTGAAGCACCATCCCGGCCCGGTGAGGGCGTAGATCAGGCCGCCGATGGCCGGGCCGAGGATCGCCCCCGCGTTGAACATGGTGGCGTTAAAGGCGATGGCGTTGGTCATATCCTCGCGGCCAACCAGTTCGATCACAAACGACTGGCGGGCCGGCGTATCGAAAGCCGAGACCACCCCGGCCAGGAAAGACAGCACCAGAATGTGCCAGGGCTGGACGATACCGAGGAAAACCAGGGCCGCCAGGAAGAAAGCCAGCAGCATCAGCGCCGCCTGGGTGATAATCATCAGGGTACGGCGCGAAAAGCGGTCCGCGACTAGGCCCCCAAAGAGCATAAACAGGAAGTTCGGCAGGCCAGAGACAAACCCCACGTACCCCAGATAGGCCGAGGAGCCGGTCAGCGAATAAATCAGGTAGCCCTGGGCAGTTCCCTGCATCCAGGTTCCCACCAGAGAGATAAGTTGCCCAAAAAACCACAGGCGATAGTTGCGGTGGCGGAAGGCCGCGAAGGTCGTAGAAGCCGCCGTGGAGGAGGGTGAAGAGGAGAGGTTCAAGGTTGATCCATCAGTTAAGGTTCGCGGTTGAGCGCGTTGCGCAGGCGGTCGCACAGCGCCCAGATTTCCACCGGGCCGCCGTATGGGGCGTCAGGCCATTCAACAACGCGCAGGCCCCAATATTCGCGGGGCGTGCCGGGGTAGCGCGGCAGAAGCCAGAAGTGCAGGTGTTCCACGTGATGCCCCAGCACGAACAGGTAGATATGTTCCGCGCCGGTCGCGGCCTTGAGCGCCCGGCTGAGGCGCGCAATCATGACGCCGATCTGGCGGCTCTCTTCAGGGGTCATCTCTTCCAGCCCGGTGATGTGGCGGCGTGGCTCTAAAAACAAGAGGCCCAGGTAGACACTCTCTTCATCCTGGGGGATAAACGAATGGCTGGCAAACACAAGCTCATCTTCGTAGACCGGCCCGCCGGGGGGCGGGGACAGGCCGTGCTGCTTGCGGCAGACCAGGCAGTCTGGGGGAAATGAATCGGAGAGGGACATAGCACTCCAGGTAAGCTGTTCGTTGAGAATAATTATAGGGAAGTTTTGGGGAATAATACGATATAATCGCTCTGTATGAAGTACCGAAAAAACTGGATATGGATCGCGGTTGGGTTAGCAGCAGCGTTGGTTCTGGTCTGCGCGCTGCCGCCGGTGTTTGCGAGGTTATGGCCCCGGCTGGACCAGGCGCGCATCCGGCTCTTTTACCTGCTGCGCCCGCCCGAGGCGGAAGTCTTTACGCCCGGCCAGCAGGGGCGCGTAGACGCCATTGTGCAGGCGACGATGACGGCGCTTTCTACGGAGAGGGTGGCAGGGGAGCAGATTACGGCAACGCCTGCTCCCACGGCGACGTCCACGCTGAAACCCGACGAGCCGACCCCCACCACCGCGCCGCCCACGCCGACCTCTACGCCGCTGCCATCTACCGGGCAGATTGAAAATGTGCCTTATGTAGACCAGCACTTCGGCCAGAACGAGTGCGCCCCCGCAACCATGGCGATGATGCTCAAGTTCTGGGGGTGGCAGGGCACGCGCGAAGAACTCTCTAAAGCGGTTAAGCCGTTTTTGCGCGACAAGAACGTCATGCCCTATGAACTGGTGGATTACGCCAACCAGCAGACCGATTACCGCGCCCTGGCGCGTTTTGGCGGAACCCATGAGTTGTTAAAAGCCTTGATTAGCGCCGGGTTCCCTGTGATGGTAGAGCGCGGGGTATACCTGCGCGACCTGTCGGGTAAGGTTTCGTGGATGGGCCACTACCAGGTGGTGTATGGCTACGACGACGCCACCGCCATCTATCAGGTGAAAGACGCTTTTGAAGAGAACGGCGACCGGTTCCGGGTCAGTTATGAAGATTTAATTCGCGGCTGGCGGTCGTTTAATTATGCCTTTGTGGTGGTCTACCCGCCCGAACAGGAAGCAGACGTACTGCGGACGCTGGGCAGCTATGCCGACGAAGAAACCGCTAACCGGCTGGCCTATGAGATCGCCTCGCAGGAAGTATACACCACCGAGGGGCAGGATTTATTCTTCGCGTGGTACAACCGAGGTTCCAGCCAGGTGCAATTGCGCGATTACACCGGCGCGGCCCAGTCGTATGACCAGGCCTTTGCAATCTACGCCGAACTGCCCGCCGAACAGCGTCCCTGGCGCACCACCTGGTATCAGACCGGCCCTTACTTTGCCTATTATTACAGCGGGCGCTACGAAGATGTGCTGGCGCTGGCCGATACCACCATCAAAGCGGCCAGTGACCCATTTTTGGAGGAAAATTTTTACTGGCGGGCGCGGGCTAAAGAAGCCCTGGGCGACCGTGAGGGGGCTATTGCCGACCTGCGCAAGAGCCTGGAATATCACCCCGGCTTTACGCCTGCCGAAGAAGCCTTAAAAAACCTGGGCGTCAATCCATAGAGGTTGCCTGTGCTGAGAATCCTTCATTTTGCCGACGCGCATATTGACATTGCCACCCATGGACGCCACGACCCGCAGTCTGGCCTGCCCGTGCGGGTGCAGGATTTTCTTAAGTCGCTTGATACCATCGTGGATGCCGCCATTGATGAGCGCGTGGACCTGGTATTGTTTGCCGGGGATGCTTACAAAGACCGCACCCCGGTCCCTACGTTTCAGCGCGAATGGGGGCGGCGCATCGCGCGGCTCTCGAAGGCGGGGATTCGCACCCTGCTGGTGGTCGGTAATCACGATTTGTCGCCCGCGTTAGGACGCGCCCACGCCATGCAGGAATTTGAAACCCTGCCCATCGCCCATGTGAAAGTGGCCTCGCGCCCTATGTTGCTGGGCCCAGACGACCTGGAAGGCCTGCCTCTGCAAGTGCTGGCTCTGCCGTGGGTTTCGCGTTCCAGCCTGATGGCCTCTCTGGCGCTTTCAGGCACAGACCCAGGGCAGGTTTACGCCGAGCTAGAAAGCCGCCTGGCAGAACTGGTGAGCGAGTGGCTGGAAAAAAAGGTTGATCCGCGCCTGCCGGTAGTGCTGGCGGCGCACGCCTCGGTGCAGGGGGCCAAATATGGCGGCGAGCGCGCCGTGATGCTCGGCAGTGACCTGGTACTGCCGGGGTCGCTGGTGCGCGACCCGCGGTTTAGTTACGTGGCGTTAGGGCATATCCATAAACCGCAGGACGTGAACGAAGGACAGCAGCCGCCGGTGGTTTACCCCGGCTCAATTGAGCGGGTAGATTTTGGCGAGGCCCAGGATGATAAGTTTTACGTCATTGCTCACCTCGCGCCGGGCCAGGAGACGCGCGTGGAATGGCGACGGCTGGAAGGGCGGCGCTTTATTGACCGTTTCATTCACCTGGATTCGATAGAAAACATCCCTGAGCGCCTGATGGCCGCCCTGCCGCCCCAGGAAGAACTGGCGGACGCCATCGTGCGGCTGGTGATCGAGTACCCGGCGGAGTACGATTCCCTGCTGAACGAGCAGGCCCTGCGGCGCTATGCCGAGGGGGCGTTCGAGTTCCACCTGGTGCGCCGCCCGCAGCGCGATGCCCGCCTGCGACTGCCCGGCAACCAGGCTCTCGCCAGCCTGACCCCGCTGGATCTGTTAGATGTGTACTGGCGCGCGATGAACTCTAGTGAGGAAGACGCCCGCGAACTGCAAAACCTGGCCCGCGAGGTGATTCGCTCCGTTTCGGGGATAAAAGACACTCCGTAAACAATTATGCTGCCCTTTTGGTTTGAGTTTTTGGTGATCTTGCTCTTAATCCTCGCCAACGGCGTATTTTCGATGACTGAGCTGGCGGTGATGACAGCCCGCAAAGTGCGCTTGCAGCAGCGGGCTGAGGATGGCGACCGCGGCGCTCAAACGGCCCTGAAGCTGGCAGAAGCTCCCGACCGTTTCCTTTCGACCGTCCAAATTGGTATTACCCTGATCGGCACGCTTTCAAGCGCGGTGGCCGGGGCGCGCTTGAGCGATGGGGTGGCCGCGTTCTTACGCCGTATGGTCCCGGCGCTGGCCGGTTATGCCGATACCATTGCCCTGGGCTTCATCGTCCTGCTGATCACCTACCTTTCGCTGGTGCTGGGCGAGCTGGCCCCCAAGCGCCTGGCGCTGACGGCGGCAGAAAATATTGCCGTGTTCATGGCCCCCACCATGTATTTTCTAGAGCGCCTGGCCGGGCCGGTGGTGCATCTGTTGAGCTTATCCACCGATTTTGTGGTGCGGGTGCTGGGTATCCGCAAATCCAACGAACCCCCGGTGACGGAAGAAGAAGTGCGCTCCATGCTCCAGCAGGGTGAGCAGGTGGGCGTGTTTGAAGAAACTGAGACGGAAATCGTCGAGTCGGTGTTCCGCCTGGGCGACCGCCGGGTTGATTCGCTGATGACGCCGCGCATGGAGATTGACTGGCTCGATCTGGAAGAACCCTTTGAGGAAAACCTGCGCCGCGCTATCGAAAGCCCGCGCGTGTATATGCCGCTTGCCAGCGGCAGTTTGGATGATGTGATAGGGATTGTCAACACCAAGACGCTGCTGGCAAAAGTGGTGCAGGGGGAGATCCGCCCAGACCAGCCGATGAATCTGACGGAATTGTCACAGCCGGCCCTGTTTTTGCCAGAAAGTACCCCGGCTTTCAAGGTGTTAGAGGTCTTGCGCTCGGCCAGCGGCAACCTGGCTCTGGTCATTGACGAATGGGGCGGGGTGCAGGGCATGGTAACGCTCTTTGACGTGCTGGAAGCCATTGTAGGGGCCATCCCCGAAGCCGGCCAGCCGTTTGAGCCGCGCGCCCTGGAACGCGAAGATGGTTCGTGGTTGATTGATGGGGGCATGAACATCGAGGAGTTCAAAGACCTGCTGGATTTGCCTGACCTGCCAGAAGAGGACCGCGCCGGGTTCCAGACGGTAGCCGGGTTCGTGCTGGCCCAATTAGGCGAGATCCCCAGCACGGGAAGGCAGTTCGAGTGGAATGACCTCAAGTTCGAGGTCGTGGATATGGACGGCCTGCGGGTGGATAAGGTGCTGGTGAGCCGCAAGAGCCGCGATTCACAGGTGTGATACAATAATCCCGCTATGATACCCATCCGACTGCGGCTTTCTGGTTTTCTTTCGTATCTCGACCCGGTCGAGTTGGATTTTACCGGCTTCGACCTGGCCTGTATCTCCGGTTATAACGGGGCAGGTAAATCCTCACTGCTCGATGCGATTACCTGGGCGTTGTTTGGGCAGGCCCGGCGGCGTGACGATGCCCTCATTAACAGCCATGCGAAGGCCGCCGAAGTCATCTTTGAGTTCCAGTACGAGAACAACCTCTACCGCGTGCAGCGCTCGAAGCCGCGCGACAAAACCACCCTGTTGGAGTTGTTTGTCTGTGACCCGGGTGGGGTCTGGCGGCCGCTGACCGAAAAAACCATGCGCGAGACGGAAAACCGCATCCAATCCATCTTGCGGCTGGATTATGACACCTTCATCAATGCTTCGTTCTTCTTACAGGGCAAGGCCGACCAGTTTACCCAACAGCGCCCCGGAGACCGCAAGAAGGTGCTGTCGAGCATTTTGGGGCTGGAGGTGTGGGAGAAATACCGCGAAGACGCCTCCGAGCGCCGCAAAGCCTTAGAAATAGATGTGAGAACGCTGGACGCCCAACTGGCGGAGATTGACAACGAACTGGGGCAAGAAGCCGCCCGGCGCAAGCGTTTGGAAGAAGTCGAGGCCAACCTGAAGCATGTGCAGGAGTTGTGCCGGGCCAAAGAAGCGGCGCTGGCGAATTTACAGCGGCTGGCGGCCTCACTGCAAGAGCAGAAGCGGTTGGTGGATGTGTTGGAAAGGGGCGTGAATGAAGCCCGGTCGCGCTTCAACCGCCTGAGCGCCCAGTTGGGCGGGTTGAAGGCCGAGCAGGAGTTGTTACAGGAGACGCTGGCGCGCGAAGGAGAGGTAACGGCGGCCTACCAGCGTTTGCAAGAACTGCGTGCAAGCCTGTCACGCTGGGAGGAGATCGCCCAAAACTTCCGCGAGATCGAAGCGCGCCGCAGTGAACCTCTGCGTGAGATCGCCCGCGAAGAGTCGCGCTTACAGCAAGAATACCGCAGCCTGTATGAACAGGAGATGCAGATCTTGCAGGAGGAAGCCCGGCTGCCCGACCTGCGCGTTCAGGTGCAGGCGTTAGCCGAACAGATCGAAAAGCTGGAAGAGCAGTTGATGGGCCGGCGCGCGCTGGAGGAAGAACTGCAGGCCATCCAGCAGAACGTAGCCGATATGCGCGCCGAAAATGCCTCTTTAAAAGAGGCGATGAATGCCCTGGCGGAGCGCATCCGGCGGCTGACCCAGGTGGAGGGGGCCACCTGCCCCCTGTGCGGGCAGCCGCTCAGCCCAGGGGAGCGGGTGGCCCTTATTGATGCCCTTCAAGCGGAAGGCAAAGAGATGGGCGACCGCTACCGCGCCAACCAGGAGGCCGCGGCGCAGAGTGAAGCGCAGATGAGAGAAATCCAGGCGCGCATTGCCGGACTGGCCCGCTGCGAGGCTGAACTGCGGGCGGCCATGCGTGATCATTCCCGTCTGGAAAGCGAACTGGTGCGCCTGGAAATGGTCATTGCCGGCTGGCGCTCTGGAGAGAAAGATCACGGCGCGGGGCGCCTGGCCGAGGTCGGGCGAATTTTAACGGAGGACGATTACGCCCACGCGGCGCGCGCGGTGTTGGCGGCGATTGACGAAGAAGCGCGGGCGTTGGGATATGACGCCGCCGCCCATGATGCCGTGCGCCGGGCTGAGGCCGAGGCGCGCCCCGTGGAGGAAGCCATGCGGGCGCTGGAAAAGGCGCGCGCTTCGCTGGCCCCGCTGGAGCGGCAGGTGGCCGAACTCGAAAGCCAACTGACCGCTGAAGCCGCCAGCCTGGCCGGGCAGGAAGAGGCCTACCGGGCGGCCCTGGAAAAATACGAGAGTGAAGCCGCCCAACTGCCCGATATTCACCACGCCGAACGGGAAATGATGGAACTTCAGGCCGAAAGCAACCGCCTGGGCATGGAAATGGGCATGGTGCGCCAGTCGGTGGCCGTGCTGGACTCTCAGCGTGAGCGTAAGGCCAAACTGCTGGCGCGGCGCGAAGAATTGAGTATCCAAGTGGCGCGCTACAAGACTCTGGAACGCGCCTTCAGTAAAGACGGCGTGCCGGCCCTGTTAATCGAGCAGGCACTGCCAGAGATCGAAGCCCAGGCTAACGAAATCTTAGACCGCCTGAGCGGGGGTAACATGTCTGTGCGGTTTGAGACCCAGAAGCCGTATAAAGACCATTCACGCGAAGACCGGCGCGAAACCCTGGATATCCTCATCAGCGATGCGGCGGGGATGCGCGAGTATGAGCTCTTCTCTGGCGGCGAGGCTTTTCGGGTGAATTTTGCCATCCGGCTGGCGCTCTCGCGGGTGCTGGCTCAACGTGCCGGGGCCAGGTTGCAGTGCCTGGTGATTGACGAGGGCTTCGGCAGTCAGGATGCCCAGGGCCGCCAGCGCTTGATCGAGGCCATCAACCAGGTGCGCCCAGAGTTCGCTAAAATTTTGGTGATCACCCATATGGAAGAGCTAAAAGAGGCCTTTCCGGCACGCATTGAGGTAGAGAAAGGCGCGCGCGGTTCGCAGGTGCGGGTAGTGTTATGAAGGGCCTCATTTCCTGCCGGTTAGGACTTCAACAGCGCGTCTTTCCGGCCTACCGCGCGGCTTTTTTTGACCTGTTAGCCCAGGCCACTGCCGGGGGGGTGAGCGTTTTCAGCGGCGATCCCCTGCCCGATGAGGCCCTCGGACAGGAAGGACGGCTGGCAGTCGCGCAGCACGTGAAGGCCAACAACCTGTACCTGGGTTGGGGGCCTTTTTTGACGGTCTGGCAGGTGGGTATCTCTCGCTGGCTGGAAACCTGGCAGCCAGATGTGCTAATTGCCGACACCAACCCGCGCAATGCCAGCACCGCCGCGGCTGTTCGCTGGATGCGCCGGCGCGGGCGGGCAGTGATCGGGTGGGGGTTGGGCGCGCCGCCGCGCCGGGGACCGTTGAGCGGGCTGTCTAAGTTGTTCGAGGTCCCGCGCCGGCGTTTTTTGAGCCAGTTTGACGCCATCATCGCTTACAGCGCAACCGGCGCAGAGCAGTATGCGGCGGTGGGTTTTCCGCGCGAGCGCCTGTTTATCGCCCCCAACGCGGTGACGCCCCGCCCCCAAAACCCACCCCCGCCGCGGCCTGCCGGGTTTACAGATGGGCGCGCCAGGGTAATCTTCGTGGGGCGGCTGCAAGCGCGCAAGCGCGTTGACGCTCTGCTGCGTGCCTGTGCCGCCCTGCCAGAAGCCATCCAGCCGCGCCTGTGGGTGGTAGGCGACGGCCCCGAGCGCGAGCCTCTGCAAAATCTGGCCCGCGCCGTTTACCCGCGTGCCGAGTTCTGCGGCGACCGGCGCGGTCCCGCTCTGGAAAGCCTGCTGGCCGCGGCAGATGTGTTCGTTCTGCCGGGGACGGGCGGGCTGGCCGTACAGCAGGCCATGAGCGCCGCCCTGCCGGTGATCGTGGCCGAGGCCGATGGAACCCAATCTGCGCTGGTGCGAGAGCAAAACGGCTGGCTTCTGCCCCCGAATGACGATCAGGCCCTGGTAGTCTGCCTGAAGGATGCCCTGACCGACCCGGCCCGCCTGCGGCGCATGGGGGCTGAATCGTACCGGGTGGTGGCCGAAGAGGTGAACCTGGAACGCATGGTAGCAGTCTTTGCGGAGGCGGTGGCGTATGCTCGTCGTCATCGTCGCTGATGGGCGCTCGCCGACAACGCGGCGTTGGATCGAGGGCGTGATTGCCCTGGGTCACCGCGTGGTGCTGATCTCTACCTTCCCGTGCGCGCCGCTGCCGGGGATAGAGGCCGATGTGTGCCTGCCGGTGGCCTTCGCGGGGCTGGCGGCTCCGGCATCTGGAGGGGGTGCGCGGCAAGCCACGAGCCGGCAGGGAGCTGTGCGCCGCCTGGTGGCCCGCTTTCGGGGCGTTTTCCTGGCCGGGCGCTACCGGCTGGGGCCGCTGACCCTGCGGTATTACGGCCCGCGTTTCCACCAGTTGGTCAGCCGCATTCAGCCCGATCTCGTTCACGCCCTGCGCATCCCCTTTGAGGGGATGTTGGCCGCGTATACGCCGCCGGGTACACCCCTGGCCGTTTCGATTTGGGGCAATGACCTGACCCTGCACGCCGCCGGTTCCGCCGCGATGGGCCGGTTGACGCGCGATGTCCTGCGCCGCGCTGATGCCCTGCTGACCGACGCCGCCCGTGATATCCGCCTGGGGAGGATGTGGGGCTTTGCGGAGGAGAAGCCGGCGCTGGTCGTCCCTGGCGGGGGCGGGCTGGACCTGGCCGAGATACGCGCGGCCTGTGATCAGGAGCCAACGGGAGTGGAGGCGGAACTGCTGCGCCAGGTCCCGGCAGGCGCGCCTTTGGTGATTAACCCGCGCGGGCTGCGCACCGGCTCGGTGCGCACCGACACCTTCTTTGCGGCCATCCCATTGGTGTTAGAGCGCCGCGCGGATGTGGTCTTTGTTTGCCCGGCAATGGCGGGGCAGGCCGAAGCCGAGCGCGAGGTGGAGCGCCGCCGCCTGCAAGGGAAGGTCTACCTGCTTCCGCATCTGCCGCAGGCGGCGCTGTGGCGGCTGTTCCGGCGAGCGGCGGTGAGCGTTTCGATTTCACAGCACGACGGCACGCCCAACTCACTCTTAGAGGCGATGGCGTGTGGGTGTTTGCCTGTAGCAGGAGACATTGAGTCGATCCGCGAATGGATCACGCCGGGGGTGAACGGCCTGCTGGTGGAGCCGCACAAGCCCCAGGCGGCGGCAGAGGCCATTTTGATTGGGTTGGAGCATGCTGAACTGCGGCGCCGTGCGGCAGAGGTCAACGTGCGGCGTGTGGCCGAGCGCGCCGGGGTTGGGATGGTGCGGGCGAAGATCGCGGAATTGTATGCGGCGTTGGTAGGTGAATCGGAGCAGTAAGGCTAAATCGTCGGGGAACTTTCGCAAGCGGCAGAGCGTCTTAGGGGCGTGGGGAATGATCCATGCGCCTTTTCTTTTTAAGGAGGAAGACATGAAGGGGAAATGGTTTTGGATTGTGCTGGCGGCGCTCAGCCTGGCGTTTGGCATGGTCCAGCTGGCCCGCGCCGATGGCATTGTGATCCCGCCGGGGCCGCCGCCCTGCTGGGAGTTCCACTGTCCGCCCGTTCCACCGCGCCCGATGGCCCAATTGGTGATCCGCTATCACCACGTGACGGTGACGATTGAAAACCAACTGGCCGTGACGCATGTGGATCAGGTGTTTTTTAACCCTAACGAGTGGCCGGTAGAGGGGACGTATCTCTTCCCACTGCCGCGTGAGGCGGTGGTGAACGAGTTCACCTTGTGGGTAGACGGCCAGCCGGTGCAGGGCGAGGTGCTGGATGCCCAGCAGGCCCGCCGCACGTATGAGGAGATCGTCAGTTCGCTGCGCGACCCGGCCCTGCTGGAATACGCCGGCCAGGGGGCTGTACGCGCCAGTATTTTCCCGATCCCACCGCAGGGCGAGCGGCGTATTGAGTTGAAGTATACCCAGGCTTTGACGGCCGAAAACGGGCTGGTGCGTTATATCTATCCTTTAAATACCGAAAAATTCTCCATGCAGCCGCTCCAGGATGTCAGCATCCAGGTAGAAATCCGCGAGCGGCAGGCGATCCGGGCGGTGTATTCACCCAGCCATTCCGTGGCGGTGGATAAACGCTCTGACAACCACGTGGTGGCGGGCTATGAGGCTCACAATGTACTGCCCGACAGCGACTTTGCCCTATACTACTCGCTGGGCGAGAGCGAAGCCTTCCACCTCTTTTCGTACCGCGACCCCGGCGACCCAGAGGATAAAGACGGGTTCTTTTTGGCACTGCTGGCTCCCCGGCCCGCCGCCAACCCGGAACCGGTCGCCAAAGATGTACTGCTGGTATTAGATCGCTCCGGCAGCATGGACGGCGAGAAGTTCCAGCAGGCCCAACAGGCGCTGCGCTACATTCTCAGCCACCTGAACCCGCAGGACCGTTTCTACTTGCAGGCTTTCAGCACCGGGGTCGAGAGCTACGCCAACGGTCTGCGGCCTGCCGAAGAAGCCGCCGAAGCCCAGGCCTGGGTGGACCGCCTGGGGGCGGTGGGCAGTACCGACATTAACCGGGCCCTGCTCGAAGCGGCGGCGGTGATGGACGCCGAGCGCCCTACTTATCTGATTTTCCTGACCGATGGCCTGCCAACCGTAGGGGTGGTGGAGACGCAGGAAATTTTAAAGAATTTCGCCCAGGCGGCGCGCCCGAACCTGCGGCTGTTCGCCTTTGGGGTAGGGTATGATGTGGATACGGTACTGCTCGATACGCTGGCGCAGGAACATCACGGCTTAAGCACGTATGTGCGCCCCGGCGAGCCGATTGATGAGGTCGTCTCGGCTTTTTATGAACGCATCAGCACGCCGGTGCTGACCAACCTGAGCCTGGACTTCGGCGAGCTGAACACCTTCGACGTGTACCCCAACCCGCTGCCAGACCTGTTCGCGGGCAGTCAGGTGGTCATCGTGGGGCGCTACCGCGAGGGGGGCCGGACGGACATCACCTTGCGGGGTGAGATCAACGGCGAAGTGCAGACCTTCCGCTTCGCGCAGCAGGCGTTCACCAGTGACAGCCGCGGCGACCCCGGCGCCGCCGCTCTCCTGCCGCGTCTGTGGGCCACCCGTAAGATCGGCTATCTGCTGAACCAGGTGCGCCGTAACGGGCCAGATAAAGAGACCATTGACCAGATCGTGGCCTTGAGCATCCGCTACGGGATCGTCACCGAGTACACTTCTTACCTGGTAACGGAACCGGCTCCGTTTGGCGCTGAGACGCGCCAGGAGATCGTCGAAGAGGCGTATAAAGCGGCAGAAACCAGCCCCGCGGCCCCATCGGGCGAGGGGGCGGTGAACCGCGCCGCGCAGGAGGGGGCCTTGCAGTCGGCGGATGTGGCCCCGGCGGTGGGCGGCGGATCGAGCGGCGAGAGCGCCCAGGCGGCCATCCGCGTGGTGGGGGCGCGCACTTTCTTGCTGAACGAGGGGGTGTGGACGGATACCAGCTACGACCCCAACGCGGGCGAGACGCGCAAGATTGGGTTTTTATCGAAAGAGTATTATGATCTGCTGGCGGCCCGGCCCGATCTGGCGGGAGCGCTGGCGTTGGGCAGCCGGGTGATCGTGGTGGTGGACGGCCAGGCTTACGAGGTGGTGGAAGAAGGCGGCGGCCCGGTGGACCTGCCGCAGCCGGCTGCCACGGCCACGCCAGGGCCTCAAGAGACCCCGCCCAACGCACATGAGGCCACGCTCACCCCAGAGCAGATCGCTCAGGCGATTACGCCCACGCCGCGGCAGCCAGCGCAAGGGTCTGCGCCAAAGTCGGGCGGATGCCCCGGTGCAGTCCTGCCGGTAGTTCTGATCGTAGGAATGGTGTTATGGAAGAAGCGTCAGCCGCAGCGGAGTTGATTCAAATTATAAATCAGTAACATCGCTGGCCCCACCTCAGGCCGCAACAACCACCCGGTTGCGGCCTTGTGCTTTGGCCTGGTAAAGCGCCGTATCTGCTTTGCGCAGAAGCTCATCGGTAGAGGTTCCGTGATCAGGGTATGCGGCAACGAGTGTGATTCAGTTTTTTGAGGGGAGGACGGCCGGGCCAGAGCGCCAGGGGTGGCGTCGCTGCGGCGGGGGAGCGTAGTCAGGCAAGGGGTTCGCAGATGGGGAAACCGGAGAAGGT
>DAOUAC010000113.1:0-8351 GCA_034434155.1 Anaerolineaceae bacterium
GGGGGGCGGGGGGGGTTGGGGGGGCGTCAGGGGGGGGGGGGCGGTGGGCGGAATAACCGGGGTCGGGGTGGCGGCGGGCGGCATAGAGCGGCGCGCGCTCCGCGTGGGAGCCAGCGGGAGCGCCGCCGGGCGCGCAGGGCCAGCAGCAGCGGCATAAGCGACCATCCCGACCAGCGCGCAGGCCAACAGCCCACACAGGGCCAAGATGATCACTTGCAGTGGGGTAAAAAGCGAGGACCGCCTCAACCGTTGATTTTCCAATTACACGGAGTCGAATAACTGAGACACACGAAGCCGTACTTCTCAAATTCGTATCCCAGGGAGACCACCTGTTCTTCGATCTGAGCGTCTGCGGTGGTCTCATCCAATCGCGAGTGCTGGATAAAACCCAGGCGCTCTGCATGGTTGACGATGTGGATCACGGGCCCGCAGACCTGGCGTTCTACGCCGGGTGGCTCGCATTCCATGCCCTGCTCACGGGGTAGTATTTCAAATTTTGTATAAATTGCGGGCTGCGCCCTGCAATTTATACAAAACTCGGTAAACGACCACTCACAGTCAAAAATGGTTGGAAGTTCGCTTGAGTCCATAGGGCGATTGTAGCATAATCGAAAGATCATGCGTCTGCACGGCAGGCGAAGTATAATCGATAATCAGAGATGGTGCCTGACCTCCTGAATTCCTAAGGCGCTTTCTTATAGAGTAGGTCACCGATTGTTCAGGTGAGTCAAAAGATGCAACCCGCCCCCCAGATCACCTGGCTGAACAGCTATGCAGGTTTTTGATCGTGGAGAACAGCGAATGAAGAAAATCTCTATCCGCATTCAATATTGGTTGATTGTACTGATCAAGCGCCTTTTTTTAGGGCGGTCACAGATGACTGAGCAAGAGGCACAAAAGAAATTCCAAATTATTCTGAAGCAACTGCGAGCCATTTTCTACAACATTTTGATTGGGCGCAAAGGCACATACTGCCATTATCTGTGGGACAGCGCCTTTGTGGATCAATATGGCAACGTTTTCAACTGCTGCTACAGCCGACCATTCGCAGTCGGTAACCTGAACAAACAGGATATGACGACGATCTGGAAAAAGAGCTGGCGGTTAAAACTGGCACGCTGGCTTTCTCTTAATAAGGCGCTGTACTGCTCTTTTAACTGCGATTTAATCAGCCTGGAAGACAAGAACCGCCAGGTGAGACCACCACGAGCCACCCACCCAGATACGGTACGCGTTCTGCATGGGGAATTATGCAACCTGGCCTGTGTCATGTGCTGGCAGAATCATACCGACCGGCGCATCATCCCCAACGAGTTGCTCAAACAGCAGGTGGATTGGCTTAAAGTCAATGAGATTGAGCTCCAGGGGGGTGAAGTGTTGGCGATGAAGCCAGCCAAAGAATTTTTCCTCTGGCTGACCCAAGAGAACCACAAAAAAGTGAGCCTGATTTCAAACGGCATTTTGATTAACGATGAATGGGCCCATCACATCGTAACCGGTTCAGACTGGATCGCCATTTCGGTGAACGCCGCCACCCAGGAAATTCACGAGCGCATTAATGTCCGCTCTAAATTCCAGCGAGTCACAGGCAATATCCGTCGGCTGGTAACGTTGAAAAATGAGCTTCAAACGGACCTTAAGATCATCTATAAATTCACCATCACAACCGAAAATATCCATGAAATTGCGGACGCCATTCCAGTGGCGGCTGCATTGGGTTGTTGTAAAATCGCTTATGGGTATGATCTCGCCGTTCCAGATTACCTGAAACAAAAACCGGAACTGCGCAACCGTCTCAGGCAGCAGTTGGCAGAACAAATCCGGGCCAATCCAGGGATCGAAGTTGAGCTGATTCGCCTGGAATATCTGGAACTGGTCTAGATAGGAAGCTTACCACTAACCCTTTTTTCAGGAACCCCTATGACTCCCTCTTCACAACCAGTTACCGCAGTAGTTGCCGGCGCGGGTGGGCGCGGCATGGGCTATTCGACCTTTGCCCTGGCGCACCCCGACCGGCTGCGCATTGTAGGCGTGGCCGAACCGCGCGAATATAACCGCCATAAGATGACGCAAATGCACGGCCTGGCGGCGGAGAATGTCTTTACCGATTGGCGCGACCTGGCCGCTCGCCCCCGCATGGCCGACGTGGTGATTATTGCTACGCAAGATGCCATGCACGTGGAGCCAGCCATCGCCTTTGCGAACCTGGGCTACCATATTTTGCTCGAAAAACCCATGGCCCCCACCGAGGCGGAGTGCGAAAAGATCGTGCAGGCCGCCAAAGCCAATAAGGTATTGTTCGCCGTCTGCCACGTGATGCGCTACACCCGCTACACTCAAACGTTGAAAGAAGTGGTCGATTCGGGCGCGTTGGGCAAGATCATTTCTATCCAACACCTTGAGCCGGTGGGTTACTGGCACCAGGCGCACTCGTTTGTGCGCGGCAACTGGCGCAACGAGGCCGAATCGTCGTTTATGCTGCTGGCGAAGTCTTGCCATGACCTGGATTGGATTAGCTACATCATCGGCGAGAAGTGTGTGTCGCTGTCATCGTTTGGCTCGCTCATTCACTTCCGCAAAGAAGAAAAACCGGCGGAGGCCAAAGAAGCCACCCGCTGCCTGCACTGCGACTACGAACCGAACTGCCCTTACTCGGCCAAAAAGATCTACCTGGGCCGCCTGGAGCGCGGCATCACCGGCTGGCCGGTGAACGTGGTCGCCCCGGAACCGACGGTTGAAACGATCACTGCCGCGCTGGAAACCGGTCCCTACGGGCGCTGTGTCTATGAGTGCGATAATGACGTGGTGGATAACCAGGTAGTCAGCATGCAGTTTGCCGGCGGCCAGACGGCCGTCTTTACCATGACGGCCTTTAACCAGGCCGCCGACCGCAAGACGCGCATCTTCGGCACGCGCGGCGAACTGTACGGGGATGGCGATCACATCGAAGTGTTCGACTTTCTGACGGACCAAACGCGCATCATTGACACGCGCAAGGCTGATAACGGCATCCTCGGCGGCCACGGCGGCGGCGACTACGGCCTGATGGATCGCTTTGTACGCGCAGTGTCCGAAAACAACCAGGAGATCATCCTCTCCGGCCCGGATGCCTCGTTAGAAAGCCACCGCATGGTCTTCGCGGCGGAGCGCGCCCGGCGGCAGCATAGGGTGGTGGACCTATGACCGCGCCAGAGCAAGGCCCCGCGCTGATTATTATGGCCGCCGGCATCGGCAGCCGCTACGGCGGGCTGAAGCAGATCGACCCGATTGGCCCCAACGGTGAAATCATCATTGACTACTCGATTTACGACGCTCTACGCGCCGGCTTCGAGCAGATCGTGTTCCTCATCCGCCGCGAGATCGAAGCGGCCTTCCGCGAGAAAATCGGGCGCAAGATTGAGCAGCGGGCCGATACAGTTTATGTATTCCAAGAAATTACCAACGTGCCGGCGGGGTTTCAAGTCCCGGCGGAGCGCACCAAGCCATGGGGAACCGGCCACGCCGTCTTATCCTGCAAGGACGTAGTCAAGCGGCCCTTCGCGGCCATCAATGCCGATGATTTCTATGGGCCGGGGGCCTTTCAGGTATTGGCCGATTATTTGCGGCAGGCGTGCGACCGCGATGGCGTTTATGATTATGCTATGGTAGGTTATACCCTGCGCAACACGCTTTCGCCGTTTGGCAGCGTGGCGCGGGGGGTTTGCCGCGTCTCGCCGGATGGCTACCTGGAAGGGGTGAAGGAATACACCCGCATCGAGAAAGCCGGCGAAGACGCCCGCTATACCGAGAACGGCGAAGACTGGTTCTTCCTGTCCGGCGATGCCACCGTCTCTTTGAACACCTGGGGCTTTACGCCCAGCATCTTTGGAGAGCTGGAAGCGCGCTTCCCTCGCTTTTTGGAAAAGAACGCCGGGCGCATTCTGAAGGCCGAGTTTTTCCTGCCCGATGAGGTCAACGCCATTTTGCAAGAGGGCAAAGCGCGGGTAAAGGTACTGCCGACCACCGAAAAGTGGTATGGAGTCACCTATCCAGACGATCGAGCGGTCGTCCAGGCGGCCCTGCGCGAATTCGTCCGCCAGGGGCGCTACCCGGCCAACCTGTGGGGAGCGTGAGCATGGCTGAGGAACTCGACCCCAGCATTGCCCGCCAGTTTGCCATCGAAGGCCGCCTGTTAGACGCCGCGCCGCATTCTTCGGGGATCATCAACGACACGTTTGTGAGCCGCTACGAGACGCCGGGCGGGGTGAAGCGTTACATCCACCAACGCATCAACCAGAATGTGTTCCGCGAGCCGGTGAAGGTGATGGAAAACATTGAGCGGGTCACGCGCTACGCCCGCGAGCGCATTCTAGCGGCGGGCGGTGACCCCGAACGCGAAACCCTCACCCTGGTCCCCACCCGCGAGGGGCGCTCGTACTACTGTACCCCCACTGGAGACTACTGGCGCACCTATCATTTCATCGAAGGGGCGCGCACCTACGAAGTCTCCGACAACCCCACTCACGTTTACGAAGCCGCCAAAGCCTTTGGGCATTTCGTGAAACTACTCGACAGCCTGCCCGGCCCGCGCCTGCACGAGACGATCCCGAACTTCCACTATACGCCCCGGCGCTTTGCGGCCTTTACCGAAGCCGTGCAGGCCGATCCCGCCCACCGCGCCCGCGAGTGCCGCGCGGAAATCCAGTTTTTGCTGGAGCGTGAGGCCTATGCTCCCGTCGTAACGCGCATGTTAGAAGAAGGCCGTATTCCTGAGCGCGTGACCCACAACGACACCAAGCTCAATAACGTCCTCATTGACGATGCAACTGGCAAAGGCATTTGCGTCATTGACCTCGACACGATGATGCCCGGCTCGGTCCTGTATGACTTTGGCGACCTGATCCGCATGGGCGCCGCCACGGCCCCTGAAGACGAAGCCGACTTGAGCAAGGTCACTGTGAATCTGGCGATGTTCGACCAGTTGGCGCACGGCTACCTCGACGCCACCCGTGACTTTCTCACCCCGCTGGAGATCGAATACCTGGTCTTTGGCGGCATTCTGATCACCTACGAACAGGCCATCCGCTTTTTAATGGATTACCTGAAAGGGGATGTCTATTACAAAGTGCGCCGCCCCGGCCAAAACCTGGACCGGGCGCGCAATCAGATCAAGATGCTGGCCGATATGGAGCGCCTGCGCCCCCAAATGGAGGCAATCATCCAAAAATACGCCGGAATTTAACGAATGGCCGCCTTCAACCGCCGCGCCAGGTCGCCAAACTCAGCAGTGTAACGGATTTCCTCAGTGCGGGGGCGGGGCAGGTCTACGGGCAGTTCCAGCTCGATGCGCCCAGGGCGAGGGGCCATTACCAATACCCGGTCGGCGAGTAAAATGGCCTCACTGATGGAATGCGTAACCATAAAGACCGTCTGGCGCTGAGTCTGCCACAGGTTGAGCAGCTCAGCGGCCATTTTTTCGCGCGTCAGGGCGTCGAGCGCGCCAAAGGGTTCGTCCAGGAGCAGCAAATCGGGCTGTTGGATGAGAGCGCGGGCAATCGCCACGCGCTGGGCCATGCCGCCCGAAAGATCGCGCGGCCAGGCGTTTTCAAAGCCCTTCAGGCCCACCCGCTCGATCCACTCCATCGCCCGCGCCCTGGCCTCGGCAGGGGGGACATGTTCGAGGTCGAGCGGCAGGGTGATGTTTTCGATCACCGTGCGCCAGGGCATCAGATTGGCATCTTGAAAGACCAGGCTGATGCGCGGCTTTTGGGCGGCGAAGCGCAGTTCACCCGCAGTGGGCGGCAGCAGCCCGGCCAGCACGCGCAGCAGGGTGCTTTTGCCGCTGCCCGACGGCCCCAACAGGCAAACAAATTCCTGCGGATAGAGGTTGAAGGTCACGCCCTGTAAGGCACGCAGACCGTTGCCGCCATCAGGAAAGGTAACGCTCACCCCCCGCACGCTGACCACCGGTTCGCCCGTTACGCCCGGCGGCGTGGCAGCCGATGCGGCCCTGGTGGTCATTCCTCCCTCTCTGGCAGAAAATCGTTACGGTACGCTTTGCTCAGGTCCACCGGCTGTTCAATCCAGCCCATCTCCACCAGCAGTTTGTTCGTATTCTCCCAGGCTGTTGGGTCAGAATAGCCCAGCCGATCTGCCTTCCACAGTTCGATCGAGGTCGCCAGAACCTGCTTCTGCACCTTTTCGTCGGCCTGGGGCAGCGTTTCCACATACTTCTTGCTGATTTCGTAAGCCTCGTCTGGGTGATCAATGGTGTATTGAATGCCCCGCAGCAATCCGCGCACCATGCCGCGCACCAGGGCAGGGTTTTCCTGTATCGTCTTCTCGTTGGTAATCAACCCATTGGCGACCAGGCTCAGGTAATCCGAAACGCGGATCACATCCACCGGATAACCCTGGGCTTCCAATTGAATAGGCTCGTTGGCAATATAAACCACCCCAGCCTGGGCGCGGTCGGTCGCCAGAGTCTCCACCTGGGTAAAGCCAACCGAATCGAGGATCACATCGGTCTCTTGCAGGCCGGCGCTGTGCAATAGGGCGCGGAAGCCCACGTAACTGGCCCCATACGGCCCAGGGATCGCCACGCGCTTGCCTTTCAGGTCGGCGGGCTGGCGGATGTTCTGCTCTTTCTTGGCCGCCACAGCCACCGGGAACTGCTGGTACCAGGCCGCCACGTACACCACCGGCAGGCCCTTCGCGCGGCCCATAATCACCTGCTCGCCCGAAACAATCGCAAAAGATAACTGCCCCGCGCCGACCAGGGCGACGTTATCATTCTCCATGCTGTAATCAATGGTAACGTTCAATCCCTCTTCAGCGAAGAAACCCTTGTCAATCGCCACGTACATGGGCGCAAACTGCACGTTCGGGATATACCCCACCGGCAGCCGTACATCCGTCAATGATTTCGCCGTTGGAGAAGCCCCTTGCGGAGCGCAGGCCGCCAGAACAAACGCCGCCAAAACCAGTAAAAGTGTGAACCGTGTTAGTTTCATGATCTTCACTCCATTACCCCTGCGGGCGCGATTGCCACGCCAGCAGGCGCTTTTCGAGCAGCAGCACCAGGCCGTACAACCCCAGCGCCATGCTCACCAATGAGAATACCGCCACAAAGACCAGGGCCGTATCATACTGCCCGCGCCCGGCAGTGATGAGGAACCCCAGGCCGCGGTCCGCGCCGACAAACTCGCCAACGACCGCGCCGATTACCGAAAGCGTAGCTCCCACGCGCAGCCCCGCCAGAAAGACCGGCAGAGCCGCCGGGATTTCAAGATAGCGCAGGGTTTGCAGCGGCGTGGCGCGCAGAGAGCGCATCAGGTCGCGCAGGTTTTCCGGCACGGCCCGCATCCCCACCACGGTGTTGACCAGCACCGGGAAGAACACAATCAGGGCGCAGATCAGGATCTTTGAGAACATCCCCGGCCCAAACCAGATCACCAGCAGCGGGGCAATTGCCACAATGGGGATGGCCTGGCTGGCAACCAGATAGGGTGAGAGCAGGCGTTCCAGCAGACACGACTTGCTCAACCCGTAGCCCAGCAGCGTTGCCAGAACGACCCCCATCAGCAGCCCCAGGGTCACTTCGAGTAGGGTGATGCCGGCGTTGCGGGGCAGCTCACCGCTGGCAACTGCCACGACAAAGCGCCTGGCAACCATCTCAGGGCCTGGCAGGATAAATTCCGGGTAGCCGCCCCAGCGCGCTACAGCTTCCCACACGCCCAGCGCCACCAGCGCCGAAACCGGCAGCAGCCAGCGCCGCCCAGGGTCTGCACGGCGGTTGACTACCGGTTTAACACTGCGATTCAGACTGATTTCCATACCACAACTCTCTTCTCCCGCGCGGCAGGCAGCAGGTGCGCGCCGTCCGCGGCCTCAAAATAATGCGATTCACCGATTTCGGGGCAGAGAGGGGAGAAAGGGGCTGCGCGAGCTCCATCCAGCAGAGGAAGCCTGGATGGATAAAACAAAAGCCCGAAAACACAATGGTTTTCGGGGCATTTTCTCGGCAAGCGGCGCGCGACATGGTTGTCACGCGAGATAACCTTCTTTCATCCGGACTATACCGTCGACCCCGGAGTTACACCGAGTCCTGCTCCGCCGGCCTGAGCCGCGCGTCGCTCGTGGGTTCTTACCACCGATCGGGAATTTCACCCTGCCCCGAAGGTTGTTCTTGTTCGATTTTTCACTTGAAAGTATACGGTATCTGAAGAGGATCGTCAAGGGGGATGAAAGTAACGAGTGTGATTCAGTTTTTTGAGGGGAGGACGGCCGGGCCAGAGCGCCAGGGGTGGCGTCGCTGCGGCGGGGGAGCGTAGTCAGGCAAGGGGTTCGCAGATGGGGAAACCGGAGAAGGT
>DAOUAC010000114.1:0-10064 GCA_034434155.1 Anaerolineaceae bacterium
TGCAAACGGCCCAACCCCTTCCCGCCCAACCCCTGCCCCAGCCTGCCCCGCCTCTGCCCCCGCCCACTGATGACCTTGACCCGGCAGTCCTGGATGAGCGGGAACTACAGCGGCTCAGAGACGTATTAGGCGCGCGCGCCGCCGAAATGCTCCCCAATCTGATCGCCAGTTTTTACGCGCAGTCCGAGAAGTATATGGATAATATCGAGAACAGCCTGCCGCTCACCGGCAGGCTGGACTGTCCTCCCGCAGACGAAGCCGCCCAGCCCCAGGGGGTCTGCGAAGACATCCGCCGCTGGGCGCACACGCTCAAATCGAACAGCGCCAGCTTTGGCGCACTGCGGCTGGCCCGCGCCGCCAAAGAATTAGAAAATGCCGCCCGCCTGGGCCATCTGCAAGATGCCCGCGCCCTGCTCGCCGCCTGCCGCCGCGAATACAGCCTGGCACGGCAGGCCTTAGAGCATTTTCAAAAGGCCAAGACAACGGCTTAGAAACAGATCATCATTTTTCGCCTACACGAAACGCGCCAGCCGCCCCAGCGCCGTTTTTAAGGCCGGGTACAGACCTACGTACACCTCTTCGTACAACTGCCGGTACCACGCTCCGCGTTCCGCGTCCGGCCAGACCATCTCTGGCTCGATGCGCGTCATCGCCGCCGCGCCAGCCTGCGCAGTGGGGAACACGCCCACCCCCTGGCCCGCCAGAATGGCCGCGCCCAGCGCCGAAGCCTCGTCCACCGCGGCGCGCGCCAACGGTTTACCGGTGATATCCGCCAATATTTGCAGCCACAGCGGACTGCGGCTGCCGCCCCCTACGGCAATGTAACGCTCCACGGCCTGCCCCAGCGCCGCTTCTACCCCCAGGGTGTGCAGGCGCTGCTCAAAGGCGATCCCCTCTAAAATCGCGCGGTAAAAATGGGCGGCCCCGTGAATGCCCTTCCAACCGATCACCGCGCCGCTGGCAGAAGGATCCCAGTACGGGTTCATAGCCGTGTTCCAATACGGCAGCAGCACCAGCCCGGCACAGCCCGGCGGGACCTGGGCGGCCTGCTGTTCCATCTCCGCCTCGCGCGCGCCGGGCGGGGCAAAGTTTTCAAGGAACCAGGCAATCGTATACGTCCCCCCCAGCAAGACAGTTTCTAGCACGTAGCTTCCATGAATGGCCGCGTAACTGGTGCGGAAAGCCTTCCCGGTGCGGTACGACTCACTGATGGTCCCCGAAACCACCGCCGTCCCCAGGTTCAGATACACGTCG
This sequence comes from Anaerolineaceae bacterium, assembly GCA_034434155.1. Taxonomy (GTDB): domain Bacteria; phylum Chloroflexota; class Anaerolineae; order Anaerolineales; family Anaerolineaceae; genus DSYU01. The sequence goes on from DAOUAC010000114.1 coordinate 1,255, forward strand.
CCCGTGCTAACGGCATTGACCCCCAGCCCGGCGGCCTGCCCATCCCCTACCCCGGCGATCACCGGCAGACCGGCGGGCAGGCCGGTTTGCTCCGCGGCCTGGGGGGTGATACGGCCCAGCGGCGCGCCCACCGGCACAGCGGGGGGAAACAACGCGGGGTTAAACCCGGCGGCGCGGATGAGAGCCTCATTCCAGGCCCCGCGCCGCATATCGAACAACCCGGTCGGGTCGGCGCACCCCCACGAAGTGACAGCCTGCCCGCACAACCTGGAAACGAGAAAGGCATGAACGTCCATCACCCGCGCCCCTTCCACCAGTTCGGGGTGATGGGCGCGAATCCAAAACAGCTTGGCGGCCGTCAGATTGGCCGAAAGGGGCTTGCCGCTTTCAGCATGACTGCGCTCGCCCCCATAGGCGCGGTCAATCTCGCCGAGCATTTCAGCGGCACGCTCATCCATCCACACCAGGCCGTTCATGCGCGGCTCCCCGGCCTCGTCGGTGATGACAAAGGTCTCGCGCTGTACGCTGATCGCCATGCCCGCCAGCCGCGCCGGGGCAATGCCCGCCACCGCCTGACGGAGCGCCGCGCAGGCCGCCTGCCACCAGCTTTCGGCAGGCTGTTCGTGCCAGCCGGGGCGGGGCTTCAGCAGTGGGTGCGCCGCCTTGCCAGCGGCGACTACCTGCCCGGCGGGGGTAAAGACCAGGGCCTTACAGGCCGTAGTTGAAGAGTCTAAGCCAAGAAGTAGAGGAACAGCGTTCACGTTTGACACCAGGCCTCGAATGATTTTCCTAAACCCCCGCCCGATCCAATATTTCTTCCGCCGCGGCAGGGAACAGTCCAAGCTCCCACAGCAGATCGAGCAGGGTATAACGCGGGCGGTAAATATTGCCGTAGAGCAGGGCCTCAAGGGCCTCCGCGCGGGTGCGCTGTACGGCGTCCAGCGTCATCGGCACGCCAGCGCGCAGAAACGGCGCGCGGATGCGCTCGACGGGAGCGAGATACGGCTCCAGTTCGGCCCACAGCCGTTCCCACCCGTCCAGGATGCGCCGCAGATAAGCGGGCAAATCGGCGTCTGGGATGAACTTCTTGCGCGCCACGGCCACAAACCCGGCGGCCTGGTCGCCAAAACGGGCGCGGCAGTCGGCCTCTATTTGCTCTAAACTGCGGCGGCGGCGCAGGACGGCGGTTAGGTCAATCTTGCCGGGGTCAACCTCGCGCAGGTAAGCGTAGGCGTTCAGCATGATCATCGTCGCCACCCCCACCTGGGTTCCGTGGAAGTTCTTGGGCGCGCCGCGCAGATGCACCAGCAGGTCCCAGAAATGCGAGATGACATGCTCCGCGCCAGAAGAGGGTGAAGTCTCACCTTCCATCACCGTCATTGACAGGCCCGAAAGCAGGATTGCCTCGGCCAGCAGGGCCATCGCCGCCGGGTCGCCCGCGACAATTGCCTCCGCCGCCGCCAGGCAGCGCGCCTCATTGGCGGCGGTCATCTGGTAGGGGAGCGGGCAAAACGAGGTCCCGCGCAGCCACTGCGAGAGCTTCCAATCGGCATTGCAGACCGCCCGCGCCGCCAGGTCGCCCAGGCCAGAGCGCGTCATCGCCAGCGGCGCGCCGGTCAGTACATTCACATCCAACAGCACCGCGTCGGCAGGGTTGAGGAACTTGCTCACCTTCACCCCGTTTTCCGTCATCGTCGCCGTGATCGAAGTATAGCCGTTCATCGAAGCCGCCGTACCACACAAGATAAAGGGGACGTTCAGGCGCGTAGCGATCCACTTGGTCAGGTCGCAGATCACGCCAGAGCCAGCCCCCAACAGCAGGTCGGGCCGCAGCAAGGCGATTTGAGCCGCCGCCTCGCTGCCGTTCTCCACCCCCGAATCGAGCAAATGACCCGGCTCGCCCTGCATGGCAAAGGGCGTCAGCGCCAGGCCAGCGGCGCGCAGTGGGTCGAAGACCGCCGGGGCTACCACCGCTTCAATCGCGCGGTCAAACACCGCCACCACCCGGCGCGGCTCACGGCCCAACAACTCCGCCGCCAGGCTGGGGATCAGCTCCACGGCCCCCGGCATGGCGCGGATGGCGCGGAACGGAACCGGGTGCTTACGCCCGCAGATGGGGCAGGGGTCCAACAGCGTATCGGCCAGGGCCGCCGCGTCGCGCGCGAGAAAATCTTCCACCGAAGCCAGCCGGACGGTCATAACGCCCTCCCTTCCACCAGAGCCGCCAGCCGCTCCACGATTTCCGCCACCAGCCGTTCTCCCAGTTCTCTCGAAGCATGGCGGCGGGGGTCTTTGCCGTAAATGGCATAGAGCGGGTGGGTCGGATCGCGCATCGGTTCGGGGCCGACAGGCGTATCGGGCAGGGCCACGCGGTCCGCAGGACTGTGGGGGTATAGATTCTCCAGCTTCACCCAATCGGGGTTAAGCGCCCAGGCAATGCTGGTTTCATATTGGGCGGCGTGATCGCCAGGGTAGGCATCGCCCGGCAGCGGCGTGGTAAGCTCTGGCTCGGCCAGGCCGATGAAGCGCACGCCAGGGTGGCGCGCGCCGGCCTGTTGGGCCAGCTCATGTACCAGATTCACCTGCTCTGCGGGATAATGCCCGGTGAGCAGAACCACCGTCTGAAAGCCAAAGCGGGCCAGCGCGTCGAGCGTAGCGGCCAGCAGTGGGCGCAGTTGTTCAGCAGGGTACATCACCGTCCACTGGTAGCCGATGTGCCCGCCCCCTGTGCCATAATAAAAGGGCGGCATCACCGCGCCGCCGGTACGCGCCGCGGCCCGCAGGCACAGCGCATGAGCTTTAATGCCGTCGAAGCACACCGGCAGGTGAAAACCGTGATGCTCGAAAGTCCCCAGCGGCACATAGGCCACCGGCGCCTCATTTAATATCTGGTTAAGCTGGTCAGGATGCAGGAATTCCCATGGCCCGTAAGATTTCATATTCTACCTCTCCGCATTCACAGAACAAAAACAACCGCTCGCCCTGCTGTTCCGGCAGGCGGTTGACGATGCAGCGTTCCCCGGCAATACAGGCTTCGAGAATGTCTCCCCGGCAGATCACTTCCAGGTCGAAGGGCGCGGCCAGGGGAGTTACTTCAAAAATGACCTGATCGGCCAGCGACGCGCGGCGCAGAGCCGGCTCAAAGGCCAGTTCGTAGTGACTTCCGCCAAAGCGCCCACTGCCGCGTAGACCCAGCCCAAAGCGCGCCCGGCCCGCGCGGGGCGCAACGCGGCATTTCAGGTAAAAATCGCGCGGCAGACCGTCAAGCGCCGCCGCGGCCAGCGATTCGGGCGCGAACAGCCGAATCTGGCGTCCATCGCCAGAGACTCCGTCCGTCAGGCGGTCAAGCGTCAGCGCCGTTAGGCCGCCGGGGAGCAGAGAAGAAGTCATCTCTGGCACAAAGCGGGTTCCCAACGTGCCATCGGCACGCTGTACCAGCTCGCGGAAGATGATATTACCGGCCCACTGCACCGGCGCGGCGTCGCGGTCGCCCTGGCGCGTGCCTACAAAAGCGGCCCCAATGCGCCGGCTGCCGTGAAAGGGGGCCGTTTTCATCACCGCCGCCAGCGGGCTGTCCAGCAGGTCCACAGCGGGCTTCTCCCACGGCCCGAACGGACTGCGCGCCATGCAGTAGTGGGTTTGCAGTCCCAGGCTGAAGATCAGGTAATGCCAGCCGTTCCAGGCAAATGTATCCGGGCATTCGGGGACGGAAAGATAGCTCGGCCCCCCGCCGGGGATGAGAAGAGGACCTTCCACCGTCCAGGTTTGCAGGTCCGCCGAACGCAGTAAAAGCAGACAGCCGCCCCGCCCGTCCAGCGGGTAAGGGTCGAGCCTGGACGTGACGAGCATGCCAAAGCCCCCCGCACCATCGGCAAAGACAAACGGGTCGCGCAGGTCAAAGGGGCTGTAGCCGGGCGGGGCCGATAAGAAGGGATTACCCGCGCTTTTGACAAAATGAATGCCATCGGCGCTAACCGCCATGCACAGGTGCTGAGTCCAATCGGGCTTGCGGGTGGCGTAAAAGGCATAGTACCGGCCAGCGTGCCAGAAAGTCGAGCCGGTGCAGATCGAGGCTTCCCAATCAGCTTCAATCGCCAGCGCCAGGGGATGATGCTGCCAGTGGATCAGGTCGGTCGTCGAGGCGTGCGCCCACTGATGGCCGCCCAACCCGCCCAGGCCCTGGTGATGGTTCTCATCCAGCAGGTAATATAGGTGATACACACCGTCATGATAAAACGGCATGCAGTCGCCGGCGAAGTAGGGGGGAGCCGGTCGAAAATGATGCATATTGTGTATATCTGTGTTCATTCGTGTATATCTGTGTTCATTCGTGTATATCTGTGTTCATCCGTGTTCATCCGTGTTCATCTGTGTTCATTCGTGTATATCTGTGTTCATCCGTGTTCATCCGTGTTGATCTGTGTTGATCTGTGTTCATCTGTGGTTCAAAACGGCCCATAATTCATCGCCACCGCCAGCGCCAGGAACGCCACCGTCGCCGCAATCACCCACAACCACAGCCCCAGCACCCAGCGCAGCCATTTGGCGTAGGGGATGACCGTGAGGCTGAGGGTGATGAGCAGGGCGGCGTTGGTGGGGTAGACCATGTTCGAGAACCCATCGCCAAAGGTATAGGCGCTGACGGCAATCTGCCGGTTGACGCCCACCAGGTCGGCTAGAGGCATGAGCAGGGGGATGAGCAAAAAGGCTTTGGCCGACCCCGACGTGATGAACAGTTCCAGCACCAGCGTCAGCGCGTAAATCATCAGCGCGGCGGTCAGGGGCGCGGCCCCAGTGAAGACCGCGTTGGCCCCAAACAGGATCGTATCGAGAATCCCACCCGAAGCGATGATGTGCTTTACGCTGGCGGCCATCATCAGCAGTGGAATGGCCGGAGCAATGCCCACAAAGCCATCGCGGGCGGCCTGCCAGGCGGCTTTGCCCGCGCCCGTCATCAGCCCCGCGCCGATGCCGCCGATCACAAACAACAGGCCCGTCAGCGGCAGAGCAATATCGCGCAGCAGGGGAACGACCGGCAGAGCTACCAACACCCCCAGGATTAAGGCAAAGAAGACGCCCAAAAACAGAGCCGCGCGGCGCATTTTCGGGTTATCGTCGAAGCCGCGGTCGAGCGTAAAATCGCCGTAGCGCGCCCGGGCGGCCAGGTCTTCGGCATACACCGGAGAAGCGGCGGGCCGGCGCTCCACCCGGCGGGCATGGCGTACCAGGAAGACCGCCAGAATGACGTAGACCCCCCCAAACAGCGCCACGCGCGGCCCCGCTCCCGAATACAGCGGCAGTCCCGACAGTTGGTGGGCAATGCCAATGGTAAAGGGGTTAAAGACCGCAGTAGAAAAGCCCACGTTGGTCGCCAGCACCGACATGCCCAGCCCGGTGAGCGAATCCCAGCCGAGAGAATAGGCCAGGCCGATCATCAGCGGAACCAGGGGGATGACCTCTTCAAAAATGCCGAAAAAGGCCCCCAGCGCCATGAAAAAGAACGTAATCACCGGCAGCAGCACATAGCGCCGCCCGCCAAAGGCCCGCACGATGCGCGCAATCACCGCCTGAAGGATGCCGCTGCGATCCATTACGCCAAACGCCACACCCACCAGCAGGATGAACACGATGATGGGAATGACTTTGGTCAGCCCATCGGGCGTAAACAGCACTTCCACCGGGGCGGTCAGCCAGCGCCAGGCGGGGTAAGCGGGCCGGGGCGTGAACTGGAACGAGTCCGGGGCGATCACCTCGCGCCCATCCACGACGAGCCGGGCATAACTCCCCGCCGGGATGACGCGGGTGAGAACCCCCGCGACAATCATCAGTAGAAAAATAATGAGAACAGCCTGGAGAAACGCTTTGGCGCTGATCTGCGCGCCGGGTTTGGATGGGGTCATGGCACAGCTCCAGAGTGAGATAAGATATTATATGCCAACCCCTGCGGAGATAGCTATCTCCATCAAGCCCTGGATCCGACCATTCATCCACTCCCCCCGCACTCACCCACCGCCCAAGGCGGGTGGAGTCTTAGCCGACGGCCTACCATCCACCTGACAGTAGAATAGGGTATCATTACATGGAGTAACAACCTCACCAGATGCGGCCTGACCGCACCTTTCTGACAGCAAATCACCGAGAGGAGCAAAAATGTCTATCCTGGTACAGCAAAAAGTGAAGCAGGCGGTGGCAATCTTGGCCGAACAGCAGATTGACCTGTGGCTGACCTTTGTGCGCGAGACCAGCGCCGTGAACGACCCCGTCCTGCCGCTGATCTACGGCGAGGGCGGCCTGACGTGGCACAGCGCCCTGTTAATCACCGCCAGCGGCGAGACGATCGCCATTGTGGGGCGCTATGAAGCCCACGCCGCCGAGCAGACTGGCGCTTACCAGACCGTCATCCCCTACGACGAATCCATCCGCCCGTCTCTGCAAGAGACGTTAGCGCGCCTGGACCCTCAACTGATCGCCATTAACACCTCAACCTCAGATGTGCTGGCCGACGGGCTGACGCACGGCATGTACCGCACCCTGGTCGGCATGCTGGAAGGAACCCCTTACTGTGGGCGGCTGACTTCGGCGGAGAAGGTCATCGCGGCGCTGCGCGGGCGCAAGACCCCCGCCGAGGTAGAGCGCATTCGCGCGGCCATCGCCGCAACCGAAGAAATTTACCGCGCCACCTTTGCCTTTGCCCGCCCAGGGTTGAGCGAGCGGCAGATTGCCGATTTTATGCACGAACAGCTCGCCGCCCGCCGTTTGGAACCGGCCTGGGCTTACGAGGGCTGTCCCATCGTCAACGCCGGGCCAGAGAGCGCCTCCGGTCACGGCGCGCCCGGCGAACTGGTCTGGCGGCGGGGGCAGATTCTGCACCTCGACTTCGGCGCGCGCAAAGATGGCTACTGCGCCGACATCCAGCGCGTGGCTTACGCCCTCGCGGAGGGCGAGAAGAGCGCGCCCGAACCCGTCCGGCGCGGCTTTGAGACGGTAAGAGGGGCCATCCAGGCAGTGGCGCGAGCCATGCGGCCCGGCCTGCCCGGCACAGAGCTAGACGCCATCGCCCGCCAGGCCATCACCGCGGCCGGCTACCCAGAATTTCGCTACGCCACCGGTCACCAGTTGGGGCGGCTGGCCCACGACGGCGGCGCACTGCTCGGTCCCACCTGGGACCGCTACGGTGATACCCCTTACCAGAAGCTGGAGGCCGGCCAGGTTTACACCATCGAGCCGAGCGTAGACGTGCCAGGGTATGGCTATATTGGCCTTGAGGAAGATGTGCTGGTGACGGAAAGCGGCGGCGAGTTCCTCAGCACCCCTCAGACGGAAATGATTCTGATCGGGTAAGCGACCAATCCTACCTACCTTAGACAATCATGCCTCGTTCTGGTAACGCTTCTGACGCAAATTCGTTTATAATGTCGGATAACCAGGGGGCAAAAAGAGGCGGACACAGCCAACGTGATCGCCCTCTTGGCATCATTCATCAGGAGAAAACTGTATGGCAAATATCTTATGCATTGGCGCGGGCTACGTCGGTGGACCGACGATGGCCGTCATCGCCAAGAACTGCCCACAGCACCGCGTGGTGGTCGTGGATATCAACGAGGCTCGCATTAAGGCGTGGCAATCCGACAACCTGCCCATCTACGAGCCAGGGCTGGACGAAGTGGTGCGCTGCGCCCGCGGCCGCAATCTGTTCTTCTCCACTGAGATCAACCGCCATATCGCCGAAGCCGATATTATCTTCGTGAGTGTGAACACGCCCACCAAAACCTTTGGTCAGGGCGCGGGGCGCGCCGCCGACTTACAGTACTGGGAGAAAACCGCCCGCCAGATCCTCGAAAACTCCACCTCGCCCAAGATCGTGGTTGAAAAAAGCACCCTGCCGGTGCGCACCGCCGAGGCGATGGAGCGCATCTTGAACAGCGATGGGGGGTGCGGCTGTGCCCATTTCGACGTGCTTTCTAACCCGGAATTTTTGGCCGAAGGCACGGCCGTCCGTGATATGGAAAACCCCGACCGCATCCTCATCGGCGGGCGCGAGACGCCCTCTGGACAGCAGGCCGTGCAAACCCTGGTGGACCTTTATGCCAACTGGGTCCCGCGCGAGCGCATCCTCACCACCAACCTGTGGTCCAGCGAGCTTTCCAAACTGGTCGCCAATGCCTTCCTGGCACAGCGCGTCTCGTCCATCAACGCCATCTCGGCGCTGTGCGAAAAGACCGAGGCCGACGTCACCGAAGTGGCCCGCGCCATCGGCATGGACAGCCGCATCGGCCCCAAGTTCCTCAAGGCCGGGGTAGGCTTTGGCGGATCCTGCTTCCGCAAAGACATCCTCAACCTGGTTTACCTGTGCCAGTACTACGGGTTAGACGAAGTCGCCGCATATTGGGAGCAGGTCGTCACCATGAACGAGTGGCAGGAATCGCGTTTTGTCTCGAACATGGTTTCGGCCATGTTCAACACGGTGGCGGGCAAGCGCGTAGCCCTGTTTGGCGCGGCCTTTAAAGCCAACACCGGCGACACGCGCGAGTCGCCGGCCCTGGCCGTCTGCCGGGGGCTGTTGGAAGAACACGCTGAAGTGGTCATCACCGACCCCAAGGCGCTGGAAAACGCCCGCGAAGACCTGGGCGCGCTGGCTCAACGCGTCATCTTCGAGCCAGACCCCTACGCCGCCGCCAAAAACGCTCACGCCATCGCCCTGGTGACGGAATGGGCCGAGTTCGCCGAGCTTGATTACGAGCAAATCTTCCGCTCAATGGTCAAACCGGCCTTTGTTTTCGACGGGCGCAATATTCTCAACCACAAAGCTC
>DAOUAC010000115.1:0-68887 GCA_034434155.1 Anaerolineaceae bacterium
CAATGAACAGTTGGTCGAATTCTGCTTCACCCATGCCGGGCGCTTGCGTCTCAACGGCGCTGCGGCCTCCAGCGGTACAGGCAGCCAGCAGGCTGGCCGCCAACGCCAAATACAACCAGACTTTCCACAACCGCTTCTTGGTTTGCATCGTTTTCCTCCCTTAACGACTTCAAATAATGGGCGCGGCGCGTTACCGCGCACGTTGATCTTACCCATTCTCGAAATCTCAAGCGATGGGGGATTTGGCGTTGTCGAATGGGCAATTTTGCTTATTTTTAGAGCTTGTGCGCCCTCAACAATTGGGCATTGATCGCCACGATGATGGTGCTGAGCGACATGAGAATCGCCCCCACCGCCGGCGAGAGCAAGATGCCCCACGGAGCCAGCACACCCGCCGCCAGCGGAATAGCAACCACGTTGTACCCGGCGGCCCAGATAAGGTTTTGGATCATTTTGCGGTAACTGGCACGGCTCAGTTCGATGATTTTGACCACATCCAGCGGGTTTGACTTCACCAAAATGATCCCGGCGCTCTCGATAGCGACATCCGTGCCGCTGCCAATGGCAATGCCGATATCCGCACGGGTTAAGGCCGGCGCGTCGTTAACGCCGTCGCCCACCATTGCCACTTTCTTGCCCTGCTTTTGCAGTTCGACGACTTTCTGATCTTTATGCTCCGGCAGTACCTGAGCAAAATAAGTGTCAATGCCCAGTTCTTGCGCCACGGCCTGCGCCACTGCTTCGCTGTCGCCGGTAAGCATAGCCACCTGCACGCCCATTGCGTGCAGCCGCCGCACGGCCTCGCGGCTTTCCGGGCGGATCACATCGGCCAGGGCCAGCGAAGCCACCGGCTGACCACCGCGCACCAGGTGAACCACACTTTGCCCTTTGGCACCAGCCGACTGCGCAAACCGGGCCAGTTTTTCGGGCAGGGTAATGTTAAGCATCTCCAGCAGGCGCGGGCCGCCTACGTACAATTCCGTTCCATTTGCGCGCGCGCGGATGCCGCGGCCCTTAATGGCTTCGAAATCCGACACCGCCGGCAGGTGCAGTCCCTTTTGTTCCGCCGAGCGGCGGATGGCCGCGGCAATCGTATGCTCCGAGTCGCCTTCCACCGCCGCCGCCAGCGCCAGGGCTTCGTCGGCGCTCAGGCCGTCAACCGTCTCAATGCCAACCACCCCAAAGCGGCCTTCCGTCAGCGTGCCGGTCTTGTCAAAGATCACCAGGTCCATGTGGCGCGCGGCTTCCATCTCCAATCGGTCGCGCACCAGAATGCCGTGGTTGGCCCCCAGCGCCGTGGTGATTGCCACCACCAGGGGAATCGCCAGCCCCAGCGCGTGGGGACAGGCGATGACCAGCACGGTAGCGACTCGCTCAACCACCTGCACATTGAAACCGGTGCCCACCGTCCAGGCCACAGCAGTGATGACCGCCGCCGCCAGGGCAATGTAAAACAGCCAGCCAGCGGCCCGGTCGGCCAGCACCTGCGTGCGGCTTTTAGACTGCTGAGCCTGCCGCACCAGCCGCATGATGCCGGCCAGGGCGGTCTGCTCGCCGGTAGCGGTGACGCGCACGCGCAGACTGCCATCGCCGTTGATTGAGCCGCCCACCACCTGCTCGCCGGGGTGCTTGTGAACAGGCTTTGACTCTCCGGTAATCATCGCCTCATTGACGGACGACTCGCCTGCCACCACCTCGCCATCCGCCGGAATGGATGCCCCCGGGCGTACCAGCACCACATCACCCTGTCGTAATGCCGCAACAGCCACCGTTTGCACCTGCCCATCCGGCCCAATGCGCTCCGCAGTGTCAGGCATCAACTTTGCCAGAGCATCCAGCGCGCCAGACGCCTGCCGCACGCTCCGCATTTCGATCCAGTGACCCAACAGCATAATGTCAATCAGCGTCACCAGTTCCCAAAAGAAGTCCATCTGACCGGGTAGAAAGAGGGTGGCAACGCTGTAGAGAAACGCCACGCTGATTGCCAGCGAGATCAACGTCATCATCCCCGGCTGGCGGTTCTTCAACTCTGGCAGGGCCATCTGCAAGAACGGAACCCCGCCGTAAGCAAAGACAATCAGCGAGAACAGCGGCGCTACCCACTGTGAACCGGGGAAAGCCGGCATGGTAAAGCCGAGTAACATCTGCAAGCCTTCGCTGTATAACAGCACCGGGATGGACAGGATCAGCGAAATCCAAAACCGCTGGCGGAACAACTGCTCATGGCCGGTGTGATCCACGTGCGCGCCATGCCCCGCGTGTTCTTCCTGCCCGGCCTGTAGGGCAGCGTGACCAGCATGTGCTTCATGCTCCATCGTCATGCCGTGACCGGCATGGGGCTTAGGGGGGTCAGCCTTCTGCCCCTCGGCCTCATCCAGGGTCATGGCCGTTTCAACGCCGTGCCCGGCGTGTTCCTCTGGCGAAGCCTGTTCCTTCGCCGGCTCCATCTCCGTGTGGTGATGGTGATGATGCTGGTTTTCCTCCTGGTCGTTCATTGTCTACCCCTTCCTTTTCAATCCTATGTCTCTGGATAAGATGTTTTACACCGGAGAAAGTCTCAGGAAATTGACAGTGCATTAATCTCCGGATATTTGCGAGGCTTTCTGTCAACATTATAACAGTCCAGGTGCAGAACACGCTTACAACTCCAGTGAGGGCCGGCCATCACGCTATGTCACAAAAGCTTGAAGGCTTACATCCTGGTGATCTTCGTATTGACCTATGCAATCTTCCACTGGAACCGTACCTTGCTGTAGCCGCATTTCTATGTGTTGCTGAGCAAGGCGATAAACAGGAAGAAATCCGAGGCCGCGTGCATCAAGCCAGGAGCGATCCAGCTATCCGTTTTGTGCATGATAACCCCCCAGGCCACCCCAAAGGTCGCCAGATTAATTAGAAAAACCAGGCGGGCCGCTGGCTGCATATACACCGAACCGAGGTGGAATAACGCAAACCACAATCCCGTCAGCACAATCGTGGTAGTACTGCCTAATACTGGCGTCAGCTTGCGCAAGAACAGTCCACGCAGCCATAATTCTTCCATAAAGCCATTGGCAAGTGAAAAGATCAGCCCCATGAGAATGGCCGAGCCAAGCTTCTCTATATCACTGTAGCGAGAGGCGAAGAACATCAGGGACGACGACGAAAAATTCAACAGCGTCCCCAACCCAATGAGAAGGCCCCATTTTAGATTGCCCCGCTGGATATAGAGAGAACTCGGGCGCATCCCCGCCAGGCGCGAAAGCAGCAGAATAGTGGTGATCGTTATCACCGCCTCAAAGACTTTGCCGAAAGCGGCCTCCTGATTGGTTCGCGCAATGATACCAATTTTGGCAAAGAGCGCGTCGCGCCAGCCGACAGTGAGCGAAGTGACCAGAGTAACCGCCGCGGCGACGAAGAAAGCGTAAGCAATGGGCCAATAGACGCTCAGGCGCGGCTGCCGGCGCAAAATGACGGCGGCGATCAGGAAGAAAGCAGTCACTCCCCCCTCATAATACAGGTTCTTGTTTGTTGGAAAGATGGTGTAGTAATTCGAGCCAAGCACAAAAACCGCAACTGCGCACAGCAGGAACAGCAGAAACGACCCCAACCTGCGCGCCAATTCTTGCCACCTATAGCCGGTACGGACGGCTTGATGAAGAAGCACTTCACGACCAAGGTTTGCAGACATGATGTTCCCTCCACGGTCATCTTACGAGCTTAAACTGAATAGCCAGCGTAAAGCTTCGGCGCAGTTAGATACCCTCAGTTTCGACAGGATACTACCGATACGTACCACCGTTGCCCGGTTGCCGTCATGCTTTCACCGCCCATTACAGTGGATTCATCACATATATTAGCACACAATCACAATATTTTTACAACCAACCAGAACGTTATATCGTTTTGCTCGCTAGTACAGCCAGAAAACTCAAATACAATTCGGATAAATTGCGGAACTTTTATCATCTTTGAACGTCTTACCTGTAATCAGGGCCGCGAACAGGCAACACGCCCGACTACGTGCCCTTACCCTTAACCACGACGAAAGGCAAGCAGCCATGTTGACCAAACTTTTTATTCACAAACTTACGTTGGGGCTCCTCGCCCTGTTGATTTTCCTGCTGGCGGCCTGCGCCCCGGCAGCCTCTCAACCGCCCACCCCTGTGAACCCCACTCCCACCACCGCTGTTCCAGAGGAAACCAAGCCGCCCACCGATGAACTTACCGGGCTGAATCCAGAAGACATCCTCATTCAGCTCACCTATGAACCCGGCTTCGTGATGCCCGAATACCGCTACCCCTTTGGCCGCACGCCCTACTTCACCCTGCTGGCGGATGGCCGCGTGATCTACATGGATGAAACTCAGGACTATAAGGTCATGCAGGCACAGCTTTCGACCGCCGAAGCCGCGGCCCTGCTGCAAAAAGTCCGCGAAATGGGCTTTGAACACCTCGAATCGCACACCGATATGTGCGGCCAGATGGCCGACGGCTCAGAATCGTGCGTCGCCGATGCTTCTACCATGATTATGCGGGTGCGGATGGAAGATGGGAGCCTGCGCGAGATCCGCAACTATGCCAGCTTCTCCAATGGCCCAACGACCTATGAAGCCATCTACAACCTGCTGAACGATTACGCGCACCCCCAGGCCGCCATTTACGTCCCACACGCCGCCACGCTGTTCGTCCGCATTGTGCCCCCGCCCGAAATGGCCTCGCCAGCCGACTGGCCCCTGGACCCGGCCTACGTGCAGCGCGCCCAACTCGCCCCTGACCAGTTCACCGCCGTAAGCCTCAACGCCGCCGAAACGGCCCAATGGCAAAAAGAGGTGGGCATTAACAACGGCAGCATCGTCTTGCAACTGGAAGGCCAGCCCGTCGCGGCCATGTTCGTCCCCTGGCTGCCCGGCGAGGATTTCTCAGAAGCAATCGCCGCGGAATTCCCGGCCCAGTAACCGATCTGGGTAACTAAATAGTGTGTAAATTGTGGGGCGCGCCCCGCAATTTACACACTATTTGAAATACTACCACTATCTATTCCGCCTCCTCACAGAGGCTTCAATCAGCGAATACAACCCCCATGATAGCGCAGTTGATAGACCGGAACGCCAGCGTGCCTTATCGTCTCCACCCCCCAGAAGACACTAAACTCTCCGCAGGTTTCATCTTCATACGTCCACGCGCCATCTGTATAGACTCGCGGCCCGCGGTATGGCCGCTCAGGCTCAACCTGTCGCAGGGCGGCTTGTAGAAAGCTGTACACCTGTCTGGTCACTTCGGGCGAAGTCGTCGCATCCAGCATGCCACCCGCATAACCCATCGCCCAAACAGGCGTTTCGGCATAGTATACGGTTTCCTGACCCACAAAGTAAGTGAACCCAAAGTAAATATCACGATAGAGCCACGGTTCAGCATGAAACTCTAATTGACGAGCGCCCGACAGAAGCGGGGTCACCGAACCCTGATCGCCTTGCGCGGCATAAGTATGACGCTTGGCTTGCAGTAAAAAATCAATGAGGGCCTTTTGCGATATTGATAAGTTCATAAACGTTTCCTGACGACAATGCAGTACCCAATCAGCCAGGATAAGTGGTGAAGCCGCCCAGCCGCGCCGCCGCAGGCGGCGGGCTAGCCTGTTTAGGATTGGATAGGCGCTCGTTCTACCTGTTTCATTAATCCGCGAACATTTCCCAAACAACAGGAACCTTGAGGATTTCGCAAATCGCAAGCGCATTGGTTGGCTTGTATGCCAGTGTTGATATCTTTGATGATCAAATCGCGAATTTCAGGCGAAGCGCTACGGATTTCAGCTGCTGTATGCTGGAAACAATAGCATACGTAAACGTCATCCGCATTTGGTTCTTTTTGATAAACACGTTCCCGCACCTGTGAGGTCGTAAAGGTAGACTCTCCATTGGCCGAAAAATAGACAACGGGGCAAGATTGCGTGCGGCAGAAATAATACTCCGTATCCTGAATTGAGCGCAGTGAAACAGACAAAAGAGCCTTTACAGTTTGCTCCTGAACGACTTTCCCTTTTTGCTTACATTCAGGGCAAAATGCTTCAGGCGATGGTTTACGTTGACCCGTTGCCAGTGGAAGTTCGCACGCTGCGCTCCCTGCTGATGGTTGTGAACAACAATGATCGCTCATTTGAGGAATCTCCGATTGTGCCGCAATAGATAAGCTTACTGGGATAGCATATTGACGTTTTGAGCGCTTATCGTTTTAGAGGGGCGGACCAACTTAACGGACAGAGGCGGTTTAGCCAATAGTATTCTGCGTAAGCCCAAAACCTTTAATCCAGCCATTGCAGATTACGGCCAATTAGGAGCTCCTTCTTTTTTTCATGGTGCGTGTTCTTCATAGCAATCAATCGGACAGCAAAGTGATGTTCATGCGCGAGGGCCTGCACTTCAGGCGCATTATCGTAAGTCATCAAGAAATCGCCCCGAATTTTTTCAACCTCTAGAAAAAGCCGAACATGATCCAACTGGTAATGCGTGTACAGGCGAGATCCGGCGCTTTTTCCACTGGCAGTATATGGCGGATCGATAAAGAAAACCGCATCCTGCCGAGAAGCATTCTGCTGGATAATCGCAATGCCATCACCTTCAATAAAGGTGAGACGGTCTCGGATCTTGTAAATATCTAAAATTCGGCGGCTAAGCGTCTTAGGATACCATCGTGATGCAATGCCTTTTCCCGCTTCACCTGTCTTGATACGACCTGCACCTGGAGCAAGAATGCCACCACGATTGGTTCGGTTGGCCAAAATCGTTTGAAAGGCTAACTCGCGTGTAGTTGACGGGGTCAGGCTTAACGCCCTGGACACCGTTTCAGGAGAGATAACAAAGTTTTCGATTTGGTCAGCAAGCCAGGGAGCCTCATCCGAAAGGATTGTCTTCCATACCGCAGAAACCCCTGCATCAATTTCTACAATGGTGACATGCCTCGCCAACTTTTCGAATGCAACGGTCAGGCCAACAATCGCGCCTCCAGCGAATGGTTCAAAGAACATAGATGGAGTTGAAGACAAACTGGTTAACCAAGTACGAATGCGCGGGACCAACCATGTTTTTCCACCTGGATAACGAAACGGGCTGCGTTGGGGAACCGAAGCAACATTGACAACATGATCAGTACTGTCCCGAAAGAGACTCGGTTGAAACATTTTACTGTCCCAGTGAGTCCAATAACGTGGGCGCGTCAGGAGGAAACTCCAACTTTTGGTTGAGTTTTTCCTGAAGCAGTGCAATGAACTCTTCCACTGGCCCTGGTTCTGGAACGATGATTTTATCGAGGGAGGGCTTAAACTGAGTATATACAGTTCGCACGCGTTGCAGATGGTATTCATCGGCATCTGGTGATCCGGCCAAGTCATAGAGGAACCAGGCAATTTCCGCATCCTCCCGCGATGATTGCGGAAGCTCTGGTAAAGTTTCAAAGAAATCTGCGGTCAGGACAACTGCAATCTTTCGTTGCCAGTGATTTAGAATGCCGCCTTTATAAAGAAGTTGGGGAACCAAGCGTTTCCGAGAAGATGAGAGGTAGTCTGGGGAAGGGTAATTGCGCCCAGGCCAAGTCATGTTGAAATTAGCTCGCGGGTTCTCCATATATTTCTTGAATGGGTCACGCACATTTCCCGAAATATAGACACCCTGTACTTCCACTGCTCCGAAATCGAGGATTTTTCCTTGTGGATCATAAGAAACCAGCACCAGATCAATATTCCCAGCAGACCGATGGGTACGGTCATTCAGACGCACTTCCGTGAGAGAAGTCCAAAGTGCGCCTGGTGGAAAGAAGAATTGGGCCGCATCACTTGCGATAATCCAGTCCTCGCGAAAACGGATTGGACAGGTAATCGCCGCGCGGTCGCCTTCCCAGACGCTACAGACGCCCAGCGGGTCCTGGGCTTTATCTTTCGTACAAGAAGGGACCTTATTATTAAACGGACAGAGGCGATTTGACCGATAGTGTTCCGCGCGAGCCGAAAAGCAGTTATAAGGAAAACCAAAAATTTCGGCAAGTGGATGACGCATGGAGGGCTAATTCTCAGAGATGGGTATACCGGAGTGCTTGCGAACGGGTATTTTAATCCGCAAACACTCCGGTATGTCTGTCGGGGCGGGCGGATTTGAACCGCCGACCTCACGGACCCGAACCGTGCACTCTATCCGGGCTGAGCCACGCCCCGTACTGCGCCCCTATTGTACCACCCTTCTGGATTTTGCCAAGAGTAAACAAACGTTATATTTTCTTCTTTTTCATAAAGCACTTCGGGTATAATGAATCTCGTGCATGTCAGCGGATGGCCGCCTGGCGTGGCCGCAAAGAACCATCATCTTTTTTAAACGTAGGAGCGAACCAGACAATGAGCGATAAGAAAGTACGGGTGGCGATTATCGGCGTCGGTAATTGCGCTTCCTCTCTCATTCAGGGCGTTCAGTACTACAAAAACGCCTCCGAAAACGACCGTATCCCTGGGTTAATGCACGTCAACCTTGGTGGCTACCACATTCGAGACATTGTCTTCACCGCTGGCTTTGATGTGGTTGATACCAAAGTGGGCAAAGACCTGTGCGAAGCCATTTTTGCCTTCCCCAACAACACCTACAAATTCGCCGAGGTTCCAACCTTAAACGCCCCGGTCTACCGCGGCATGACCCACGATGGCCTTGGCAAATACCTGTCGCAGATCGTTAAAAAGGCCCCCGGCCCCACTGCCGACATCGTGAAAATCCTAAAAGACACCGGCACCGACGTGGTCATCTCATACCTGCCCGTTGGCTCTGAGATGGCGACCAAGTGGTACGTGGAACAGGTCCTCGAAGCCGGCTGTGGGTTCGTCAACGCCATCCCGGTCTTTATCGCCAGCTCCGAATACTGGGCCGAGCGCTTCCGCCAGCGCGGACTGCCGATCATCGGCGACGACATCAAGAGCCAGGTGGGCGCGACGATCCTGCACCGCGTTCTCACCAGCCTGTTTGTAGACCGCGGCGTGCGCTTAGATCGCACCTATCAGCTTAACTTTGGTGGCAACACCGACTTTATGAACATGCTGGAACGCGAGCGCCTCGAATCGAAGAAGATTTCTAAGACCCAGGCCGTCACCAGCATGTTACCCTATCCTATGCGCGAAGAGGATGTGCACGTTGGCCCCAGCGATTACGTGCCGTGGCTGACCGACCGCAAGTTCTGCTACATCAAAATGGAAGGCACGACCTTTGGCGACGTTCCCCTCAACCTCGAAGCCAAGCTGGAAGTGTGGGACTCGCCCAACTCTGCCGGTGTCATCATTGACGCACTGCGCTGCGTCAAGCTGGCGATGGATCGCGGCATTGCCGGCCCGCTGGTTGGCCCGGCCTCGTACTTTATGAAATCGCCGCCGCAGCAGTTCAAAGACAGCGTGGCGCGCGAAATGACCGAAGCTTTCATCCGCGGCGACCGCTAAGACACGAACCCGGTACAAGACGGCGTACATCCCCTGTACGCCGTCTTGTCATGGTAAGATCAGGCTCATGCGATCCATCCTCTTCACCCTGATCGTTTTCCTCTTGGCCGGCTGTGCCGCGGCGTCTGCGCCCGCCGCATCTCCCACGCCCGATGCCGCCCGTACCGCCACCTTTGCCTACGCGCTGCAGGCGGCCACCCGCTCACTGCCCACGCTCACCCCTACGGCCACCCACACCCTGCGCCCCACCGCCACCACCACGCCAACGCCCACCCCTACCCCCCTGCGTACCCCGCCCGCCCTGCCCGGCGTTTTCCGCCCGCAAGGGCTGGACCCTCTTTCCCTTCCACAGACGTATATTACCGACACCTGCGCTTACCTGAAAGCGCGCTGGGACCCGCATAACAGCCCGCCCGGAACGGTGGTGATGGTCATTATGTATCATTCCATCACCGAAGATACCACCCCTCTGGCGGCTGATGGCTCGCAGGTGCATCATTCCGATCTGGTGCGCACCCTCGAACACGCCTACGAGACCGGGTTTCAGACCATCACTACCGCCCAATTGGTAGATTTCTTGTATCACAACGCCCGCATCCCGCCCCGCTCGCTCCTCATTATCGTGGATGACCGCAAGCGCAGTCAGTATTACGAAACCCATTTCCTCCCCTTCCTCGAAAAATACAACTGGACGATCACCAACGCCTGGATCAGCGCCGCTGACACCCCCGAATACCTGTGGCAAGAGAACCTCGCAATCCAGGCCGCTGGCTGGGTAGACCCGCAGGCCCACGGCGTGGTTCACAACATCCCCATTGGCGAATACTCCACCGACGAGTATATTCGCTCCGAGCTGGTCGGCTCGATGGAAACCATCCGCGCCCGCTTTGGCAAGACGCCCCTGGGCTTTATCTGGCCGGGTGGAGGGTTTACGCGGCGCGCCGTAGAACTGGCGCGCGAGGTCGGCTACCAGGTGGGCTTCACCACCAACCCGCGCGGCCCGCTGATGTACAACTGGATCCCCCAGGCCGAAAAGAGCGACCCCGCCCACCCCTTCTGGCTCCCAGAAATTCCCGCCGGTGACCCACTGCTGACCCTGCCCCGTTACTGGAGCATAGACGCCGCCTACCGCCTGGATGAAGTCGCCAACATGGGCGAAGAGGCCGCCGCCTGGGCCGCCCAACACCGCCAGACCGAATTGGAGTACTATGACATCGTTTGTAAGCCCATCACCGGAGCAATCCCTACGCTGACCACACAGCGGTGAGAGTTACCCCATTCGAATGAATCGGTCCCCGCCTGCACGAAAATGGAGCGATCAGCGCGGCGCGAACTTTCTCCTCACATAAAGGGGCTCATCTCGTTCTTTACGAACACTTTTGTAAGTACGCCAATCGTATCCAACTCACGTTATAATTAAATTTGTGAATCGCAAGTATCTCCCCGCAATCCTGCTCGTTGTGTGGTTGGTTCTGGCGCTGGCGGCCTTCGCCTGCACGCGCTCAGTGACGCAAAGCCAATCCTGGCGCGCAGCCCCGGCCCAAACCTTCACCCCCCTGCCAGCGGCTGCGGTGGCTGAAGCTCCCGCCCGGCGCACGCCCTTTGCGCCCGTCACCCGCGAGCCGGGCGCGGTCATCCCCACCCCCACGCCAGACCCCGCCCGCGTCCTGCCTACCCTGCGCGTGGACCCCGAAACCTACATCGTCCAACCGCTCGACACGCTCGGACAGATCGCTCAACGCTACGGCGTGCCGCTGGCAACCCTTGTGGAAGTCAACGGCATTGCCAACCCAGACCATCTCGAACCCGGCCAGGTATTGCAAATCCCCCCCGGCGAGCCGCGCCCCCCAGGGCCTTCTTTTAAAATCATCCCCGACTCTGAACTGGTCTACGGCCCTGCCGCCGCGTATTTTGACATAAATGGCTTTATCCAGATTAAAAAAGGCTACTTGAACAACTATCAGGAAAACCTGGATGGTGAAATCTACTCCGGCGCAGACGTAGTGGAGCGCGTGGCGCAGGAATATTCCGTCAACCCGCGCCTGCTGCTGGCCGTCTTGGAATATCGCAGCGGCTGGGTGACATCAAACCGCCCACCCGATAACAGCAAAGATTACCCTCTCCTCTATTTCGATCAGCGCCGTCAGGGGCTGTACCGCCAGCTATCCTGGGCCGCCAACCAGCTTAACCGGGGCTACTACCTCTGGCGGTCCAACGCCGTCCCCAGTTGGGTCCTGGCCGACGGCGTCATCATCCCGGCCAACCCCACCATTAACGCTGGAACGGCGGGGGTGCAAAATTTCTTCAGCCTGCTGCTCGGCGAGGCCGATTGGACCACTGCCGTGACGGAAGCCGGTCTGTTCGCTACCTATAACGATCTGTTCGGCTACCCATTTGATTACGCCTTTGAGCCAGTTCTACCGCCCGACCTGGCCCAGCCCCCCCTGCAGCTGCCCTTCGAACCGGGCGCGGTCTGGTCCTTCACCGGCGGGCCGCACGGCGGTTGGGCCGATGGATCGGGTTGGGCCGCCCTCGATTTTGCCCCCCCCGGCGAAGCCCTGGGCTGCGTACAGAGCGACGCCTGGGTCGTCGCCGTCGCGGATGGCCCCATTGTGCGCGCCCACAACGGGGCCGTCATCCAGGACCTGGACGGCGACGGCATGGAACAGACCGGCTGGACAATCCTGTATATGCACGTAGAATCCCGCGACCGCGTGCGGCCCGGCACGTACCTGAAAGCCGGGGAGCGCATCGGCCACCCTTCCTGCGAAGGGGGATATTCGACCGGCACGCACCTGCACCTCGCCCGGCGCTACAACGGCGAGTGGATTCCGGCGGACGGTTCCCTGCCCTTCAACCTGGAAGGTTGGGTCTCGCGCGGCGATGGCTATGAATATAACGGGTATCTGGTCAGAGATGGAGTGACGATTGAAGCCCTGGAAGGCCGCGAACCTGAGAACGCCATCAACCGATAACGGCCTGTCTGGCCCGCGTCGCGTGGGCGCGCTGGTCGTCTTATGCACCTGGCTTGTGGCTGCCTTGGCCTGCTCGCAAGACTACCGGGGTATTCCGCCCACGGCTACCGCCGCTCCCCTGGCAATGCTCCCCGGCGCCGCTACCCAGGTGGCGGCAATGGAAAACCTGTCCTCGCCCACGCCAGAGGCGCCCGCCTCTTCGCCAGATGCTCTGCCCTCGCCCAACGCGCAGCCCAGTCCCACCCCGTTGGAGCGCAGTACCCGCGAAGCCCCGGTGCTTTACTACACACAGGCCGGCGATACCCTCGCCGCCATCGCCGCCCGCTTTAACGTCTTGCCCGAAGAAATTACCTCTCCAGAACCGATCCCCTCTGAAGGGCTGTTTAACCCAGGCGTTTTACTGCTCATCCCCAAACGCCTCGGCGAAACCAGCTCCAACGTCCCCCTGATCCCCGACAGTGAAGTCGTCTACTCGCCTTCAGCGGTCGAGTTCGACATTGACGCCTTCGTCTCCGCGGCCGGGGGGTATCTTTCCACCTACAAGGAATGGCGCTCTACCGGCTGGTTCACCGGGGCGGGAATCATCCGCCGTGTCGCCCTCGAAAACTCCATCAACCCACGCCTTCTGCTCGTCATCCTCGAACAGCAAAGCCGCTGGGTTTACGGCCAGCCCCGCAGCCTGGCCGAGACAGACTTCCCCATCGGCTGGTTGAAAGTAGAAAACGAAAAAAAGGGCCTCTACTCCCAGCTTACCTGGGCCGTCCAGCAGTTAAATATCGGCTATTACTGGTGGCGTGAGGGCCAACTGACCGAACTGACCTTCCCCGACGGCGTCAAGCTGCGTCTGCACCCTGAACTCAACGCCGGCACGGTGGCCGTCCTCTACCTGTTTTCGCGCCTGTATAACCAGCCCCAATGGGCCGGGATCTTATACGGCCCCGATGGGATGATGCCCCTCTATGAAAAGATGATGGGCAACCCCTGGATACGCGCTCAGGCCGTCGAACCGCTCTTCCCGGCCACGCTCACCCAGCCGCCCATCGAACTGCCCTTCCCGCGCGGGCAGACGTGGGCCTTCACCGGCGGGCCGCACTCGGCCTGGGGCCCCGATGGAGCCCGCGCCGCCCTGGATTTCGCGCCCTCGGCCACGGTGCATGGCTGCTATGAAAGCAACGATTGGGTGGTGGCCGGAGCCGCCGGGCTGGTGGTACGCTCTGATAACGCCGTGGTCGTCGTGGACCTCGACGGCGACGGCTACGAGCAAACCGGCTGGTCCATTATGTTCCTGCACATCGCCGCCAAAGGCCGCGTCTCTGCCGGCCAGTGGGTGAATGTAGATGACCCCATCGGCCACCCTTCCTGCGAAGGCGGTATGGCGACCGGAACCCACGTCCACATCGCCCGTAAGTACAACGGCGAATGGATTCTGGCCGATGGCCCTATGCCGTTTGTGCTAAGCGGCTGGCGGGCCCACGCCGACCCAGAGTTGTACCGCGGCTGGTTGAGCAAAGATGAGCAGGTGATCTTTTCTTCATTGGTTGGCTCGTTTGAGAGCCGCGTCACCCGGCCCAGGTAAGGAAAGCAGGAAGTCTATATTTCTCATGGCGCGCCATTCGATCTTACACCGTTTGGAACTACCAATCCAAAGACTGCTGCGTCCGGCCCGGAGAGCGCTTGTGGCGGTTGTGTTGATCCTCGCCGCCGGCTGCGCGCCAGAGCCAGGACCGGTCGTATCGCCCCTCACCCTGCAACTGGCCGCCACTCCCACCCCCACCGCCCCGGTAGATGCCCCCGCCGGCCCTATCGAGCCGTTCCCCACCCGCCCGCCTTATCAGCCTGGTGAACTGGTTGATTACACCGCTCAGACGGGCGACCTGCTGCCCGCGCTGGCGGCCCGCTTTAATACGACCGTGGCCGAAATCCGCGCCGCCAACCCCATCATCCCAGACTCGGCTACCACCATGCCCCCCGGTATGCCCATGAAGATCCCCATTTACTACCGGCCGCTGTGGGGCAGCCCATATCAGATCCTCCCTGACAGCCTGTTTGTCAATGGGCCGGCGCAGAGCGGCTTTAGCGCCCAGGACTTCGTAGCCCACAGCCCCGGCTGGTTGAAAGATTACGTAGCCTATGCCAATGGTGAAAATAAGCGTGGGGGAGCCATCGTTGATTTTGTGGCTGAAGAATATTCCATCAGCCCGCGCCTGCTGCTGGCGATTACCGAATATATGACCGGCGGCCTCAGCCAGCCCCAGCCGCCTGACCCCTCAGACCCCTACCTGCTGGGCAAAGCCGATTACCGCAAAGAGGGCTACTACCGCCAGTTGGCCTGGCTGGCCGATACCCTCAACAATGGCTATTACCGCTGGCGCACCGGCGAACTGCTAGAACTTCAACTGCGCGATGGGCGCATCGAGCGGCCCGACCCCTGGCAGAACGCCGCCACGGTGGCCCTGCAGGCCTATTTTGCGCAACTGCTCTCGCCGGAGGAATATTACCGTGCCATTTCCGCCGAAGGTCTGGCCAAAACCTACGCGCAGTTGTTCGGCGATCCCTGGGCCAACGTCCAGCCCCATATCCCCGGCAGCCTCGCCCAACCAACCTTCAGCCTGCCCTTCCAGCCTGGCAAATCCTGGGCTTTCACCGGCGGGCCGCACTCAGCCTGGGGCGAAGACGTTCAGCCCCTCGCCGCCCTAGACTTTGCTCCGCCCGCAGTGGTAGGCGGCTGTAAATCCACCGAAGAATGGGCCACCGCCATCGCTGACGGCATCATCGCCCGCACCGGAACAGGAATCGCCGTCCTCGACCTGGACGGCGACGGCGATGAACGCACCGGCTGGGTGGTCTTTTACCTGCACCTCGATACCACCACCATCCCCCCGCGCGGTACGCACCTCAACCAGGGCGACCCAATTGGCCGCCCGTCTTGCGACGGCGGTAAGTCTACCGGAACGCACGTGCATATCGCCCGCAAATACAACGGCGAGTGGATTCTCGCCGATGGTGTGCTGGCTTTTAACCTGGAAGGGTGGCTGGCGCAAAAAGGTCAGGTCCCCTATCAGGGGACCCTCACCCGCAACAACCGCACCGTCAGCGCCTGCACCTGTTCAGATCAGGCCAGCCAGATTCAGGCGCAGGGGCCGGCGCTTATTCAACCGTAGCGCTGGGAGCTTCAGCCTCTACAATCGTGATTTTATGCTCAATCTGCGCCGCTTTAGACAGCATCGCCTGAGCCGAGCAGTACTTGGTAGCCGAGAGTTCCACCGCCCGCTCTACCGCCGCCGGGTCAATGTTCCGCCCCGAAACCACAAATTCAATCACGATATGGGTAAAAATGCGGGGGTGATCTTCCGCCCGGTCGCCGTGAACGCGCACCTCAAAGGCCGTTACTTCCTGGCGCTTCTTTTCTAAGATCGAAATGACATCCATTCCGGTACAGCCCGCCAGGCCGACCAGAAGCAGTTCCATCGGGCGAAAGCCGTCTTCATCTCCACCCTGATCTTTGCGCGTTCCCAATGGGATGGTAAACCCACTGTCGGCGGTTCCCTCAAAAGACATCCGCCCTTTCCATGTGACTTTAGCTTCCATGTACTCCTCTCAGTTAGCGATAATTCAACTTCACTGCACCGTTGATTTTTCCAGCGCCAGGCGGATCTCTTCAACCAACTGCTGTTCTGGAGCCGCGCCAACCACCGTGCCGGCCCCCATATTAATGGTGGTTTGCGGCACGCCCGAAACCTCGAAGCGGTCGGCCAGTTCAGGAAATTCCATCGCTTCGACCATTTCGGCCTCGACCAGGGCGCTTTCGAGAGCCATCTGGTGCGCCAGAACCACCGCGCGCGGGCAGTACGGGCATGTGGGGGTGACAAACACCTGTAAATGCACGGGCGACTTCAGACTGCGCAAAAATTCGCGCGTTTCCGCGCTCAGGTTCGATTCGCGCTGCGAAACCAGCAGCAGGTCGTTGATCAGCGAGGTAAACTCATGCCCCGCCGGGATGCCCTTAAAGCGAATGCCGTAATCCAGTTGACGGCCGTCCTCACTGCCCAACAGAACAAAGCCCGGCGCGCCGTCAATCTTATAGCGGGCCGCCGTGGCCGCGTCCTGGTCAATGTCGTACACCTTTAAAGTGAGCAGGTCTGAAAGAGCCGTCACTTCTTCGAGCAGTTGGCGGGTTTCCCCGCAGTACATGCAGCGTTCTTTATCCTCACTGCCAAAAAACAGCACTTCCACCGGGTATTTTAAACCCTGAAAAATGCCGCGCACCTGTTGCTTAATTTTCTCATCCAACATTGCAGCCATGCTATCTCCTGATTCATCTCGCTCATTCTTGTCCAATGGTGATCATTTCACCGTTCATGTAAATAGATGCATGGCGCAAGCAAATGTTACATGAGAAACGGCTGAAAACGGTTCACTCGCTCACGATTCCTTGCGGAAATCCTCTAAATTCAACTTCACGAACAGGCGCGAGCGCACGTCGTCGGGCAGTGGGGCTTCCCCGGCGGCTTCGTGGTAGAGAGCCACCGTCTTTTTCAGCGTATCCACTACAATCCGGCAGCGCTGGCAGCCGCGCAGGTGACGTTCCAATTCGGCGCAGAGTTCAGGTTTTAGCTCGCCGTCCACATACTCCGAGAGCGTCGCGAGCAGTTCGCGGCAGAGAGCCTGGTCGTGTTCTACTTCTTGCTGACACATATCACTCTTTCTCCAGTTTCACCCGCTCCATCCGCTCCTTGAAATAAGCGGAAAGCACCTCGCGCAGTTGCAGGCGCGCCCGCAGTAGCCGGGTTTTAACCGCCGCCTCTGAGATTTGCAGCGCCTCAGCGGTTTCGCGCACGGGCAGGCCCTCTACATCGCGCAGAAGAAACACCGCCCGCAGCGCCGGAGAGAGCTTTGCAATCGCTTCGTCTAAAAACCTGCGGACTTCTGCGCCCATCAGCTCATTTTCCGGCAGACAGCACCAGTCCACAATTTGCAGCGGCTCTTGCTCGCCTTCTTCCGATTCGCGCTCCTCGTCAATAGAGACGATTTCACCCCGCCGCCGCCGCAGGGTCATCAGCGCCTCGTTCACGGCAATACGGTACAGCCAGGTTGCCAGGCTGGAGCGTCCCTCAAAGACCGGCAGCGAGCGCAGCGCCTTGATAAACGTCTCCTGTAAGACATCTTCCGCGTCCTGCGGGTCGTTTAACATCTTCAGCGCCAGCCGGTAGATCTGCGGCGAGTAGGTGTCCACCAGGCGGGCAAACTCTGCCCGGTCGCCGGCCTTTAAAGCCTCTACAGACAGTGCCGCAGCTTCCTTCACGCTTGGCCTTGTCCTTTCCATTTAGATTCCATTTCGTCCCAAAGGTTACATTCCATCCCTTACGCCGTATCCACCTACACCGAGGCTGAGAGCGGCCAGGTGGGCAGCACGTCCAGGTTGAGCGGGTCATGATGGCCCAGGGCAAAGCGGTAATACCCGGCGGCGGCGATCATAGCGGCGTTATCGGTGCAGAGCGATAGTTTGGGAATGTGGACGGCGAACTCTTTCTGCCCCAAGAAGGCTTCGCGCAGAGCCTGATTGGCCGAAACCCCACCCGCCACAATAATTGTCTTGGCCCCAAAAGCCCGCGCCGCCGCAAAGGTCTTACTGCTGAGGATGTCCACCACCGCCGCCTGGAAGCTGGCCGCCATATCCGCCACCGGTACCGGCTGGTTCCGCTCTTCCAGCTCGCGCACAGCGCGCAGCACGGCAGTCTTTAGCCCGCTGAACGAAAAATTCCAGGTCCCTTCCAGCCGGGCGCGTGGAAAGTGAAAGGCCTGCGGGTTGCCGCCTACCGCTGCCTTTTGGATGGAAGGCCCCCCTGGGTAGGGCAGTTTCAGCAGCCGGGCAACCTTATCAAACGCTTCGCCAGCCGCGTCATCGAGGGTACTGCCCAGCCGCTGGTATTCGAGATGACCGGTCATCAGGTTCAATTCGGTATGTCCGCCCGAAACCAACAACGCCAGCAGGGGGAACTGCGGCTCTGGGGGCGGGGGCTGGACTTCGGCGGGGTGCACCCACGCCGAATAAATGTGGCCTTCCAGGTGATTCACGCCCACCAGCGGCAGACCGCTTGCCATTGCCAGCCCTTTGGCCGTGTTCATCCCCACCACCAGCGAGCCAGCCAGGCCCGGCCCGCGCGTAACGGCGATGGCGTCTAACTCGCTCAGGTTCACATGCGCCTGCTGAAGCGCCTGCTCTACCACAGCGTAAATGGTGCGGATATGCTGGCGCGAGGCCACCTCTGGAAACACGCCGCCGTATTTGGCGTGTAAATCAACCTGCGAGGCCACCACGCTGGAGAGCAGTGCCCGCCCGTTCTCGATCACCGCCGCGGCAGTTTCATCGCACGAGCTTTCAATCCCTAACACCCGCGCGGGGCGTAATACCGGTTTCATTCTCTCTTCCATGCCGGTAATTATAAACCACAGATGCCCCCAAATGGGTACAGGATATACGGTTTCTTACTGCCTGCGCATGGGCAGCACCAGGTCGAGCGGATAATCAACGAGCGTCTCAAACGTCCCATCCGGGCGGACATAAAAAGTGTTCTCCAGGCGCACGCCCAGGCCGCGTTCAGGGTAATACAGGCCCGGCTCCACCGTCGCCACCACGCCGGGGATCAGCACATCTTCCGGCGAAGCGCCCGCGCCGCTGAAGGGGCGCTCGTGAATGCGCAGCCCTACGCCATGCCCCAGGCTGTGAACATAGCCTTCTTCGGTCTCCGGCGTACTTAACACCGTAGGGTGGCCCATGCTCTCGAACAGCTCGGCGGTGCGCTTTTGGTAATCTACAAAGGGCGTTCCGGCCTTAAACTCGGCGTTGACGGTGTTAAAGACCGTCAGCACATCCTGATAAACCTGTTGTACGTCATCGGGGGCGTAGCCCAGGCACCAGGTGCGGGTGAAATCGTAAAAATAGCCTCCCCCGGCCTCGCACGGGAAGATGTCATAGACAATGGTGCGCCCCAGGCGGATAATATCCGCCGGGTTGCCGCTGGAATGCGGCACGCCGGCATCACGCCCGATGGCAAAAATGGTCCCTTCGGGGTTTTCGGCGCCCAACTCGGCCAACCACAGGTTAATCAGGCCCTTAACGCGCCCAATGGTCAGTGGTTTGCCATCGTCCAGCAGCACGTCGCCCTCCAGCGGGCGCGAAGTGAGAAAATCAGCGGTGCGCCCCACCACCTCAACGGTAATCTGCCCCATCTTGCGGATGCGCTCAACCTCAGCGGCGTCTTTGGTCAGCGTGGCGGCGCTTAAGATCAGCCCTTCGGGGTCGCCAACCAATTCGATGCCGGGCAGCATTTGCTCTAAGGCGCGCAAAACGGGCAGAGCGGCGCTTAGTTCGGTGCGTCCAAAGACGGCCACGCGCCCGGTCGTTACCCCCACGTCCGAGAACATCTTACAGTAGCGCAGCGCGGCGGCTTTCACCCGGTCGCCGCCGGCTTCGTCCATGAGCTGGCGGAACGGGTACAGGTTATAACTGCGGGTCGCCAGGCCGGTTTTGGCGGCCTCATCGCGCTCCATGGCGGCATGGAACAGCACCGGGGCTTCGCCGCGCTTGTGGATCAGGTCGGCGTTGGTCAGGTGGCCGCCGCCCGTCAGGTAGACCATCGCGGGGTTATGCTGTGCCGGCCCTGTCACCAACAGCGCATCTATCCCATTCGCCTGCATAATGCTATCCAGGTCACTCTTCATCCAAACCTCTCATCTGTGATTAATTTCTTCCCTTCCCCAGCGCGTTTTGGATGCCCACCAGCAGCGCCCCTTCCTGCTCGATCAGCACGGTGCGCGGGTCAAACAGCACCCGGTCGGCCTCCACGCGGGCGATCACCGGCGGGCTGGCGGAACGCAGCCGCGCCAGAAAGCTTTTGGCTTGGGGAACGGTCAGCGCCAGCACAAAAGTGGGCAGGGTTTCTTCGGGCAAACTGCCCCCGCCCACCGTCGAAACGCTCGCCACAACCTCGCCCATGCCCAGTTCTGCCGCCCAGTGCCGCGCTCTGGCCCGCAACTGCTCTGGCGTGGCGGCGATCATCTGCCAGATGGGCACTTCGCGCTCGGCCTCATCTTTGAGATAGTGCAGCAGCGTGGCCGCCAGGGCCGCCAGGCAGAGCTTATCGGCCCGCACGGCCCGCGCCAGAGGGTGCTTCTTCAGCTTTGCCACCAGGTCGGCGCGCCCCACGATGATCCCCGCCTGCGGGCCGCCCAGCAGCTTATCGCCAGAGAAACACACCAGGTCGGCCCCGGCCTGTACCGATTCTTGTACGGTCGGCTCGTGCGCCAGCCCAAAGCGGGCCGTATCCAACAGCACGCCCGAACCGAGATCATCCAACAGGGGGATGGCGTGGCGGTGAGCCAGTTCGACCAGTTCGGCCAGGGTAGGTTCAGCAGTAAAGCCGATGATGCGGAAATTGGAATGATGCGCGCGCATCACCAGGGCGGCGGGTTCTTGCAGCGCCTCGTCGAAATCGCGCAGGTGAACGCGGTTGGTCGCGCCCACCTCTACCAGCCGCGCCCCCGACTGGCTCATCACCTCTGGAACGCGGAATCCCCCGCCGATCTCCACCAGTTGCGTGCGCGAGATAATCACCCGGCGGCGCTTTGCCAGGGCGGTGAGAGCCAACAGCAGGGCGGCGGCGTTATTGTTGACCACCAGGGCGGCTTCGGCTCCCGTCAGGCGGCGCAGCAGGTTTTCAGCATGGAGCAAACGCGAGCCGCGCGTCCCCGCCGCCAGGTCATATTCCAGGTTGCTGTAGCCCATTGCCACCGCCTGCACCGCATTCAGTGCCGCGCGGCTGAGCGGCGCGCGCCCCAGGTTGGTGTGCAGGATCACCCCGGTAGCGTTAATCACTGGCAGCAGGGTGGGCCGCAGCCAATCGGCCAGGCGGGCTTCGGCGGCGTCTAAAATCTGCGTCCGGTCGGGCGGCTCTTCCTCAGCGGGGTCGCCGTCTTGCCCTTTCAGCCGGGCGCGCACCTCCGCCAATACTGCGCGGAGCGCCTCCAGCGTCTGAGGGCGGCCGTAGGCCGCGATCAGACTGGCGGCCCGGTGGGTTTGCAGCAGTTGGTCAACCGAAGGCAGGCGGCGCAGGCGCTCAGTCATCCGCGAACTCGTCCTCTTCCTCGTCTTCCGACGGGGCAGGCTCTTGGGCAGGTTTGGGCGACCAGACCGTGCGCTCACGCAGGCGCAGTAAGAACTCCACCAACAGCAGACCAGCCGCCAGCACCACCACCAGCCCAGGGTTCAGCACCCGGCCCAATTGCAGCCAGGCCAGCGCGCAGGCATACACCCCCACCCACATCGCCTCGCGCAGCACCACGCCGCCGTCGGCGGGCGGCTCGGTCGGAAAGCGGCGGTTAAGGAAATAAACCACCGGCAGCGCTGGCCCGGTGAACGCCAGCATCAGGAAAAAGAAAAACAGCCAGCGCGGCCCCAGGTAGGGGAGCGTTTCTAACACCAGGTAGACCAGCCCACCCCATCCGGCCAGGCACAGGAAGATGCTGATCCAGAAGAATATCCAGAAAGAGGGCAAGGTCTTGGCTCTCACGCAGTCACCCAGGTTGATTATATCACGCGCCGCACCGGGCCAACGATGGCCGGCGTTCAACGTTCAACGTAGCAAGAGTTGTGCCATTGGCTCAACCACCCGACAGGAACTTGTAAAGGGTAGTAGTGTCGTAGGTCTGGCCGGGGCGCAAAACGGTGGACGGAAATTCGGGGTGATTGGGCGAGTCGGGGAAGTGCTGAGTTTCGAGCGCGAGAGCATCGCCCTGGCGGTAGGCGCGCCGGCTGGGGCCGTAGCGCGAACCATCTAAGAAGTTGCCAGAATAAAACTGGATGCCCGGCTCCGTCGTCCAGACTTCCATGCGGCGGCCCGAAGCCGGGTGACTGAGGACGGCGGCCTGGATCAAAGTGCGGTCTTCCAACGATGGCCGGTTGAGCACCCAGTTGTGGTCGAAGCCCCTCACGCAGGCGATCTGCGGGTGGTCAGAGCGCAAATCATCGCCAATGCGCTTGGGGGTGGTAAAGTCTAGCGGCGTGCCGGCCACCGGGGCCAGTTCGCCGGTGGGAATGGCATACCCATCCACCGGGGTGTAGCGGTCGGCATTGAGATAAAGAACGTGATCTTCAATACTGCCCGACCCTTCGCCGGCCAGGTTCCAGTACGAATGATTGGTGAGGTTAACGACGGTGGACCGGTCGGTGACGGCGCGGTAATGAATCTCCAGCTCGTTCTGGGCGTTGAGGGTGTAGGTAACGTAAATATCCAGGTTGCCAGGGTAGTTTTCTTCGCCATCGGGGCTGAGGTAATGCAGTTCAATACCGGTACGCTCAGGCTCCACGATCTCGCGCGTCACTTCCCAAACGCGCTTATCCAGGCCAATCGTGCCGCCGTGCAGATGATTGACGCCCTCGTTGGTCGCCAGTTGATAGGTGGTTCCATCGAGCGTAAAACGACCTTTGGCAATGCGGTTGGCATACCGTCCGGTGATACAGCCGAAGTAGGGGTTTTTGGTTTCGTAGTCTTTAAAGTTATCAAAGCCCAACGCGACGTTTTTAACTGCGCCGCGCTCGTCTGGCACGTTGACGGCTGTAATGATGCCGCCGTAGGTGATGATCTTAACCTCGACCTGCCGGGGGCTGGTCAGAGTGTACTCGTAGACGGGGATGCCGCTTGAAGTTGTCCCATAGAGTTGTTTGCGCATAATTCCCTCTCATCCGGTTGACCGGCACGTATGAAGATGGTGTGACGTGATGGAGATAATTATAGCGCACCTTAGGGCAGGGCTGCTCCATCCGCGCCAGAAACGGGTCGAGAGACCCGCTCTTTGAACCATTCGTTTTCGTTGAATCTAAGAAATCCGCCAACGGGACTAAATTCATGCTAAACTGTGATTGCAAAAGGTCCGTTATTCAAGATCGTCATAGGGATAAACGGCGCGAGGGCCTGGCTGATGCGCGCCTGAACCCACCGAGCCGCCGGGGCTGGAAGCCCGGTGAGAATTTAGGAGTGCAGTGATGAAATGGTTTTTGAATGGATTGTGGCTGTCGCTGGTATTAGCGCTGTTGGTTAGCTGTGGTGGACTGCCACCCACCCCAACCGAAGACGCCAGCCATGACCTGGCAGTCATCCGCCCATCGGTTGGGTCACTGCCGACCCTCACGCCGGTTCCTCGTCACTATTTGCCCCTCATTCAACTACCCAGCCCCACGCCCACCAGCACGCCTACCCAACTCCCTGGCAAACAGCCGGTAGGCGGCGGGCATACCTTCCCGCCGTATTCCACCAGTTTGTACATGAAGACCCTCGATAGTTCTACCCTCTACAATATGGGCTGTGAGCTGGGCGTAAAAGATTTAAATACCCCCGGCGCGCAAGATTCGCTGGTGATCCTGGCCTATGGGTACCCCAAGTACGTAGATGGCGTGTACGGCACGCGCTTTTATGGCACGACGATCCGCTTTGTGACGCTGGAACAGATTAAGTTTGCCACCCTCCAGTTTGCCTGGGGCTACTATACCTGCACGGGGACGGATTTTGCATCCCATTTGCGCATTGGGATCGGCACGAGCAATTATGAGGGCGACAACCCGGCCGTGAATTTTGCGCACGGCGCGGCCTGGGGCGAAATGGTCAACGCAGTCAACGCCTGGCTGGTGCAAAATGGCGCATCCGGACAGGTAGACGCGGTGGGAGCCAGCGACATCGAACTATCCTGGAACGACTACGTAGAGACAAAAGACTGGCTGGACGGCTACGACTCGGTCAACCAGTATGACCTGTACAATTTCGGCGCAATTCCCGGCTGTCCCACGCTCAGCCGCCCCGGCGCGCAGTGCGGGACGTACCCGCATCTGTGGAGCCGCGAGCAGGTCTGGTATGTAATCTATGGGGCCGGGCCGGTCTACCCACTGCCAGAGATCTATCTGACGGATGGGACCAACGCCGAACAGTGGTACATGATGAGCACCTATTCTGTCACCGCGCACGGCGCGCCGGTGGGGTTTGTCGGCTCGCTGACGACCTACCAGGCCTGCCAGCAGGTAGGCGGCTGTAACGGCCCCGGCTGGGACCTGCGCAACACGCCACAGCAGGGTTGGACGCAGTTGTACACCCTGCTCAACGGCAACCCGCGCACAGCGCAGGGCCTGCGCTGGGCCAGCGATATGAAGTGGACTTCGGCGACCGTCTCGGCGGGGGTTGCGGCGGCGCTGAACCCTGCGCCAGTGGGTGACGGCACAGCGGCGCAGGCCGAGGCGCTCGACCGTCTGCAAGCGAATCTGCAAGCCGAAGGGTTAAGCGACACACTGCGCCTCGGCCTGCAAGAAAAGCTGGCCGCCGCGCAGTGGGCCGAGCGCATCCGCCAACAGGGAGTAGTGAATCCCGCGCCAAAGAACCAGATGGCGGCCCTGGCACTGCCCATGCCAACCCCGGCCCCCGCGCCAGAAGCGGGCGAGGCGATTGTGGCCGGCAGTGACGGGCTGATTACCCCGGCCCTGGCCGATATTCAAAACACGTGGTTGGGACTGCTGGGAGACGAGGAAATCGCGGTACTGGCCGGGGCCCAAAGCGGAGACGCCAGCCAGGGCGTGCTGATCATCCTGCGCGGCGCGCTTCACCAGCCAGAAATGACGGGCGAGACGTTCCTGGCTCCCGCCGGGGTTGGGTCACTGCGCATTGTAGCGCGGCAGGACAGCGAACTGATGTTAGAGTCGGCCTCTGGCGCGGCACTGCGCTTTGACCTGGCGGAGAAACGGTTCAAGTAATCACTTCTGATACGTTCCCATCAGTTCGCCGACAGCCAGGACGTGCCCCTGCATGGCCTGGAGCAGTTGGGTTTTATCTAACCCATCTTGCGCAATAACCGTATCTAACGCATAGAGGCGGAAGAAATAACGGTGGCGGCCCGATGGCGGGCAGGGGCCGCCGTAATCTCTGCGCTTAAAGCTGGTGACGCCCTGCATCGCGCCCGGCGGGAGGTTGAAGCCCGAGGCGTTAGCCTGCGACGCGCCTTCGGGCAGTTCTGTCACATCGGGTGGGAGGTTATAAACCACCCAATGCACCCAGGTTCCCGCAGGCGCGTCGGGGTCATCCACAATGAGAGCCAGTGATTGAGTCCCGGCGGGCGGGCTGGACCACTGCAACGCGGGCGAAATATCCGCTCCCTGGCAGGTGTACGCGGCGGGGATGGCCTCGCCAGGGGCAAAATTGGGCGAGGTCAGCGTCATCACTGCGGGGGTGGCCTCACCGGAACCGGCAAGGGGAGTATCAGCCGCGGGCTGCGCGCAGGCCGAGAGAATCAACATGAAAAGCATTAAGAATACGGTTAGTTTCATGGTTTTATCGCGGTTTTCTGATCCCACGCGGCGGGCCGGTGAATTCACAGCCTCTCGCCCTACGAAGCCGGCTGAACGGGGGCTTTGCGCCGCTTCAGGCCGCGGCGCACCACCCACACAACCAGAAGAATGGGCAGGGCGATCACCAGGCCGATGGGCAGCAGGAAAAGCACGCCCCAAATGGCGATGGTGGCGAGGGCCTGCAGGGCGAAAATGAGCGCCTGGATGGCGTCGCGGGCCACGCCGACCGGCCGCCAGCCGCCCACTTCGAGCGGTTGGATCGAAGCGCGCGCCTGAATGTTGACCGAAATGGACGAGAGCGCCGCGGCTTCTTCGTAATACTTAATCTGCCCCTGGATCACTTCAATCTGCTCGCGCACCTGGGTGAGCTGCTGCTGTACGGCCAGCACGTCCTCGGTCTTCGTGGCCGATGCCATGATTTCGCGCAGTTGTTCTTCCGATGCCTGTAAATTCTTCAACCGCGAGCGCAGATCGGTGTACTCACTGGTCACATCCTGCCCGGTGACGTTCTCCGAAAGCACGTCATCATCCGGGTTGTTGACCAGCGCCTTGATCTGATCCATGGCCTGGTTCAACTTCTCCGCCGGAACGCGGATGGTGATCGTGGCCTGTGGGTATTGAACGCCGTTAGCCCCGGTAGTACGGGTGAGATTCTGGGTGACGACGTAGCCCTGCATCTCATCGGCCATGCGGGCAATGGCGCTGAGGGCATCGGCGGGGTCATCAACGATGATATTAAGGGTAGCAGTGCGGATTACCAATCGCTCGGCAGTCGAGGACTGAGGTTTGCCCGGCCCGGCAACGGGGGCTTCGCCAACACTGTCGTCGCGAAAGCCGCCGCCTGGCTCAATGGGCGGAGCGGCTTCTTCGGATGTGCGGGATGGAGCCGCCGCGCAAGCCGAGATCAGCACAGCGATTAAAGCAAGAAACGCGGCAATACGGATGAACCTGGACATAGCTTTCCTCCTCTGGGTCGTGGGTGGCTTCTTTATATTGTAAGACGTTTCGGCAGGAAAGATAGTTCCCGCTACCAACCATTCGTCAGTCGCAGGGCGTGGCGCGCGGGCAGGTCCTGTTCTTTAATGCGTTTTTGCACGCTGGGGATGTCGTATTCAACGCGGTGGATGACCCAGGTGAAGGTTTCGGGCGTGAAGATGGCGTAAGAGGCGCGCGGGTCATGGTCGCGCGGCTGGCCGGTTGAGCCAGGGTTGACGATGGCGCGCCCCGCGAGCATCAGCACCTGGCCTTCTTCAGGCAACAGCCAGTGGATATCTGGTAAATCTTCACTACCCTTGTCTTCCAAAAGATAGGCTATCGGCAGATGGGTGTGACCCACCATGCAGACGCGCGTATCGAAGTGTTTGAAGTTCTGGATGGCGCTGTGCAGGTCAAGAATATACTCCCAGACCGGGTTGCGCGGGCTCCCGTGCGCCAGGGTGACGTCGAGCGGCTCGACTTTAATCATCTCTGGCAAATCCTTCAGAAAAGCCAGACTTTCAGGCGTCAGCACGCTTTGAAGCCACTCGATCGAGCGGCGCGCATCGGTATTGAAGGCTTCTAACTGGATATACCCCAGGGCGGCGGCATCGTGATTGCCCAGCAGGCAGAGGAAGTTGGGCAGCATCCTCAGCCGGGCGATGCACTCGTTGGGGTCGGGGCCATAGCCTACCACGTCACCCAGGCACCAGGTCGCGTCAACGTTCCCAGCATCTTTCAGCACGGCCTCCAGTGCCGTCAGGTTGGCGTGGATGTCAGAAAGCACCAGGATGCGCATAAGATGTAATTATACCTACAGACTTATGGAAGGTCAAAGCGCAGTTCCCAGGTGGCTTCACCGTTTTCTTTAAAGGTGGAGCTGTCGCCCACCAGGACAATCCAGGTGTTGCCCGGCTTAAGCTGGTAGGGCGCGCCCCAGGCGTTGAGAAATTGAATAGGATGGCCGCGGTCGGCGGTACGCCACAACCCTTCAACCATCAGCCCGTCGCGGAAGAAGATCGCGCGCTTGCCATCGAAGTTGTCGTAGAGGGCAATATCGTGCTTGGTGGGGGCAAACTCGGTATAGGTGGCAAAGAGGATCACCACATTCGAAAACGCAAGCTGTTCGTTGGTCAGCCGGTCCACCAGGGGGATCATCTTGATCTCTTTGTCAGAGATCGGCTCTTCGATCCATCGCAGGTATTGGCCTTTTTGGGCGTCGTAGCGCCACTCGCCGCGCGTAGTCGTCCAAAACTGCACGCCCAGGTTGACAGCCGGGCGGCTGTTGGGGTTAATCACATCACCAAAGACCATGCCGCGCAGGTCGCGGCGGCCATTAGAGACTTTACCCTGCTGGTTCACGTAGTCGGTGACTTCAGCAGTGTTGGTAAAGAGGTTGGTTTCCATCACCGGACCGATGCGGTAGCGGGGCGGGGTAGGCAGGTCGCGTTCAGCCAGGGCGCGGGGGCCCAGTTCAGCCAGGATTACCTCGTCAATGGTAGGGTCGGCGTTGCCGTAAACCAGAATACTCTGATAGAGTTCGCCCAACTGGGCATCTACCAACCGGCCAGAGCGGATAGGGCCGACCTGGGGAGCGTCTTGCCCCAAATAGAGGGCGGCAAAGCGGTTGAGGCCGTAGCCGATGTAGTATTCAAAGACAATATCGGCAAACGACAGCCCGGCGTGCGGGCGGCCCGTACGCGGGAAGTTTGAGACCTTCACCATCACCGGACGGCGTTCCAAACGCGAGGGATCGGCCACCTTCAGCCCCGTCAGAGGGTTGACGTCAGGGGGGAAAGGGGCGAAGCCCTCGACAAACGGCGGCGGGGTGGGCGTGAGCATGGGCGCAAGGTCGGTAGTGGGCTGAAGAGTGGCATGGTTGGCCGTGGGCGTGGGCAAAAGCGCCGCTCGCACCCCTCCGACCACCTGCGGGAACGGCAGAGGGCCAGAAGGCAGGGTCGGCACGGATGTCTGTTGGGCCGCGGGCGGGTTCGCGCGGTTGACCAGCAAAGCCAGGGCGGTGAACAGCGCCAGAGCCACCACCAAAAGAAGTACGAGGATTTCGATTAACGTCTGCGGTAAATTGCGGGAAGACATGCACCTTCTCTCATGTGGAGCGGACCGCGTCAATGATTTCGGCTGCCATGTCGAAGCGGTTAAATGGAGGCATCAGGTAGACGCCCTGAACATAGGGGCGCATTTGTTCTATCAATTCTACCGCAATTTCAATACCCGCGAGGGCCGCATTTTCGGCCCCGATGGCAGCGGCGGCTTCCATGCGGGCGCGCAGTGGTTCGGGAATGCTGATGCCGGGGACTTCGTTGTGCAGGAAGGCGGCATGCCGGTGATTCGCCAGGGGCAAAATGCCCACCAGAATGGGAATGCCCAGGGGCGCGCCCAATTCCTGCTCCACGCGCTGTAAGAAGCAGACCGCCGCCGCAGGGTCATATATGGGCTGGGTGAGGATGAAATCGGCCCCGGCTTTGAGCTTGCGCCGCAGGTTTTTAATCTCCTGATCCGGCTCGGCGGGAGCCAGGTTGAGGGCCGCGCCGACAAAAAACGAGGTGGGCTGGCCGATATCCGCCCCGGCATGATCTACCCCGGCATTGAACCCCTGCTTGATGAGCTTAATCAGGCCAGAGGGGACGACATCATAGTTATCCATGGCGTTGGGGTAGTCGCCGATGGCGGTCGGGTCGCCCATGACGACAAAAACGTTGCGGACGTTAAGGGCATGAGCGGCCAGCAGGTCGCCCTGGACGCGCAGCAGATTGCGCCCTCGGGTAGGAAAGTGCAGGACCGTTTCAATGCCGATTTCGCGCTGTAAGAGATTACAAACGGCCCAGGGGCTCATGCGCATGCGGGCCATGGGGCTGTCGGCCACGTTGATAACGTCAGCTCCCGCGTCGGCCAGCAGGCTGGCCCCGGCCAACAGCTTATGAGTCGAGAGGCCGCGCGGCGGGTCCATCTCCACCCAGATGACAAACTGCCCGGCGGCCAATTTCTGGGCCAGGCGGGTAGGCTGCTCGCCGGGGAGGGTTTCTTCACGCTCAGGTGCGCCGGCAGTGGAGCCGTTTTCGAGGCACGGTTGCGCGGCAGAGCTGAGCGCGCGCGCCATCGAGGCAATGTGCTGAGGGGTCGTGCCGCAGCAGCCGCCAATCAGGCTGACGCCCGCTTCGCAGAAAGCCAGGGCGTATTCGCCAAAATAATCGGGGGCGGCCGGGTACATAATGCGCCCGCCGACCTGTTCGGGCCAGCCAGCATTGGGCATGGCCGAGAAGCGCCCGCCGGGTACGGCGGCGCGCATTTGCTTGAGGATGCGCAAAATCTGGTTGGGACCACCCGAACAGTTGACACCGATCACATCAGCCCCGGCTTCGTGGATGGCCTGGGCCACCCGGGTTGGGTTGTCGCCTAGCAGGGTGCGGTCATCGCGCGTAAAGGTCATCGAGGCCACTACCGGCAGGTGCGGGGCAACCTCACGCGCCGCGGCAATAGCTTCGCGGATTTCAAACAGGTCGGTCATCGTTTCGATTACGAGCAGGTCGGCGCCCGCTTTCGCCAGAGCCTGGATTTGCTCCAAAAACGCGGCGCGGGCCTGTTCCGGCTTGATGCGCCCAAACGGGGCCAGGCGCACCCCCAAGGGGCCTACGTCTCCGGCAATCAGGACGGGCTTAAAAGAGGCCAATACCACCCGGCGGGCCAGTTCGACCCCAGCCGCGTTGATGCGCTCCACCTCGGCTTCCAGCCCATGACGGGCCAACTTGTAGCGGTTAGCGCCAAAAGTGTTGGTCTGGATGATCTGCGCCCCCGCCTCAATATAGGCGCGGTGAATTTCGCCGACCAGGGCCGGGTTCGAGAGGTTGAGGGCGTCGAAACATTCCTCAAATGAGATGCCGCGCTGGTGCAAGAGGGTTCCCATTGCGCCATCGGCCAGGGCCGGCTTGCCGCCAGCGAGCAGGCTGAAGAAAGGGTTAGACGGGTCTGGCATTGGTTAGCTCCGCATCAATTGTTCTACGCGCGATTCGCCCACCGAATAGTACTTCGCCTGAGGGTGGTGGACGATGATGGCAGCGGTGGATTGTTCAGGGACGAGTTGATAGGCCGGGGTCAGGCTCATGCCCAGTTCTTGCGCGGCAGGCAGCAGTTGAAAGACTTTCTGGTGATCCGCCAGATCGGGAATAGCCGGGTAGCCCCACGAGTAGCGTTTGCCCTGGTCGGGCTTCAGGCCCAACTCGCGGCGGATGTGCTGATGAAGGAAATCGGCGGCGGCTTCGGCGGTCTGCACGGCCAGACCGTGGCCGAAATAGGCTTCGGTATAATCGCCGGCGGCGTGCAGACGCTCAAAGCGCTCGGCGGCCTGCGCCCCTACGGTGACGACCTGGAAAGCCACCACGTCCATCTGCCCCGAATCGCGAGAGGCAAAATAATCGGCCAGGCACAGCCAGTCGCCGCCCGGCTGGCGCGGGAAGTGGAAGCGGGTGAGTTCTTCTGGCCGGGCAGCAGCCAGCGACGCCGGGTCGTAGACGATCAGGTCATCCCCTTCAGACTGGGCCGGCCAGTAGCCGTAGACGCCCTGCGGTCTCAGCCAGCCTTCCTGAATGGCCTGGCGCGTCATGCGGTCAAGGCGCTGGCGGAATTCGGCTTCGAGCTGCTCCCAGGCTTCTCCGTGCGTATTCTTGGCCCCCCACGAGAGGCGGAAGAGTTCATTGATCGACAGGTGCTTAAAGACAATCTCCAAGGGCATCTGGCGCACCACGCGCGGGCCAAAACCGGCGGCGCGGGCCCGCTCCAGGGGGATGGCAGGGGCCGGCGGCACGTTGGAACGCTGTGCGGGTTCGTCGCCAGCGGAAGCACCTTGGGCCGCGCGGCCCAGTTCCATCTCGGCCTCGCGCCGGATGCGCTCCACCAGACGGGGGCGCTCTTGTTCATTCATCAGGCCGTCCATCGCCGCCAGGCCCTCGAAGGCGTCTTTGCAGTAGAACACGCCCGGCGCGTAGAAGTCGCCCTGCTCGGTGAGTAAAATGCGGCGGCCAAAGCGCCGGTTGATAGCCGCGCCGCCGATCAGCACCGGAATCTGAAGCTCGCGGCGGC
The DNA here is from genome assembly GCA_034434155.1 of Anaerolineaceae bacterium. Classification (GTDB taxonomy): domain Bacteria; phylum Chloroflexota; class Anaerolineae; order Anaerolineales; family Anaerolineaceae; genus DSYU01. Next base: position 31,865 of record DAOUAC010000115.1, read on the forward strand.
GCAGTTCGTTGACGATGAGGGGCATCTGCTTGGAGGTAGAAACGAGCAGGGCACTCAGGCCAATGGCGTCGGCCCCCACTTCAACAGCTTTTGAAATGATCGTCTCAGCCGGAACCTGCTTGCCCAGGTCAATGACGGTGTAGCCGTTGTTGGAGAGGATCGTCTTGACCAGGTTCTTGCCGATGTCGTGAACGTCACCGTAGACGGTTGCCAGCACCAGCGTGCCTTTGGAAACGCCCTCTTTCTTTTCAAGGTAGGTTTCCAGGTGAGCAACAGCCTTCTTCATCACCTCAGCCGATTGCAAAACAAATGGCAGGATCAGCTCGCCGGCCCCAAATTTGTCACCAACCTCTTTCATGGCTGGGAGGAGCACGTTGTTCAGCGCCTGCACGGCGGCCTGATGACGGGCGGCCTTCGTGTGAGCAGGGTCACTGCCGTTGGAGGGAGTCAGTTCGGCAATCAACAGGTCAATATCCTTCTCCACATCCTCTTTGCGGCGGTAGAGGATGCGCCAGTGGAGGCGCTCGGCGGGGGTCATGGCGGCGAGAGCGGCCTGGGCGGCGTCACCCTTGCCGGTAGAGACGGCGGCGTTCTGCTCAAAATGCTCGATCAGTCGCTGCAAGGCGTCGGCCCGGCGGTTAAAGATCAGGTCTTCGGCCAGGGCGCGCTCGGTGGCGGAGATTTCGGCGTAAGGGGTGATGTGCGCCGGGTTGACAATCGCCATATCCAGGCCGTTTTGGACGGCGTGATAGAGCATGACGCTGTTGAGAACGGCGCGGGCTGGCTGTGAGAGGCCAAAAGAGACGTTGGAAACGCCCAGCGAGGTCAGCACGCCGGGCAGTTCCTCTTTAATACGGCGGATGCCTTCGAGAGTCTCTATGGCGGAGGTGCTGAATTCCGGGTCGCCGGTGGCGAGGGTGAAGGTGAGCGCGTCAAAGACCAGGTCTTGCGGGCGCAGGCCGAACTCTTCCACCGCCATATCGTGAATACGCCGGGCCACCGCGACCTTCCGCTCGGCGGTCTTCGCCATGCCCTGTTCGTCAATCGTGAGCGCAATGACGGCGGCATTATACTTTTTGGCAAGGGTTAAGATGCGCCGCGCTTTGGCAGGGCCGGCTTCTAAGTTGACGGAATTGAGCAAACTGCGCCCGGGCGCGGTTTGGAGGGCGGTTTCCATCACGTCGGGTTCGGTGGTGTCAAAGACAAGCGGAGCGCGCATAGAAGGGGCCAGGGTTTTAATCGCCCGGCGCATCAAAAAGCTTTCATCGGCGCGCTCGGTGAGGGCCACGCACAAATCCAGCCCATGCGCCCCGCTCTCCATCTGTTGAAGTGCCAGAGCCTGGATGGACTCAAAATCTTCAGCCAGGATTAACTTCTTAAACCGGGCACTGCCCTGGGTATTGAGGCGCTCGCCGATGAGAAAAGGCGGCGGCTCTTGCTGCATGGGAACGGCCTGAGTGGCCGAGGCCAGGCGCGGGACGGAAACAGCCGGGCGTGGAGCGGGCGCGCGGCCTTTCACCTGGGCCACCAGGCGCGCCAGGTGTTCAGGCGTGGTCCCGCAGCAGCCGCCCACAATGTTAACGTTGAATTTTTCGACGTATTCGGTCAGCGCGTCAGCAAAAGGCTGGGGTTCCAGCGGATAAACGGCCTGACCGTCCACGTTCAGCGGCAGGCCGGCGTTGGGGATGCACGACACCGGCAGGGTGGACTGCTCGCCCAGGAAGCGCAGCGGCTCGCGCATGTAATCGGGGCCGGTGGAGCAGTTCAGGCCGATGGCGTCAATGCCCATGCCCTCTAAGATCGTCAGCACGGCGGCAATATCGGTCCCCAAGAGCATCCGTCCGGTGGTGTCGAGCGTCACCTGGGCCTGGATGGGCAGATAAACGCCGGTTTCTTCAAAGGTGCGGTGAATGCCCAAGATGGCGGCCTTGACTTCGAGAATATCCTGCGAGGTTTCGATCAGCAGAACGTCCACGCCGCCTTCGATTAACCCGCGCGCCTGTTCACGAAAAACATCCACCAGCTCTTCAAATGAAATATTGGACAGTTCAGGGTCGTCCATCGAAGGCAGCTTGCCAGAGGGACCAATCGAACCGGCGACAAAACGCTCCTGCCCGCTGTGGGCGGCATACTCATCCGCCAGCCGGCGGGCCAGAGCGGCGGCGGCGCGGTTAATCTCCAAAACCCGGTCTTGCAGGCCGTACTCGCCCAGAGTGATGCGGTTGGCGCGGAAGGTGTCGGTCTCCAGCACGTCCACGCCGACTTCGAGGAACGAGCGGTGCACCTGCTCCACCGCTTCTGGCTTGCTGATGACCAGATAATCGTTACAGCCAGCGTAACGCTCGCCGCCGAAATCCTGCGCGGTGAGGTTTAACTTTTGCAGGCTGGTGCCCATCGCGCCATCGTAGATCAAAACGCGCTGTTCAAGCGCATCTAAAAACCGCCGGTTGGTATACTTTCGTTTCATTGGCTGCCCTTCCCCATAGATATAAAAAAATGCCTCTCTGGATACGAGAGGCGCAGCAGGTTGTACTCCTGATCCTCATCTTCCAGAAACATAACAGGCGCTGTTTCTGCCGGAATTGGCACCTGCCGGTCAAGCTGGCGGTTGCCGAGGTTTCGTCGGGCCGGTCCCTCCACCTCTCTGGATGAGGGGATAGAGTAAGCCTCTATCCCATTCGATTGTGAGCAAATCATACCACATGTATCAGGTTCTTGCAAAGCCGTTGCATTAGATTCAAAAATTCAAAATTGCCCTCTTGACAAATATTGGAAAGGTCGTACGCTAAGTGTATTATGAACACTAAGCAGTTCCACTACGAACAAACCGGCGTCACCGTGGATATTGTCGTCTTCACCGTCCACGAAGAAAAGCTCAAGGTACTGCTGGTCAAGCGGGCCGATGAACCCTTTGCGGGCATGTGGTCCATCCCCGGCGGCTTCTTGTTGCCAAGCGAGACCTTCGAGGCCGCCGCTCTGCGCGTCATGTCTGAGAAAACCGGCGTGACCGACGTTTACCTCGAACAGCTCTATACCTTTGGCGACCCCGACCGCGACCCGCGCGCCCGCATTATCACCGTTACTTACTTCGCGCTGATCCTGTGGAAAAACCTGCCCCCGCCTGAATCGCGCAAAGTCACAGACGTAGCCTGGTTCGAGGTAGACCACCTGCCCGAACTGGCCTTCGACCACCGCGCCATCCTCAACTTTGCCGTCCAGCGCCTGCGCGCCAAAGCTGGCTACAGCAGCATTGTCTACGGCTTGCTGCCCGAAAGCTTCCGGCTTTCGGACCTGCAAAAAATCTACGAGATCATCATGGGCAAAAAGTTCGACAAGCGCAATTTCCGCAAGCGCATGTTGGGAACAGGGCTGTTGGTGGAAACCGGCAGAAAAGAGATGGTCGGCGCGCACCGCCCTGCGATGCTCTACCAATTCAAAAAGCGCGAGCTGGTTTTCTTTGACTGAGCCGCTCCGCACAATCCTCACCCGGCGGATCGAGGCTATGCGCCTCCTCTACCCTCTACGAGCGCGACCCGGCCGTTTATCTGGAACAAATCTGCCGCTTGCTCGGCGCCCCTCTGGCTCTCAGATCGTGGGGGCCAACCGCCAGCGAAAAATCCCTGCACATGGCAGCGGTCAGTGGACAGCAATCAGCGGTCAGCTTTCAGCCCCTTAAAGCTGATCGCTGACCGCTGACCGCTGATTGCTGTCTGCGGATCGTTGACTACCTATTCAATCGAATCGATGGTGACGTTAAAGACGCACAGGGTTTCTTGCCCAGAGACCAATCCCCAGGTGGCCGTGTAGCGGCCGGGGGTGGTGGGGGCAATCATATCCAGCACCAGCTTCACCGTGCCGTTGGCGGCCACATCGGCGCCCAGGTCGCGGGCATCGCCGCCCTCGTGCATTTTCGTCCCTGAGATATACCGGAAATCAACATTGCTGGCCTGCCAGGTGGTGGTTCCGGTGTTTTTGATCGTCCAGGAAGCGTCGAAGTCGAGGCCAACCTTCACATCATAGCCGAATTCAGGGGACTGCTCCGTGATGGAGCATTTAAACGAGGTGGGGGTAAAGGTCGGGGCTGGCGTTCCGGTGGGAACGGGCGTCCAGGTAGGGAACGCGAAGGTCGCGGTGGGTTGAAGCGTGGCAGTAGCGGGAACCTCGGTAGCGGTAGGGGGAACAGTAGCAGTAGGTTCCGTCGTGGCCGTAGCGGTCGCGGTGGGTTCGCTGGTCGGGGTAGCGGTAGGTGCGTTGAGCGTCAGATTAGCGATCACCGTCGCGGCGGCCTGGGTTTGGATGGCCCCAGTCGTCGCCTGCACATGCAGTGGGTCCGGGGTAGGGGCAACGGGACTGCCAGTGCTGCAGCCGGCCAATAGAACAAGCGCGGCCAGCAGAGCGAGAGTCTTCATTACCCAACGGTTTGGTTTCATTACAGCTTCTCCTATCATTTGGTATCGAACCGGCGGAAGGCAGCTTGAAGCCATCCGCCGGCTGGGGATAAGTATAAGACGAAAATCGAAGCTGTAAAGTTCCAATCCGATCCGATCAACCCCCATCGTCGCGGTATTTGCGCAGAAGGTCATCGAGGGCCTCGCGCAGCAGGAAGGCTTCGGTTTTGTCGAGGCGGCGGGCGATGGCGGCCAGGCGTTCGAGCTGGTACTGGGTGTAATGCGAGGTTTTGGTGACCATCTGGGCGCTGGCCGGCAGACAGATGCGGTTGCGGCCAATCTGCTTGGCGCGATACAGGGCTTCATCGGCTTTGCGCAGCAGGTCTACTCGCTCGCTGGCATCCGAGGGGAATGTAGCAATCCCACCGGTGACGTTGAATCGGATGGTGTGGCGGTGTTCGCCAATGCTGATTTTTAGCTCACTGTCTTCCACCAGGCGGCGGACTTCGTCCGCCAGAACAAAGGCAGAGTCGGCGCGCTGGCCGGGCAGGATCACCATGAATTCATCGCCGCCGGTGCGGGCGATCACCCCAACATCCTTAAAGTTATTCTCCAGGATATGCGCCAGGCGCTTAAGGACTTCATCACCCGCCCGATGCCCAAATTCATCGTTGATCTCTTTGAACCGGTCAATATCCATCAGGATGACGGAAACGCTCTCGCGCTGCTCGCGCGCCTTCGCCAGGGCTTCTTCGAGAGTGCGCTGTCCGCTGTAATAGTTGAGCAGGCCCGTCAGGCTGTCTTTTTCGTCAAAGACAAAAACGCAGTTGCCCCTCGCCTCTTTGGCGCGGTAGAGGGCCAGCTTGGCCTTCTCCACCAGATCAACAGTATCGCTGGCGTTGCGCGGATAGGCGGCCAGCCCAAACGATACCGTGAAGCCAGGGCGGACGGCCTGCCCCTCTACGGTGATGGTCGGCCCTTCCTTCTCGATGTGCTGGCGCAGTGATTCGGCCTTCTCGTAAGTGGCGTGCAGGTCCGCCGAGCGCACCCCGGCGATAAACTCATCGCCGCCGTAGCGCCCCACCAGATCATCCTCGCCAAAGGTCTGAGCGAACAGGCTCACCACCCCGCGAATCCACTCATCACCGGCCTGGTAGCCGTACTGGTCATTGAAGCGCATGAAATTATCCAGATCCATGAAAACCACCGTCAGGCTGCCGTTTTCACGGGCGGCAGCGTCGAGCCTTTCGAGGATGGCGCTGCGGTCATAAACTCCGGTCAGATCATCTCTGGTTAACATATGGCCCTCCGTATACATATGTATTTAAACCTATGTATGTCATTATACATCGCTTTTAAAATTTTACAAGCAGGCAACATCCCTTTACAGCATTTAAGGAAATAATTCTCGAAAAGCTAAGAAGCTGATAATTTACTCTACCAGCGCCACCGATTTCAGTTTCGCTCGATTGGGTAAAATCCTCTTATCAGACAAAACGTCAGCGCGTGGAAATGTTAGCACTCCACTATTAATCACTTGATTGAATATCAAGAAAGCGAGTTCGAGAAGGCAAAGCCGGGTTTCAGGTAAGCAGAACAATACCATACCGTTTTCGATACACTTTATCCACCGCCGCACTGCCCATATACATAGGTTCTGGCTGAAACCAACCCAGCGACTACTGGGCTAAGAATCAGGCCTAAAATGAAACACCATACATTATCGAATGTCATCGTGAGGGCAAACCCAAGCACGATGACCAATGGCAATGTGATGATTCCAGCCAGCGCCTTCACCGCGGCTTGGTTACGTAACCCGGTAGTTTCCGCCTGAGGATTGCCAAAGACAAAATCACCTTTCCCTACCACGCCACGAATGCGCATGGCCGGTGCCACGCTACGGATGAACGCACGCGCTCCAAGACTATAGCCGATGGCAGTGATTCCCAAAAACCCACCAAAATCGAGCCTCGCGCCAGACGAGTCCATCGAATTCGGGAAAAGTAATGCAACAAACAACAAGCCGCCAATAAAAAATCCCGCAGTAAGTAACAACCAGGAAACACATCCTATCAACAATGATTTAAAGCTGAACCGCGGGGGTGACGTCTTCGATTCAACTAACTCACCAGCGGTATCAAGGTTCACAGCAGTGGAAACCTTTGCCAGGTGCGTGCCAGCTTGAACATTCATCTCCATAATCGGCATTACTTCGGCTTGAATAGCCGCACCTATGGCCTGACTTCCGATCACCCGATTTTGATTATCCCAGCTTGTAACCTTCGGCTCCTGAGTATCTTTATTTTGTTCTCGTTCCGCAGGTACCAGATCTTGGGTTACGATGGTTGTGCTGGCACTACCAGTTGTAGGAGAAGTTACCTGTTGTGAGCCAGATCCCTGAGGAAATAGATCACGCCACAGTGCGGATATTCCTCCGATAAAAGCCGCGCCTGCCAGCACAATCATTTCCCAGAGCCCAGGCCCTTGGGGGGTCTGCTCTTTCAGTATGTACCCTGTTGCTTTAGACTGATTCCTTTCCAGCCGTCGAATCAACTTATAGGCCTTTTTCTTTTCACCTCTCAGCTTCTCGATCGTCTCCATAACGACTTCATTGACCGGCTCGTTTGCCAACATAGATAGATCTGCCTCTACCTGCCCCAGGTATTCCTGCACAGATATCAAACTATTTTCATCATATGTGCTTTTTCTAGACTGGAGGAGCATTTGAACGCGTTCTCTCTCGATGGATACCCGCTCCTGCTTCACAGCCTGGTAGCGTTTGCTTAGTTCAACATAGACCAGTTCCCTTTCTGGTGAATAAGGCAAACTGAGTACAACCTTCTCGTCAGCTACCAGAAGCGCCAACAATTGATCAATTTGAGCTACATCCCCAGAGGGAATTTCCGTTATCTGATAAGATTTCAACCGTTTTCGAATTTCCCCCGCTTTTAACTGTAGCACCTTGTCTGCAAGCTCCTTCCGCCGGGTTTTCAGGCTTGTTTCAGCCGTCATTCGATGCGCGCGAGGGATTTGGTACAATACCTGCAACTCAACATCTATAAAATTTATTTCTTTTTCAAAGGACTGGATCTGGGCAGAAATATTATTCGGATCAAGAGCCGCCAGTTGCCCCTCCAATATCCGAATACGATCCATCGCCTGATATTCTAATACTCGCAGGTTCAACAATTGATTGGTAGTGATTGCGGTAGGCGGCATGCGCTGTACACTGCGAATTTCGGACTGGATGTTCGAAAGTTGCATTTGGGCAGTCGCTAAATCGTGGGTGAGCTGTAAGCGCTGTAATTCGGCGCGTGTCACCTGAATGCTTTCACGAATCGCTTCTTGGGTATCTTTACCAGAAGTTTCAATTGCTTTTGCCAGTTTTTCTGCTACTTTTAACACAACATACCCTTCCCCGCGCTCAATGCCAAGAAAAGTCCCGCAAGAAGCGCAGTTGATAAAGTCAAGATCCTCCGGTATCGAAATGGGTGCTCCACAGGCAACACAATTCAACTTAATAATCTTCATATCTCGCAGACTCCTTTGCTTTTGCAGAGATCTTGTTGCTGAGCAGAACGTCAATTGCAAGTCGCAACCGAAGCCGCCGCACCTTATGCTTCTTAGAAGGACTGAGAAGTCTCGCTTTTTCTCTGGCTAATCAAGCTACGGATAGATGATTTCTAACATCGCCAATGCTTTCCCACCTTGAACACTGGCAATTTCTGACCTTACCTCAATTTGTCCCAAACATTATAACATATCGCTATTTCAGTCACCTCACTTTACTCCACGATTAAGGCAGTTTTTGGAGAGGTTTATTGAGATAATCCCTCGCGTCCAGTCGAGGGTCTTAACTGCGTCTACACTCGCCTACTGTTACCATATGCAAAGATTTGCGCCAAGTCTGAAATTTCGGGCCGAGAAGAATTTCAGGGGCCCAACAGGATACACTTCACGCACCCCATTGGACCCCTCTCCATTGATCACGTGATTAGATGCCTGGTAAAAGTGGAAAACCGTTTTAGTAACTGCAAAGCAGTCACTGCGCCTTCAGGCGGACTTCCGCTTCTGCCAATCCCCCGCCGGTTGCCCTCAAAACAATCTCTCCAGCCTGCCCCGTCGTGCGGATAACAGCCATCAGACGGCCCTGCCAGGCGCGGCGGCGGTCGCCTACGTACAGTTCTTCCGACACGGGGTTGGCCGTCCCCACCGCCAGGATTTCACCCACGCCCGCAGCTTTCAGGCAGATTTCAGGATCGGCGTAAGGAACCACGCGCCCGGCCTCATCCACCACTTCGATCGTGACGTAGGCCAGGTCGCCGAAATCACTGCGCAGGGTGGTACGGTCGGCGGTGGCGCGCAGCGCCGCCGGGGCCGAGGTCGTCTCCAGGGCGGCGCGGGCAGTCTCCTGCCCGTTCCGGTAGGCCACCGCCTCGATCTTACCGGGCTGGTAGGTGACTTCAAAGGTGGCCTTGTTCTGGCGCGCCTCGCCGGCCGGCTGGCGGCCCGCCGAAACGCCGTTGATCAACAACTCCACTTCCTCATCTGCCGAGTAAACGTCCACGCGGGTCGGCTGGCCTTCCTGTCCGGGGAAGCTCCAACTGGCGGTAACCGGCTCCCATCCCCACTGATTGAAGTTCAGCTTCTTGCCATAATCCTGCGGATTGAGAACGCCAATGAACGGCGCGGCGCGCAGGCTCCACAAAATATCGCGGTAGTAAGACTGCGGGCGCTTGAATCCGCAGATGTCAATGTCGCCGCAGTTTGCCAGGTGATAAGGGAACGGCGCGCCAAAAGACAGGCCGCTTTCTCCCACCGTCACCTTGCCAATGCCCGACTCGCCCAGATAATCAAGCGCCGTCCAGACAAAATCACCAATGACGTAAGGATAACGCTCAGTGGCCTTCCAAGACGCGAACGCATCATAGGGAAAGGTTTCCGTCCCGGCCATCACCCGGTTAGGGAAGCGCGTTCCATCAAATTCATAGCGCGGGTGGAGATAGTTATAACCTACCACATCCAGGGCTTCGTTGAATTCAGCGGTCAGGGTCCCCCAGCGGTCGGTTTCCACATCGGTCGGAGTAAAGCGCTTCGAGTCGAACATGCTCTGCATATCGGTCAGGCTCGCCAGGAAGCTGGGGTCGGTGAACATTTCTTCAAAGAGGAAAGGCAAAGCCGAGGTGATCGGCCGCGTGGGATCGAGCGCGCGGATAAAATCGGCCTGCCGGCGCGCCCAGGCATACCCATCTGAGATGCCCGTCCGCTCTGGCACTTCGTTGCCAATCGACCACAGGATAATGGACGGGTGATTGCGGTCGCGGCGCACCATCGCCTCGGTGTCGCGCTGCCACCAGTCTTCAAAGTAGAGGTGATAATCGTTAGGGTTTTTGCCCATGCGCCAGCAGTCGAAGGTCTCATCAATGACCAACATGCCCAGGCGGTCGCAGGCATCCAGCATGGCGGGGGCGGGCGGGTTGTGGGCACAGCGAACGGCGTTAAAGCCAGCGGCTTTCATCAGCTCAATCTTGCGCTCTTCAGCGCGGTCATAACTGGCCGCGCCCAACAGCCCGTTATCGTGATGAACACAGCCCCCCTTCAGCTTGAGCGGCACGCCGTTGAGCCGAAAACCATTGCGCGCATCAATGGTGAAGGTGCGGATGCCAAAGGTCGTGCGCTCCACGTCCACCACCGCCCCATCAACCACCAGTTCGCTCAAGAGAGTGTAGAGGTAAGGATCATCCAGTGACCACAGGCGCGGGTTTTGCACGGTCAGCCGCTGCGTCACGGTTTCGCCCTGGGCGGGCGTCTCCACCTGAGCGACCGTCGCCCCGGCGGCGTCTTGCACTGCAGTGCGCAGCACGGCCCCGGCGGGGACCGTCAGTTCGGTGGCAACCTGCACGCTCGCGCTCTGCTCATCTACCACTGGCGTGGTGACGAAAACGCCCCATGGGTGGATGTGCGCCGCGCGGCTGCCTATGCGCAGCCACACGTGCCGGTAAATGCCGGTTCCACTGTACCAGCGCGAATTGGGCTGGGCGCTGTTGTTCGCCACTACTGTCAGAACGTTTTCGCCGCCGTAGCTGAGATAGGGGGTGAGATCAACGATAAAACTGGTATACCCGTAAGGGTGCAGAGCAACCAGGTGACGGTTAACGCTGACTTCGGCGTTCATATAAACGCCTTCGAACTCCAACTGCACGCTCTGACCGCGCCAATCTTCTGGCACGCTGAACTTTTTGCGGTACGTGAGAACCCCGCTCCAGGCGTAGCCGCCGCCCCCCCCGGTAGGATAGTCGGCGCGGCGGGGCCGGGTGATCGAAACATCGTGCGGCAGGTGGACGGGCTGCCATTGGGCCGTTAGATGGGCAAACATGCCAGATTGGTCGTGGTATTCCCAATTGAGATCGAAGTTGTGTTTCTGCATAAGGGTTTCTCCTGGTCAAATTGCGCCCCGCAAGCATGGGGATAAGGGAATCATCCCTATTGTACGTCAATTTATAGATCGGGTTCAGCTCCGGATGCAGTATGATAGAATCAGGTCAGAATGCCACCTGCCTTTGACCTCAGGGTAACGATTTGAGACTTCAGGACACTTTTCTCCGCCCGGAAGGTTTTCTCCGCCGCAAAGGACTTCTCGGACCAGAGGACTTTCTCCGCTGCATCCTGCTCCCCTTCCTGGCGAGCCGGGCGGCGTTGTTCCTGGCGGGCTGGTTTGCGCGCGATAACTTTGCCCCCAACCCCACCTATGCCGAGTATGCCCGCCGGGGATATTTTCTAACGCGCTTTTTCTGGGTTGACATGTGGGCGCACTGGGATGCAAAGTGGTATCTCTCCATCGTGCAAGAGGGCTACCGGTATTCTGAGCCGCTCACCCAATCTTACAGCAACCTGGCATTCTTTCCGCTCTACCCTTACCTGGTGCGGGCGCTGATCTGGCCCATCCCCGGCGGTCTGAAGTCCGAAGGGCTGGCTCTGCTGGTGGGGTTGGTCATCTCTAATGCCTGTTTTCTGCTGGCCGCCTGGTTGATCTACCGCCTGGCGCTCGCCGCCGGCGGCGACCCCGGCGCGGCCAAACGCACGGTAGAACTGCTGGTGGTCTTTCCGGCGGGGTTCTTCTTCTCCAGCTTCTACCCAGAAAGCCTCTTTTTGGCCCTCACAGCGGGGGCGCTGTGGGCCGCGGCCTGCCGGCGGTGGTGGCTGGCCGGCCTGTTGGGCCTGTTGGCCGCGGTAACGCGCGGGCAGGGTCTGCTCATCGCCGCGCCGCTCGCGTGGATGTACATGCAAGAGCGCCGCTGGCAGTGGCGGGCCATCCGCCCAGATGTTCTCTGGTTAGCGCTGCTGCCCATAGGCTTGCTGACCCATCTGGCCTCGCTCTACCAACGGACGGGCGATTTTCTGGCCCCCATGCGCGCCCAGGCGGCCTGGGGTCGCTGGGGCGCGGACTGGTGGAGCAACCTCCAGCTTCAACTAGGCGGCCCCGGCCTCGACCCATTTAAGCTGGACTTTGCCCTGCTGGTGATCTTTGTACTGCTGACCCTTGCGATGTTCCGGCGGCCCGCCTGGCGCGCTTTCGCCCTCTACAGCTTCCTGCTCCTCGCCCTGCCGATAGCAACCGCCCTGTTTGTCTCGGTCTCGCGCTACCTGGCAGTTGTCTTTCCAGTATTTATCTACCTGGGGAGCATCTTAAAGGATGGCGCGCCTTATCAGATGGTGCGGGCTGTCAGTTTTGGACTGCAAGTGGTGTATTTTGTCGGGTTTGTGAACTATTATTGGATCGCCTGAGCGTTGGGAATCACAGATATCCACGTATGAGCAAAAGAGACAGGGCAGCAACGTCCGATCTGTGTACATCTGTGGTTTCACCCCAGGTAAGCCTCAGAAAGGATTAAACCATGATGAAACTTCTATCCGTGCAGGTAGGACAGGTGCAAACACTGCCGCGTTTTCCGGCAGATGACCCCGCGGCGGCGGAGTGGCGCTCGGCGATTGTCAAAGAGCCGGTACAGGGCAAAGTACGCGTGGGAGCCGAAGGGCTGGCGGGGGATGCCCAACAAGACCGGCGTAATCACGGCGGCGTTCAGCAGGCCATTAACGTTTATCCCTTTGAGCATTACGCCTATTGGCAAACCCTGCCCGGCCTCCAGGCCATGACCGGCGGCGCCTTTGGCGAAAACTTTACCACCCTGGGACTGCTCGAAGATACGGTGTGTATTGGCGACCTCTACCGGGTGGGTGAAGGGCCAGATGCGGCGCTGGTGGAAGTCTCACAGCCGCGCCAGCCCTGCTATAAGCTGGCGCGGCGCTGGCAGTTCGCCGGTCTGGACCAGCGCGCCGAAGCCGAGGGGCGAACGGGCTGGTACTTCAGGGTGAAGCAAGAAGGGTGGGTCCAGGCGGGCGACGCCCTTACCCTGCTGGAGCGCCCCTTTCCCCAGTGGACCGTTGCGCGCGTCTTTGCGCTCATCCACGCCCCCCACGACCGCGCGGCGCTGGCCGCTCTGGCAGGGTGCGAGGCGCTCTCACCGGGGTGGCGCACAGCTTTCCAAAAGAAGCTTGCTTAGGCGCGGCCCGCTTTTAATGCCGTTTTTGGTTGACTTTCTATTTTAATTCACGCTACAATCATCCTAACACGGCAGTGTAGAGAGGTTCACGGCATGGTCATCATTCGCCCTGAAAGCGACGAACACGCGCGCGGCGTGCGCGTGGTAGAAGAACGGGCCTTTGGCAGACCGGCAGAGGCCGACCTGGTGGAGCGCCTGCACCGGCGGGGAAAGGCAGCCATTGCGTTGGTGGCGCTGGACGAAGACGAGGTGATCGGTCACGTGCTGTTTAGCCCGGTGCGGGTGGGCGAAGGGCCAGACGCGCTGGAAATCTTAGGCATGGGGCCGGTGGCCGTTCTGCCAGAACGCCAGCGCCAGGGCATCGGCTCGCGCCTGATCCGCGCCGGGTTAGAAGAATGCCGTCAGATCGGCGCGCCAGCCGTGGTGGTATTGGGCGACCCGCGCTATTACACCCGTTTTGGATTCCAACCGGCGGCGCGTTTTGGCATCCGCTTTTCAGATGCCAGCGTCCCGGCGGATGCATTCATGGTGATGGAACTGCGCAAGGGCATCCTCGAAGGCCGTGGAGGGGTCGCTTATTACGAACCGGAATTTAACACCATATAAGGGGGGAAATATGCCTGAATTACGCACGGCCAGACCGGGGGATTTGTGCGTTTTGCTGGCTCCTCGCGAAGATGAACGCCGTGCACTGCGCAAGGAACAGGAAACACTGGCAAAATTTTACGGCGGTTGGATTGTCCCGGAACCGCACATCACTATTCAACGGTTTCGCCTGCCTCTGGGACAGCCGCTCGAGGCCGCCTTCAACGGACTGCGCGCCAGCGTGGGCCGGCTGGCCCCGTTCACAATTTACGCCGCCGGGCTGACGCAGTTCCTCGCGCCCTTTTGGGGGACGTATGTACTGCGCTGGCTGTTGTTAGAAGATCACTGCCTGCGCCAGTTCATCGGCGCGGTGGATGGCGCACTGCGGGCCAAAAACTGCGACCTCGATTACGCCCATGAAATCCCCATCACGTGCAGCGCCGTAGACCTGACTCACGAGGTCAGCCTGGAAGAAGAGCCAGGGTTAAAATTCCCACACCCGTTGTTTACTGCCCGCCAGGTGTTGATTACCGGCATCCTGGGAACCAACGATTTTGAGACACTCGGAGAAATCAACCTGGAAGGGACCCCATAAACCTAACCCGACCATGACCAAAATTCTCGTGTCTGGCTTAATCAATATCGAAACCACCCTGCGGGTGGAGAGTTTTCCCATCCCTTACTTCCCCGTGCGCTACCCGTTCTTTGGGATCGAGAGCAGCGTCTCAGGGGTGGGCTATAACATCGCCAAGGCCCTCACCCGCCTGGGCGATACGGTTGATTTCCTCTCCCTGATCGGCAGTGACCCCCTGGGCGGCCTGGTTCGCGCGGCTCTCCAACGCGACCGTATCCCCGATCCCAACGTCCTGGCAACGCTGGAGCAGACGGCGCAGTCGGTCATTTTATACGACGGCGAGGGCCGGCGGCAGATCAACGTGGACTTGAAAAACGTGCAGGAAGCGGCCTACCCCGAGGCCCGTTTTAAGGCCGCCATTCACCACAGTGACGTGCTGGTGCTGTGTAACATCAACTTCTCGCGGCCCTTCCTCGAACCGGCGCGGCGCTCTGGCAAGTTGGTGGCGACGGACGTTCACGCCATCTCTTCTCTGGACGACCCCTACAACACCGATTTTATGAAGGCCGCCCACATCCTCTTTATGAGTCACGAATGGCTGGTAGATACGCCCGAAGAGTGGGCCCGCAAGGTCTGGCGGCGCTACAGCCCCGAAGTGCTGGTGATTACACTGGGGCAAGACGGCGCATTGCTGGCTGTAAAGAAAGATAACGCCATCGAGCGCGTCCCGGCGGCGGCCACCCGCCCGGTGGTCAACACCATCGGCGCGGGCGATGCCCTCTTCTCCGCCTTTTTGCACGTCTATACCCAAACCCAAGACCCCTACCTGGCACTGCGCAAGGCCGCGGTGTTTGCCTCTTATAAAATTGGGGCAGTGTCAGCCTCGGATGGGTTTTTAGACGAGGCTGGCCTGGAAGAATGGTTCGAGAAGACCCGGCAGGGCTAACTCTTTTTCGCCACCTGTTTGCTTAAGGCTTCCATCTGGCGCTTCGCTTCGCGTCGGGCATCCTGGAGCTTCTTCAGGTCCGGGCCGAATTCGCGCAAAGCGTTCAAGATCACCATTTCGGCGGCTACGTAGGCATCGCCCACTTCGGCTACCTCGCAGGCAATCTCTTTGGGAATAGTAGTAACGCCGTTCACATCTCCGTGAAGCAGATCATCGGGGTAGATCATCACCCCGCCAACCCGCACGGGGATGTGTACATCGGGTGTGTGGCAGTACCCATGCGCGCAGATGGTCCCACCGGTAAAGACCGGAAAACCGATGCGCCGTACCTGATCCAAATCGCGCCCCGCGCCGGAAGTAATCAGCCCAACCGCCCCAAAAACCTGATAGGTAGTACACATAATCTCCCCAAAGGTCGCCGCGGCGGCAGGGTCGTCTAGATCCTGAAAGACCACCACCGGCGGGCCAGACAGTTCGCCAAAGCGGCTAACCTGCACTTCAATATTGTCATAAACACTGCTGTTGGGCGGCGGCGGGGCCGACGAGCGGAAGGTGGCCGTAGCGGCAAAACCCACCATGGGCGGCATTTCAGGAAAACAGGCCCGGATGCGGCCATCCAGAAAACCGGTGTTGCGCGGGCGGATATTAAACAGTTCAATCACGTTGCAGATAGTGGGCGTATCGAAACTGCGGAGTTTCGCGAGCGTTTCAGGCGAGATAGGTCGCATGGTATTCTCCAGATCAAAATTTAGGGGTTCAAGTTCCTTTATTATAAGAGCGCCTTCTTGATTTACAATATCCTTCATGTTAGATAAATGTAGTTCAGGTTTTTAAGGAAGTTACCTCATGCGTAAGATTGGGTTCAGGTTAGCAGGGGGGATTTTAACGGTGGCGCTGGCGGGGTGCAGCATCGGGCTGTCGCGCCCGGTAGAGCGCCCCACGGCCACGCCGATGTTTGCCTCTCCCACTCCCCCAACGGCGGTAGTGGTGACGCTCATCCCCGCCGGCACGCCTGTACGCACGCCCGCCGCTGGCGAACAGGTCAGCGCCCCAACCGGGCTGCCCTGGCAGGACTGCTCGCTGGCCGGCGGCTGGGTAGGCTGTGACCCGCAGGCCCCCAAACAGGCAGGCGTAGCCGCGTTTACCGACCTGAATGCGCCAGCCGCGGTGGCGTTAGACCTATCCGGCGGCCAGGGCTGGTCCGTGCCGGTTAAGGCCGAATGGCTGGCATGGTCGCCGCGCGGCGACCGTTTGCTGGTGGGCATTGGCGGAGATCAATATCTGGTTTACGACGCCGCCGGAAGCCTGGTAGAGCAGTTAGAGAGCGCCGCGCGCCCGCGCTGGCAGCCCGATAACGCCCTGGGGCGCGATGGCGCGGTGCATTCGGCAGAGGGAGCCGAGGCGCGCTTAGACGCCGCGCCCGACGGCAGCCTGACACTGCGGGTAAAGCAGGGGGCCGCGGAGCAGTCCTTGCCCTGGGGGGCAGTCTCACCCGGCCAGGTAGTTCAACTGGTGGGGTGGGTTCCAGAGAGCAGCCGCGTGCTGGCCCAGGAAAGCATAGCCGGCAACGCCGCTCTCCTGCAAGGCGGGCGGCTGTTCACCTTCGATACCGCCACCGGCGCGCGCGCCGACCTGGAGCTCTACGCGCCGCTGGGCGATCGGGCCGCGCTGGCCTGGCGGCCTGGCGCGCCCGTGCTGGCTCTGACGGCCCTGTCGTCGGCCCAAGGCGAAACCCCCACCCTGGCCCTGGTTGATTTTGCCGGCGGGCAGGTGCGCTTTCCACTGCCAGAAGGGATAGAAGTGCACTCGCCAGACTGGCGGCCTTCTGGAGAGCAGTTGGTTTTCGCGGCCATCCCCTGGGAGCAGGCGCCCCCATTCGAGCGGCCCGGCCTGTACCTGCTGAACCCGCTCACCGGCGCGGTGCAGGCGCTGACGCACCCCCCGGCTGGCGCCCAAGATGGCCTGCCCCGCTGGACGGCGGACGGCGCGGCGGTGCTGTTCGCCCGCCGTTTGGAAGGCGGCGCGCTGGAGATCCGCGCCATCTCGGCCGCAGGCGGCGAAGAATGGCTGATTGCCGCCGGCCTCTCTGCGCCCTGCCCCCCCGAAGGCGGCTGTGACTGGCAAAGCTGGGCCGCTTTGGGGGCCAGGTGAGGGCCTCGTCACCCCCCTATCTTCTCGGCCACCTCTCTGCGGTATTCAAAATTCAGCCGGGCAATATCTACCAGGTCGCGCAGCGCCCCACGCACAGGGAGGGTAACTTTAATGGCCCGCCCGTGCGCCGCGCTCAATCCGGCGGCCAGCGCGGCGGGGTCGGCCAGCGCGCGGAGAATTAGCTCTTGGGGGGCCGCGGCGCGGTAGTGATCGAGCAAAAAGGCATCGGGAGGCCGCTCTCGAAGTGCGCCGGGCAGCCACTCCACGGTCAGAAGTGTGCCGCGCTTCAGGTGCAGGATGAGAGCATCGGGAGGGTCTAAATACACCACATCCTGGTCGCGCGGAACGTCGCGTTCCACCGCCTGCCGCTCAAAGATGACTTTGATCGTCTCAATCTGGTCGCGGATGTGTTTGGCGCGCTCAAATTCAAGAGCCTCCGCAGCCGCTTTCATCCGTTCCGTCAGGTGATCCACCAGGTTAAGGTGCGGCGCGGCCAGATAGCGCCCGGCTTTTTCCACCGCTTCGAGATATTCCTCGTGGGTGACGTACCGCTCGCAGGGGCCCAAACAGCGTTTTAAATGAAAAAGATAGCACACCCGCTGCGGCATGGGGTTACACACCCGCAGCCCGCATAACTCGACCACGCACTTCAACACTTCATCACGGATTTTGTTGGTCAGGTAAGGGCCAAAGCGCCTTTCAATGGCTTTCGGATGGGCCCGGCCCAGCGCGGGGTTAATACGGTGCTTCTTGTAAGCCACCAGGCGCGGGTAAACCTCGTCAGTCTGCACCACATAGCCATAGCCCGAAGAATCGGGAACCAGCAGGACGTTATAGCGCGGTTTATAGAGCTTAATCAGGTTGTTTTCGAGGATCAGGCTTTCCAGTTCGCTGCTGACTACAATTACCTCAATCGCGCGGGTTTCCGCAACCAGCGCCGCGGCTTTGCCCACCTGGTGAGCCGCCTGAAAATACTGCCCTAACCGCCGGCGCAGATTTTTGGCCTTGCCCACATAGAGGACTCGGCCCGCTTCATTCTTCATCAGGTAACAGCCGGGATTGACGGGGTAATGCTGAGAAATATATTCAAATACAGCCACAAGGCGATTTTAACAATGATTTGGGTAAAAACCATTAAAATAAGTGCAGGCAAAACGCTGTCTGCGGTCCCAAAACTTGTGATGAAGCGGCTTGCGGCCAATAACCTGGTTCGTAACGGGAGAGATAAACGACAAGATGACCCTTCACTTCGAAACATCTTACGAGGAACTTTTGAACCAGCTCCACGACGGCGTTTACATTGTAGACCGCGAGCGGAGGATCAGGTTTTGGAACTGCGCGGCTGAGCGCATCACCGGGTACAGCCAGAAACAGGTGCAGGGGCAGTCGTGCATGCACAATATCCTCATGCACGTTGATGACTCTGGCACGTCTCTTTGTCAGGGATATTGCCCGCTGGCAAAAACCCTGCAAGATGGCATTCAGCGCGAGGCCCACGTGTACCTGCACCACGCCGGCGGGCATCGCGTCCCGGTGGTCATCCGGGTGACGCCCTTCATCGAGGACGGTCAGATCACGGGAGCCGCCGAAGTGTTCATACAAGACGTTTCGCTCCTGACAGCTCTAGAGCGCATTCACGAGCTGGAAAAAGAAGCCCTCATCGACCCCCTCACCGAAATCGGCAACCGGCGCTTCACCCATCTCCGCCTCGAAAGCAGCCTGGCAGAATGGCAGCGGCGGCAGGTCCCCTTTGGCGTGTTGTTCGTTGATATTGACCACTTTAAGAAAATCAACGATCAATACGGCCATCTTACCGGAGACCGGGTGTTGAAAATGGTGGCCGCCACGTTAAGCGGCAACCTGCGCATCAACGACTTTGCCGGGCGCTGGGGCGGCGAAGAGTTTGTATTGGTGGCGGCCAATGTCCAGCGCTCTGAACTGCGAAACCTGGCCGAGCGCCTGCGCATGCTGGTGGAATCCTCGTACCTGGTTTTGGAACGCGATAACAGCAATGGACAGCCCCCGCCAATCCTGCGGGTGACGGTTTCGATTGGGGCGGCGCTGGTACAGCCCGGTGATACGCTCCAGAGCCTGATTGACCGGGCCGATGAGATGATGTATGCCAGCAAACGCCAGGGGCGCAACCGGGTGACGATTGCGCCCGAATGACCTGTTGTCATTCCCCCCATGCTGATACCCAAGGGCGAGTTACTCTCTCCATGACTTTACCCACCCTGCAAACCGCCCCAACAGAGGAAGAAAAACTGCGCGCCTTGCCGTGGAATCTGGTTCACGTCGGGCTGACCAGCATTTTCTTCCTGTGGACGTTTGGCGGGTCAATTTTTGTGCTGTTCCTCAGCGAGTTGGGCCTGCCCAAAGGGCAGATCGGCGCCCTGCTGTCGTTTTTTCCGTTCAGCGGGCTGATCGCCCTGGTGTTTGCGCCGCTGGCCGCGCGGCTGGGGCGCAAGCGCGTGTTTTTGGCCTGTTATGGCAGCCGCTATTTTGTCATCGCCAACCTGCTGTTGCTGCCCTGGGTGCTGGACCGCGCCGGGCACAGTGCCGGGGTGGCTTTTCTATTTATCATACTGCTCATAGTCGCCATCCTGCGCGCGATGGGCGAAACCGCCTATTACCCCTGGTCGCAAGAGTTTATCCCTAACGGAGTGCGGGGCCGCTTTGGGGCGGCTTCGACCCTGGTGGGGACGTTTGCGTCGGGCGCGGCCCTGCTGGTAGGCGGCTATGTCATCGGGTCGGGAACGGGCCTGGGGCGCTACCTGGGACTGCTGGGCGTCGGCGTGATCTTTGGTCTGGTAGGGATCATCGTGATGAAGTGGGTCCCTGGCGGCGCGCCGGTTCTCAACCCCGAATCATCGCAAGCGCACTTTACCAACCTGATCGCGGCGCTGCGCGACCCTAACCTGATCGCTTACCTGCAGGGCATGGGCGGGGTGATGGTCGGGTCCGTTCTGTTAACCAGCTTTTTGCCCCTGTACGTGAAAGAGCAAATCGGTCTGCCCGCCGGCACAGTGGTGATCTTAGATACAGCGGTGATGGTTGGCGGGGCGCTGTCGAGCATCGGGTGGGGTTGGGCCGCCGACCGGGTGGGCAGCCGTCCGGTGATGATGTCGGCGCTTGGTTTGGGTCTGCTGCTGCCGGTGGGCTGGGCGCTCTTGCCGCGGCAAACGCCCGGCGCGGCGGCCTGGTGCGCGGCGCTGTATTTTGCCTATGGGGTGGTTTCAAGCGGGTCGGCCATCGGCGCGGGGCGTCTGCTGTTTAACAGCGTGGTGCCAGAGCAAAAAAGCACAGCCTATACCGCCATCTATTATGCCTGGATGGGCCTGACGGGCGGGGCGGCCCCACTGCTGGCCGGAGGGATTTTATCGGTCAGTACCGGCTGGCAGGCGCGCCTGGGCCGCCTGGTAATTGACGGCTATCACGCGTTGTTCTTACTGGCGTTGTTACTGCTGGCCTTTGGCCTGTGGAGCTACGGGCGGGTACGGCCCGACGATGTCTATTCCACGCGCGCGGCCCTGCGCCGCGCCGTGCGCCTTGCGCTCCGGCGCAGGTAGGCGTTATGCCCCCCATCCGCGCCTTACTGGCCCTTCTTTCTAGAGGCGGGGCTTCCGCCCCGCCTCATCATCTTCCTGACGGCTGTTGGCTACTCCTTCAACCGTACATACACATTGAAGGTCCCGTCCCCCTTCTTCCCCGTTTTCAGGTCAAAGATTTTCGGGTAAGCCTTCATCAGAGCAGATAGCTGTTTATACCCATACGTGCGCGGGTCAAAACTAGGGTCGAGCTGTCGCAAATGACTGCCCATCACCCCCAGAAAGGCCCAACCGTCATCCCCGGCCGCCAGGTCAAAAGCGCGTTTGAGAAGCGGCAGCGGCTCGGCGGGGCCTTGTTCCACCACCGGGCTCTCCTTGCCGTTGGTTTTGCTCTTCGCGCTTTCAATCTGTTTTTGCGCCTGGGCTTCTACCAGCAGGTTCTCAGTAAAGACGAACACGTCACAGGCATTCACAAACGCGCGCGGCGTGCTTTTCTTGCCGATCCCCATCACAAAGAAGCCCTTCTCGCGGATGCGGGTCGCCAGGCGGGTATAATCGCTGTCGCTGGACACCAGGCAAAAGCCATCTACCCCCCCCTCGTAGAGAATGTCCATCGCATCGATAATCATGGCGCTGTCGGTCGCGTTCTTCCCAATCGTATAGCGGAACTGCTGGATGGGCTGGATAGCGTGCGTTTGCAGCGTATCCTTCCACCCATTCATATTCGCCGTCGTCCAATCGCCGTAAATGCGGCGGATGATAACCAGCCCATATTTGCTGGCCTCCGCGAGCATATTGCCGATGAGCGACGGCTGCGCGTTATCGCCATCAATGAGGATCGCGATCCGGTGCGTCCGCCCGGTACTCACTGTCTCATCCATTCATTAAACTCTCCTTGATCATTATCCCTGCTTCCCACGCTCTGAGAACATGGGAAGCAGAGACGAATTGTACAGACATTTTATCACGCAATCACTGCCGCTTACAGATCCGCCGAGCGGGTGCGGATGCGATCCTGCACCAGCGCCACAAACTCCTCCACCGGCATGGCATCGTTGCGCGAGCCGTCGCGCTTGCGCAGCGCCACCGTCCCCGCCTGGATTTCTTTATCACCCAGCACCACCATGTACGGCACTTTCATCAACTGCGCCTTGCGGATCTTAGCGTTCATCCGCTCCGCATCCAGGTCAGCCTCCGCGCGGATGCCCAAATCGTGCAGCCGGGCCCGCAGGCTCAACGCCGCCTCAACCTGTTTGTCCGTGATCGGAATAATCCTCACCTGTTCGGGCGACAGCCACACCGGGAAGTTTCCCACGTAATGTTCCAGCAGGAAGCCGATCAGGCGCTCGTGCGTTGAGAGCGGCGCACGGTGGATAATCAGCGGGCGCTCTTCCTGGCCTTCCTCATTCACAAACGTCAGGTTAAAGCGCTCCGACTGGGCGAAATCCACCTGGTTGGTCGCCAGCGTAAACTCGCGTCCAATAGCACTGCGCACCTGCACGTCAATCTTCGGCCCATAGAACGCGGCTTCGTCGGCCACCTCAACGTACGGGATGTTGTTGTTGTCCATCGCGCGGCGCACCAGGTCTTCGGTCTTGGCCCACAGTGCAGGGTTGTTGACGTACTTCTTGCCCAACCCGCGCGGGTGATGGGTTGACAGGCGCATGAAGTAATCGGTGATGCCAAAGAGCTTGAAATATTCCAGGTACAGGTTGACCACGCCGGTGAACTCCTGCTCAAACTGCTTTTCGGAGCAGTAAATATGAGAGTCGTTCATCTGCATCGAGCGCACGCGCATCAGGCCGAACAGCTCGCCCGATTTCTCGTAGCGGTAGCAGGTTCCATACTCCGCCAGGCGCAGGGGCAGGTCGCGGTACGAACGCGGCTTTGAGGCGTAGATTTTGTGATGCATGGGGCAGTTCATCGGCTTGACGTAATAACGCACCCCTTCCAGTTCCATCGGCGGGTACATGCTTTCGGCATAGTACGGCAGATGGCCCGAATGCAAGAACAGCTCCTCTTTGGAGAGGTGCGGCGTGCGCACGCGCACGTAGTTGTGTCTGAACTCCATCTCTTTGGCAAGGCGCTCGATCTCCTCGATCAACACCCCACCGCGCGGCAGCCACAGCGGCAGGCCCGGCCCCACTTCATCGTCAAAGGTGAAGATCTCCAATTCGCGCCCCAACTTGCGGTGATCGCGCTTCTTGGCCTCCTCTAACTGCCAGAGGTAGTGTTCCAGCTCTTCCGCCGTGTTCCAGGCCGTGCCATAGATGCGCTGGAGCATAGGGCGCTTTTCATCACCGCGCCAATACGCCCCCGAAACGTTCATCAGCTTGATGGCATCGGGGTTAATCTGGCCGGTATTTTCCACGTGCGGCCCCCGGCACAGATCAATGAAGCTGTCATGCTGGTAGATAGAAATTTCCGGTTTTTCATCCAACGGGTTGCCGTCTTCATCGGTACCGCCCTGCTCTAAGCCCTCAATCAGTTCCAACTTATAGGGCTGATCTTTGAAAATCTGGCGGGCCTCCTCCGCCGAAAGCACCCGGCGGATAAACGGATGCCGGCCTTTGACGATCTCGCGCATGCGCTGTTCAATCTCGGCCAGGTCTTCAGGCGTCAGGGCGCGGGGCAGGTCGAAATCGTAGTAAAAGCCGTCCTCAATGGCCGGGCCGATAGCGATCTTCGCGCCGGGAAACTTCTCCATCACGGCCTGGGCCATCACATGGGCCGCTGAATGGCGCACCCGGTACAGGTGCGAGTCCTGGTAGCGTTCTTTCTGAATGGCTGGCATACTCTTCTCCTCTAAAATAACAAAAACGCCCGTCCCCCAACTGGGGCGAGCGAAAGACACACGCGGTTCCACCCAGGTTTACCGGGGAAAAGTCCCCGGTAATCTCTGCGGCCAATAACGAGGCCAACCGTCACAGGCTACCGGCGAGTGGCTGTTACTCGCGTTCACCTGGCCGCTCGCGGGTGGTTTTCACCGGCCGTCTTCTCACGCGGACTCTCAATCTGCGGTCCGCGCTCCCTGGGGGCTCGTTGCCGGTTACTCGTCCCGGTCATGGCGTTTTTTCTACGATGTGCAATTATACCTTTAATCACCACCTTCGGCAAGGATAATTTTTAGGTCCTGTCTGCGTGGATACTGCCCACAAGGTACGCACGTAAAAATGCGGCCCCTTTAGATCATCTCATTCTGGATCTTCCACATGCGGGCATACCATCCCCCGGCCCGCGCCAGTTCCGCGTGAGGCCCGCGCTCCGTCACCCGGCCCTCCTGCATCACAATCACCTGATCCATCGCCTCTAACCCGACCAGCCGGTGGGTGACGAGCAGCAGGGTGCGGCCCTGCATCGTCTGGCGCAGATCGCGCAAAAAGCGCCGCTCGGTGATCGCATCCAGGTGGGCGGTGGGTTCATCCAACAGCAGCAGCCGCGCCCGGCCTTCCGCCGCCAGCAGCGCCCGCGCCAGAGCCACGCGCTGGCGCTCTCCCCCGCTGACCTGCAAGCCGCGCTCGCCCACGCGCGTCTCCAGGCCAGCCGGCAGCCGCGCTACCCATTCGGCCAGTCCGGCCCGGCCCAAGGCCCACTCCACCGCCTCGGCCCCGGCCTCTGGATAGCACAACAACAGGTTGTGGCGCAGCGTCCCCGCGAAGAGATAGGCCGACTGCGGCGCATAGGCCAGCGAACGCCGCAGGGTTTCAGGTTCATAGCTCCGCAAATCGCGCCCATCCAGCCAGATTTCGCCCTCCTGGTAGTCCCACAGCCGCAGCAGGGCGGCGAAGAGCGTGCTTTTACCCGCTCCACTTGGCCCCACAATAGCCGCGTGCGTCCCCGGCGGCACGTCCAGCGAAACCCCGTCCAGCGCCGGCGGCAGGCCCGGCCCATACGCCAGCCTCACCCCCCGCCAGATGACCTCCACGCCAGCGGCAGGCGTATTTTCGTCCTCTTCTCCCCGCCCTGCTCGCGAAGGAACGGCAAAGGCAGTGCGGGGCGGGTTTTCCTCCTCCACCACCTCCAACAGCCGGCCCGCCGCCGTCAGACTGCTCTGCCAGTACTGCCCTGCCGGGGACAGCGGAGCGGTCGCCTCAAATGAGGCCAGCGTCACCAGGGCCAACACCGCCAGCGCCACCCCATCCATGCGGCTGCCCACCAGCGGAATGCCCACCACCAGCACGCCCACCAGCGCCAGCCCGCTGAGGAACAGTCCCAGGGCATTCACCAGCGCCCCCGCCCGCCCCAGCCGCAGCTGCGCGGCGCTCAACGCCTGCCCGGCCCGTACTGCCCGCTCCACAAACGCTTGCTCCTGGTTGCAGGCCAGCAGATCGCCCATCCCCTGCGCCACGTCCACTACGGCATTGTGCAGCTCCGCGCGGCGCTCCGTTACCTCTGCCCCCGGTCCGCGGCCCAGCGCGTGCGCCGCCAGCGGCAGACCCGCACCGCCCAACGCCAGCGCCGCCGCCAAAAGCGCCCCCAGGCGGGGGTCATAGCGCCCCACCCACAGGCTCACCCCACAGACTACCACCAGCGCCGCCAGCGGCGGGGCCGCCGCTCGCACATAAAAATTCTCCAGCGCCTCAATATCCGCCGCCATCCGGGCCAGCAGGTCGCCGCTGCGGTAATCCACCAGACGCGCGGGGACGAGCGGTTCAAGCGCCTGGTAAAACCAGACCCGCAGCCGTGCCAGCAGGGTAAAGTTCACCCAATGCGAGGCCAGCCGCTCCAGGTAGCGCAGTCCGGCCCGCGCAATCCCAAAGAAGCGCACCCCTACAATTGCCACCTGCAAAGCCGCCACCGAAGGGTGCAGCGCGGCAGTGGCGATCAGATACGCCGAAGCACCCAACAGACCCACGCCCGCCGCCGTAGTCGCCGCCCCTAATCCCACCGCCAGCGCTACCCACCCGGCAAATGGGCGCAGCAGACCCACCAGCCAGGCCGCGGCGCGCAGAGCACCCTGAGAGCGGGCGTTCATGCCTCCTCCTCGCCGCGCGCCGCCCGCGCCAGCCGCGTAAACGCCCCTCCACCTGCCCACAGCGCCGCCGGTTCACCTTCTTCCACCACCCGCCCCTCCGCCAGCACGATCAGGCGGTCGGCCCGCAAAGCCGACCGCAGCCGGTGAGCGATCACCAGCGCCGTGCGCCCGGCACAGACACGCTCCAGCGCCGCTTGCAGCAGCTCTTCCTGCTCCACGTCCAGGTGAGCCGCTGGCTCATCCAGCACCAACAGCGGCGCGTCGCGCAGCAGCGCGCGCGCCAGGGCCAGCCGCTGCGCCTGCCCTCCCGCCAGGCGCGCGCCCCCCTCGCCGATCACGGTGTCATAGCCGCGCGGCAGTCCGGCGATCCACTCCGCCAGGCCCATCGCCTCGGCGGCCCGCCGCAGATCGTCCTCCGTCGCGCCAGGCCGACCCAGGCGCAGGTTGGCGGCAATCGTATCGTGGAACAGGTAAGGCCGCTGCGGGGCATAGGCAATCTGCGCGCGCCAGCAGGCCGGGTTGATCTCCTCCAGCCGCACGCCGTTCACCCACACCGCCCCTCGCTCCGGCCAGATCCACCCCATCAACAGCGCCGCCAGCGTGCTTTTCCCCGCGCCGCTGGCCCCCACCAACGCCACCCGCTCGCCAGAGCGCAGGCACAGCGATACTCCCCGCAGTGCCGCCGTCTCCGGCCCGGCTCTATCCCCGCCGCGCGCCGGATAGGTATAGTGAACATCTTCCAAACGAATCTCAAAGGGCCGCGTCAGGTCCACCCGCGCCCCGCCGCCCCCATCTGCGCTCGCCGGTCTCCGCGCCGGCTTCCCGTCACGCCGCCCATCGTCATCTAACACCTCAAAGATGCGCCGGGCCGCGCTCACTCCCGCCATGCTGGCGTGGAAGCGCAGTCCCAGGTTGCGCAGCGGCAGGTAAAATTCAGGGGCCATTAACAGCACGAAGAAGGCCGGCTCAAACGCTATGCCCCCATACAGCAGCCGCAGGCCCACCTGCACCGCTACCACCGCCGTTCCCATCGTACTCAGCAGTTCCAGTGCCAGCGCCGAAAGGAAGGTCAGGCGCAGGGCGCGTAGCGCAGTGGCGCGGTAATGCTCGCTTACCGCCGCAATGCGCCCGACCTGCTCGCGGCTGCGCCCCAGCGCCTTCAGGACGGCCAGCCCTTGCAGAGTATCCAAAAAATAGGCGCTCATCTGCCCCAGGGCCGCGAACTGCCTGCGCGTCAGCCGCTGCGACTGCGCCCCGATCAGGGACAAAAACAGGGGAATGAGCGGCCCGGTCAACAGCAGGGCCGCGCCCGAAAGCGGGTCAATGGGGAAAATCACCACCAGGTAGGCCACCGGCAGCAGCCCCGCCAGAATCAACTGCGGCAGATACTGGCTGAAATACGCATCCAGCGCCTCCACCCCCTGCACGATCGTGTGGGTGATCTCCCCACTGCGCTCGCCCGCCAGCGCCGCAGGCCCCAGGCTCGTCAGGTGATCGAGCAGCCGGCGGCGCAGGTGATCTTTCACCCGCGCCGCCGCCAGCCCCGCCCAGCTTTCCACCCCATACCCCAACGCCGCGCGCGCCGCCGCCAGGCCCACCAGCGCTGCTACCAGCCCCCGCGCTTCGGACAACCCTTGCCCCTCCAGAAACACCCCGTGGATGATCCGGCTCAGTGCCAGCGCCTGCCCCACCGTCGCCAGCCCCGCCACAAAGCCGGCCCCCACCGCTAGCCCGAACAGGCCGCGCATCCCCATCGAGAACGCAATTAATCGCCGGTTGAGATTCATTTAGAGCGTATTTTGCCTTCAAACCCCCGCCGCGTCAATAAGCGTATCAAGCGCGTGTGACTCAGATCAAAGGGAACCGGCAATCCGCTTTATAATTATCTCAGGAGGCTTTTTCCTATGAGAGAAAACTTCAGCTTCGACCCTTTCGCTGACCTGCAAAACTACCGCGAGGCCCTCCGCCAGATGCTCGAAGGCGGTTGGGTGCTCCCCCGCGACCTGATGCCCTCGGCCCTAAACGCCGTGGTCGTCCCGGTGGATGTCATTGACAACGGCCCCGAAATTATCGTCAAGGCCAGCCTGCCGGGCGTGCGTCCCGAAGACGTAATGATTACCGTCTTGGGCGACACCCTGACCATCAAAGCGGATATTCCCGAAGAAGAGGAATTCCGCGGAGCTACCTATCTGCGCCGCGAGCGCCGGGCCGTGGCTTACGTCCGCTCGCTTACCTTGCCCGTCGCCGTTGAAGCCGAACGCGCCGAAGCGCGCTTTAAGCACGGCGTCCTCACCCTCACCCTCCCCAAAACCGAGAGCGTCCGCCCGCGCGTCATCAAAGTGACGACCGGCTAGCCCCGCCCGCCGCGCCCCATGCCACCCTCGCAGATTCCCGACCGCCTGCCGCGCATCCCCTGGTTTTCGCGCGCCCCACTGCTGGCCCGCTCACACCAGATCGTCCTCACCTTCACCCGGCATGGATTAGGGTTCCTGCTGACCGGCCTGAGTGAGCAGCGCGCCCTCCCCCGCCACGGCCTGAGCGAGATCTTCAAACGCGCCTCGCACCGCCAGGCCTCGCAGTTGCGCCAGGCGCTAGAAGAACTCGGCCCCACCTTCATCAAAATGGGCCAGGCCCTCAGCGCCCGCTCAGACCTTCTGCCCGAAGCCTACGTAGACGAACTCAGCAAACTGCTCGATGAAGTGCCTCCCACGCCTTTTGACGAGATGAAGGCCGTGCTGGAAGCCGAGTTGGGCAGGCCCATCCACGAACTGTACGGCTCATTCGACCCCCTCCCCCTCGCCTCTGCCTCCATCGGGCAGGTCTACGCCGCCACCCTCAAAAATCAGCAGCAGGTCGTGGTCAAAATCATCCGCCCAGGCGCCAAAGAAGCCTTTGAACGCGACCTTGAAATCCTCACCGACATCGCCGACTGGGCCACCCAGCACACCCTGATCGGCCAGCACTACAACCTGCGCGCCCTGGTTGATGAGTTCGCCTATACCGTCCTCAACGAGTTTGATTACTTCCTGGAAGGCCGCAACGCCGATACCTTCCGCAAAAATTTCTACGATGATCCCCAAATTACCGTGCCGCGCGTCTATTGGGACCTGACCACCCACCGCGTCATTACCATGGAGCGCGTCTACGGCATTAAAATCAACGACCTCCCCGCCCTCGATGCCGCCGGGATCAACCGCCGGGTGGTGGCCGAAAACCTCATGCACTTCGCCCTGCGCCAGATTTTCGAGTTCGGCCTGTACCACGCCGACCCGCATTCTGGCAATTTCTTCGTCCAGCCCGATGGCTCGCTGGCTGTGATGGATTTTGGCATGGTCGGGCGGCTGAACCCTCAAACCAAAAAGACCTTTCTGGGCATTGCCATGGCGATCCAGCGCAATGACTCGGCCATGCTGGCCGATGAGTTCCTCTCAGCCGGCATCTATACGCGCGGCGTGGACCGCCGAGCCTTCATCCGCGACCTCGACCGCCTCTTCGAGCGGTTTACCACCGGCTCCCTCTCCGAAATCTCCGGCATCCAGGTCTTTAAGGCCACCATGTCCATCATCTTGCGCCACGGCCTACAGCTCCCCTCCGAACTGGTAGCTATGACCCGCGCCATCACCGTCGCCGAGGGAACCGGTCTGCTCCTCTATCCCGGCTTTGATATGTTCCGCTTTGCCGCCCCCTACGTCACCCGCTTTTGGGCCGAAGAACGCTCACCCCACCGGCTGACCCCCCGCCTCGGCCAGGCCGCCCTCGATAGCCTGGAACTGGGCATCGAACTTCCCCGCCGCTTAGCCCGCCTGTTAGAGATGCTCGAACGCGGCCAGGTGGAAGTGAATGTCAATTTACAGATCTTGCGCGAAATCACCGCCCAAATGCAAAAGATGACCAACCGCCTGGCTCTGGCGATGATCCTCTCGGCGGTCATCATCGCCCTGGCCCTGGTTATGGTCATCTATCACCCCGCCACCTGGCAGGCATTGGGCGAAATTATTTTTTTCCTTGCCTTTATCTCTTCTCTGGCCTTCGGCGGCTGGCTCATCTGGAGCATCCTCCGCTCAGGAAGGACTTGAAACGGATCGCCCGGCCCCCGCCCGCCCAACCCTTAAAACTCCAACAAATACAGCACATCCTCCAGCGCCACGGCGAAAATCTCATCCATAATCGCCGGGTCCACCTGGTACGGCCCGCCAAAGACCCCGTCGCCGAACACGGCGCGGGTCTGCTCGGCGTTGAGCAGGCCCTTATAGCCAGGCGGAGTCTTTTCTCCGGCTGGCAGCTCGCCCACCCGCGTAAACGGAAAAGCCTCGATCCACGCGGCGTGATACGAGCGCAGACCGTGCTTCATCGCCGCCGCCTCCACGCTGTGCGACGTCCACCAGGCGTACCACGCCGCCCGCATCCCCGGCAGTTCATTGCCCAATTCGGCCAGGCGCGTTCGGGCCGCGTCGTTGCCGCCGTGACCATTCAGCACCACAAAGCGCCGGAACCCCTGCCCATACAGCGAGCGTACCATGTCCGCCAGCACCTCCAGGAACGTTGTCAGCCGCAGTGAGATCGTCCCCGGATAGGTCAGAAAATGCGGCGAAACGCCAAAATTCAGCGGCGGCGCCACCAGCACCCCACTGCGCTGTGAGGCGGCATCGGCCAGCGCCAGCGGGATTTTCACGTCCGTTGTCAGGCTCAGGTAGCCGTGCTGTTCGCACGCCCCCAGCACCAGCATAATGCGATCCTCCGACTTGAGGTAATTCTCCACATCCATCCAGTTCAATTCATCCAGCCGCATGACGCACCCTTTTCCTTACATTTCTACGCATCAAACAGGGGTAGTATTTCAAATTGTGTGTAAATGCGGGGCGTAGCCCGCAATTTACACACAATTCAGTAAACGTCTCAAACAGGCCGGTGTTCTGTCACTTCAGAACCCCGGCCTGTTTCTTTTGATTACGCCACTACGTTCACCAGCTTCTTGGGAACCACGATCACCTGTCTGGGCGACCTGCCTTCCAGGAACTTCTGCACGTTAGCGTTCTCCAATGCCACGCGCCCGGCCTCCTCCTGGCTGATGTCCGCCGGAACCGTCACCCGGTCGCGCACCTTGCCGTTAACTTGCAGCACCAGGGTGATTTCCTCCTGCCGGGCGGCCTCTTCATCTACCTGCGGCCACGCCTGCGTGTGGATCGAATAAGGCTTGCCGGCGTGCATCCACAGCTCTTCGCTGATATGCGGCGCAATGGGAGCCAGCATCTTCAGGTAAATCTCCACCGCTTCGTCCCAGGCGGGCGTTCCATATGCCCCGGCCTGTTTGGCCTTCGTCATCTCATTCATTAGCTCCATCAGGGCCGAGACGATGGTGTTGAACTGAAAATCCTCAAAGTCGCGCGTCACCGAGCGCAGAGTCTGGTGCGTCTTACGGCGCAGGGCCTTCAACACGCCCTCGTCCGCCGTACCGCCGTTCTCTGCCGGTTCCACAACCGCATTCCACACCCGCCTCAGCCAGCGTGCCACCCCGTCAATGCCGCTGGAGGACCACGGGCCGCCCTGCTCCCAACGGGCAAAGAACATCAGGTAAGCGCGCACCGCGTCGGCTCCGTACTCCGACACCAGTTCATCCGGCGCAACCACGTTGCCCCGGCTTTTCGACATCTTCTCCGAATCTTCGCCCAGCACAATCCCCTGGTTGCGCAGTTGCAGCATTGGCTCATCCCCCTGCGTCACGCCCAGATCGCGCAGAGCCTTGTGGAAGAAGCGCGTATAGATCAGGTGCATGTTGGCGTGTTCAATCCCGCCGGTGTAAGTATCCACCGGCATCCAGTAGGCGTACTCCGCCGGGTCAAAGGGGCCCTGGTCATATTTAGGGCTTAGATAGCGCAGGTGATACCACGAAGAACACATAAACGTGTCCATCGTATCCGTCTCGCGCTCAGCCGGCCCACCGCACTGCGGGCAGGTGGTAAAGCGCCAGGTGGGGTGCAGTTTCAGCGGGCTTTCGCCGGTGGGCTTCCATTCCACATCGTCGGGCAGCAGAACCGGCAGGTCTTCTTCTGGCACAGCCACCGGGCCGCACTGCGGGCAGTAGATAATCGGAATCGGCGCGCCCCAATAACGCTGGCGCGAGATCAGCCAGTCGCGCAGGCGGTAGTTGATGGCATGTTTGCCCTTGCCGGTGCGCTCCAGCCAGTCCGTCACCGCGCGTTTGGCAGAGTCGCCGGGCGTGCCGGTAAACTCGCCAGAGTGAATCATCGTCCCATATTCAGCGTGGAACAGCACGTCGCGGTAGAACGGCAGGTTGTTGACCATTTCCATCACCGTGCGGCTGCCGCTGACGGGCGGGTAAATGGCCTTACAGCGCGCCAGGATCTCACGGTCCGCCGCGGTTGAATTCAGTTCCATCACCCCATCCGAGAAGATAAAAGCCCATCGCCCGCCCACGATCTCGTTCCAGTTACCCGGCTTCAGCGCGCGCCGCATCATCTCGATATACTTATCTACCTGCTCGCTTCGCAGGGTCACATACAGACCCTCGCCAGCACTGCCAACCGGCGCGGCGTAGAACTCAATCTCCGCCGCACGCAGTTCATCAGCAAACCCCGCGTCCACCGAGCCGGGGAATACCAGGCTCTTGCTAAGCCCATCGGGCCGCGCGATCACCGGGATGATTGGCAGGCCGTACTTCAGCGCAAAGGCAAAGTCGCGCTCGTCATGGGCCGGCACGGCCATAATAGCCCCCGTTCCGTAGGTCATCAGCACGTAATCGGCAATCCACACCGGAATGCGCTCGCCGTTGACCGGGTTAATGGCATAACCGCCCGTAAAGACGCCGGTTTTCTCTTTATCTGCCGCTTCGCGCTGCACGTCGGACTGGCGCATGGTCTGTTGAACATAAGCCTCGACCTCCGCCTTTTGTTCAGGGGTGGTCAGCTTTTCCACCAGGGGATGTTCAGGCGCCAGCACCATAAAGGTCGCGCCCCACAGCGTATCGGGCCGGGTGGTGAAGATTTCAATCGTATCGCCCGCCTCGGTGGTAAAGTACACCGCCGCCCCTTCCGATTTGCCAATCCAGTTGGTTTGCAGCACCCGCACGCGCTCCGGCCAGTCAATCTGGTCAAAGCGCAGCAGTTCTTCGGCGTACTTCGTGGTGCGGAAGAACCACTGCTCCAGGTTCTTCCTGATCACCGGCGTGCCGCACCGCTCGCAGTGACGGTCCTCACCCCAGACCTGCTCGCGCGCCAGAGTGGTATTGCAGTTAGGGCACCAGTCCACCGGCGACATCTTGCGGTATGCCAGCCCATGCAGGAAGAATTGGCGGAAGAACCACTGCGTCCATCGGTAATATTCGGGGTCCGCAGAGATGGCCTCGCGCCGCCAATCGAACATCGCACCCATACTGCGCAGTTGCCGGCGCATCCGCTCGATGTTGGCATATGTCCAGGTTTTGGGGTGGATGCCCCGCTTGATGGCCGCATTCTCAGCCGGAAGCCCAAACGCGTCGAACCCCATGGGGAAAAGCACGTTATAGCCCTTCATGCGCAGGTAGCGGGCGCGCGCATCCGAGGGGGTAAAGGCATACCAATGCCCGATGTGTAAATCCCCCGATGGGTACGGCAGCATGGTCAGCGCGTAATATTTAGGCCGCGCCGGGTCAATATCTGCGTGATACAGCCCATCGGCCTCCCAGCGCTGCTGCCAGCGCGGCTCGATCTCCCCCGGCTGATACAGCGGGGGCAGTTTGCTCCCTTCTGAGGTCGCCGAAACTTCCTTTTCTGCCATCGTTGCTTCTCTCCTTATTGACAATCTCATTAACCGCCTACGCCAGCTCATTTAAACCAAAAAACCTCCGCCCACCCAGGGACGAAGGTTTCACTCCGCGGTACCACCCTGCTTGCCGGGCGCATCACAGGCGCACCGGCCGCTTGAGGTTCGCGCTATCGGGCGAAACCCGGCCCAGGCTAAAAGGGTGTTGTTCGTAGAGGGCCCACGAACAGCCCGGTTCACCAGGGCAGCTTACCGGTATCACCGGCAGCAGGCGAGTTCAGACGGATACAAACCGTTGACGGTTTGTTGCGCTCCTGCTTGGCGCTTGCCGGGCTCCCACCTCACTCTCCCGACTCGCTGGCGGATGTCTTACTACTCCTGCTTTCGCTGGCTGTATGGATTTTTAACCAAATCAGGCCCCTGCGCCGCTCTTTGCCTGTGAGCACCCAAGTGCCTGATCGGATTAGTGGACCCAGAGGGATTCGAACCCTCGGCCTCCTCAATGCCATTGAGGCGCGCTCCCAACTGCGCTATGGGCCCAATTCACTTGTTAATCTCACCACCTGCCGGCTCGTTGGATGCTCTACCTTCCGCACCAGTGGACCTGAGGGGATTCGAACCCCTGACCTCCTCAGTGCGATTGAGGCGCGCTCCCAACTGCGCTACAGGCCCTTTTTTGAGGGGCCTCAAGATTTTACTTGAGGAAATCCATCCTGTCAAGGAGGAAAAAATTAGAAAGGGTGGTTCAATTTCTGAACACCGTTGCCAGGCGTTTTGCCCCAGTAATTCGCCGGGCCTACCAGCCCCATTGTTAAAATTCTTTCGGCGAATTACCAAGTTGTTGACAACGATGATATATTATTGCAAAATAAGATCATCACATATTTATTTATAATTTAATTAATTTGTATTTTTTACAATTTATTTTTTATTCCATCTAGATATACTTGTTCGTGATTACCCCTGGGGAGATCCAAATGAATAAAACAAAAATCTTCTTGCGTTATGTAATCGAGTTTCTGCTGTTTGCGCTCGTCATGCTTGCGCTGATCTTGGTCGTGCGCAGTTATATCCCAGAAAAAATATCGCCAACGGCGCAGCAGAACCCCTATCCTGTGAACGAAGATGCCTCCTGGCTGCCGGCTACCTTAACCCCTTCGCTGGCTGTGGTGGATACGCCGACGCCATTCGATCCCGCGCAGAGCGCAGTCATAAGATGGCCGCTGCTTTCCGCAACGAGAATAGCTGTATGTTAATGTTCTATGCGGTTGTCCGCAGTTTGAAGCTGAGGCGGATCACTGTGCCCGCCAAGGAAACCATGCTTCAGAATTTACACAACTCTTGACATACTACCGAAGCAAGTGTTTGGTTGTTATATTGATTGGCAAGTTCTATAATAACTACCAATACCCAATAACGCCTTTGAGATATTGAATGATAATCAAACAAATAATCTGGCCCAGCCAACAATCCGGAGAATTAGTTTCACCTTTTCAACAAGGGAAAGGTGAACGACCTCTTCGGCTGACATTTCACTGTCAGTCATTCCGGGAGTTGCCAACTTTAGAGTACGAGGCGCTCCAAGTTCTTCTTGAGCTATCTAATCTGCCAGAAATTTTCCCTGTGGAAACCGATCAGGGAGACTTTTCTTTCTTAGAGATAGGACAAGTCGATCCAGTTCGAGAATATGTGGAAATAATCTTACACAAAAAAGGAGGTACAGTCCATTCAGGAATACATACCAATCAGCTTCTTCATTTCGAGGGGCTGCCTATTTCTCTTGGTTCTGATAAAACAACGGAACATAGAGCTACGGAAGAATTATTAATTCTGGCCGCACATGTGCAACTAAAGCAGGATATTCTTATTACAGCCTCCAATATATTAATAGAACACAATAATTCGTACCTGATTGAATGTGCCAATGTCATGAAGCCTAGTGATGCCGTAAAGTTGGTTGGTTTATTTTTGCGATCTAGAGGAATTTTCACTTTATGTTTTATTAACAATGGCACGTTCGGTGTAGATCAAGGTTTATTTTATTGGGACTTAATGCGAGGTAGATTACCTGCTCTTGGAACTTACTTTTCCGCCTGCGTGGAGGCCGAAAATATACGGCACGATGGAATTATTGGATTAGGGCAAAGTGTTCTAGAGCGGGCCAAACGGGCTCTACAGGCGCGGGATGCAATTGGACGGCAATTTTATATACCTCAGAATAATAATGTGGCGGATGAAATTCTTTATCATTTTGATTATTTAACCTTAAACCTGACCGGTGCTTTGGATGCCCTGGCACGTATTTGCTATCGGGTATACCAGATACCAAGGCTAAACGAATGGAATGTTAATTTCCGCAAATCCACCAATAATGGGGGACGGTTTTTAACCGCACTTCAGAATGCGGGCGCAAATGACCTTTATAACTTGCTTTCCGAAAATCGCAATAGTGGCGTGATCGACCTCTTATTCACTCTTCGCAATACTATTCATGGCGAGGGTTTAAAAACCATTGGCTATAGAGAAATGATGAAATCAGAGCGTTCTTTCGCTATTGTTCCGACAAGTGATCAGCAGGTGGTTATGAATACTATTGTTCGATGGGGCGAGGAAGAGAAATGGGGAATAAAGCAATTGCGTGAATTGTGTATTGAACCGTATAGTTTTGCGGTGACTCTGGTGGAAGAATGCTTTCGATTGATTAATAATATTGCAGCCGCTACTGACATTACTCGTCTTTTTCCAACGGGTTATGATATTTCGAGATTAGCATATCGAACGCCAGAAAATGATCCCTTTAGCCGGATCGCTAGAGAACGTATTGAAATATTAGGCTGATCCATTATTGATAATCCGGTCCAAATCTCCATACTAGCCCGGCCTAATTTTCTTCAATTAGGTATCGGTTTTCCAAGAATGTAGTCCCAAATACAGTCATGTAAAACTGTCTTGGTACAACTTATTGGACTGAATAGATCATGCTTGTTATTCTCAGCATTTTGAAGGGTCTCTATAACCGGAAATTTGTGCCACAAATTTTGCGTTAATTCGCCCAACAGGTTGCATTTCCCTCTACCATTTAATGTAAAAAAAGTATACATTATATACACAACAGAGCGCAGGGAGATGAACCGCTCTGAAGAGGAGGAAATAATCCAATGAAGCGCATCTTTTCCATTCTTAGCACCCTGGTCGTGCTGGCGCTGCTGTTTGGCCCGGCCATCCCAGGCATGGTCCAGGCCGCTTTGGCAATCCCGACGATCTCCATCGTCAGCGTGGACCCAGGCAAAACCGTCACCATCCGCACGCAAAACTACCCCGCCAACGACACCTTTGACGTCCTCATGGGCAAGATGGGCACGCGCGGCGTGAACGGGACCAAAGTAGATACCATCAGCTCCGGCGCGGGCGGCTCACTGACCTTCACCTTCAACATCCCATCCGCCTTAGCCTCCGAACGGCAGATCGCCATCCGCTTGCAGTCGCCCAAATCCGGCTACTTCAGCTACAACTGGTTCTGGAATACCTCTTCCGCTG
>DAOUAC010000116.1:0-22294 GCA_034434155.1 Anaerolineaceae bacterium
GGCCGCGTCGCCGCACATAAAGTACCCAGGGCCGGAGAATTGTTCAGAGGTATAAGAGTAGTCGGCTTCGTTAAGAATGCCCGAAACCATCGTGGCATTCTGTACGATTTTCTTCACCATCTTCGAGTCGGCGATGGCCTGATGGTAGATTTCTTCCATCCCCAGGCTCTTTTTGGCGTTGACGGCGTCGCGGTGCATCACCACACCCACGCTCATCTTGCCATCGCTCAAGGGGATGGCCCACAACCACCCGTGCGGGATGGAACTGACGGCAATATCGCCCTCGCGCCCGGTTGCCAGGCGGTCGGCGTTTTCCCAATACCCCCAAATGGCGATGTTCTGGAAAACCTTGTGGTAACGGCGGTTGCGCAGGTAATGCGTTGCCATGATGCCAGACCGCCCCGAAGCGTCAATGAGGAAATCAAACGAAATTTCGCCTTCTGCGCCGGGCTGTTCATCGGCCTTCATTTTTTGCTGCCATTGGGCGCAAATTGGCCGCCCCTGTGTATCGAAAGTCAGGCTGCGCACTTCGATTCCCTGAAAGACTCTGGCCCCCACGCTGGCGGCGTGATCCAACAGCATCTGGTCAAACTCAGAGCGCGTTACCTGAAAGGCATAAGTGCGGTTGCCGCCCAATTCGCCGAAGTTCAAGGGCCAGCTTTCACGGCCCCATTCCAGGAAAGCGCCGTGCTTCACCTGGTGGCCGAATTTTTCCATCCGCTCACGAGCGCCCAGCAGGTCTAAGATTTGCAGGATCGAAGGCAGGAGCGATTCGCCAATGTGATAACGCGGAAAGTACGACTGCTCGAGGAGCGTCACATCAAAGCCCTGGCGGGCCAGCAGCCCGGCGGCGGTAGCGCCAGCGGGGCCGCCGCCGATCACGAGGACGCGGGTATGTGAAGGGATCGTCAGCATAAGTTTCTCCTAACTCTTATTGAACTCTAAAAGAATATCGTTATGTTTTGCTGAGAACGAAAGCCTGGATTCAAAAGGACCCCCTAAGCTTTCTGTTTTCCAAATGGATTCAGGCTCCGACTAACCAAACACATACCGGAAGGCCGCGCGCCCGGCGGGGTGGCGTTCGGTGGCAGCCATGATGACAGATGGGATGAACAGCGCCGCGCTGAACAGAATCGGAACCACCAAGAGATGAAAGTTCAGCAGGGCGGGGAAGATGTTCCGCAGGACGAACAATGTCAGGTTAATCAGAATCAGGTTCGTAAGGTATAAGCCGTAGGCCCGTTTGCCGGTGCGCTCCAGGGATGCGGCCGCGGGGATCGCATCCCGGCGGATGCGGGTGATCAGTAAGATGGCCGCAACAGGGAAGAATACCTCACCCAGCGGGAAGCGCACCACAGCCAGGAAGTCGAGAACGGCCAGGATGTATAGAATCGCACTCAACCCTGCCAGCACCGGCCAGAGCTTTTGCACAGCGGCGTTGAAGCGTGAAACGTACAGGCTGTAGAGGATACCCAGCGGGAAGAAGATGCCCCAAACTGCATAGGTGATCCGCAGCACCGGCAGGGTAAGCAGCATCATCCAACCGGGCAGTTCCAGCCCCCAATCTTTTTGCCGCAACACGAAGATTACAAACAACTGATACAGGCCAAACACCGCTGCCACTGCCCAGGGCCAGCGGCGGGCCGCCCATACAATCAATGGGGCCAGCAGGTAAAAGAACACCAGCAGCGGCACAAAATTGAAGGGGTAGCCGGTCAATAAGTTCATCACGTAATCACCGAGGGAAGCGCGCTCTCCCCCGGTGAAGAACATCAGCCCATAAAAGACCACCGACCACAGCAGGTACGGCCCTAAAATATGCCGGAGACCCAGCAGGACCACCCGATAGGCCGCTCGGATATCTTTGCCCTGCACCGCATAGACCAGGAATGTTCCCGACAGGAACAAGAACACCGGCACGGCCAGCGGCCCCAATTCCTTGAGACCAATCAACAGGTAGCGTTCGACCCCTGTGGCCTTGCGAAAACCGAACTCGGCTGCGTTTTGCAGGCTGAGGGTGATGGAGTGATTCAGAATGACCAGCAGGATAGCAAGACCGCGCAGGGCCGGAAACTGCCTGTTCATAGGGGGCTACTCGCTTTCGGGCTTCAGAATGAGCGCCCGGTTGTTCCAACTGACGGGCGGCGTGCGCAGGAACCGGGTGGTGCGCTGCTTGCGCGCGATATCCGCGATGACGCGCTCTACCTGTTCGGCTTCCAAACCGAGGACTTGAGCAATCTCGGCGGACGGCAGGCCCTGTTCGTAGCCAGCCCAGATGGTATCGAGAATCTCAAAAGGCAGGCGGAAGAAAAATTCTTCTTGCGAACTGCCGGCGCTGTAAGTATCTGATGTGGGCGTGCGTTCCTGGATTTCCTGGGGAATATCCAGGCGGCGCGCCAGTTGGTACACCTGGCTCTTAAACAGGTGGATAATGGGGTTGATGTCGGTGCCGCCGTCGCCGTATTTCACGAAAAACCCCAGTTCGTGTTCGTTCTTATTGGCCGTGCCGACCACCGCGAAATTGCGCAGTTCGGCGTGGTAGTAGAGCATCGCCATGCGGGTGCGCTGCTTGAAGTTCGAGGCCGCCATGATCTGGAAAAACTCTGCGTTAGGGATGCGCTGGCGAAATTCTTCGCCCTGCGGGTTGATAACCGTCAGGTAGAAGAAGTTGAGGGTGTTTTGATCCAGCAGGCTGCCCGGCAGGGTGATTTTAGACTTCCATCCCGGCCCAAATTCGGGGAACAGGCGGCGGATGGCCTCGTCGCGGCGTTGGTAACAGCCCGCGCCTTCCAGCGCGCCGGTAATATCTTCGGTGATGGTCTGGATGCCCAGCCGCCCGGCCAGTTCGTGCGCCAATCGGGCGCTGTCTCCGCTCGATTCTTTTTCGGGCAGCAGAATGCCAATCACTTTGTCGGGGCCAAGCGCCCGCACACACAGCGCCGCCACCACTGACGAATCGATCCCACCGCTAATGCCCACCACCGCTCCACGCCGGCGAAAATGTTGGAAGATCGTCTCGCGCAGGAACTGGCTGAGGTTGTGGATCTCTTGTTCAGCGTCTAACTGCAAAATATTGCGGTGAAAACCGGTTGGCGCAGGGGCGGTGTGAGTGGTCATGGGGTTCCTTTCGGCTGGGGAATGACGAAATCAACGAGTTTAAAGTTGGGCAGGGCCGGTTCAGCGGGCAGTGGCTCTGGGTGGCTGAGGTGATGGGCGGTTAACTGGGTGGAGAGGACGCCCACCAGGGCCATTTCTTCCATTTCGCTCAGCAGGGTACTGCCAGCGGCCTTGGCCGCCAGTTTTTCGACCGCCAGAGGGTTAAAGAAGCCGGTCTGGCGGATCGCCTCTGGCGCGAGCAGTTCTTGAACGTAATCGAGAGTGCGCCCGTTAGGGAAGAAGCTGTGCTGGATGGGAGCGCGGTAGGGGCGCTTGGGGCGCTTCCAGATTTCTGCGGGCAGCAGACTGCGGCCCAATTTGCGCAGCAGGTACTTCTCATTCAGGCCGTTCAGCTTCAGGTGAGCGGGCAGGCGGTTGCAGAACTCCACCACGCGGTAGTCGAGGAAGGGGTAGCGGCCCTCTACCGAATTGCCCATAGCAGGCCGATCTCCCTGTGACGAGAGCAGATAGGGTGATAAGAACGTGACGATTTCGAGGTATTGGGCCTGCGCCAGCGCCGACCAGCGGGCGAAGCTGCCGGGCAAGGCCAGCAGGCAGTCAGGCGTTTCAGCGGGGGTTGAGTCTGCGAAAAAGCGCAGGGTGCGCCCGGTGTTTGACCAGCGAATCTGGTGCGAGAAGAAGGGTGACTGCGCGCCATCCAGGTCGCGCCCAAAAAAGCCAGAGAGGAAAGCACTGCTTTTGGAGATGCGCGGAATATCCTGGTAGAGCCTGCCGAGCAGCAGGGGGCGCAACTGCGAGCTGGGGTCCTGGGCCATAAACCGGCGGATTTTCATCTCTTTGAAAATGTCGTACCCGCCCAGGAATTCATCTGCCCCTTCGCCCGTTAGCACCACTTTGTAATGGTAGCTGTGCACCAGGCGCGAGAGCAGGAACATGGGGGCTGGCGAAGTGCGCAAAATCGGCGTTTCGGTATGCCAGATGACTTCCGGGAAGACCTGGCCGATGTCTGCGGAGGTGCAGTTCACCACGTGATGCTCGGTCCCCAGGTGGCGGGCCATGCGCATCTGGAAGTCGCTCTCGTTGTACTGCGGGTGTTCAAAGGCAATCGAAAACGTATCCAGTCGGACGTTGGTGTGCTTTTGGATGAGGGCCGCGGTGGTAGAAGAATCCAGCCCGCCGCTCAGGTACGCTCCCACCGGAACATCAGCACGCAGGCGAATCTGGGTGGCGTCTATCAGAAGCTGTTCGAACTCTTCCAGATAGTCTTCCTCGCGGCGGGTAGTGGTTTCTTCGGTAAAATCCAGCGTCCAGTAAGGTTCAATGCGCATCTGCCCGTCGCGGTAGAGCAGGTAATGGCCGGGCGGCACTTCATAAATGCCCGCATATACTGTGCGGGGCGATTGCACGCTCCAATAAGTGAAGATTTGCTTAAGCGCCTGTGGCTCGATAGTGGTATGGACTTCAGGATGGGCCAGAATCGCCTTGATCTCTGAGCCGAACACCAGTCTGTGATTTTGGATTGTGTAGAACAGGGGGCGCACGCCCAACCGGTCGCGCGCCAGAAAGAGGCTGTGGTCGCGCCGGTTCCAAAGGGCGATGGCAAACTGGCCGTTGAAGTGATTCAGACAGCCGGGGCCATACTCTTCGTACATATGGAGGATGGTCTCAGTGTCGCAGTGGGTGGCGAAGCGATGCCCACGCGCCAGCAGGCCGGGGCGTAGTTCGGGGTCGTTGAAGATCTCGCCATTATAGACCACCCAT
The DNA here is from genome assembly GCA_034434155.1 of Anaerolineaceae bacterium. Lineage (GTDB taxonomy): Bacteria > Chloroflexota > Anaerolineae > Anaerolineales > Anaerolineaceae > DSYU01. The sequence goes on from DAOUAC010000116.1 coordinate 4,879, forward strand.
AGGCTGCCGTCTTCGTTGCCAATAGGCTGCGAGCCGCCGGCCAGGTCTACAATGCTCAGACGGGCATTGGCAAGCCCCACGTGGTCGTCGCGGTAGACGCCAAACTCATCGGGCCCGCGGTGGCGGAGCGTCCAGATCATGCGTCTGAGCGTATCCAGCGCGACCGGCTCACGGGGTTGTAAGTTGAGAACTCCAGCAATTCCACACATAAGAATTAGTGTAAATCCGTCTTTTTAATCTTGCCCGAAGAGGTCAGCGGCAGTTCATCAACAAATTCCACCAGCTTCGGAACCATAAAATCTTCCAGGTTGGCGCGGCAGTGTCGGAAGACCTCTGCTTCCGTCATGGGGCGGCCATCGGTGACGATAAACGCCTTAATCGCCTGGCCCAAGACTGGGTCTGGCACGCCAATCACGGCGGCCAGCCGCACCCCTTCCAGGCGGTAGAGGACGGCCTCTACTTCTTTGGGGGCCACCTTTTCACCCCGGCTCTTGATAATGTCATCCTTGCGGGCAACGAAGTAGAAAAAGCCTTCTTCATCCATGCGGAAGAGGTCCCCCGTGTAGCACAGGCGCTCTCCGGGAATAGGCCCAGGGCGAAAGCGCTCAGCAGACAGCTTCGGGTCGCACCAATAGCCGCGCATCACGTGCCGCCCGCGCACCACCAGCTCGCCGATCTGCCCGGGGCCGAGGCGGTTGCCCTCTTCATCTTCCAGCCAGACTTCCGTGCCGGGGATGGCGATGCCTACCGAACCGGGACGCCGGGCTAGTTCTTCCGGCGGCAGGTAGAGGGTGCGCTTGGTTTCGGTCAGCCCATACATGGAGTACATGCGCGCCTGGGGGAACTTCTCTCCGATGCGCTGGATGTGTTCGACCGGCAGCGCCGCCGCCGTGTTGGTGATGTAGCGCAGGCTGGAGAGGTCATAAACCGACAAATCCATCGGCAGCAGTACCGAGAAAATCGTTGGCACACCCGGAAAACCGGTGACTTTTTCCTGCTCCATGCGCTTGAGAATCTGCGCCGGGTAAGTAAAGCCCTTCTCTAACACCAGCCGCCCGCCAAAGCTGAAGGTCATCAGCAGTTGGTACAGGCCGTAATCAAATGAGAGCGGCAGTGCGTTGATTACCACATCGTCGGGGGTGTTCTCTAAGTAGGTCGTGATTGACCGCACGGCAAAAACCACGTTGCTGTGATCCGACATTACCCCCTTTGGCTCGCCGGTACTGCCAGAGGTGTAGATCAGGCAGGCCAGGTCCAGGTCAATATTTTGTTTGGCCGGGCGCCGGTCAGAAAATTGGTCCTGGAGGGCGGCGTATTCGAACATGCGCGGGCCAGTTGCCTGGGCTGACGCCCCACCTGTGATCACGGCAAAGCGCAGCGATGCCACGTTTGCCAGCAATTGCGCGGCCAGGTCGGCGCGGGCCGCTCCGGTGAACAGCGCGGCGGCCTGGCAGTTGTTGAGGATGTACGTCAGCTTATCGGGCTTGGTGGTGTGATTGACGACCACAAACACCGCGCCAGCTTTGAGAGTGGCAAAAATGCCGACCACCAGCTCGACCGAATTGGGCAGAAAGAGCGCCACCCGATCACCACGCCGCACGCCGTTTGCCATGAGGGCATTGGCAAGCCGGTTGGCCTGGCGCTCAATCTCGCGGTAGGTCAGGCGCTGCTCGTCACACACCAGGGCAACTTTATCAGGAAAGCCATCGGCGCTGTGTTCGAGGAATTCATGCACCAGGCTGGCGGTTGATGAAAAAGCGGGCATCTTCTTTTATCCTTTTCAGGTTCAGGCGGTCATCTTTTGCTTGCGCCGGATAAACTCCGCCAGGTTGCGCACCGAGTCGAAGTTCGCCGGGATGATATCTTCATCCTTTACCTTAATGCCAAAATTCTCTTCCGCGTACATCACAATTTCCATCACATTCATCGAATCAACGATGCCGTTCTCCAGAAACGATGTATCGTCTGGGTAGGGGTATCCGCTGGTGCTGTAGAGAATGTTATCGGCAATGAATTTGCGGATTTTCTCTTCTATCGTTTCCATGAGTTCTGCCTCCGAGGGGTGATCCAAAGGATTTAAAACGACCGGGTGCGCATCCACAGCAGGCGCGCGCCCAAGATCGCTGAGATGAGCAGAGCCGAAGCCGTGACGGCGATGAAAATTCCGGCGCTGGCGTCACTGGCAGGTGGAGCTTGCAAGTCCGAGCCAGCCAGGGCTGATAGGGTGGCAGTCGAAGTCGAGCCGATGAGTGGCCGTTCGGCTGTAGCCGTGGCCGCCGCCTGGGGCGTGGGCGTGCTTTCCGCCTGGTCAGGGCTGGTGGGCGGCGGAGTCGCCTCAACCGTGGGAGGGATGACAACCGGGATGCTCACGAAGGTCAGGGCTTGAAGATTGGCTTCGTCTTCGAGGTTGAAATGAGCGTAAGCCACCACAAACCGACCGGCGCGCAGCACGGCCGCGCCCATAGCGGTGATATCGGTAATGTTCGGCTCTTTTAAAGCCAGGCTTTCTTGCAGGGCCCAGCTCTCGCCGTTCCAGATCATAACATGCAGGGTTGGGGACTGTTCTTCTTCCTGGTCAATATGCGCCAGGTATAACTGCCCGGCGGCGTCTGTTACCAGGTCGGTGAGCGCCAACCGGCTGTTGCTGGTGAACGTGTTCTTCGGCGGTTCCCAGGTGAGGCCCTGGTCGGTGGAGATGGCGTGCCAGATGGAAATCTGCCCCGGTTCATAGGTTTGCCACAACCGGTGGAAGGCAGACGGCGTGTCAATTACCTGGTTCCAGATGACAGAACCGGAGACGATTTCTTCCGCCGCAGACCAGGTCTGTCCGCCGTCGGTTGACCTGGAGGCGTACAGACCCAGCGGGCCAATGCCGCCTGGAATGGTGGAGCATACCCACTGGACCACCAGCGTTTCGCCGGCCGGGTCGGCCGCCAGCCGGGTTTGTTCGATCATGTCACAGCGTTCGCTTGCCGCTGTAAAGATTGCAACCGGCTTGGACCACTCTTTGCCGCCGTCGTTAGAGCGTACCAGGTAAACTCCACGCCCTTCGTTCAGAGGAATGGCATAAGCGACCACCAGCCCGCCGTTTGGCAGAACCCTTAAGGCCGGTTCACGCCCAACAGCGTTAATCTCCTGAAGAGTAACCGCCGGAGACCAGCCCGAGGCGTTGGCTGCCTGGCGCGCGTTGGCCCAACTGAAATTAATCGAACCAAAGAGGCCGCCGGTCCAGGCCGCGAACAGGCGCGCGTCTGGCCCAGATGCCAGAGTGAACTGGTTGGCGGCCCCATCCATGCCCTCGTAGATGGTGTAGGGGCCGGCTGCGCCGCCCTCGGCGTTGTACGATGCATAGAAGATGTTGGTTTTTAATACGCTTTTCGTGATCTTCTCGATTTCAGGCTGGCTCCAGATCACGTGAACGTTCGACAGCTCATCACTGGTGACCGCCAGTTGCGTGATTTTTGAAACTCCAACTGGCAGTTGAACCGGCTCGCTCCAGTTTGAGGTTCTCTCGATCGTTTTGTTCAGTTGCGTAATGTCCAATTGGGCCTGCCAGATATCGCCGCCGGGTCCGCTGTCGCAGCCGACGATCACCAACTGGTTGCCCACCAGTACGCCCGTCTGACATTCCAGTTTCACGGAGTTGTAGCTTTCGGGGTCTACAAAAGTGCTGATCTCCCCCTGGCGGACTGCCGTACTCCATGCTTTACCATCCCAGCGGGTGACAAAGATTTCCGACGAAAAGCCTGTCAGAGCCACGGCTCCGCCCCCTGCCGTTGCGAGAATCTGAATGGTGTCGGGGCAGGCGTTGAATTCCTCGAACATTACCTGCGGCTCGCTCCAACTGACGCCGCCATCTTCCGAGACCTGATATTTTTGGGAGCACGTTCCTCCGGCTTCAATAGCCTGCCACAGCCTGAGCATTGAATTTTCCAGCGGATAGAGGTTGATCCCCTGTGCCGACAGGTACGGACTGGCGGCGCTGGGGCCATCCACCACTTGAGGCTCTTGCCAGGTGCGGCCGCCATCAGGTGAAGTGGCGTAGAAAACTCGTTTCAGGGCTGGGTTTTCCCAGGCGACATGAACGTATTCCTGATCGCCCTTTTGGACGACCGCAATATCCGCATGGACGGTGAGCGCCCCGATCTCAGCCTGAAGGCTTTCTGGCCCGCCTTCAACGTTCAGCGTGCGGAAATACGGCGAGGCATAGATCATCACCGGGGCCGTCCAAATGCTGCCGTCGAGGGAAGAAAAGGAATATATTCCCGGCTGGCCGGTCTCGCTGTTCGTAACTCGCAGATAAGCGATGTGAATTGCGCCTTTGGGTGTCACCGCAACATCGAAGCGGAACACATCTCTTTGCACCACTACCGGAAACGACCAGCTTGTGGGGTCTGTAAAGTGCGCGGCATCCACCTGCGTGCCCATCAACCGCTTTTCCGCAGTAACCCAGAACACAAAAACTTTATTCCCTGGCGCAGTCACGACCTGATAGGGAAACCGGCGGAAGGGCAGATCCAACATGACGGGCGTAGACCAGTTGACGCCGTCACTGCTGTTGGTATAGACAATGCCGCCAAATTTATCCAGCCATAAGACGTGCTGTACCCCGTTGGAATCCAGGAAAATCTTGGGGTCAGCGGCGCCACCGGAATGAGATAGGTTAATAGGAATAGACCAACTTGCTTCTTGCGCCTGATCATCCCCCTGCCCGGTGGTTTGGGCCGCGCCCGGTAGAACCTGGCCGCCCAATAATGCCATAACCGCCAGGATGGGAACCAGGAAGGTCATCGGCCGCCAGCGCCGCGCGCGCTGCGTCTGCAATGCAATCATCAGGAGGGCGAAACCAGGGATGGAACGCCGGAATAGTTTCATAGGTGCTTCATTTCATTTCTATTGGCGGCGCACAGCCCACTTCCGCCGGCGCGCGCCAGACTCGAAGCGCAGTCTCTTATGACTCGGTTTTTGACTGCCACTGGAGATGCTGCAAGCCCACGCTGAGCGCCGATTGCAGGGTGGAAAAATCGGAGAACAGCATTTTCAGGTACGTTAAGATTGGCCCAGGCCGCATGGCCCACTCGCGGAAGGCGCGTTTTTGCCAGTATAACAGTTTTTCCGCCGGCAGGCCGGGGTAATCCAGAACCGTGCCTTTATCCATATCCACCTGCTCCCACCGCGTGCCTTTGCGGAACCAGCCCTCTTCGACCACCTCAAAGAAGAACGGCGTTCCGGGGTAAGGCGCGGCCACGTGGAACAGGGCAATATCCAGCGGCAGTTTCTTAGAAAACTCAATCGTCTGGCGGATGCTTTCCTCTGTTTCGGTAGGCAGACCGATGATGAAATACCCCCAGTTTTTAATACCGGCCTTTTTGGCCCAGGTGAGCGCGCGCTGTGCCTGGTCGAGATAGACCCCCTTGCGCGCATGCCGCAGAACCTGCTCATTGCCGCTTTCCAGGCCCCAGGTCATAAACCAGCAGCCCGCCTTCGCCATGGTCTGGAGCATCTCTTCGTCCACGTAATCAACACGGCTGTTGCACGTCCACTTCATGTTAATCCCCGACTCGATCATGAGCTTGCACAAACCCATCACCTGGTCGCGGCTGGCGGTGAACAGGTCGGCGTACATGTTGACGTTATTAATGCCCAGCTTCTTTAAGACCCACAGCTCTTCCATGATCTTTTCGGGCGAGCGCAGGCGGACGGTATACTGGTAGTTGACGTGTTTGATGCAGTAAATGCAGCCCGCTGTACAGCCCCGGCTGGTCACAATAAAGGTGAAGGGTCCTTTGATCAGGGGCATGCGGTACTTTTGGTAGGGCAACATTTCGTGCAGTGGGATCGGCAGGTCATCCAGATCTTTAATGAATGGGCGGGTGGCGTTGACGACAATCTCATCTCCCTTGCGCCATACCAGGCCCTTAATGCCGTGCAGGTTTACTTTGCCGTTCTCGTCAATGGATGGGCGATAGTCGGGGTCATGATCGGCGATCAGCTTTTGAATCAGCGGCGGGCGTTGATCGAGCTTGCCTTCCAGGTGATCCAGCAGGTCGCGGATGGTCAGGTCGGGTTCACCCCGCAGCACGTAGTCGAGCGAAGGGTAAGGCCGCATCGTCTCAACGGGGATAGGCGTAACATGCGTGCCAAAGGCAATTGTGGCGGCCCCGCGCGACTTTGCCAGAAACGTGCCGTACATGTCGTTTTCGAGGGTAGGGGCCGTTACCTGGGTCATGTAATACTTGGGCTGATATTTCGAGATCAACTCCGCGAATTCCGGCCAGCGCATCCGCTCGGCGTTGGCATCAATAATCTTGACGGTATAGGTGGGGTGCAGTAGCGCCGCCATTTGTGCCAGCGAAACCTGCGGCCAAACCATATTTTCGCGGGTCTTGCGGCCCACCCGGTGCTGAGTGCGAATCCACAATTCGCCGTCAGGCGTAGGTGGGTTGACCAGCAGAATATCAACGGCGTCTTTGGAGCGCGGAATATTCCTGATGCTTTCGCGGACGATTGCGTCGGCGTTGGGAAAGTTCGCCATCCGCAGCTTGGGAAGCCGGTGAGTCCCTAAATTTTTGGCCTTAAAATCAGCCTGCTCGCTCATAACAACCTCACTTTACTTGCGATCCCTCTTTCGCCGGCCCGGCGGAGATAGTCGCCCGCTCACTGCCGGCCAAAGAGGGATAATAGGTTATGGATGAATTAACGAACCATTCATATCTTTCGCCGCCAGGTCGTCGCGCTTGCTCAGTTCTCTGAGGACGCGCAGCAGCAGCCAGTAGATCATCAACTGCACGCCGAACAAAATGCCCATGGTGCTGCCTAACAGATATAACCAGATGCGCGCAATTTCCCAACCCTGAATGCCCAACACCAGGCTGACTGCCGCCAGCGCCAGTCCCAGGGTCAAAATGACTGCGCCGATCCATCCAAAATGGTTTTCCAGCGGGTTTTTAAAGATGGGAGCGCCAAATAACCCCTGCCGGATGGGCCGCCGGTAAAATAACGAAACCAGGTAGTTCGAGGCCACGCCTAGTGCAAACAGGCTGATGCCGATGATGGCCGCGATCATGGCGGCAAACAGGGCCGCCACGCCCCACGGGCCAATTGTCGTTATGCCAGAGAGGCGCGCCACGACCAGCCCCGCGATGATAATTGCTGCTAATCCTAAGTGAATCAGACCGGCAATGCCAAGCACCTGTACAGGGTTATAAGCCAGAACTGTCCAGACAATCGACTCGAGAAAGACCCAGCCGTCGCGGAAGATGCTGAGTTTTGAGCGTCCTACCCGCTCGCTGTAAGGGATGGCTACCTCAGACATCTTGATTTGCTCATGGATGGCGCGGGTGCTCATCACCGGGGTCAGGTTGAGACCATCAGGAAGGGGGTAGATTTGTTGAAGCACTTCGCGCCGGAAGACGCGCATGCCGCTGGCGCTGTCGGTGATGCGCTGCCATCCCAACAGGCTGAGCAGGCTGGCAAAGAAGATGTTGCCAACCCGGCGGGTGACGGGCATCTGGCTTTTGGCCCCGGCCATGCGCGAGCCGATCACCAGGTCTACGCCCCGGTTAAGCTCCTGGATCAACTGAGGGAAATATTCTGGCGGGTACGTGCCATCGGCATCCAGAAAACCGATCACATCCCCTCTGGCCTGGGCAAAACCCGTTTTTAACGCGCCGCCGTACCCTTTGTTTTTCTGAGAGATCACCCGCACTTCCGGGTTCATCTCGGCCATTTTGCAGGCGATCTCAGCCGTGCGGTCGCGTGAGCCGTCGTCAATCACCAACACTTCCAGGCTAATCCCTGCCTGTTTCAGTTCTGGCTGAATTGCAAGAACGCGCTGGATGATTTGGGCAATGCCCTTTTCTTCATTATACGCGGGGATGACCACCGAAAATATGCTCACAGCTAATCTCCTACGGGAAATAAATCGGTTTATTGGGGAGGGGAATCGAGCCGTCTATGCACTTGACGGGTTTGGCCGGTACGCCCGCCACGACGGTATGGGGCGGCACATCGCGCGTAACCACTGCGCCAGCGGCGACGACAGCGCCCTTGCCGATGCGCACGCCGTCAGTCACAATGGCTCCAGAACCCAGCCAGACATCATCTTCGATAACAATGCCCTCGGCTGTAATCCCCTGTTCGATAAAAGGGCGGTCAGGATCATTATACACATGATTGACCGCCAAAATTTGCGTAAAAGGTGAGGTGTAAACCCGGTCGCCGATTTTTACCCCGCCCTGCCCGCGGATGACGGAATATTCGCCGATCAAGCAGTCGGCCCCAATCGTAATCCCCGATTGGGGCATGGCGCGAAAGTTGTAGACGTGCAGTACCGCGCCGTGCATCACAATCGTGTTGGGGCCGATCTCAATTCCATTAGGGCAGGCGTGCAGGTAGGTATGCTGGTCAAGATAAACGCCGTGATGCAGGCGGATGTAGTTGGCGTAGCGCAGCCGGACTCCGTTTTCGATGGCCGCCCAGCCCTGCATGTGGAGGATCAGCCGGTAAGCGAAGCCGCGAATGCCGATGCCCACCAGGGTGGGAATCCAGCCGAAGAGCAGGTACAGAGTTTGCTCCACAAGGTAGCGTGCCGGGCTGGCAGCCTGCCGGCTAAGGTACAACCGCAGGGATTGCAAGAGAGGGGGCTTCGATGTGGGTTTGGGCTTGGCATTCATCAGATCACCGCTAGCAGGCAAGCTCCGCCATTCCGACATTCACCGCGCCGGGTGGCATCGCAGAGAGATAGACTTTATTCGTCCGCGCGCTTCTTTTTTGGGAGAAGGCAGAGTTGAATCGTGCAATTTTGGCCGGGTAATCAATACACCCCGTTTGTTCTGAGCAACGCAAACTCATCAGAGCAATTACAGTGCCTTCCCCCTACTCACTGGCAATTGCTGAGTCTGAAGCAGCCGGTGTAATCAGACTGGTCAGGCGGGTCAGCCGGGCCAGGTCTTGCTTGGTAAAACGGTGCGGTTGCTGGTGGACCAGGGTCAGCACTCCAACCACCTGGTCTTCTTCCATCAACGGCACGCTGATGGCTGAGCGCGAATGATCGTTGCGCTCGTCCCAATTGCGCCGCAGCCAGCGCGGATCGTGGCTGGTGGAGCCAACCAGGGCCGCGATACGGTGGCGAATCACCCAGCCAGCCAACCCGTGGTTGATCACGTCTGAGATTTGCTCACTGCGAGCGTTCTCAAGCTGGCCGTTGCGCATAATCAGCCCTACGTCGGGCTGGCCGGTCTCATCCAGTTTAATCAGGCTGCCGCTGCTGGCCCCAGTGCTGTTGAGAGCTTCTTCCAAAGCCTTGCGCAGCCGCTGATCTGCCTTGCCGGCGGCCCGCTCTGACTCTGGTTTTGGCGCAGATAGCCGCTCACCCCGGCGCGCGTCGGCGACCAGAGCTTCAGCTTTTTGCAGGATCGGCGCAGGCAGTTCAACCGGGATAAGCGTTTCGGTTTGATCGGCTTCGATTTCGCGCAGGGCCGAAACCACCATGTGTTCAATCATCAGGTGCAGGTCTTCTACCTGCTGAATCTGATAGGACGGGATGCGGATTTCCAACTGGACGATCTGCCCCAACCGCCCGCCGCCCATGCCGGTCATGCCTACCGTGATTGCGCCGCACTCATTCGCCATTTCTACCGCGCGCAGAACGTTTTTTGAGTTGCCGCTGCCGGAGATGGCAATGACCACGTCGCCGGTCTGGATGAGGTTGGCAAGCTGCTGTGAAAACACGTTCTCGTATCCTTCATCGTTAGCCAGGGCCGAAAAGAGCGCCATGTTATCGGTCAGGCCGATGACGCGGAAGCCCGGCAGGTCAGAGCGCCGCGTGTTTTTCCCCAGGTCGCAGACAAAGTGGCTGGCGGTGGAGGCGCTCCCACCATTGCCCATGATGAATACCTGGTTGCCCGAAATCCGCGCCTGGTGCAGCAGGGCCACCAGTTGGTGAATCTGCGTCAGCGGGATCTGATCGAGGACAGATTTGAGGCTGGTGATGTATTGATCAATTAAGTAAGCAGAACCTTGCTGTTCCATAAGGACCCCTAGCGTCGATAGTTGAAGATCACCTTTGACCCGTCCGGTTCCAGCCGAATGGGAATTTCGCGGAAGCCAGCGAGTGCCTGGCGTACTTTGGCCCGGTTTTCTGGCGGGCAGTAGAGAAGCAAGAAGCCCCCGCCTCCGGCGCCAGTGAGTTTGCCACCTAGTGCTCCGGCCTGGCGGGCTGCTGCGTACATTTCCTCAACAAAGGTGTTGGTGATGTTGCTCGCCAACTGCTTTTTCAACATCCAGCTTTCGTGCAGCAGGTGGCCGATTGAATCCAGGTTGCCGCTGCACAACTCTTCGCGCACCACATAGCTCATCCGCCGCAGTTCGCGCAAGATGTGTTTGCGGTTCGGAATTTTCTCTTTTTGTTCCGACAGGATGGTATCGGCCTGGCGCGTGATGCCGGTGTAAAACAACAGCAGGTTTTCGGTGAGCTGCATCTTGACCGGCTCTGGCAGTTCAATTAATTCATTTTTGACAGTCCCATCCGACAGAAATTCAAAAAAGCGCAGGCCGCCGTAAGCCGCGATGTATTGATCCTGGATGCCAATGGGCTTCTTGAGAATGTCAATTTCAATTTTGCACGCGTTTTGAGCCAGAAGTTCAGCGGTGACATCCTGGTTGCGGTACACGTACATGGCATGCAGCGCCCCCACCGCTACGGTGCTGGAGGAACCCAACCCTGATCCAGAGGGAATATCGCCCATGGTAGTGATTTCAACGCCTTTGTGGATGCCCGTCATGCGAAAGGCTTCGCGGATGATCTCGTGCTTAATTTCATCCACACAGCTCGCCAGTTCGGTCTTGGTATAGCCTACCCTCAGCAGGTCATCAAACCGCTGCTTGATGGTGACAAAAATGTATTTGTCAATGGCCGTACTCAAGACGCTGCCGCCCTCCTCGCGGTAAAAGGAAGGAAAATCCGTCCCGCCGCCGAAGAAACTGATGCGAAGTGGGGTCTGAACGACAATCACTGCTGCCTCCGGCTTAGTAAGCGCCGCGGCGCGATAGAACCGCCGGGATGGTCTGAATCAACAGTTGAATGTCCATCCAGATGTTCCAGTTGCGAATGTAGTACATATCCAGCCGCACCCGTTCCTGGTAGGTGACGTCTGAACGTCCCGATACCTGCCATTTGCCAGTGATGCCGGGCTTGACCGTCAGCAAATTGATCCCCCATTTGTGATATTCGCGCACTTCTTCGGGGGTAATCATGCGCGGCCCCACCAGTGACATTTCGTTGCGCAAGACGTTCAGCAGTTGCGGCAGTTCATCCAGGCTCAGCTTGCGCAAAATCCGGCCAACCCGCGTCACGCGTGGATCATCCTTGAGTTTGTGGTTCCTCAGTAATTCAGCCTTTTTCTCAGGATAACGCTCCAGGATTTCATCCCCATTAACGTACATGGTGCGGAACTTGAAGGCGTAGAAGGTTTTGCCGTTCACGCCCATCACCCGGCGGCGGTAGATCACCGGGCCGGGCGAGTCCAGCCGGACGGCCAGAGCAATCAACAGGTACAGCGGGGCCAGCAAGATCACCGCGGGCAGCGTCAGGCTGTAATCGAGCAGGGTCTTCAGGCCCAGGTCCATGCCCGTCAGCCGGACTTTGTTCACTTCTACCAGTGGAACCCAGGCCACCTCTTTCACCTGCAGACCGGTAGTGATGACTTCATACAGGCCAGAAGACATGCGCAGCTTGATCTGTTTGGAAAGCCCGTACTGCTGGAAAATCGCCAGGAACTGCTCGCGCGATAGCGCGCTGTTCGTCAGGATGACTTCCTCAACCTGATGCTCCTCAATCACAAGGCTCAGGTCCGCCAGGGTTCCCAGGCACCTGAGACCTTTGAGGCTGGTCTTAGCCATGTCGTCATCTACGAAGCCCAGGATGCGCAGTCCAGAATTTTTTGCAACCAGCAGTTGCTCGGCCATACTGCGGGCTTCATCGTTATAGCCAACGATGATGGCGCGCGACAGGAACAGGCCGTATCCGCGCAGGAAGTAAATCAACCGCCGTACCAGGAAGCGCCCTACGCCGGTGAGCAAAACCGCCGACAACCAGGCAATCAGGATCCACCCGCGCGCCACCACAAAGGCTGGCTCAAAGAATCCGACCGCTACGACCATGAACATTGCCAGCGTATTGGCCTGAAAGAGCACATCGTATTCCTGCGTGCCGCCCAACAAGTTTTGACGGTTATATAGACCACGCACGAAGAAAACGACCACCCACAAGGGGATGACCGTGAACAGGATCAGGTGTTCATAATATTCGATCGAAGAAACTGCCCGTGCATCAAAAATAGGAAGATTGAGATCAAAGCGAAGAAAATAAGCCATGCGCATGGCCAGCCCGATCATCAAGACATCCACCACCAGTAAGATGGCAAACAAAATGAGGTTTTCCACGGTCCGCGCATAAGACCGCCTGGAAGTTTCAAGGCCAATGGAATTGCCATAAACCAAGTTGCGGTCTGTTCTGGTTACTCTCATGAATACCTCGCCCCTTTCGATATTCATTGCAATGGTGTTGAACGATGGCAGTCACAGACTGTTTGCCTGTTGTTCTGCTCCAATTCGAATCACCTATACACCAGGTTGAGACACGCAAAACAGAACGATGTGCGCGACTCCGACGCGGTGAAGGTTGCTACCCAGAAAACGAATCAGGAAGTGCCACGACAAGAAGACATCCCATTCCCCCTTATCCAAATTCAATACCAACAACGCCGCAAAAATGCCTGAAATGGACCCCTAGGCACTCGGACCCTTACCTTTATGGATCCGCCGATTTCTTGCTTAGATCACTCGGTAACAATGACAATCCGATATTACCAAATTCAACCCAGGGTGTCAACCTCTTACCCCTCGAATATGGATGGTTAAAGGGCTATTTTTTTACCATTAAGGATTATACAGCATTCGTTTTCCGAGTTGTGCAACAGGCAAATCGTTATACATTACAACGAAGCCCGGTTAGGTTTGTTACAGATCAGGATGAAAACCGGGTTTCAGCCGCCTGGAGCGAGGCTGATCACGCTAGGATGGCACATTTATCCATCGCCCATATCGGCGGTGTATTCCCCCACGATTTCCTCAAAATAGCGGCTTAGCGGGCGCAGGCAGGCGCTCTCCCACCATTCCAGAGTTTTTCGCGCCTGCCCGGCGGGGATGCCCGTATGGCGAACTTTTAACTCGGTTCCGGTGCAGGTCGGTTCGAGCAGCAGTTCAACCTTTGATTCAGCATTGGGTGGAAAATCTGCCATGTGCCAGGTCTGGACAATGTGATCGTAGGGCGTGAGCGTCTCAAACGTCCCACGGACCTGCCCGTCCATCAACGTAAAAGTGCCGCCGGCGCGTGCGTCAATGTGCGCCGCCTGGCCGGTGAAGGCACGGTATTCACCGGCGCTCAACCAGGCGCGGTAGACCCGCTCTGGGTAGACCGGCAGTTGAATCGTAAATTCCAGGGATTCAGCCATTCCATTTCTCTCTTGAATGTCACAAAATTTCCCCCAGTGGTGCAATTATACCCCCGCTCTGCCTTTCGTTATAACTCTCGTGGAGCGCAGAAAAATGAACAGCAGTGCCGCCAGCGCCACCGCGAACAACGCCACATCACCCGCGCCGGTGTAGTAATCTCCAATGGCTAACCGCGAGATTTTCTTGATCGGCGACAGGTCGAACAGGTAGCTGGTGCTGGCGGCTACCAACAGGAACAGCGAATAGACAAACTGCGAACGCTCGCGGTCGCGGAACAGCACCGCGATAAAAGCGGCCCCCACAGTCGTCACCCCGGCGATGATGATCGCTAGTGCCAGCACCAGCCCGGGGTGATGAACCGTAATCGCGTTCAGCCGCAGCATGGCAATCCAGGCGGCGCTCTGTGCCCCTGCCAGAATCACCGCCGCCGCAATCTTGGCAATGGCGATGCGGTTGACCGACAACGGCGCAGACAGCAAGGTCTCAAGGGTGTTGTTTTCCACTTCTTCCGAGAGTGAGTCCACCACCATGCCGCCGGCCACAAACGCCGGGAAGAACATCAACACAGGCAGGATAACGGAGTAGATAAATTCGAAGGTAGTGGCGGGTTTGCCCTGCAGGGTGCTGTAGCGCAGTTTCAGTCCGCGCTGTTCGCGCAGCAGGTTTTCGTAGCGTTTTAAAGGCTCCTGCACCACCATCAGGATTAAGGAAGAAGTGGTTTCCGATTCGGGCAGGTATAGTTGGATCTGGTCTGGTTCGCCGGCCTGCGCGGGGGATGAAGCAGGCAGCCAGAAGATTGCCATGATTTTTTTGTCATAAAATGCCTGTTGGGCCTCGGCCATGCGGGCGTAGCGCGTTACCTGCGCGCCGCGCTCCCGGAGGAACCCTGAAAGGGGCTCGTCTTGCTGGCTCACCACGCCCACCGGCAGGTTCAGGTTCCCAAAAGTTCCAATCGAATCAGGGTCATAGAGCGAAAGCATCCCGATCAGCAGCGCCGAGGAAAACGAAGCGATGAACAACTGCAAGACTATGGCGATCACAATTGTGCGGTCGCGGGCGACCGAACTGAGTTCTTTACGGATGATGGCAAGTACGGCGCTCACCGAACCCCTCCCAACAGGAACCAGTTATAAAAGGTGTGAAGAACTGTGGCCGTGAAGATAGCAGTCGGGTAAAAGATGCGCAGCTTGCCGTACAGCAGGGCGGCGATGCTTGTAAACAGCCAATGCGCCAACAGTGGGATGAGCAAGAAGCCGGTGGTGCTGAACAATGCCTCGGATAGGGCGCTTTGCGCAACCATGCTGACCGAGAAGAATAATAAAAGCTTTTCACCCGCCAGAAAGCCCAATGCCGACATGAGAGCCAGTCCCACAATCCCCCATGTCGTTTTTACCCGGCCGCGCTCGATCAATACGGCAATGCCCATGGATTTGACAATTTCCTCAATCAAGACAGAGGCCGCCAGCACAAAAATCACCATCAGGCGCAGCGGCAGGTTGGTGGCAATAGCTAACATCACCAGTTGCGCCATGTAGACCATGGGGATGAACAGCAAAGATAACAAGCCCACCGAAAGATAAGGACGTGAGCGGTCGAGGATGAGGTAAACGGCATCGGCCAGTTTGCGCGTGATCGGCCGGTAGCCCAGCAGAAACTCTTCGTTGAGCATCCGGGTGCTGGCGTATACCGACAGGCCAAAAATCGCCGCCATTGGGAGAGACGGAAACAGGTATTCGCGCCAGCCAAACGGCTCGTTACGGTACATTTTGACGGCCAGCGTCAGCGGCGAGATAAAAGCCAGGTCGTTAACGTCGGTAAACATGGCCGGAAATACCAGGAAGGCCGTCGTCACGGTGGTCACGAGCATCGAAATGAAGGTGGTATCTTTAAAAGTGCGGTAGAACAGCGGAACCATCAGGTAAATGGCAAAGATAAACATGGTGGTGGGCGCAAAGATCGCCAGCGCCAGCAGGATGTTGGCCTGAGTGAGGGCAGCGATGATGGCCGTGGCGACATTGGCAAACACAGCATAAGGTAGCATCTTTCCGAAGATGATCTGCCAGGGCGTAATCGGGGCTGACATCAGAATAATCAGCCGCCGGTTGATCTTTTCATCCATAAAACTGCTGGTGAAGAAGATGCTGATAAACGTCACCGGCAGGATATAAATCAGCGCGATAATCACCTGGGTGAAAGGGGCGGGTGGAGTCATCAGCGACGGGATGATGACCTGATCGTCAGGGGCGGCCTCGGCGGCGGGGTTCTCCGGCAGGTCATCCGGCGGCTGGTTAGGGTTAAGGTAATGCACGCCCACCCGCAGTGGAAAGGCCTGCTCTTGGGCATAGGTATCGGCGATGCGTTTCAGTTCCAGTTTTTCCAGGTAGCGTTTCAGGGCGCTAACGGCAAACAACGATTTATCATCGGAACGGTGGATTACCTCTGCGCCGTTGATGAATACGTCAATCGCGCGGCGCTCCAAAAGCAGCCGGGCCTGCGCGGGATCTACGTTCATCACGGCAAAGCGGCTGTCTTGAATGGGTGGAACGTCGCCCCAAACACCGACGCGATACAACCCGCTGCCCAGCACAGCCGTCTCACGAAAGGCGTACACTGCCAGCCCGATGGCGATGAGCAAGATCACTACGGTAAGCGGGCTGGCCCCGCCGCTGAAACGGGTGCGCAGGCGCGTAACTTCTCTTAGAGCAATGGTCCATACCTGGCGCATTTTGCATCCCTGAGGTTGTTTCGTGTACAATCAACCTATGATCCGTTTAAAGGCTGTGACCAAACGATATTATGATTTTACGGCAGTTGACAACTTAAGTCTCGAAGTCAATGATGGTGAAATCGTGGGCATCATTGGCCATAACGGCGCGGGCAAAAGCACCACCCTCAAGATGATCGCCGGCCTGATCGAACCCACCCAGGGTACGGTTGAGGTGATGGGCCGCGACATCCAAAAAAACAGCGTGGCCGTTAAAAAGCAGATTGGTTACCTGCCGGAAGAAAGCCCACTCTACGAAAATATGTCTGCCCGCCAATACCTGCTGTTCTTTTCTGAGTTATACCAGATGAAGCGCTCGGTTGCCCAGGCGCGCATCGAAGCCTTGCTCGATTCGTTAAATCTACCGCAAAAAGATAAGCTCACTGGCGAATTTTCGAAGGGCATGAAGCGCAAAACCGCCATTGCGCGCGCCCTGCTGCACGATCCCCGGCTGTTGATTCTCGATGAGCCTAACTCTGGCCTCGATCCGTTGACTTCTTTCTTTATTATCAACTATCTCAAGTCGCTTAAAGCCGCCGGTAAGACGATTCTGCTCAGCGCCCACAATCTGTTCCACGTCGAATATATCTGCGACCGGGTGATGATTATTAAAAATGGCAAGATGATCGTGTTCGACAAAATGGATGCCATTCGCAGCAGTTTAGGCAGGCGCGAGTATCAGGTAGTGTTCAAGGCGGACGAACCCCTCGAATACGAGCGCAGCGACGGTAATTACATATTTCGCACGCATCAGATCGGCGCGATTGCCCATGTGCTTGAGCAAATATCCGAGCATAACTGGGCGCTGGTAGACCTATCGGTGAAAGAATCGGCGCTGGAAGAAATCTACGTTAAGTTAATGACCAATTGAATCCCTTATTAGTTTGGCATTAATTCCGAATTGGCCGTACAGCTTTAAGATGCGCGCCAGAAACGGCTATGTTATAATTAATTTAGGTCAATTTTTTCCGTAATTCTTTGGGCTGATTACTGGTTGGCAACAGCGAGGGGTTCATCTGCCATTCTCCAAATAAGGAAGACAGCCTTTGGCGATCTATGGATGAGATGTGTTGTTATATTCCTACCGACCGCCTGCGCGCCATGGTACTGGGGCAGGATTTGCCTGTCCGCACGCAT
>DAOUAC010000117.1:0-133566 GCA_034434155.1 Anaerolineaceae bacterium
TAGCTGAGCAGGCCGATGATGATGCCCTCTACCAATACCATGCGCATCAGGGTACGATCTGAAGCCCCAATTGCGCGCATCACGCCGATCTCGCGGGTGCGTTCCATTACGTTCATGCTCATCGTCCCCGCCAGACCGATGCTCCCAACAATGGCGGTTAAGATCGCCAAAAAGAGCAGGAAAGCGGTCAACGTGGCAAAACCACCTCCGGCAATACCCGTCAGAAACGAGCCGGTGGTCAGGTCGCTAATGCGCACGCCCGCGGCCTTGAGCCGGGCTTCGATGGTCTGCGCCAGCCGGTCCTGTTCAGCGGCGCTCAGGCCGGGGCGGCTGCCAACCACGCGGAAGGTTGCAGCTTTAAAGGGCTGGCCGATCGCTTCAGCCAGGTAATCATAACTGGTGTAGGCGGTCAGACCGCCGTTTTTCCCGGCGAACTGGAAAAAGCCCACGATGACCCAGTCCAATTCTTTGCCATTGACCTTCAGCCGCAGAGGTCCGCCCAGCTTGAGTTCGGGATAGGTGGAGAGGAACAGTTCGTTTAACACAATGGCGTTACGGTCGCCCGGCTCGATCCAGCGGCCTTGCAGCAGCACCGGACGGACCAACGGGCTGTTGACCGGCGGAGCCAGCAGGGCCACATCTTGCCCCGATGAGCCATCCGCCAGGATCATCTCACTGCGGCCGGTAGCCCAACCTTCTACCCGGCCTATGCCGGGTACGTCCGCCAGCATTCGTTCAATTTCTTCCAGGCGGTAGGGGCGGTCTAAAGACAGGTTAACGTCGGCCAGAAAGTACTGACCAATCTGGTCAATGTACTTACCCATCGAAACCTGCACATTAAACGTTGCGATAAACACAGCCCCACCCAGAGTCAGGGTGGTGAGCGTCAGCAGCAAGCGCCCCCGGCGGCGGAACGTGTTGCGGATGGCAATCAACAGGGGGCGCGGGAACCGGCGGCTCTGCCCCAGGTGATGCAGCCAGCCTTTGCGTCCGGCGGTCTTCTCGTCGCCTTTTCCCTGCGAGATGCCGCTGAGCGCCTCTTGCACGCTGATGCGCGTCCCACGCAGGATGGGCAGTAAGGCCGCCAACTGCGGCATGAGCAGGGCCAGGGCGGCCTGCATTCCCACCACTGGCAGGATTAAGCGCCGGCCCTGCAGTACGAAATTTAATTCTCTGGATAGAAATTCCAGCAGTGCAAACGACACCATATCCGCCAACGGCATGGCAATAAGAAATGCCGCCAGCCCAAAGACGAGGATCAACAGCATGTAGACCGAGGCAATCTGCCCCCGGCGCGCCCCGACCGTCTTCATAATACCAATTTGCTGTACCTGCTGGTTCAAGAGCGACTGCAGGGTGTTGGTGATCAGAAAACCACTCAAGAAAACGATCAGCAGGCCCAGCACAAACAGAACGCCCACAATCGCGTTGACCAGGTAACCGTTGGGATGTTCCTGTGAGCTGCGCGTCGTGCTGCTCCGAACCTCAATTCCATCATCTTCCAGTTCCTGACTCAAACGCGCCGCCACGGCCTGGATGCGTTCCACGGAATTCCCATCGCCGTCCACGGTAGCATAGAGGCCGGAAAAGAGGTCGGTTTGCTCCTGTTCCAGTTGTTCCAGGGTATTTTGGGTGATATACGCCTGCGCCGGGGCATGGAAGAAGCCTCCCCCACCGCTGTAAGCCCCAATGGTTAGATCCTGCACCACCCCGACCAGCCTGAACGCGCGCGGTTTACCGGAGGGCAGTTCAATCCACAGCGAATCGCCCACCTGAGCGCCCAGCGCCGCCTGTTTGTGCTGTGAGATCACGATCTCACCATCGGCGGGAGGCCAGCGACCTTCCTTGAGAATGGGGCGGTTAATGACCGGCGCGGTGGTCTCCTCAGCGGCCTTAAAGACGATGCTCTCCCACTCCCCTCTGCGATTGAGGACCCGCAGGTCTACCGTGCGCACCCCTTCCACCTGGCGCACCCCATCTATGCGCTTGAGGTGATCAAGCACAGCCGGGTCAAACAGGTCGGTTTGCAGGAAGATGTTGGCCGGGTTCACCGCGCGGTAACTGGCGCGCATATCCTCGGCAATCACCACATAGATCGTGGCGATCACGCCAATCGCAAACAGCCCAACAGCGATAGATGAGACCACCAGTACAGAACGGGTGCGGTTTCCCCATAAATCTGAAAGTATTTTTTGCCAGCGCGGCCGGTTCATTGTGCCCTTTCCAGGCGTGCTACTTGCTCGCCGGCGCTTATTATAATCTTTTTGAGATAGAATACCAACTTTCCACTTCCCGGGGTCAGATCCTGCTAAGCCATCCTGCGCAACTGGATTTGCGCGCGCCCGAACAAGACCGTCACTAGGATCATCGCTGTGGCAAAGTACGCCGCCCAGACCAGGTTGGCATATGCGCCTACCTGATTTCCAATCCCCGTGCCTGTGGCATTGACGGGCAAAGGAATCGCCGGGATGAGAATGGTGGGCACGATGAACAAGACCCCGTTAAAGATCAACAGCCACTTAATCCAGCGTTCCAGTTTTCCGCCGGTGAAAATGGGGGCTGCCGCCAGCGTTGCCGCGCACATGAACACGTAGCCGAGCATATCCTGCGCAAAGATTGGCGTGCCGGGGATGAAAACAAAGGGCAATAATGCCTCTTCTGCGACTGGCAAAAAGTTGTTCCGAATGAAGGTCAGTTGGATGTAATAGGTGAGTGAACACAGTACCGCATAAATAATGGCGAACGAAAGCCCAAGCTGGCTCCAAATTTTTTGATCAGGCGCGGCGTAATGGTGGATGCTCACCATCAGCGCGACAAAGGCCGGAGCCAGTAAAAACGAGGAGCCGTACATCAGGTTCTGATTTGAGATGAGAATGGCGATGAAGAACAAAACGGTCATCAGTGACGTGAGCGCGGCAGACCAAAAACCGAGTTGAACGGCCGTTTTCTGGGGTTTGTACTGGCTTTCCATGAGAATATCCTCTTCGGTGATCGAACGCCTGAGAATGGCCCTTATGCCACTTATCCACGATCTATTCTCGCACATCTGGGCAAACCAGCTATTGCGTTAGCGCAAAGCAAACTCGCAAACTCTTGAATATATTGACAAGCCCGACTGAATTTGCTACACTCACTTTCAGTGCGGTATGACTGCACGCATTTTAATGATGAAAGGAGGCGCACATGCTGTCAAATATCATCTCTACCGTTAACACGGCCTATATTTGCGTGCGCCTCTGGTAAGGATACTCGCGGCCTTTCCCCTCTTTTGATCGTCTTATGAGATCCAACCACAGGCGCCGGCCTGTGTTTTTTTTGCCTATCCGCGCAGGCTCCCCACAGGCGGTTTGACAGCGGCGGTTCATTCCGCCTGCGCCCAATCGCGCGCTACCGGTCCCCTTACTCTGTTACCCTCACAAGGAACCTTGCAACAATGAGTTCTCGCTATTTGGATGACGCCGAACTGGATGAACTGGAAGATATGGAAAATCTTCCTGCAATTCGCAACTTTTCTCGCAAAAAAACCGGCGGCAAGCCCAAAGCCAAAAAGCCGGCCAATCTTCAAGAAAAACAGCGGGCCCTTCAACGACAGATGGAGCAACTGGCCGCTGAGGTCGAAGAACAGTTTCAGTTCACTTATAAAGCCGGCGAACTGGAAGCGGAATGGCTGTATGCTTCGCTGGGCGAGCTGCGCAACATGAAGTGGATTGACGATATTCTGCGCGTGGTCAAGGGCGGGAAAGAAGCGTCGGTCTATCTGTGTACCGGCAATGCCACAACCGGCGCGGAGCTAATCGCCGCCAAAGTGTACCGCCCGCGCAAGTTCCGCAGTCTGAAGAATGACTGGCTCTACCGCGAAGGGCGCGGCGACCTGGACGAGAGCGGCAACCGCATCACCAACCGGGGCATGCTGCACGCCATGCGAAAGAAGACGGCCTACGGGCGGCAACTGCTCCATATTTCCTGGTTGGAACACGAGTTTAAAACCATGCAACTGCTCCATGCGGCAGGCGTGGATGTACCCCGGCCTTACGCTGCTCATGACAACGCGATTCTGATGCAGTATTACGGCGATGAATTGTTGAGCGCGCCGACCCTCAATGATGTTGACCTGGACCGCAGCGAGGCCAGCGTGCTGTATGAGCGCATGCTGCACAACATTGAAGTTATGCTCCAGCATGACCGTATTCACGCGGACTTGTCTGCTTTTAACATCCTGTATTGGGATGGCGACATCGTCATCATTGACTTCCCTCAGGCGATCCAGCCGGAGGCGAACCGCAGTGCTTACCGCATCTTCGAGCGAGACGTGATTCGGGTCTGTGAATACTTTCAGCGCCAGGGGGTGCGCTCGAATCCGCGCGCTCTGGCCGCTAAACTGTGGGAAAAGTACCATCACCGCTTTGTACCGCTGGTAGATCCGAAAATGCTGGGCGAGGATGAGGAAGATGAGCGCGGTATCTGGGAAAGCCTGAAAAACACCTGAAAGCGGCGCGGTTGGGTGTACAATTTCAATACTGATGGAACCCAATGATCCCAACCGCGCCACCTGCGGTACAGTGGAATAGAAAGGGGTAAACAATGCCTGAACTGACCCACCCCTCCCCGCTTCTCCAGCCTGACGGCTCGCTGACTCAAGTGGGCTGGTCGCGCCATCCGCTGCTCGACTGCAACCTGGAACGGGCGGCGTTTTACCCTGGCCCGCTGCGCTTTTGGCAAAAGATGCGGTTGAAGCGCTGGGATTATTACGCTTTGTTTACCCCCAAGCGGTTCTTCGCCGTTGCGCTGGCGAATTTAGGGTATGCGGCCAACGTCTTCGCTTACCTTTTTGACTACACGAAGAGAGAATTTCACGAAGAATCGCGCCTGGCCCTGCCCCGCGCGGTGCGCCTGCCGCGCGACTCGGATGAAGAACACTCCGAAAGCTGTTACCAATCTGGCGATACGCGCATTACGTTTCGAGTCGAGTCGGACCGCCGGCTCATTTCAGTGGATTGGCCGGCCTTCGACCACGGCAAGGGCCTGCGCGCCGAATTGGCATTGGCCTGCCCGCCCCAGCACGAGTCGATGAATATTGTCATCCCCTTTAGCCAGCGCCGCTTTTACCTGAACCGTAAAATCAACTGCCTGCCCGCTGAAGGCATTTTGCAGTGGGGCGAACTGCGCGAAGAGGTCGCGCCCACTTCCTCGCTTGGTCAGTTGGATTGGGGCTGTGGGATCTGGCCGTACCGATCCTATTGGAATTGGGCCAGCGCGTCGGGCTTTCTCTACCGCGCGCCGCGCCCGCCGCGCTGGCAGCCCGAGCCGATGACGGTGGGCCTGAACCTGGGGACCGGCTTTGGCGACACGTCTGCCGCCACCGAAAACGCCCTGATCCTGGATGGGCGCATTCACAAGCTCGACCAGGTAGAATTTATTTATGACCCGCGTGATTACACCCGCCCCTGGCTGTTCCGCGATAACCAGGGCCGCCTGGACCTGATGTTTACGCCTTTTTACGAGCGCGTTGCCCGCACCCGCTTGCCCCTGCTTTCCAGTGAGGTGCACCAGCTTTTTGGCCGCTATGAAGGGCGGGTCATCACCGACAATGGCGAAGAAATCCAATTGCAGGGGCTGGTTGGATTTGCCGAAGAACACCACGCTCAATGGTGAGGTTAGACAGCCTGATACAGCTCCACCAGCACCCCGTTGGCGCTTTTAGGATGCACAAAAGCCACCCTGCGGCCTTCCAGTGAGATGGGGGTTTCATTGATGAGCCGCACGCCCCTGGCCTTAAGCTGCGCCAGCATCTCATCAATATCATCCACCTCAAAGCACAGGTGATGCATGCCCGGCCCGCGCTCGGCTAAAAATTTGGCGACTCCCGAATCATCGCTCGTGGGTTTGACCAGCTCCACTTCGCTATCGCCCAGGGGCAAAAAGGCCACCTGAGACTTTTGACCCGGCACGTCTTCAACGTGGCTTAAAGTCAACCCAAGCGCGTCGCGCCAGAAACTTAACGCGCCTTCAACATCTGCCACCACAATGGCGACATGATTCAGCTTTGTAATTTTTGCCATATTCTCCATCATCCTATACCCAGGCGGGCGCCGCATACTCGCCCCAAACTTTGCGCAGCAGGCCGCAGGCTTCGCCCAGCGTGACGTTGTTTTCCATGCACTCGATCAAAATGGGCATCAGGTTATCGCTGCCGCGGGCGGCGCACTCCAGCCGCGCCAGCAGTTCCGCTACGCGGGCCGCGTCACGCCGGGCGCGCAGGGCCGCCAAGCGGGCCCGCTGTGCCTGCTCGATCGCCGGGTCTACCTTGAGACGTTCCAACTGAATTTCCTCTTCGATCTGGAAGGCGTTAACGCCCACCACAATCTGTTCTTTGGTTTCCACCGCCCGCTGGTAGCGGTAAGCGGCTTCTTGCACTTCATTCTGCTGGTAGCCCCGCTCAATGGCCGCCAGCGCGCCGCCCATCTCGTCGATGCGCTGAATGTATTCGCGGGCGCGCGCTTCGATCTCGTCCGTCAGGTATTCGATCAGGTACGACCCGGCCAGCGGATCAATGGTATCGGCCACGCCCGACTCATAGGCGATAATCTGCTGGGTGCGCAGGGCCACCCGCACCGATTTTTCGGTCGGCAGCCACAGAGCTTCGTCCATGCTGTTGGTGTGCAAGGACTGCGTTCCGCCCAGCACAGCCGCCAGCGCCTGGAGGGTCACCCGCACAATATTGTTCTCCGGCTGTTGAGCGGTGAGGGTGGAGCCGGCGGTCTGCGTATGGAAGCGCAGCATCCACGAGCGCGGGTCTTGTGCTTTAAACCGCTCGCGCATGATCTCAGCCCACAGACGGCGGGCCGCGCGAAACTTGGCAACTTCTTCGAGGAAGTTGTTATGAGCGTTAAAGAAGAAGGAAAGCTGTGGAGCAAATTCATCTACCTTTAACCCGGCCTGGATGGCCGCCTCTACGTAAGCGATGGCGTCTGCCAGGGTAAACGCCACCTCTTGCACGGCGGTGGAGCCAGATTCGCGGATGTGGTAGCCCGAAATACTGATAGTGTTCCAGTTTGGCACGTGGCGGGCGCAGTAGCTGAAGATGTCGGTGATCAGGCGCATGGAGGGGGCCGGTGGGAAAATATACGTTCCACGCGCTACGTACTCTTTGAGCACGTCATTCTGGATCGTCCCGCGCAGTTTCTTTTCTTCTACCCCCTGGCGGCGCGCCACGGCGATATACATTGCCAGTAAAATCGCCGCGGGGGCGTTAATCGTCATGCTGGTTGAAACCTTATCCAGCGGGATGCCCTGAAAGAGCAAATCCATATCCTCAATCGAGGAAACGGAGACGCCCACCTTGCCAACCTCTCCGGCGGCCAAGGGATCGTCGGCGTCATAGCCAATTTGGGTGGGCAGGTCAAAAGCAACGGATAGGCCGGTCTGGCCCTGATCCAACAGGAAGCGGTAGCGCCGGTTAGACTCTTCCGCCGAAGCATAGCCCGCGTACTGGCGCATTGTCCACAAGCGCCCGCGATACATGGTTGGCTGGACGCCGCGCGTAAATGGGTACTCGCCCGGCCAGCCCAACTTTTGGGCATAATCAAATTCGCGCGGGCCTAACACGCGCGGCATGACAATATCGGAGGAAGTTTTAAATTCGGCCTGGCGTTCCGGGAATTTAGTAATGACTGGTTTCAGGGTTTTTTCTTCCCAACGCCGCCGTTCTTCTTCAAAATTCATGCCATTCCTCTTATTGTGAAATTTAGAGCAGGAGGCCAGCTCCCGTACCAGTATACGCGATGCCTGCGCGCGGTGGGAATGGAAAAAACTTATGGTAAACTTTAGACGAACTTCCTAAAAAGCATATGACGGGGGAGAATTTCAGCGGTTACGGTTGGAGGAAACATGAAAGTACTGGCAGTGGATGTGGGGACCGGCACGCAGGATATCGTCTTATTCGATACGCGCCTGGATATCGAAAACGCTTATAAGCTGATACTGCCCGCGCCGACCATGATCATCCGGCGGAGAATTCAGCAGGCTACCCGCCAGGGCGCGGCCATGCTGCTGGAAGGCGCAATCATGGGCGGCGGGCCAAGCGCATGGGCCGCCGAAGACCATGCCCGCGCCGGGTACCCGATCTACGCCACCCCTTCCGCGGCCTTGTCGTTCAATGACGACCTGGACGCTGTAGCGCAGATGGGCATTCAGATCGTCTCGGAAGATGAAGCGCGCCGGCTGCCAGAGAACGTTGTCCGCGTGACCCTGCGCGACTTTGATTTTGAAGCCATTGAGAGCGCCTTTGCGGCCTTTGGCGTTGAACTGGAGCCTTTGGGAGCCGCTGCGGTGGCTGTATTTGACCACGGGGCGGCTCCGCCAGACGTTTCTGACCGGCAGTTTCGCTTTGATTACCTCGACCAGCGCATCCGCGCCCATAACCGGCTGAGCGCTTTCGCCTTCCGCCGCGAGGATATCCCGCCGATCATGACCCGTTTGCAAGCTGTGGCAGATTCGGCGGCTCGCCTAGATGCCCCGTTGATTGTGATGGACACGGCCCCGGCCGCCGTCCTCGGCGCAAGGTTTGACCCGCACGTGGCGGCGCTTACGCGCGCACTGATTGCCAACGTTGGGAACTTTCACACCCTGGCTTTCCGCCTGGGACCAGACGGCATTGAAGGTGTTTTTGAACATCACACCGGCCTGCTGGACCTTCCCCGGCTCGAAACGCTTCTCGAAAAACTGGCCGACGGCTCGCTGCGGCACGAAGACGTCTTTGGCGATCAAGGTCACGGGGCGCTTATCTACAGCCACCAGGCACTTTCCATTGACCCGGCGGCCGGCAACCTGGTGGTCACCGGGCCGCGGCGGGGCCTGCTCCGGGCTTCGCGATTACGGCCTTACCTGGCCGTCCCCTTTGGGGATATGATGACGGCTGGGTGCTTCGGCCTGCTCGCTGCTGCGGCTGACCTGCTGCCCGAACTGGGCGATGCCATCCGCGCGGCGCTCGAAAGCCCTTCTGGCGTAGGGCGGCCCCCTTGGGAAGTTTAAGAACGCCAAAACCTTTGGTTGACTGGAAGATATTCCTCTGGTAAAATCTGTCCGCCTGGGTGTTGTACCCTTCACCCTGGCAAACACAACCTCAATCCATTTTTTGAAAGGGCTTGAATCATGAAAGTACTGCTTCTGAAAGACGTTTACAAACTGGGCCGCGCTGGCGACATTAAAAAAGTGGCCGATGGCTACGGCCGCAATTACCTGCTGCCCCAGGGCCTGGCCGTGCTGGCGACCCCCGGCGCAGTGAAGCAGGCCGAGAGCATCCGCGCTCGCGCCGCCGCCCAACGCGTTGAACTCAACAACAGCATGAGCGGCCTGGCCGAGAAACTGAACGGGCTGGTCATTGGCTTTGCCGTCCGCGCTGGCGAAACCGGCAAGCTGTACGGCTCGATCACCAGCCAGATGATCGCCGAGGCCATCTCGCGCAAAGTCGGCGAGGAAGTGGACCGGCGTCACATCGAAGTGCAGCCCATCCGCACCCTGGGCGAGCACAAAGCGGTCGTCCGCCTGACGGTGGACCTGAACCCCGAAGTGCGCGTGATCGCTCACCGGGAAGGGGAAATCCCCGACATTCTCAAGCCCCCTGCCCCGGCTCCGGTCGCCGCGGCTGAGGGTGAAGAAGCCAGCGAATAGCTCGACTTGCTTTTGCCTGAAGGGATGCACCGGCCTCGCCAGCCCAAAGCTGTCGGGCGGGTGCATTTTTTTAGAGGACGGCTTATAATGGCGGCAAGCTGGTAGGCATGGCAACATCCGTAGGCGATTTTCTTCGCGAAACACGCACTTCGCGCGGACTGACGTTAGAACAGGCTTCACAGGCCACCCATATCCGCAAAAATTACCTGGAGGCCCTTGAAAACGAACAGCGCGACGCTCTCCCCTCGGCAGTACAGGGGCGAGGTTTTTTGCGCCTGTATGCGGGTTATCTGAACCTGCCCGCTGAAGAACTCATCAAAGCGTGGGAGGGGAAAGCATCGCTGGAAGCCGTCCTCGGCCAGAGCGATCACGATACCAGGACGACCGCTCCGCAGACTGATGCTGAGCCGCCAGCCCCCCTGCCCGAACCGCCGCCTGCACCCGTTCAGACCGCTCCACTGCCTGCCCAAGACATAACTGCACCGCCCCAACCGCCCGCCCCGCAGGCAGAAGAAGGTCCAATCCCGGTGGAATTTCAGGATGCCGCCGCAACCTCACCAGTAGCCGCCGGGTCAAATGCTATTTTTGTTGAAATCGGCGCGCAACTGCGCAAACAGCGCGAACTGTTGGGGCTTTCGCGGGCCGAAGTAGAACGCTTTACGCGCCTGCGCCAGCATTACCTGCAGGCGATCGAAGAAGGCCGCATGGATTTGCTGCCCTCGCCGGTGCAGGGACGGGGAATGTTGAGCAATTACGCCTCGTTCCTCAACCTGAACGAAGACGCTCTGATGCTGCGTTACGCCGAGGGACTGCAAATGCGCCGCCTGGAGCGGATGCCGGCAGAGCCACCGACGCCGCTCTTGCAGGGCAAGCGCCGCCCGGCCCGCGCAGCCTCTCCGATCCGGCGCTTGCTCACCCCCGACCTGGTATTTGGGGCCATCGTCGTAGCCGCCATTGTGTTCTTTGCCGTCCGCACGATATCAAGCATCAACATGGCGCAGTCGCTCGATGAACAGCCCACCGCCCGCGCCATTGCTGAAATTTTGCTGACGCCTGAAGAAACCACCCTGCCGACCGAAGCGCCCGGTGAAACGACCCCCAACCCAGCCCAAGAGACGCCCGCAAACGCGACCCAGGTGGCCGGGCTTGAAAATGCCAACATCACCCTTACCCCAACCGTCGAGCCGACCCTCGCGCCGATCAACAATGACCCCCTACAGGTCTACATCATCGCCCACCAACGCGCTTACCTGCGCGTCATTGTGGATAACAAAGAGAAGTTTAACGGCCGCGTCGTGCCTGGGAATGCCTACGCCTATTCTGGTTCCAAAAAGATTGAGATTCTCACCGGCAACGCCGCCGCGATCCAGGTGTTTTTCAATCAGAATGACCTCGGAACGCTGGGAGTAGCCGGGCAGGTTGCCGGTCTGGTGTTTCTGCCAGACGGCATGGTCACCGCCACGCCCGCTTCAACGCCTACGCCGACCCCCGGCCCGGCAGCGACCGAAACACTCCGGCCAACGCCCACGCTGCCGGCCACCCTAACTGTTACGCCTCTCATTCCATAACCCTATGAACCGTAAGAAATTCTACCTGGTATCGCTCGGATGCGCCAAAAACACCGTTGACTCAGAATCGATGGGCGCGCTGCTGCAAGAAGCTGGCTTCACCCCCACCGAACGCCCTTCCGAAGCCGGTGTGCTGATCGTCAACACCTGCGGGTTTATCCACCCGGCCCGGCAGGAGTCCTTTCAGGTGCTGCACGACCTGGCGCGGAAAAAGAAACGCGGCCAAATGCTCATCGCCGCCGGCTGCCTGACGCAACGCTACGGGCAAATGGTGATCGAAAAAGTCCCCGGCATTGATGGGATTTTGGGTACGCGCCGCTGGATGGATATCGTTGACCTGGTGCAAAAACTGCGCGGCGACAGCCTCTACCCCCAGCCGCTCTACCACCTGCCCGATGCGCCTACCGTCGGCAGTGACGAAAAGGGCGTGGCCCGCGTGGCCGTTCAGGGGGGCAGTGCTTACCTGAAGATTGCAGATGGCTGCCGCCGTCCGTGCGCCTTTTGCGCGATTCCGCTGATTAAAGGCACAGCCGTCAGCCGCCCGCCTGAGGCCATTCTGGCCGAAACCCAGGAACTGCGCGCCAGGGGCGTTAACGAAGTCCTGCTCATCGCCCAGGATACTACCGATTACGGCCATGACCTGGGCATGAAAGACGGCCTGGCCCAACTGCTCGAAAAGATGGTCGCCGCCGCTCCAGAACTGCCCTGGATTCGAATCCTGTACGCTTACCCCGGCTACGTGACCGACCGACTGATGGAAGTGATGGCGAACCACCCGCAAATCGTCCCCTACCTGGATATGCCGCTCCAACACGCCCACCCGCTGACCTTGCGGCGGATGCGCCGCCCGGCTAATATGGAATGGGTGTATAAAACATTGGAGAAAATGCGCGCGGTCATCCCTAACCTGGCACTGCGCACCACGTTCATCGTTGGATATCCGGGTGAAACCGAAGAGGAGTTTCAGACTCTGCTCGACTTCATGGCCGAGATCAAGTTCGATCACGTTGGCGCGTTTACTTTCTCATTCGAACCTGGCACTGCAAGCGAACCACTGGGCGACCCCATCCCCCAGGAAGTAAAAGAGGAACGCTTACAGCGTCTGATGAACCTGCAAGAGAGCATCTCGCTGGCGCGTAATCAGTCGTTTGTGGGCCAGACTCAGGACGTCATCATCGAGGGGTACAACGAGGGGATCTCGGTGGGGCGTGCCTATCACGACGCGCCCGAAATTGACGGGCTGGTCTTTATCGAAGGAGAATTACCGGTAGGGAGCATCCGGCCCGTGCAGATCACCGGCGCGATGGTCCACGACCTGACCGGACGGCCCGCCTGAGCGAACGTTTGCCCCATGGACAGTGTAGGCCGCTCTACGCCCAACCAACACCGCATAAGGCTGATTCCGCTGATGATCGCGCTGTTCTGCCTGGCAGTTATAGCGGCGGCTTTTGCGCTGTCTGTTCAGGTGTTAGAGGGCCTGCCGCACATTGAAGATGAAATGGCCTACGATTGGCAGGCCCGGCTGATCGCCAGGGGGAAGCTAACTGTGCCTACGCCGCCGATCTGCCCGAAATGTTTTCTCGTGCCGTTTGTGGTTGATTATGAAGGGCAGCGGTTTGGCAAATACCCGTTGGGCTGGCCGGCACTGCTGGCCTTCGGTCACCTGCCGATCGCGAGCGGCCTGCCCTATGCCCGCAACCTCATCAACCCCATCCTGGCCGGAGCTGCGATCTGGCTGACATACCGGCTGGTTCGAAAGGTGCTGAATGAGCCCACGGCGCTGCTGACGGCCTTTCTGATGGCGGCATCGCCCTTTGTCTTAATGAATTCGGCCCTGCTGCTCAGCCACGCCTGGGCGCTGTTTCTGACGCTGGCCTTCTGCCTGGGCTGGCTGGACGCCTTTACCACTCCCAACCGGCTTCTGCCAGAGCGCGCACAGCGGAGCTTACCAGCCCTGGTGGCGGCCCTGGCGCTGGGGATGCTGGCGCTGACCCGGCCGATGACGGCGGTAGCCGTGGCCGCGCCCTTCGCTCTGCACGGCCTGTACCTGCTCATCCGGGGGCCGGCGGCCGCCCGCCTGCGGCTGGTCATGGTGGGCCTGATCGCTGGCACGCTGGCCCTGCTGGTCTTCGTCTGGCAGTTTGCTGTGACCGGCGACCCTTTTCTGAACCCCTACACCTTGTGGTGGCCATACGACCAGGCCGGTTTTGGGCCGGGCCATGGGCTGCAACCCGGCGGGTTCCAGCCGGTTCACGGCGCAGCCAACACCCTTGCTAACCTGTATTCGGGCGCGGATGACCTGTTTGGCTGGATGGGCCTTTCTTATCTTTTTATCCCTCTGGGGATAATCGCCATTCGCCGCAATCTGCGAGCGCTGTTGGTCTGCGCGCCGCTGTTTACGCTCATCGCTGCTTATTTTACGTATTGGATGAGCGCCACGCTGGTCGGCCCGCGCTATTATTACGAAGGGGTCTACAGCGCCGCGCTGCTCTCGGCTGCCGGGATGGTGTGGTTGGGCAGGCATCTGGCCCGTCTGAAGATCGGCCTGCGGTCCAGCACCGCCCGCACGCGCGCCTGGGTCATCCTTCCGCATCTCTGGCGCAGACCGCTGCTCAGCCTGCTGGTGGGCGCGGTCAGCTTTTTGGTTGTTTATAACCTGGCGTTTTACATGCCGGTACGCCTGCGCGGGTTATACGGCCTGTATGGCGTCTCACGGCGCTGTTACCGGGCGTTTGAGACGCCCGCCGCCCGCCGTCTGACCCCCGCTCTGGTGGCTGTGCCGGTGGAAGATAAATGGATCGAGTACGGCTGCATGCTTGATTTAACCAGCCCATTTTTCGATTCGGACTACGTTTTGATCGTCAGCGCAGGGTTTCAGAAAGACGCCGCCATCGCCGACACGCTGCCGGGGCGAAGGCTGCTTTACTACTACCCGAAAACGGGCAAGCTGGTCGAAGCGGTGCGCGGCAGTGGAGAAATTCGAGAATGAGCCTGGTCCGAGGCGCTGTCCTATCCCCCTGAAAATGCCCGCGCAACGGCTGTGAGCAGCAAAACAATCACCGAGAGCGTCAGGTTGATCCCTAACATCCACTGTTCCTGCCGGCGCAGTCTGCTGGCCTGCTCTGCTGAGGCGGGTTTTCCGGCGGCCTGTAAGATCGCCAACCGCTGAAGCGCCGGGAGCACTCCCCAGGTCATGTAAGCGGCGGCGAGGATCATCAGGCCAACTACCAAGTGTTTTGCCAGGATCGCGGCGGCCCAGGGGTTGTTAACCGCCAGAAAGCCCTGGTAAGAGGGGTTGGAACTCATCTGGAACATGCCCGTCACCCCCAATACGGCCAGGCTGAACCAGCCAATCTGCTGTAAGCGGCGCTGAAGCTGAGCCAACAGTGCGATATAGCCTGCGCCGTCCAGGGTACGCCGGGCGGCCGGCAGCACCACGAAGGCCAGAGCCGCCAGCCCGCCCAACCACAATACTGTCGCCAGCATATGCAACCAGTACGCGACTGAAAGGACCAGCGGCGGAGCTGCCTGGGCGTTCATCCTACGTTATGACCTTATGGAGATGGTGTCGGCGTTTCTTCCACCACCGGCGGCGGTTCTACCGTGGGCGTCTCTACCACGACGGGCGGCAGTTCGCCGGTGGGGGTGGGAGTGGGCGTGCCGGTTGGCTCTGGCGTGGCCGTGGGCGGGTAGCAGATGCCGTAAGCCGCGGTGGCCGTCACTTCCATCACCGGGTCGGGGAAATTCGAGATAGCCTTGTTGTAGTACTCATAAGCGCCGCACATATCGCCCGCGTTTGCCAGCACTGCGGCCTGAGTGATGAGCGCCTGGCGGTAGCGTTCGATGGCCGTCAGGCCGGAGGCATCACGCATGTTGGGCATAGCCGGGTAGACCTGCTCTAACATGGCGATAACGCGCGCCCAATCGGCCCCCCAGAAGGTAATGGCATTGAGGTAGGTGCGGGCGGCATTGCGCGCCGCCAGGGCTTCGCTATCCAGAGGGGCGATCCGTTCTGCCAGCGCCAGGTCGTAGATGCCGCCTTCCAGATTCGCTTCCTGATAAATCTTGCGAATCCCACGGTAGCGCAGTGCCATGTATAACATCCCGTCCACTTCCACCGCCCGGTAGGATGGGTCCACCGTGCGCAGTGAGTCAATGGCAATAAACAGGTTGTCCCAATCCTGGTTCAGATAGAACTGACGCGCCTGATTATAGATTTCTTCCTGGGTGCGCAGGTCTGGCGTGGGCGTCGGGAGGGTGGGCGTCGGCGAAGGGGCCGTTGTGGGGGTCGCCGTTGCCATCTGGGCCATCATCACCTCGGTCAGCTTTTCGGCGGCGCCGGGGAAGTTAGGGTCTAGCTGGATAACGTATTCAAACTGCTGGCGGGCCAGAGCATAATTTTTGTTATTCATCGCCTCGACCCCAAGATAAAAGTGCTCAGTCGCGGCGGTAATCACCTGCTCGGCTTCTTTGGTCTTGCGCAGATCAATGGCCGAGTTATACCCCAAATAAGCGCCAGCCGTTCCAAACACCAGTACCAGCAAAACCCCAATCAGGATAAAAGGCCAGCGGCGCGGGCCGCGTGATTTGACAGGATGGGCCGGCACGGGAATGGTCGGCCCGGATGGGCCAGAGGGAACACCCGCCGGTGGAGCCTGGCGGGCCACGCGGGTCGGGGTCGTTTGCCCGGCCGGAGGCGTGGTTTTCGTAGGGAGTGTAGATTCGTTGTTCGGTTCCTGCATGGGGGCAATTATACCCTACAGTTTCAAAAGCAAACGGGCTTCTTGCCAGACCGGCAGCAGGGCCAACAGCCCGCCTGCGGCCAGCGCAACTGCGCCGATCAACAGCGCAGGCAGGCCGGCGGCCAGGGCCGCCCGCGCTACCAGAACCACCCCCGCCCCGCCCAGCAGGGCCGCGGCCAGGGCGCGCAGCGGGGTGAACCCCGGCGAGAGCTTCTCCACCAACCGCCGGCTGAGCAAAATCAGCAGCAGCGAGGACTGGAAGGTGAGGGCAATTGACACAGCCAGGCTGATGCCCGCCGCCCCCAACGCCCTGAAGA
The DNA here is from genome assembly GCA_034434155.1 of Anaerolineaceae bacterium. Classification (GTDB taxonomy): domain Bacteria; phylum Chloroflexota; class Anaerolineae; order Anaerolineales; family Anaerolineaceae; genus DSYU01. The sequence goes on from DAOUAC010000117.1 coordinate 16,297, forward strand.
ACGCCCACCCCAGGCCCACAAATACTACCAGGCTCAGAGCGGCCACCAGCATGGGGGTGATGGCATCCTGGCGCGCATAAAATGAGCGCGCGGCGATTTCTAATAGGCATTCTCCGGTCAGTCCCACCAGAAAACCACGCACCACCCACACCAGGGTATCCATCTCGGCGGGCGTCAGGTTGCGAAACGCCACTTCGAGCAAGGGACGCAGCCCCAGGGCCAACACTACCGCCACCGGAATGGTAAACGCCACGATCACGCGCAAGGCCCGCTGAAGCGTAGCGTGGAAGGCCCGGCCTTCTTGCGCCGCGACTAACTCCGAAAGGGTCGGCAGGAGCGCCGTACCAATCGCCGTGCCAATAAGGGTTTCAGGAACCTGCACGACCATATAACCGAGCGTCAGCGCCGAGACGGACCCCTGTTCCAGCCGCGAGGCCAGGTTATCGCGCACCAAAAAAGTCATCTGAACCATGAACATGGTTGTTACGCGGGGACCCATCAGCCGCAGTACTTTACGCACCGGCTCTGAATTTAGCTCCAATTGAGGGACCCAGCGGAAGCCGTTCTTGACCAGACCAGGAACCTGAATGCCCAGGTGCAGCGCCGCGCCGAGGATGGTCCCATATACCAGCCCATGAATGCCCAACCCAAAACCAGGCAGTTTAAACGGGCCGAGCGTGTTCTCCGGCCCTGGCGATAAGATGAGCGCGCCGAAGATCAGGCCCGCGTTATACAGCAGGGGGGCCATGGCCGGGAAAAGAAAGCTCTGGTTGGCCTGTAAACCGGCCATCACCAGGCCGCTGATGGCAAAAATCATCGTGGCGATCAGGTTGAGACGCATCAGGTCCACCACCAGAGCCTGCTGGACTTCCTCGAAGCCCGGCGCAATGCCCAATTCAGAGCGCACCAGCGGGCCGGCCAGCACGGCCACGATGAGAGCTAACACGCCCGTCACCACAAAGGCCAGGTTGGCGATGCGCGAAAACAGGTCCCAGGCCGACGCGCGGCCCTGGCGGGTGAGCGTCTCTGACAGTACCGGGATGAAGGCCACGGCCAACGCCCCACCGGAAATGAGGGTAAAAAGCATGTCTGGAATGTTGTTGGCGACGTTAAAAGCGTCATATTCTTTGGAAAAGCCAAACTGCCGGTTGAGGATCACCAGGCGCAGCAGCGCCGCGGCTTTATCCAGCGCAAAAAAAACGGCCAGTAGGATGGAGATGCGCGTCAGTCGAGACATAGAGGGGTTCTATATTCCATCAAAGAATTTTCGTTTGCGGCCAACATATCGCTTTATGATAGCACAAGTCGCCTGGGCGTGATGAAACCTTGTCTTGACATAGCCTTTTGTTACCCCATATAATGCAAACCAGAGGCGGTTTAAGGATATGACCGAAAAAGGACACCTATATATCGTTGCCACCCCTATTGGCAACCCCCGTGACATTACCCTGCGCGCTTTAGACGTACTGCAAGCGGTGGATGCTGTCATCTGCGAAGAGTACCGCGAAGGCAGTACGCTGCTAAAAAAACTGGGGATTAATAATAAAGAAATCATCCTGCTGAACGAACACAACGAGGCCGATCAGGCCCCGGTCATCGCGGAGCGGTTACGCCAAAACCAGTCTATCGCGCTGATCTCGGACTGCGGTACGCCCGTCTTTGCTGACCCTGGCGCCACGCTCATTCACCGGCTGGTCGAAGAGGGCCTGCCGGTAGTCCCCATTCCTGGCCCTTCCTCGCTGATGGCGACCCTCTCTGTCCTCGATTTCAAACTGGACCGCTTCATTTACGCCGGTTTCTTACCCCGCGACCGCGATGAGCGCCGCAAAGCCCTTAAACACCTGCGCTCAACCCGCTTCCCGATCATTCTGATGGACGCACCTTACCGGCTGTTCCCGCTTCTCGAAGATCTAGAGGCCGTCTACGGCGCAAACGCTGCCATCACCCTGGCAATGGACCTGACCCTGCCCACCGAGACGATTTTCCGCGGTAGTATTGCGGAGGCCAAGCGCAACCTCGGTCAGCGCAAGGGCGAATTTGTGCTCATTGTTCACTAAGACATCCTTAGCGGATGGTGATATTCCCCACGCTGATGTCTACTGTGATGCGAATAGGGGTTTCGTCATCCTCAAAAGCTTCGTTCTGCCACACCCCTTCATTCTCGTCTTTGCCCTGGCGGACCTTGCGGTAACCTTCCGGCAAATCCAGGCGTCCAAGGCCCTCATTGCGAACCGTCACCTGCACGCCGCTGTCGGCGGGCAGGATCAGGTCTACACTGCCCACGCCTCCATACAGGTCCAGGTCGAAAGTTGCGCCAGATGGCGCTTGCACAGTCACATCTCCGGCGCCAACATCTAACCGGAACTTGTAAAGGGCGCTGTCTTCCGGCAGTTCCAGGTTAATTTTTCCCAGGCCGCCGTCCACGTTCAAAGATTCCAGTTGAAGCGCGCTTAGGTCAACGTTGGCGCTCCCTAACCCGCCCTGGATATCCAGTTCAAGCGGAATACGCGGCGATAGGCCCACCTGCCAGATCTGCGCGCGCGACTCGTACGCCACCGCCGGAAGGTTAAACAGCACTCCGCTGACCTCTTCTCCCAGCCGGATGTTCTTCTGCGCGCCACCGCCCGAGACATTGTAATGCAGACTGCCTACTGCATATACATCCGCGAAGAACAGACCGTCATCGTAAGCTTTAACTTCAACCGGGTTGAAGGAAAGGTCTAACTGAATCGCGGCGGTTTGGGCATCATTCAACGGCTCGTTAAACACCCGATGGGTGTATTGAGGGGCCGTATAACCGGGCAAATGAGTCGGGGGATATACAACGCTCCACACGACCAGCGCGCCGAGCGCCAGCCATACCAGCCCGCTTAAAACCCACGAGATGGGGCGAAGAATTGCCGCCAGACCGGCGGCCACCAGCAAGACCGGCCAGAAAACCATCAGGCGGTAGACGTTCTCTGGCTCTGCCAGCCCATAGTTGACCAACAGCCAGATGATCCCCACCGTCATCAGGGCCACCGGGAAGAATAGAGATGGCCCGTGCCGCCAGCGTCGCCAACGATGAGGTCTTACTTCTGCCATAGAACACGCTCCCTGAGAAATTCAACTCACGCGCCTAGCGCGCGAAATATACTTATATTCTTTTTACGAAAACCCTCGCCAAAAGTTGCGCTCAACCCGTTAGAAAATCACCCTAAAGCTGTAACAAAGGCGAACCTTTTTCGTTTACTCTGATGACAATGGTTCACAACCATCTAACATTGACCCTTCTGCAATCCTATGAGGCTGGAATTATTTGCCAGCCGGTATAAGGGGAAGGGGAGCCTCTTATATTATTCAAAACCCCGCCAGACAACTGGCGGGGTTTCACTTTCAGACGCTTTTATGGGCGGGTTACTGATCGGCAGGCGTGTTCGAAACGTAACTAAAGCTGATGTACCCGCCGGGCACGGCTGCGCCGGCCGGGGTGTAGAGTTGAAAATACCACACGTGCCTGCCGGGGGTTTCAGAGCCAAACGCCCAGAGGTTAAATTCGATTTTTCCTCCCGGCAAAACCGCCTGATCCGTTGAAACTTCCTGCTGAACGGTTGCTTCGCCTTCAAAACCCACCATTTTGACGTAGTACCCTGGTTCCCAGGTCACGGAGCCGATGTTTTGGAAACCTAAAGCCAGGCCAAAGCCCTCGTTGCCGGCGTATTCGCGCCGGTTGCCGGGGAAGGTCGTGGCATAGAGCGCCTGCGCCGCAAGCGGAAGGGCGGTAAAAGTGGCGGTAGGCTGGGGCGTATCCGTCACGGCAGGGGTTGGGGTGAGCGTAAGGGTTGGCGTGGCCGAAGGCTCTGGCGTGGGGGTTGGCGGCAGGGTGGCCGTTTGCGTGGGAGTGGCGCTGGGGTTCCGCAGCGCTTCGGCGGTCATTTGAGCAAAAGCCGTTTCAACGACCTGCCGCACCTGTTCAGCCGGGTCTTGGGTAGGAGCAGGGGTCGGCGTAGGAGCCGGGCTGCAAGCGGCCAGGCTTAAGAAGATGGCGCTCAGGCACAACAGCCGAGCCGCCAGATCTACCTTTAACTTCATAGGGTGGCTTACCTCTCAAGGTGGTATGGTATGGTTTGAAACCAGCGCAAAATCATACCACAAATTAACGTCGAGAGGTTGGGTTGGCTGGGTCCTGATTCTCCGACTCGCGGGTTTCCTGGGCCTGCCGGTCGAGGACGGAGCGATCCTGGGCCATGGGGGCCTGTTCAAGCGTTTCTTCCACGCGCTGTTTGAACGACTCTTGGGATGGTTTTTTACGCCCTAACGTTTTCAAACGATCTAACAGGTAGCCCGTCACCTCACGGGTGATCTGCCGGATCGCCTGGCTGGAGAGCCGCTCGCCGGTTTCAAACCAGACGGATGCGGCATAGCCCATCACCACGGTTGTGGAGGCGGCAATTGCGGCGGACAAGAACCAGCCCGGCACCCCGCCCAGCTTGCTGAGCTGTTGAAACAGGGTGCGCCCCAGGAACCCCAGGCCAAAGCTGACGACCAGCTCGCGGGCGCGGGCCAGAGTGATCTGGTAGGTATAAATCCGCGCAATCCCCAACACCATGAGGCTTTGGGTAATGGTAAGGGGGATGAAATCAATCACCGGCAGCGGGGTGAGGGCAATCACCGCGGAGGCTGAAGCGGCGCTGACGATGGTACGCCAGGCAAGCTGCCAGCGGTAATGCGGCAGGGCCTGGCCGAGCGCCGCCACGATCTCCGGCTCTGTTGCCGCGATGGCCGCCAGAATGTCATCCATATTCTCGCCCGATTTGGCAACTATGGGGATGACCTGATCGTATGCCAGGCTAAGGGCGTTGGCCGCCGCCTCGACGACCTTCTTTGAATCACGCCGTACCAGGTCCACCTTGTTCAACGCTACCACATAGGGCTTGCCCAACGCCACCAGGCGCTCATACAGTTCTAGTTCGGTGCGTTTGATGCCCTGGATGGCATCGAACACGATAATTAAAAAATCGGCTTCCTGCGCGGCCTGGAGCGCCAGCGTTTGCTCATGCTCGCCCACTTCGCCAACGGCATCTGCGCCGGGTGTATCAACCACAGTAAACAGCCCGGCATCAGCCACCTGGTTCTGACGGGTGGTTCCGGGCAGCGGCGACACTTCGGCGCGGTCTTCTCTGCGCCGCACCAATTGGTTGTACAGGGTTGATTTACCCACGTTGGCAGGACCCACAATGACAACTTTGCTCTTTTTGCCAAAGGTTGTGCGGAACTGATGGGTTGCCAGGCGTACCAGCAGGCGCATCAGGCCGGCTTCGGAGGGCAGCGCGCCGATCAGATTTTCGATCTCGCGCCGGTCTACCGGAGAGAGCGAATCCCAGAAAAGCCGGGCCGCTTCCTGCGTACCCGGAGGGAGGTTGTTCATCCAAGCGGCATTCTCAGGCATAGGCTTATCTTAGCACAACCCGCGTCAGCCGGCGAAACGGCGCAAAACTGCGTCAACGCGCGGGCCGTAGCTTTCGCCAAAGTGGTTGAGGTGGTTAACCAGGTGATAGAGGTTATACAGGTCGCGCCGCTCCGGGTAGCCGGGTTCTAACGGCCATACCGACTGATAACCTGCGTAGAACGCGGGTGGAAAGCTCTGGAAAAGCTGGGAATAAGCGATTTCCGTTTCGCGGTCAGCATACCACACAGCCGGGTCAATCAGCGCCAGCCCATCTGGGCCTGGAATGACGTTTCCGCCCCATAAATCGCCGTGCGTCAGCGATGGGCGGCGGCTCACGCCGCCTAACAGGTCATCCAGGCGTTCAATAACCCGTTCCAGGCAACGGCGGCGTTCGGGAGGCAGGCGGCCATTGCGCTGGGCCAGTTCCATTTGGGGGCGCAGGCGGCGCTCGCCAAAGAAACGCGGCCAGTTTGTATCCCAACCGTTCACCTGCACCACAGCCCCCAGGTAATTATCACGCTCTAACCCATAGGCCGGTGGATTCTGCGGAGAGAGGCCCTCCAGGTGCAGTTGGGCGATCTGCTCGCCCAACCGCTCCAGGCTGCGCGGCTGATCCCGGCCCTCTAGCCACTCCATCAGAATAAAAGCCGGGCGGTTTTCTTCCACTTCCGCACAGGCATACACTTCTGGCACGCGCACGGTGCGGGTCGCCGCCAGCAGGCGCAGCCCGTGAGCCTCCGCCTCAAACAGCCCCGGCAGCGGATCGGCGTTCCACTTCAAGAGGTAGCGGCCCTGGCCGGTCTCTACGCGCATGGCGTGGTTAATACAACCGCCCCCCAACAGGCGGGCCGAGCGGATGGCAGAAGCATCTCCAAGCGAGCGCAGAGCCGCTGTCACCGGAGGCAGCAACGAGGCGGGGAGGTCACTCATAAGCCCTCTTGGGCGCGGATGTGCGCCAGCAGTCCGCGACAGCCAGCCAGCACCAGGTCATACACCTCCTCGAAATTCCCCTCATAGTAGGGGTCTGGCACATCCAGGCGGTGGTCAACCACTGCATCACGCGGCGCAAACTCCAACAGGCGCGGAACCCGGCGGCCAAACAGAGCCTGAATATCGCGGACGTTTTCCGCATCCATGGCAATGATGTAATCGTATTCCTGTAAATCTGAGCGCGCCAACTGGCGAGCGCGTTTATTGCCCACCTCAATGTGGTGGGCGCGCAGCACGGCCAGCGTTCCCCGGTGGGGGCTTTCGCCAGCGTGCCAGCCTCCCGTCCCAGCAGAGGCTACGTCAATCTGATCGGAGAGGCCGTCTGCTTTCACCAGGCTGCGAAAGACGGCTTCAGCCATAGGTGAGCGGCAGATATTCCCTAAACAAACAAATAAAACACGGATCATGAACCAAGCATCTCCTCGGAAAATGATTTTTCGACAGAATCCTCACCCCATTTTCAGTTCAACCCCGGCCTGGGCGGCCAGGCGCGCCACTGCGTCACGCGCCTGGAGGACCTTTTCGTCCGGCAGGTGTTCGATCAACCCGTACCCCTGCGGGCAAAGCTCCTGCATCCGCCGCAGGAAGAGGCCATAATCGAGCGTCCCTTCGCCCGGAATCACCTCCTCAATATGCACGACCAGGCGATCCTCAAGCGCCAGGTCTTTGAGGTGCGCGGCGGCGATATCGCGGCCCAGCAGGTGAAACAACTGGTTGAGAATGCCCTGGGGATGGTGCGCGTCCATCACTGTGCCGATGAAGTTCACCGGGTCGAGGTTGACCTTCAACACGGGCGAGGCCACCAGATCAAGAATATCGCGCATTCGCTGGGCACTATCCAGTGGGGAAAGCACATGGCCCTCAATCGCCAGGGTAACGCCCTCCGCCTGGGCGCAACGGGCACAGCGGCGCAGGCTGTCTGCCAGGCGATCGAAGGTCTGAGGGGCATGGTTTTCGGGGTGCGGGTACCACGCGCCGCGCGGATTGAGCGACCCGGGGCGCACGTAGATGGAACCGGCATCCAGCAGACGGCCAACCCGGCAGAGCGCCTCCACGCCGCGCACGCCCTCGGCCCGCATGGCATCATCGGGGTGGACCAGCACTTCGTACCAGCCGTTGACCTGGGCCGCCTCTAAACCGGCCTCGTCCAGGATTGCTTTTAACGCCCTCACCCGTTCCAGGTCGGCCTCGAGCGGGCGTTGAAAGAAGATCGAAGCGCCGCAAAAACCGGCGGCGCGCACGCGCCGGGCGGCCGCCAGGTCAATTTGATCCCAGGGGGGAATGAAGCCTGCCACGCCCAGTTTCATCGCGTTGAAATGATCCCCCTCACATCATCGGCATCATCCGAGGCCAGCCAGGCCAGCACCCTGGCAATGCCTTCCGGCGAGCCGAGGTTCGCTTCGGCCACGGCTTTCTCTAAATCTTGTCTCCGGCCCTGGCGCTCGATGTCCGCAGCAATCACCGAACGCTTCATCGCGGTGTCTATATTGCCGGGCATCACTACATTCACGCGAATGCCGTCACGACTCAGGGCGTTTGCCAGAAGCAGGCCCAGGGTGTTCACCCCGCCCTTGCTGGTGCCATAAGCAAACGATGAGCTTGCTCCCAGGGCCGCCCCAGAAGAAACCAGCACGATCACGCCAGAGCCGTTCTTTTTCATCAAGGACGCGGCATATTTGGCGCACAAGAAGCTGCCGGTGGTGTTAACGTCCAGCACGGTACGCCAGGTTTCGAGGCTGAATTCTTCCAGGGGAACATAGGCGCCCTTCAACACGCCCGCCGTATGCAACAGCACGTCCAGGCGGCCGTAGCGTTCATCAATTCTGGCAAATAAAGCCTGCACTGACTCTTCCTTCGACACATCCACCGGCAGGAACATTCCGCCGATGTTGGCGGCCACTTCGGCACCAGCCGCTTCATTCAAGTCGGCGACGATCACGCGCGCGCCGCGCGCCGCGCATAACTCCGCGGTGGCGCAGCCAATCCCAGCAGCGCCGCCGACGACCAGGATGATCTTACTGGTTAGATTCATGGCTGATTCCTTTTGAAGTTGACGAAAAGCAGTCTGGCATTTACCCCGCCCGGCACGGGCGCATCACCGGCTGACTGCCCTGCGGCGTCACAGATACGCGATCAGACACAGGGGCGGATATATGGGCGGTTATATTCCCACAGTTCTTCCAGGATCTTTTCGGCGGCTGTGGCGCTGTTGACAACGGGGTCAATTAGCAGGGTTTGCAGTGCCAGTTCTTTCGAGGCTCGTACCGCCGCTTCAACGGCCAACTGCTGTACCCCGGCCTGGATGTTGAGCAGGCGGGCGATGCCTTCGGGCAGCGGCCCCAATGAGACTTTGTGAATGCCGCCTGCGTCTACCACCACCGGCACTTCCACCGCCAGGTCGTAAGGCAGGTTCGGGATGGCATGCTCGTTATAAACCACTCCCGCCTCAATGAGCGTTTTCTTATTGTGCAAAATGCCGGTAATAACGGCCACGCCGCGCTCACCCGACGGCTGTAACCACTCGGCCGGCAAAGGCTGTGCGCCTGAATTGACAGCCTCGATCTGGGCGCGAAGTACTTCGCGGTAGCGCTCATCACCGGCAAAGTCATAGCCATGCTCGCCGCCCTCCCAACCGTAGGCTACATACTCGCCCAGGTGATCGTCGCTGCATGTGGGCCACAGGCCAAACGCACGGAACAAGCGGCGCGTGAGGGGCGCGAAAGTTGGGTCATACGCCGCCTCTCTGGCGCGCAGCAGCGGGTAGAGGTCCTCGCCGGTCTGGCGATCTTTGATTTGCAGCAGCCATTGGAAGTGATTTAACCCTGCGCCCCAAACGTCTACGCGCTCCGGCGGCAGGTCCATGATGCGCGCCACATCGCGCTGGCCCATAAAGATCCCGTGACACAGGCCAATCGCCTGGATTCGGCTGTAGCGCCCCAGAGCCAGGATGATGCGGCTTTCGGGGTTAGAGAAATTGATAAAGTATGCCTGCGGGCAGAGTTCTTCCATGTCGCGCACAATGTCGAGGATCAGCGGGATGGTGCGCAGGGTAAAGAACAGCCCGCCCGGCCCGCCGTTCTCGCCCAGAGTATGACGGATACCGTACTTTTTGGGAATCTCGAAATCCAGCTTCCACAGGCGGTTGCGCTCGATCACCACGCTGTTGACCACGAACCCGGCCCCCGGCAGGGCTTCGCGCCGGTCGGTGGTGCATTCAATCTTGTACGGCGCTCCCACGGCGGCGTTCATGTGCTGAGCCAGGCGCGTCATACGCTCCAGGGCCGCGGGGTTGGTATCTACCAGCGCCAGGGTACTGCCAGCCAGTTCCTGAGTACTGAACAGGTCTCGAAACATACTCAGGCCGAAAGACATACTGCCGGCCCCGATAAAGACGATTTTGGTTGTATTCACGTTATTATGTCCTTTCTCTACGAACAGTAATAGCTGGAAGATCTCAGGATAAGATTTGTACGTTAGATTGAATGGTTTTCATGGCCTCATACGACCTTCATGACCCGGAACAGCCCTGCCTGACGGCGGAAGATTTTAACTACGCCCCCCAACACCCCGGCCCGGTAGTCCAGGCGCGAGAGGAGCAGGCGCGGCAACTGCGGGATTCTCCCTTCCAGCCGCTTTAATACCGGTTCCACCAGCAGGTCGCCCGCGCGCATCACCCCGCCGCTGAGCAGGATGATTTCAGGGTTCAGCACCAGTTGAATGGCCGCTACCGCCTGCGCGAGGCCATCGACCGTCTCTGCCAGCACAGTCCTGGCCCAATCCTCACCCTGACGGGCGGCGGCGAACACCGCTTCAGCAGTGATATTTTCAGCATCCACCTGGCGCTCCGCGAGTATTTGGCGCGCCCGCGCCGCGATTCCCGTGCCGGAGATGCGTTGTTCCAACGCGCCGAAGCCCGGATAGGTCTGTTCCAGGCTGGCCCGGTCTGGCAGGAGATACCCGATTTCGCCCGCCATGCCTTGCGCTCCGGGGAACACCATTCCATTCACCACCACCCCTGCCCCCACACCTGTACCCACCGCCACCAGCACCAGGCTTTCAACTTCTTCCTCTAGCCCAAACCACAGCTCACCCAAAGCCGCCAGGTTGACATCGTTTTCAATCACCACTGGCGTTCCCCTTCCGTTGGGGTTAAAACGGTGATTGAGACGCTCTTGCAGTGGAAAATTCTCCCAATCGAGCGCCGGGCAAACCTGCACCACGCCGTCATCCACCGCTACCACGCCGGGGACGCCCACGCACACCCCACGGACGATGCCCGCCATCCCCCGCGCATCCGCGAGCAGGTCCGCAATCAGACCTTCCAGCATGGCGTAACTCTCTTCGCGGCGGGTGGCATGGTGAGTCAACGTCCTTTCGCACAAGATTGCACCATCCATATTGGCAACCGCGCCGTAACACTTGGTTCCACCCAGGTCCACGCCGATGACCAGGTTGCCCTGAGCGTTGAACTTAAGCAACTGGCGGCGGCGCCCACCGCTGGGGGCGCGCTCGTCGGTTTCGATCACAAACCCGGCTGCGACCCATTCGTCAACAATCCTCATGACTGTCGGCAGGCTGATGTTTAACGCCTCGGCGATCTCCGATCGGAAGGTAGGGCTGTTAGCGCGGATAAATTCCATGACCGCTGAGCGGTTGATGGAACGCATTTCCGCGGCGCTGACTTTTAGGGGAAGGGTTTTCATGGTGAACCTGTTAGTTATTTAATTTTAATAATATCCCGAACCTGCTGGGTGTCAAGTTTGTAAGGTGTGAAATCGGCCAAAGTTCTTCCCCTTTCCAATATTCCTGTAATACAATGGGGACTAGAAGAATGGACGTTAACGGAGCGCCTTTATGACCCTGATCAGTCCAGAGGTTGGGAAGCAAATCAAACAGGCCCTAAGCGTGATGGACGCCCCAGTCAGGCTGGTGGTTTTTACCCGCACTGATGCGACCCATGAGGAATGCGAATACTGCGCCGAAACCCAGCAGTTGGTGGAAGAGATTGCCGCCCTTGAAGACAAGATTCGCTTCGAGATCCATGATCTTTCCACCCAAGACCCTGCCAGCAACGAGGCGGCGAAAGCCTACCAGGTTGATAAAGTCCCGGCAATTGCCGTGATCCGTGATACAACTCCACCCATAGACTATGGCATCCGGTTGTACGGCATCCCGGCAGGGTATGAGTTCAGCGCGTTTATCGAAGCTATTCTGATGGTCAGCCGCGAACAGCACGGCCTGACGGAAAAAACCCTCAGCCAGCTTGAACACCTCGATCGTCCTGTTCACATTCAGGTGTACACCACCCCAACCTGACCCTACTGCCCGCGAGCTGTACTGCTCGCTTACAAATTAGCCATTGCCAGCCCCTGGATTCGGGCCGAGATGGTCGAAGCCAACGAGTTCCCGGCCCTGGCAGATCACTACCAGGTTTACGGCGTTCCCCGCACGGTCATCAATGAGGTAATTCACATTGAAGGGGCCTATCCAGAAGATACCCTGGTTGACGAGTTGATGACTGTGTTAGATGAAGATGAAATGAGGCGGCTCAACGAGCAGTGAAACCGTTTCGAGGGTTGAAACCCTTTTATGGCTAAGGAGCGTTGACGGTGGCGGCGAAACCAGACTATGACGGCGCGAAAGCTTATGCGCTCTCGCGCCTGGAAGATCATTTATCTCCCCTGTTTAGTTACCATTCGCTGTACCACACCCGCGATGATGTTCTGCCCGCCGCTGAGCGGCTGGCGCTGCTTGAGGGGGTTTCAGCGGCGGATTTGCTTTTACTGAGAACCGCTGTGCTTTACCACGACCTCGGTTTTACCATTCAGGTGGATAATCACGAGTGGATCAGCGCGCATATTGCCGGTGAAGTTTTGCCCTCTTTTCACTACCTGCCTCAACAGGTACAGAAAATTCAGGGCATGATCCTTGTAACCAAGTTATTTACCCCGCCGCAAACGTTGTTAGAGGCCATTATGGTAGATGCCGACCTGGATGTCTTGGGGCGGGAGGATTTCTTAAAACGCAACCAAGATTTGCGCACGGAGATCGCCCGATTAGGCAAATCGCTCAGCGATGAGCAGTGGTACACCCAGCAGCTAAAGTTTATGCATATCCACCGCTACCGGACGATCTCAGCCCAGACGATGCGCAACCCCTTAAAATACTATCATATTAACCTTATCACCGGCCTGCTGGCCGCCTGCTCCACGAGTCAAGCCGGTGAAGGCTCTAATGGGCGGTCCAGAACGACAGAATTTCACCCGAATTATTAAATTCTACTTGAAAACAGCCCCATTTTCTTATATACTTTTTTTGAATTAATGCTTTCTTAACGCATAGGTTCAACTGGTCATGGATCCCGAACACATGGCGCTTCTAGCTGCCGGTGTGAACCACTTCTGCAAATCCGACAATTGAAGACACGAAACCATCAGGGGTTCAGCAACGTTGATAAGCTTGCGCGCCGGAAAACGCACAGCGTTTGAAACGGCGGGCAAGATGCATCAAAAAACGCAAACCACGAGGGAGCCTATGACACCTGTTCAACTGCATCCAGAAACGGTTGAATTTATCCTCTTGTCGTTTGAAGGGCCGGATCAGTACTCGCAAGCCGGAGGGCTAGGCGTGCGGGTGACGAATCTGGGGATGGCCCTGGCGGAATGGGGATTCAGCGTGCATTTGTTCTTCGTGGGCGACCCCAATTTACCCGGTTACGAAGAACGCTGCGATGGACGCCTGCGCCTCTACCGCTGGTGCCAGTGGATCAGCCAGTATCACCCAAATGGCGTATACGACGGCGAAGAGGACAAGCTGGCGGATTTCACCGCTTCAGTTCCACCCTTTGTCATCGAGCAAATTGTCAGGCCGGCGTTTGCCCGGCGCCGTCACGTCGTGGTGCTGGCCGAAGACTGGCAAACAGCCAACCCGCTCATTGCCCTGAGCGATCAACTCCACCAGGCCGGGCTGCGCGAGTACGCCGTGCTGTTGTGGAACGCCAACAATACGATGGGGTTCGAGCGTATTGATTGGCCGCGCCTGTCCTTTGTCTCCACCCTCACGACGGTCAGCCGGTATATGAAGCAGCTCATGCGCCCTTACGGGTTGGATCCGCTCATTATCCCCAACGGCATTCCCGCCGATCTCTTAAACCCGGTTGATCCGGCTGCCATCCAGCAGGTGCACAGTCTGTTACGCCGCAATGGGGAAATTCTGCTGTTTAAAGTTGGGCGGTTTGACCCGGCTAAGTGCTGGTGGATGGCCGTTGAAGCGGCGGCCCAACTGAAGCACAGCGGGCATCCGATTGCTTTTGCACTGCGGGGCGGCATTGAACCGCACGGGGCCGAAGTGTTAAAACACGCTTACGAACTGGGCCTGAGCATCCGCGATGTGCGCGGCAAGCCGCAAGGCTGGCGCGAGGCTGTTCAGTTGATCCAATCTGCCATTCAGGCGGAAGGCCCGGCGGACATTTACAATTTTCAGTTTTTCATGCCGCAGCCGATCTTAAGGCCGTTCTACGCGGCGGCAGATGTCACCCTGGCAAACAGCAAGCACGAACCGTTCGGCCTGGTTGGGCTGGAGGCAATGGCGGCTGGCGGCATTGTGTTCACCGGCTCAACTGGCGAAACCTACTCAGCGAACGGCGAAGGGGCCATCGCGCTCGATACAGAGACTGCCGAGGAAATCGTACTGCAAACCCTGAGACTTAGAGAGAACCCAGAGCGGGCGCGCGCCATTCGCAGAGCGGCATGGAGAACCGCCGCGCAGTTTACCTGGAATAAGGTGCTGGAGGTCTTGTTCGATAAAATCCAGCTCTCCGCCCTGTGGCAGCATACCCGTCCTCTGGCCCGGAGCACAGCGGCCTGGCCTTATCGTGTGCTCACTCAGGAATGGGTCCGGCTGCGCACATCCAATCCGCCGCGCCCCTATCCGCGCCTGGAACCGGCGCCCAACCTGCACCTGGCCGGTTCCTAAAGCGCCTCAACAGGCGGGGCATATCGGAACAAGCTGCGCTATACTTGTTCCGATATGCCTCGTTATATGATTCCTGCGCGGGTATGGGTCCGGCTGGCCGCCGATACGATTTGCAACCGGCGGCGGTCGTTCTCTGAGGATGCCGTTAAAATCGCTGCGTCGGCCAACCCGCCGGTATGTTTTCTGAACCAGCAGTACATCCCTACCAGAGGACCCGGCCTGATTACCTGCAATCACTACACCAGTCCTGGGTTTTTCTCTGCCTGGATCGCCGTGGTCATCAGCGCCGCCGTCCATCAGGCTGGCGCGACCTGTGAAGTCTGTTGGGTGATGACCGATGCCTGGACCTTCTCTGGGCGGCGGCTGGGGAAGCTCTACCGGGGCATCAGCCATGTGATCCTATCGCGCATCGCACGCACTTACGGGTTTATCAGCATGCCTCCCATGCCGCCGGCCCCCGAAGAGGTTGCCAAACGAGCCAGCGCCGTGCAGCGGTTGATGGTCCACGTCCGCAGTCATCCCACAGCCCTGATAGGGCTCGCCCCCGAAGGAGCCGACCATGCCGGGGGGATTTTGAGTCTGCCGCCGCCCGGCGTGGGCCGCCTGGCGCTGGAACTCAGCCGGCGCGGATTCATGATTACACCTGCTGGCATTTACGAAGATCACAACCGGCTGGTGGTACAGTTCGGCCCGCCTTACCGGCTGGCACTGCCGTCTGCCGTGGAGCGTCATGAAGCTGATTGGCTCGCGCGCCGGGCGCTGATGCGGGCCATTGCCGGCTGTCTGCCGGCTTCGCTGGCCGGAGACTTCGCCAGCGAGGGGGATTAATCGGCCGGGAGCGCCGCCGCGTCTGCTGCGCGCTGTGGAGCGGCCGCCTGCACCCCGCGCAGCGCGACGGCGCTGAACAAGAACAGGATGGCATAACAACTAAACAAGATAAAGTACCCTAAGCCCGGCGTGATGCGGTTGAGGTTATCGGCAATAGGCCCACCCAGACCACTACCGACCATACCCGCTCCGGCCCCCGCCAGGTTAGAGATACCCAAATAACGCCCGGCCTCGGCACGCGGGACGAGGTTCGTCCCCAAGGCCCAGTTGGCCGTCATAAACAACCCGGTCGCCAGCCCTAAGACAGCGCCAGCGGCATAGAGTATTGCCATGCTGGGAGCCCAAACCGCCGTCAGCAGCACCCCAGCCCCGACGGCCGCCAGCACCCCACTGATGGCAATCACCCGGCGATGACCAAACCGGTCGGCCAGCCAGCCGCCGGGCAAAGCCGTCGCCAGGGTGAACAGACCAACCATAATCATCAGACTGCCGGTCATGCCGGCGGCGGTGTCTCGCTCTACCTTAAAGGCGTACATCAAAAAGAAGGGGGTAAACCCCTGAATGGACGTGATCGCCGCCAGGAAAAACAGGCGGTTTTTGACCCACCAGGTGAAGGAACCCTGCCCGCCCAGGATGCGCTGAAGGATGGTTTGCTCGCCCGCCTGCTTCCCCAGGGTCATTGTGACGCCCATATTCACCCCCACCCAGACGGCCAGCGTCATGGCTGTCAGCCCGGCGACCGAAAACCCCGCTATCTGGGCGGCCTGTGCCCCCCAAACAGGCCAGGCCGCCAGCCAGACCACGCCGCCGGCGAGCGCCCCACCGGCGATCCCCGCCGCCGCACCCGACAGGATGCCCCCCAACATCCCAAAGACGCGCAGCATGACCGGCCAGAAAGGGATATTGGGCTTTTCCTGCAGCGGCTCCTCTTTGACCCACATCACCGTCAGCAGCATTAAGATCACCAGGGCCGCGCCCGTCGCCACGATGGCCCAGGTAAGCTGACCCCCACTGACCAGGCGGGCTATGGTGAACCCCACCACAATGATGGGGAGCAGTTCAAAGATTGATTTCATCCCCGCGGCCAGCCCGCGCTGCTGTTCAGGAACCAGGTCGGGGATCAGGCCCTGTAAAGCGCCATGTGAAATATTGGCGCACAGTTGTTGCAGTAAGACGGCCGCCAGCAAAGAAGGGTAATTCCAAGACAGGCCCACCGCCGCCAGGCAGAGCAGATCCAGCAGTACGCCAACGACTAAAAAAGGCCGCCGCCGGCCAAAGCGAGAGGTATTGCGATCGCTCAACAACCCCATGGCTGGCTGGGCCAGCATAGCGACCACCAGGCTGGCGGTGCGCGCCGCGCCCAACGCGGTATTTTTTATATCTGGCTGTACAAACACGTCAATCAGGTAAGGCAGTAGGATCGCACCGACCGCATTGTTGCGGATGTTCAATCCCAGCCAGAACAGGTTAATCGAAATCAGTTGATGCCAACGCAGCAGTTTCATGCCCTCAATCCTTATCGCCGGTGAAGGGAAATCACTGCATTGATTATACGCGTGATCGCGCAGGCTGCTCTCGGCGCCAAGAAACAAACTTTCAGGCGGTGCGTAACGCCGCCCGGATGCAGTTTTTTATTCTGCGTCCGGCTCTGGCGATTTGTTATGGTTGACGCGGTAAAATTCGCGCATTTTGTCCAGGTCTGGCGAATCCAACCGCAGAATGCGCCCCCACGAGGTCATCACCAGCGGTTCTGGCTGTGAAGACCAGGGGAAAGCGATCACTTCGTAGTTGTTCACTTCATCCATCACCTGGCGGATAGCGCTTTTCAGGGCCTCGCAATCCAGGTCTGGCCGGGCCGCGCAGTTATACCAGAAGATGACATAGCCATGCTCCAGGTTATGCACCAGGTAGCCCTCGTGCTTTTGAGGAAGCGCGGCAAGGTCATCTTCTTCGTAAAAGCCGGTCCGGTAGGTTCCTGGGTAATGCTTGCCCCCGGCGGGCGGGTTCGAGGCGTAAGGTCCTGGGTCGCTGCCTTCCTCCACATGGGTTGAAGCATCAATAGGGACTTCATCCCCAACGGCTGAAACCGGGCGCGTGCTAAACCACACCAGGAACCCAATGATTGCCAGGGCTACGATCCCCAACCCGGTCCACCTTAAGGCGGCGATCATCCGCTGGCGGCGCTGGCGGATTTCGCGCTGTTCTTTTTTGGTTTTTGAGACTTTGGAACGATCTCTGGTAGGCATCCTCACTCCGCAGTAGGAATTCATTTTCTTATTTTTCAAATTTTATCATATTCATCTATATTAAATCATTTGACGTTAAAGCATGTCAAAGGTTTTTCCTTTTCAAAAATGGGGTATCATCAAGTGTACAGTGCGGATCATTGTCCGCCGCGCCATTCAGCAAACAACTCTTTGGAGGATTATGGCCCCTGCCCGCTATCAGATCACCCTGGCAAATGCCCTGACGAAACTGTGCTGGGGGACTGCCGACCATCACCCGGCCCCACCAGAACAGGTAGAGCTGTCCATTTGGGCCGTCCGCAATGAGGTAACTGGTCTGCAAGTTTTGCTCAAAGCTGAACACGAATTTGTGCTGGTCACCGACCGAGCGAACTGGCTGCACCCTCTGGGCTTCCGCCCGCGCATCCGGCTGGAAGCGCGCTTCCCTTCCCTGCCCGCCGGGAGCGTGGAAGTATTCCCCATTGGATATATCGAAGGCGACGACCGACGTTTTTGGTCCGAGACGCTGGAACGCAGTGGTTGGGCCGAAGTTCCGGCGGGACGCACCCAAGCCGTCTACATCCGTCTGCGCATCCCTGCGGACGCTGAGCCGGGGTCGCACGCCGGTCAGATAATTGCCTATACGCAGATCGGCTTCGAGGATGAAAGCCCTTGCTGGCAGGGGAAAGTTCACCTTCACATCAGCCCGGTGACACTGCCCGAACCGCGCCGCTTCCAGTTTCACCTCAATCTTTGGCAGCATTACACCGCTATCGCGCGCTATCACCGCGTCCCCTTGTGGAGCGATGCCCATTTCGCTCTGATTGACCGCTACATGGGCAGCCTGGCGCAGTTGGGCCAAAAAGCCCTCACCGTCATCGCCGCCGAAATCCCCTGGTCGGGCCAACGCTGTTACCGCGACCCGGCCTACCCTTCTTATCTGTTTGAACACGCCATCGTCGCCGTAAGGCGCTCACCCGAAGGCCAACTGCTTTTCGATTACACCCATCTCGACCGCCTGCTGGCTTTGGCCGCCCGGCACGGCTTGGATCAGGAAATTGATCTATTTGGGCTGTTAAACATCTGGCAGGATGAAGCCTATGGCTTTGGAAAAGTCGCGCCAAATGCGCCGGATGCCGTGCGGGTGCGCTGTTACGAAGAAAGCACCGGCAGGTTCACCTACCTGCGCACCGCCGAGGAACTGCGCTGCTTCATCCGGGCGCTGCACGATCATCTCAACGATCTGGGGCTGCTTGAGCGGGTGCGCATTGCCGCCGATGAGCCGGCCAACCTGGAAGCGTTTCGTCAGAGCTTAGCCTTCCTGCAAGCAACCGGCCCAGCGTTTCGCTATAATGCGGCCATCAACCACTTTGAATTTATCGAAGAAGCGCCAGACCAGGTCAGTGATTTTGTCCCCGTTCTGCCCCTGGCCTGCCGCGAACCTGAACGCACCGCCCACTTAGCCCGCCGCCTGCACGCGCGCGGCGGTAAGATGCTCTGGTATGTGTGCTGCTGGCCGCCAATTCCCAACACCTTTTTACACTCGCCCCTGGTCGAGGCGCGCCTGATTGGCTGGCTGACGGACTATCTCAACCTGGACGGCTTCTTGCGCTGGGCCTTCTGCCTGTGGCCTGCTGACCCCTGGCGGCGCGTGAGCTGGCGGGCGCCGGCCTGGAGCGCCGGAGATATGTATTTCGTCCTGCCGGGCAATGACGGCGCGCCGGTCGAAACCCTGCGCTACGAAGCGCTCCGCATGGCCGTGCAGGATTACGAACTGCTGCAAATGGCGCGGCAGCGCCTCTCGCCAGAGAAGATCAACGTCGTTCTGCCGCAGGCTTTTGCTCACATCCTGCGGGCCGCATCCATCGCTGATTTTGCCAACGCCGCAACCGCCCGCGCCACCGATCTCTACTCCCTCGCCCCCGAGGATTATGCGGCCGCGCGCCAGGTGATCGTTACAGCCCTGGAATAGCCTGAATGAGGGGTGAGACCAACAGCCGGGCTTTTCGCAAAGTGCTGCGAAAAGCCCGGTGATTGGCAACGCCAGGTAAATGTAGCTGACTGTCTAGCGAATGAAGTTATGGAATCAACGCTTTGAGGATTGGCTCTACCCAGGCCTGCTTCTCACGGTCATACACACCAAAACCGGCCCCAAATTCCCAATAGGCCCAGCTAAAACCGCGTTTTTCGGCCTCACGAGCAATGAAAGCCGTCCACCGCTCGCGCGAATCCATATCGGCTTTGCTGTACGCGCCGAACTCACCCAAAAAGATGGGGCGGGCGTTGCGCTGACTCCAGCTCAGTACGCGGTCAAAGTCCTGAGTCACCGCATCTTTCTCCCAAGATCTGCCCTCCCAGGTGGTTCCGAGCCAGGGTTCAGAATTTTCTACCCACTCCGCGCCCTGATGGGTGAACTGGAAGGGCGAATAGTAGTGGAAGGTAACGATCAACCTGCGATCATTTTCCGGCAGTTTTAGACTGTCCAACATCGAGAGGTTGTTCCACTCGCCCGGCCCCACAATCACGATGCGATCCGGGTTGGTACTGCGGATCACCTTCAGGGCTTCAGCCAGCAGGTTGTTCCAGGCATCCGTTTTACCGAGCAGACCGTTGGGTTCATTGAGGATCTCAAAGTAGACCGAATCGGGCGCATTCTGGTAGTGCTCCGCGATCTGCTTCCAGATGCCCAAAAAGCGGTCTTTGTGCTTCTCTGGCTCTTGATGGATACCCTCATTGTAGTGGTGGATATTCATAATGGTGACCAGGCCTCGCGAAGTTGCCTGTTCAACCACCCAATCAACCCGCGCAAAGAAGGCAGGGTCAATGGTATAAGGTGCTTCCAACTCAGCGTGGGCATCCCAACGGATCGGCACGCGCACCGCGCTGAATCCGGCGTCTTTGATCAGTTGGAAGAATCGTTCTTCCAACACCATGCCCCACTCGCCCTCTGTGGGGGCTTCCAGCGCGTTGCCCAGGTTCACCCCGCGACCAATGCGCCGGTTCTGCTCAAAGGTGCGCTCATCTTCCGCGCTCAACGGGCGCGGAGTGGCCGTAGGCAAAGGCGTAGAAGTCGGCGGGAAGTACACCGTAGGCCAGGGGGTATGGGTGGTTGTAGGCGTAGCCTCGATCACCTGGACGGTGGGAGCCTGCGAACACCCGAACAGTAACAACAAGCAGAACAAAGAAAATAAACGTTTCATGATTCTCCCGATCCTAAACAAGCGTTGCTTCGCGCTGAACTGTAACCACCCGGCCCTGCCAGCGCAGGTTCGGGTCGCCAAACCCATGAAAGGCCCTCACCTGCCGCGACTGCGCCAGCGGCGCGCCGTCCAGGCTCGTCAGGGTGAACAAGACCGGCGCGGCATATTCCTGGCCGCCCCAGGCCAGCGCCACAAATGCGGTAAAATCATCGGCTTCGACCAGCAGTCCGTAAGGCGGCAGAATCACCGCGCCGCCCAGTTCGGAATGGGTCTGGTAGTTGCCGAGACTGCCATTCACCACCACCGTTACGCCGTTATCAAAGACGGTGCGCCGCACCAATCGGGCCGGGTCTAAAAATTCATACCGCTCGATCAGCGCCTGACTGGTGCGTTTGTTAAGCGGCCCCAGAATGGCATGGGTGTTCTTCATAAAGCGGTCCCAGATGTGCATGCCCTCGGCCCATCCGCCATTGGCGCGCGTATAGAGCGCCGGATCAGCGGGCCCTGCGGCGGGGGGCAGTTCGGGCAGTCCGGCGGGGTCTTGCCAGTAGAGGTGATCTCCAACCGAGTGGTAGTATAAAGTCCGGCCCATCGCGGCGTGGTGGATAACCTGCTCGGCCATCTCCGCCGGGTTGTAACCGTATTTGCCATGAATGGCAATGCAGTCGTGGAAGATCATATCAAAGAACGGAACCACGCGCGCGTCGAGGTCTTCAGGCCTGAGCATGTGATAGTAACGCCCGCTGACCGAGGCCAGCCCCTCGAAGAAATCCGCGTGCGGCACGGCCCATTCGCGCCCGCATTCCGAGCCAAAGATTCCGAACAAACCACGCGCATAATCTGACAATTTTGCCTTCCATTCAATATCCTGCTGGCGGGTAAGGGGATGGCGCGGGTCAAAGCATTCCTGGGGGCCAACGGCGTAGGTGGTATCAATAAAGTAAGCATCCGGGGCGATTACCGCGGCCACTTCAGGCAGGTTCTGCGGGCGCTGGGCCAGCCGCAGTGCCTCGCGGGCGCAGGTATAGTACGCCCGCCCTCCCAGCCACACGCCGCCCAGGGTAAGGGAACCATCGGGCTGCTTTTGAATCCAGCGCTCATCCCACGAAGGCGCGTCGCGGTACATATCCTGGACGTTATCATGCAGGCAGAACAGATAGCCTAACTTCTGTACCCGCCGGGCACAGTCTACCAGGCCCTCCGTCCCGCCGCATTCTGGGTTGGGGGGCATAATATCGGGGTGGCGGCAGTCATACCCGTAGCGAGTCCACCCGCCCAGGTGGAAAAGCACATCCTCTAACTGCACATCATTTTTCAAATGTTCAGCAATTTGCGCAGCTTCGTTGAAGGTCCAGTGTACCGTCACCGACTGTTCGACCAGGTTTTCATCCACCCGGCGGGCCAGGGCATGCCACAGTTTAAAATTACAGGCCCCAAACAGCTTTTCTACCGCCGCGCGCCGGGGTTGGGGTAAGTTTCTTAACTTCTCGCTCCACGGCACGCGGTAGCCCAGGTCTGCGGCGCGCTGGCGGTAAGCCTCAGCTACGGTATGCAGGTCGCCCTTGCCCAGGCAGCGCAGTTCCAGCGAGCGCGCCGAGCGCGTGAACTCAAAGCGCATCCGCAGCCGGGGAGCTTCTTCTTCAAAGCGGCGGGCCAGGCCCACTTTAATATAAGGGTCCTGCCAGGTTGCCATTAAAGCCGCGCCATCCTTAAACAGCGCCGCCATGCCGGCGTGAACGCCCTCGTATTCATAGGTTCCAAACGTCATATCAAAAGTGCGCGTTCCCTGGGCCGGGATCAGCAGGCCCATGCGAATGGGCAAGAGCGCCTCGCCGCCCTCATTGGCGCCGGTCTCTAAGCCGGTGGCGAACAACTCCACCGCGGGGTAATAGAGATGGTCCGGCACCACGTAGACTTGCAGTGCCTCCCCCACCAGGCGAAACACCAGCGCAATGTTGCTATCGCGCCCGCCGTGACGCACAAACCGGCAGCGCAGCCCGCCATCCTGCTCCTCTACCCGTGAAAGCGAAATCGGGACGCGCTCTTCGCCCTGCATCAGGTTCACCCAGGGGCCAATCCCCGAGGCGCTGCCCCACGAAACCCCCGCCCGTTTGTCTTCTAACAGCCAGGAATGGCTGGAAGGGGAAAGCAAGAAACGAGCAAATTCATTTTCGATTGACAAAGTGCGCGAGACTCTTCCGTGCATCACAGACTCCTACGAATAGATTCACTACACAGGCTATGGGTGGCATCTCAAACTGCGCGTAAGCTGGGAGCTGCGCCCACAATTTACACACCATCTGAAAACGATCCCAAAATGGAGTTCTTCCGGCGGCTGGAAAGAACTCCACAATCAGGATCGTGCATTAAAGTCGCGCGGAATGCACTCTAATTTTACAGCAACAAATAACGGCGGAGTAGTTTTTGGCTGTGGGAATCTAAAGCGTCAAAGTTGTGAACTTCGTAGCGCGTCTGGTTAATGTCAATAATCAACCAACGCCCATCCGAAACCTTGCGCACCGAGCTGGTGATGCTGTCGCGCATGATAAAGTCTTTGCGGCCCCGGTCGGTCTCCACCGACCAATAGAGGAAACCAAATTCTTCGCGGATGCTCCAGATGCGCAGGATTGAAGGGACAAAGTAATAGAGGCTGAGTTCACGTAAAACCGCCTCTTGCGAAACGGTGTCCAGTTCGCGCACATCCTCGATTAGTCCAATTTCGCGCCCGCGCGCGTCTTCTGTATCGGGAATGCGCACCAAAATATCGGTATCTTCCGAAGAAAGCGGGAAACAGCGCCGTAGAGACACGCAGCTATAGAAAGTCCCGTCGCTGTCGGTAAAGGTCAGGTTCTCACCGTCATATCGAAACTTGACCTTCTGACAATCAATACGGACGATTTCAAACGATTCGGGCTGCGCAGTTGATAATTCCATTTCGAACATCGCTCCTTGTGGGTGCTTCACCCACCGCCGTTGGGGTGGAGCGGCGGTTGTAGCCCACCACCCACCCCAACAACACAACCAATAATGTTTCCTTATGTCGAGTGCTGTGCAGGATCCATCTACCGATAAAAATCACCTGTAAGCGCAACCGGTAAAGACACCACTAAATGCGAAATCACTACCGTTAAGGACTGTACCGCTAAATTTCAACCAATAAACCTGCACAGCACTCAACTGACAAGGGACCCGGCCAGCGCGCAGCCGTTTGCAGTGCGCCGGACTGGTCCGCCAGGTCACTATACCGTTACCACGCCATCCAGCCGGGCAAACTGCGACTGGATCTGCACCAGGTTGTAGAACAGGCCCTTCCGCTCCATCAATTCCTGGGGAGTACCCATCTCCACCAGCTTACCGCGTTCCAGGCCGATAATGCGGTTGGCGTTATAGAGCGTTGATAGACGGTGCGCAATGGCGATGGTGGTGCGTCCCTGCACCAGCGTTTCGAGGGCTTTCTGGATCTGGCGCTCGGTCTCGGTATCTACCGAGGAAGTCGCTTCGTCCAGGATCAGGATCTTGGGGTTCAGCAGGATGGCCCGCGCAATCGAAATGCGCTGACGCTCACCGCCAGAGAGGCCGGTTCCACCTTCGCCTACGATCGTGTCGTAGCCTTCCGGCAGGTTGGTGATAAAGTCGTGGGCATTGGCGGCTTTGGCGGCGCGGATGATCTCAGCGCGTGAGGCTTCGGGCTTGGCGTAGGCGATGTTCTGCGAAATCGTGCCGCTGAACAGGAAGGGCGTCTGCAACACGATGCCAATATTGCGGCGCAGTTCTTCCATTGACAGGTCGCGCACGTCCATCCCGTCAATTCGCACGGCCCCTTTGCTGACATCGTAAAAGCGGCAGATCAGATTGACCAGCGTGGTCTTACCTGCCCCGCTCGGTCCCACTACGCCGATCAACTCACCCGGCCTGATCTCAAAACTGACGTCTTTAATGACCGGGAAGTAAGGGTTATACCCAAAAGTAACGCGGTCGAACTCAATCCGGCCCTGAATGGAGCGAAAGCGTTTGGGTTCGGGCTTTTCAACCACTTTGGGGGTTTCATCCAGGAATTCAAAAGTGCGCTGCGAGATCGTTGTAAAGCGGTTGAGCGCCTGGCTGATCTGTGCCATATTCGAGAGTGGGCCATAGAACATGCCCAGGTAGCTGAGGAAAGACATGAGCGTCCCCAGGGTAATGCGCCCCTCCAGAACGGAATGACCACCTGCATACCAGATGAGCAGACCACCGGCCCCGAAAGCAAAGGAAATCAACGGGAAGAAGCGCCCCCAGGCTTGATCCACTCGCAGACGGGCAAACAAAGAGTCGT
This sequence comes from Anaerolineaceae bacterium, assembly GCA_034434155.1. GTDB lineage: Bacteria > Chloroflexota > Anaerolineae > Anaerolineales > Anaerolineaceae > DSYU01. The sequence continues at coordinate 41,254 of DAOUAC010000117.1, forward strand.
TGTTCAGACCCCGGTAGCGGCGCTCTTCCTGATCATCCTGACCAAAGGCTTTGACCACCTGAATACCAGCCAGGAAGGTGTTGAGCATTGAGTTCAACCGCCAGCGCGTAATCCAATACCGGCGGAAGTGCGGGTTCATCCAACGGTGATAGAAAAAGGTGGCGATGATTACAAAGGGAGCCGGGATCAAGACGAACAGGCCCAGGGATGGAGCCATGGAGAACAGCACAATCCCAATCGCCACAACCAACACGGCATACAGCAGGAACGCAGACATCTGGTTGATTAAACCCTGTAGTTCTTCCGTGTCCTGGTTAATACGGGTCAGCAGGCGGCCGGTTTCATTGCGGTCAAAGAAATCCTGCGAGAGCTTCTTGAGGTGCGCGAACATTTTCTCGCGCACGCCCGCCGCGAATTGGGTGCTGATGCGGTTGGTCAGGAGCGCGTCGTTAATCGTGATCGTCACGCGGATGACCTGGAGGGCCAGCAGCCCACCGACCAGCCAGCCTAACCAGTCGGTATGTACCTGGTTGGTGAGAACGTCGTCAATCAGCACCCGGGTCAGGTAAGGGGGAAGCAGGTCTACGCCCACCCCGGCCAGCATGAGTAAAAAGTGGACGATTGCCAGCCCCCAGTACGGTCTTGCCAGCAGTACTAACCGGCGCATCACCTGACCGCGCTTAATACAGCTTGGGCAAACTTTGAGGGATGGGTCTAACAGCCGCCGCCCGCAAGATAAACAACGTTGACCTTCGCCGGCAAAATCGGGCGTTGGGGCATCTTTGCCCAACTCTACGCGCTGGCGCAGGTAATGGGCCGCCAGGGCGAAGTGCTCGGTCTGCTCATTAGAAAAGTGCAGTAAGATTTGGGGCTTGCCCATCACCACGACTTTCAGCAGACCATTGCCCACACACGGCTCAATCTGCGCCGTTTCGACATCTTCGACGGGGATGTGAAATACCAGGCGCGGTCGGCCCTTTTCCAGCGCGATTACCTGAATGGCGCACTCATCAATAAGCAACCACTGCTCGCCAAAGACGCCATCTGCGGCCAGGTCTGTGGCTAAGACAACCTTAAGATGCTCACGGCAGCCGCCGTGTTCTTCATAAACCTGCCTGACAGGCAAAGGGATTTGGGAAACCAGGTCGGGAAGGTCGAACTTATGGGGCTTGGGTGCTTCCATATCACCTCGCTCGCGAAGACACAAGATCAAACAAACAGGCCTGTCGTCCAGGTCTAATTGCCGGTTTCACCACGAAACCGGTCTTTGTCTTCGACGCCTGCGAGGTTAGTTGTCGGGCTCGAACCGAAGATTAGCTCTACAGCCGCCGCCCTGGTTTTCACCAGACGCACAGCCGATTCGCCCCAAATATACTCTACGTCCCCCGTCCGTTACGGGTTCGGCGATCGATCTATTTGCTGATAATTATTATATCGAATCGGACAAATTTCAAGTACCTGATGGGTTAAAAACCCTTACAACTATATTACAAAACGAGGGTGCGGTTGGGGCGCAGTGCGTCCCAACCGCACTGATGAACTCAGGATGGCTGCTCCATCCAGCGCACCGCCTTAACCTGACCGTCGCCCAATTCGTAAACCACATGGGCATATTCTTCGATCATGGGGTCGTGCGTTGCCATCAGGATGGTGATGCCCTCTTTGACCACAATGTAGCGGAAGAGGGCCATAATCTGCCGGCCGGTGGTCGAATCTAACTCGCCGGTCGGCTCGTCGGCCAGAATCAAATCGGGATGGGTGGATAAAGCCCGCGCAATCGCCACGCGCTGCTGCTGCCCACCCGAAAGCTCCCAGGGGCGGTGATGCGCCCAGGGACCCAGCCCCACAATTTCGAGCGCGCGCATGGCAAGCTGGCGGCGGTTGGTCGTATGCCCGGCAATGCGCAGCATCAATTCCACATTCTCAACGGCTGAAAATGTCGGCATGATCGCAAACGACTGGAACACAAAGCCAATTCGTTTGCGGCGCAGTTCGGTAAACTCATCTGCCGATAATTTCGACACTGGCTTACCGAAAATCACCACTTCGCCAGAGGTAGGACGATCCAGGCCGCCGATCATGTTGAGCAGCGTGGTTTTACCAGAACCGGAACGCCCTTTGAGAGCGGCTAACACACCTTTAGGAACTTCCAGCGAAACTTCACGCAGCGCGTGAACTTCACTTTCGCCCACTGTATACGTGCGCGAGACCTTTTGCACCTGGATAATGGGCTCGCCTGCCGCTTTGCTCGCGGTAAGATTTCCTTGCTGTGCTTGTTTTTCTACCATGCCTGCACCTATTTCCGGCGCTTAATCACGCTGCGGCCCTTTTTACCAACCGGTTGAGGGGGCTCTTCGTTGAATAACGCCGCAATTTGCTCTTCGAGCGTCAGCTTGCGCGGCCCCTCTTCGCCCTGCCCCACCACCGGACGGATGATAATGCAGTTGTCGCCGGTCTCTAGCTGCGCGCGCTTGCCAATCCCCAATTCTTCACGCAGTTCTTTGGGAATTTGCAGGCGACCGGCTGAATCTAACACCACAAACTCTTGCAGGGTGATGTGTTCCCGCTTTTCAACATGCGCTTCTGAGGCGGCCTGTTCACTGCCGACGACTACCGGCCCATCCGCTCCAACTGCCGGGACCCCTTCGCCGCTGATGGTTTTGCCCGCCATGGCCCGCTCTAGCTGACTGACCTGGCGGATCGTCTCCGTGCTGATCTTGCCATCGCGGATTGCCACCACGCGGTCTACCTGTTCGGCAATGCGCGGGTCGTGCGTCACGATGATAATTGTCAGGTCCAGACGGTCGCGCAGGCTGCGGAAGGTATCCATAATTGCCTGGGCCGTCACCGAGTCTACCTCGCCGGTGGGCTCGTCGCCCAGGAGCAGAACGGGCTTGTTCGCCAGCGCAACGGCAATTGCCACCCGCTGCTGCTCGCCGCCCGACATCTGGTTGAGTTTATGAAACCGGCGGTGGTATAAACCCACTGCATTGAGCAGTTCTTCGGCCCACTCGCGCTTTTGCTTGCGGCTCGTTACCCAGGCCATGGTCATGGGCAGTTCGACATTTTCCAGCGCGGTCAGGTAGGGAATCAGGTTGCGCGAAGTCTGCTGCCAGATAAACCCCACCTTATTGCGTTGATACTGGTTTAAACCGGCATCTGACAGGCTGAGCAGGTCAATGCCATCCACCGACACCCTACCCGCGGAAGGACGGTCTAAGCCGCCCAGGATATTCATTAAGGTTGATTTACCGGAGCCCGACGTACCGACGATTCCCAACATCTCGCCGCGCTCGACGATAAGGTCCAGCCCTTGCAGCGCCACCACTTCCAGGTCGGCCACCTTATAAATCTTGACCAGGTTTTCACAAACAATCAGAGGCTTTTTATCGCTGTTCAGCATCACATACCCTTTCTGGCTACATCGCCTCACCCATCTTGACCGCCTGGAAGACTTTCATCCGCATCAGATACCAGATCGTGCCGAGCATCGTCAGGATCAGAACGAGGCCAAACCCCAGGCTGAGGTAAGCCGACTCGGTCCAACCGATCAGCACATCAAACGGCGGGATGGGGGCCTCGCGGCTGGCGCCAATTTGCAGGAACGGCACAAACATCACGCTGGTGACCAGCCCAATGACTGCGCCGCACACAATCGCTATGCCCATCAGCAGGAACTGTTCCAGCGCCAGGTAGCCGATCAACTGCCTGACCGACAGGCCAATGGCCTGCAAAATGCCCAACTGGATAAAGCGCCGGCGCAGTGAGGCATAGGAGTACAGCAAGAACCCGATGCCCGGCATCAGCCCGGTGGAGATGAACCCCACGTTCAAGACGCCAAACAGGCCCACCCGCTCCGGCAGATCCATCTGTTTGCGGATCTCGGCATAGGCGTTGCCGGTGTATTTCAACACCGCTCGATCCATGCCGATCATCTGGCGCACTTTGTAATCAACGATTTCAATGTCGGCATCCGGCAGGAGCTTCATCCAGACTTCGTAGCCGGTCACCGATTCGGGATCGTCAAAAATCGCTTCCAGGTTGATAATCATCACCGGCTTGCGGCTGGGGAACACGGTAGGCCAGTAATCATACGTACCCACAATCGTCATCTGGCGGTCAACGGGCTTATTGCCTACATTGATTGACGCATTCAGCATATCTCCCACGCGCAGGCCGGTCGTTTCCATCCACTCACGCGGGACCAACACGCCCATCTGATCGGCCCCCAACAGGTTTAAGAGCGCTCCCAGGGGCTGATCGGCGAAATCATCGCGGTAAAAGGCCACTTTGGGAAACTCCAGGCGGTCAATGCCCATATAGGTGGCGTTTTGCTCGCCCGAACCAATGGAATAGATGCCCTCATAGCGGCCTACCCGCGTCACCGCCTGCACGCCCGGCAGACGGGCGTGGTCTTCCATGCTCAGATAGCCTTCTTGCCCGCCCACTTCTGAGATTGTGGTCGTTTCGGTTCCTCCGGTGGGCGGCCCAAAGGCCGTATTGGCGGCGCCTTCTACCACATATTCACGCACCGCCACATCCGAACCCGCCTTATAGTAGGCCGAGTCGATCAGCCATTTATCCAGCGTCTTGGCCGTTGAGGCCGAGTAAATCGCCAGGCTGAGCGAGATCATAATGAGTAACAGCGCGCTGGAATGATCTTGTGGACGGCGTGAAACCTGCTGGAGCGACAGATAAGCCCATACCCCCGGCAGGTTTTCGACGATCTTCGCCAGCAGCCGCAGGAGTAACGGCAGCAGGCGCAGCATAATCATACACAACGCCATGGCAAACAGCGAAGGCGCCACAAAAAGCAGCGGGTCTTTATACTGCTCGCCAGGGGTAGGTTGGAGCATTGAGAGGAACGCCACCGGCTTTGCCATCCCGCTGAGGGTAACGTAAGCATACGCACCGGGCAGCAGCAGAAGAAAGTCCAGGAAGAATCGTTCCCAAATGGGCTTGCCGGTAGCGCGCGAGCGCTGCTGTTTCAACTGCACGATACTTGTACGCGAGATGCTCAGGATAGGCAGGAAGCGCGCGATGACGATCAACAATGCGCTGAGGCTCAACCAGAGCACGTTAATGCCCTGGAAGGTCAGTTCAATATCCTGCCGGTCAATGAACTGAAGGAAGGACTGCGTTTTGCTCATCACAAACGCGGCCCCCCAACCTACCAGGAGCGAAAGCGGCAGTGCTCCGACGATCAACGCCAGGCTTTCGATCAGGTTAAGAGAAGCCACCTGCAACCAACTGGTCCCCCGCCCGCGCATGGTAACGGTTTCTTGCTCATACTGCTGCATGGCAATGTTGGCCGTCAGGCTGATGAACAACAGCGCCAGAACGATCATCGGGCCGCCGACCGCATAAAACAACGTCGCCAGCGTCCGCGCCCGTTCCTGGTAGGCGTTTAGCGCTTCCAGGGGAGAATAATCGGTGGCAATATTGGGGAGCATGCGGTTTAGCTCTGAGTCCATCTGCACTAAACCCTGCGCGTACTGTTCGGCGCGGTCAAAGCGCAGTTTGGTCTCATCAACGACCACATACCACGAAACAAAGAAAACCGGGCGGTCTACCATTTCATACAGGCGGGTGCGGTAGGTCTCCATCGGGACCCACATTTTATTCTGGTAGGCCGAATTGGGGGCCTCGAACCAGATCGTCGCCTGGGTATTGGTTGGCCGCCAGATGCCCGTCACTTCAATAGTAAAGTTGCCGGAGCGGTACTGATCGCCAACGTTGATGAAATTGGTATTGGCGGCATCTTCTAAGACGGCCACCTGCACCGGACCATCCGGCGTATATTGAGGCCACTGGCCTTCGACAATCTCGCCGTATTTGGGGACCAGGTCTTGCGCAAACAGGCTCATGTTGAGCCAGGCCTGGTCTTGGGGCAAATTTGCCTGAACGCGCACCGGGCGCCACCCCAAGGCCCCCGTCTGGACTTCCATGTTCATCATGGTGACATCCAGGCCCAGGCTGGTTGGAATTTTGGTTTGGATGTAGTTGGCGATGGTGGCAGCCTTGTCTAAATCGAGCGCCGTGGCCGAGCGCTTGTCGATGTAATACATGTGCAGGCTGAACATCCCCCGGTTGGTACTGAGGGCTTTTTCCATCAACTGCTCACGCAGAACTTTGCTGGAAACCGCGTGAGAGAAGATCGGAACGCTCACCACCATCCCCATAACGGCCACCACGCCCAGCACTGCGCTAATCGTCAGGCCCAGATTGTGCCTGAGGCGTTTGTACACCACTACAACCATAGCCAGGGCGCTGGCGGCTACGTCTACCAGGAATACCCCTAATTTAGAAAAGGCCCCAGGGCCCATGACCACGAGCAGCCCAATGAGCGCAAAGAACCCTCGGAAACCTTTCCCTACTGCTCTGCGGATACTGACCATGACATTGGCTCCCATTAAGGCCCTAGAACCTGATCGCCTTCCTTCAAATCGGCGATCACTTCCCACAGGTCCGTCCCCTTTAACCCGATCTTCTCAATTTCCACCCGGCGGCGGCGCTCGCCTTCCTGCACGATGACGAAGTTCAGGCCGCGGTACTCACGAATAGCCGCAGGAGGCAGCAGAAGCGCATCTTCTTTGCGGCCAATCGTTACCACCACATACACCTGCCGGCCCACGATCAACTCTTCTGGGGGAACATTCTCTGGAACCGAGAAGTAGAAGTACTGGGAAATAGCCGCGTTCGAACCCTTCACCTGGGTCTGATCGGTCACGCTGACGGGCATAAAGTTGGGCAGGTACTTGATAGGGAACCCGGTTTCGTCGGAGCGATTGTACTCCATGCGCACTTCAACGTCTTTGGTCATCAGGTTGCTGAGTTCAAAATCGTAAGCCGAGCGCAAGACCAATTCCGCAGGGTCGCCGACGACAAAGGCCGAGAAGAAAGCATCTACCTGCTGGCCGGGGCGAATGGTTGAGCGCAGGATAATGCAGTCATAGGGGGCGACAATCTGCCGTTCTGCCAGCAGGCCCTGCAAACGCTCCACCGCCAGTTGATTGCGCTTCACCGCCTGTTCCATATAGCTGTCGCTGCTCTGCGTCAACAGGTCCAGGTTTTGGCGTGCCAGTTCCAGCGACTTTTTGGTCATTTCGAGGTTGATCTGAGCGCGCTCCAGGTGATCGCCATAGGCGTTCTTCAGATCCATCTCCGCCAGCTTGACGCGCTGTTCCCACATAAACACGTCCGCCTCGGCTTTAGCGATCTCGTACTCGTGTTGGACTTTTTCTTTTTCGAGGTTCGATTGGGATACTTCCAGGTCAATCTGCGCCTGTTGGAGCTGATTCATCAGGTCATCCACCTGCAACTCTGCCAGGATTTCACCGGCCTTGACGGTATCACCGGGTTTTACCGTCACCCGGCTGACAAAACCAGAAGCGCGAAAGAAAAGATCATCTTGCTTGGCCGGCACAATTTCGGCCTGGAGTTCTTTTTCAGACACAATTGGGCCTTTGGTTACGGTAAAAACGGCTTTCTCATAATTCACAACCGGCGGCAAAGGCGTCGGCGTCGCCTTGTTGCTAAAACCCCCCGGCCCGCAGGCTTGCAATGCAACCATCAGGGTTACCAATACCAACATCATTCGAAACTTCTTCGCCAACATTGCATCTCCTTATCACAAAACGACTCTTCTTTCTTCATCCCAAAAAAGTTTGCACCAGCGCGCTAACCGCCAGGCAGCCGAGGCCGATCAGGAACAGTTGAATGCCTAAATCAATCCGCTTATCGGCCTGTTCGCGGAACTCATCGGTCTGCCTGACAAACCTGCGCGCGTCTTCCACCTTGCGGATGTTGTAAGGGAACAACAACAACCGACCGGGGATCATCTGCGCCATGGCAATCGTCCCGGCGATGAGAAAAACGACCACACCAAGCCAAAAGATTCGCTCGCTGTACGTGGTTGAGGAAAGATTGCCGGTAAAGATAAACGAGAGGGCCGCAAGCAAGACCAGGCCCAAGACGAAAACAAGAACTTTTTTCACCAGGTAGACTGCTACCCTGCGGAGATACGGAAGCACCTTCATAAAAACCACTTTATTTTACCACCCTAATGGCACAGGCCACCAACTATTTTCTCTTCCCAAACGGGCGGCATCCCAGGCGGCCACCATAGCTTCGAGGTCGGCTGTGTCGCGGCCCATCATTTCATAGCCCCGTTTCATGCCGGCCCGGGCTGAGGGGTCCTGGCGACCCGTGTCGCGGCAGTAGGCGTAATAATCCATGAAAGTCGTCATCTGCGAGGTTAAGCCAAACTTTGCGGCGTTGACATTCATCGGCGAGAGCGGGTCTATGGTATGAACCGTGTTCAAAATTTTGAGATACGACCGGGGGTAAAAATCGTAAATCTCTTTGGCCAGGTCCAACGTTTCCTCAAAAACCTGGCGCGTTTCGCCGGGCAGGTTCAAAGAGAAGTAAATCAACAGGTACATCTTATAACGGCTGAGCATTTCCAACAGGTCAAACAGCTCCTCGGTTGAGTAATGTTTGCCGTTCAGCCGGCGCACGTGTTCATTTCCAGAGAGGGGCGTAATTGCCACTGCCGAATGCTCCGGGTCGCCGACTGCGGCCAGAGCCTCAACGAATTCCAGATCTGGCATCTGGAAGAATTCATTATACAACCCAATTTTCAACTTCTCGCGGCGAATACCGGCAAATACGGCTTCCCAATACTCTTTACCCAGTTCCGCCAGGTCCCAAGAGATTGACGCCTGCATCACACCCAGGCGGCGCAGTTCCACCAGGTCTTCGACGACTTTTTCGGGCGAGCGCAGCACCAATCCTACCCGCCCAGCCAGCAGTTTATGCGCCGACCGACCGCCGCCGCAGTAAGAGCAGTTAAATTTGCAGCCGCGCGCGGTGCAAACCCAGCGCCCGGTGTAGGGGGTGGGCGTCTCTAATGCAGCGCGCGCCTTTTTAATATCGGTCACGATGTACTCGTGAACGTAATATTCACGGTAATGGTCGAGAAAATCAATATGCACAAAATCGAGCGCATCCAGGTCGTGCGTTGCGGCAGTGTAGGCGGTGGGATTCTCGACAATCGCGCTTCCCTGCCGGTAGCTCAGGTTGGGGATGGCGGCCAGCGCGCCCGGATCGGGATCGGTGGTTGAGGTTTTTAAAAGCAGACGCACCAGCTCTAATAAAGGCCGTTCGGCATCGCCGCGGACGATAAAATCCACCGCCGGGAAGTTCTCTAAGATTTCGCGAGCAAAGCCAGAGGCCGACAGCCCCCCCATGACGACCCAGGCTTCTGGCAAGATCTGCTTGCAAAATTTAGCGGTTTCGACCGCGCCGTAGCAGTGTTCGTACCAGTGCATATCAATGAGGATGATCTTTGCGCCGCGCCGGGCGTTCAGCCAGCTATCCAGGTGGAAATTGCGGTTTAACTGCCGCTCCAGAGGATGGTTGACGCCCTGAACATCAATACCATCCTGGCGCAACACGTTGATGAGCGCCGGAAGACCTAACGGGAACAGGCCGTATGGCCGCCCAAAAGATTCATCTTCGGCGCGAAACTCCATCCCCTGCTTGGCGGGATGGATATATAAAACAGGCGCACCAGCAGCAGTGCCAGCGGCAGGCTGCTGTGCGGATGGTGAGGGCCGGGTGCTTGAATGACGATGGCGACGGCGCCCAGAACCTTGCGGGGGATGACCTTGATTTGCCATACCGATTAACACTCGCCTCCACAAACCAAATCCTTACACTCGTAGCGGCAAGACACGTCAGACCCGGTGTCTTGCCGCTACCTTGCAGGTCGAACCAATCTTACAAAACGATACCCTTTCGATCAGCCCGGCTAACTCTTCACCGAGGCCGCCTCGCGCTTGGGGAACATGGCGCTCAGATCGGCCCGCTCAATTACGCTGCTGCCCTGATAGAGATAGCAGGCGGCCACCTGGCCTTCGCGCACACGGTAGAGCGGCGGCGGGCTTTGGATGCACATATTGGTCATGTGCGGGCAGCGGTTGGCGAATTTGCAGCCGCGGTTTTCGGTGATGGATTTGCCGCGCACCACCTCAGCCGCCTGGCCCCACAGCATATTGGGGTCCGGCCAGGGGATGGAATTGACCAGCAGCCGGGTGTAGGGGTGCTGTGGGTCGCGGATGACCTTTTCTACGTCACCGGCTTCCATCACCGAGCCTTTGTACATCACCAGAATGTAGTCACTGACGTGATATGCAGTCGTCAGGTCGTGGGTAATGTAGAGAACCGGGATTTCAAGTTCCTGGTTGAGATCGCGAATCTGCTTAAGGAGCGTGGCGCGCAGTGAAGCATCCACCATCGAGACCGGCTCATCTGCCAGCAAGAGCTTGGGGCGCAGGATCAGAGCGCGGGCCACCGCGATACGCTGGCGCTGGCCGCCGCTGAGCTGGTGAGGGAAGCGGCCCAGGGTTTCTTCGGGGCGCAAACCCACGCGGGTGAGCGCGCTTTCCATCAGACTGCGGGCTTCATCTTTGTTCTTTGCCAGACCAAAGTTCTTAATCGGGATGCTCAACAGGTTATCAACTTTATAAAACGGGTTGTAGACGGCAAACGGGTCCTGGAAAATTGCCTGGACGTTGCGGCGGAAATCTTTGGTCTCTTCCTTGTCCATCTTCCAGATATTCTTGCCATTATACAACACCTCGCCGGCCGAAGGCTCGTAAAAGCCCAGCAGGAGCATCAGCATGGTCGTCTTACCGCTGCCCGATTCGCCTGCCACCGTAATAATGTGGGGGAAATCTTCCTCGAGGACAAACGTCATATCATCGAGGGCGACGGTCACTTTGCCTGTGTCCTTGTCTTTGATGCTGCCGCCGAAGACTTTTGTAACATTGCGCAGTTCAATTAGAGGGGGCATCTCTTTTCACTCCACGAATTAGTACAGGTGGCATGACACCCATCGCCCTGGCCGGACTTCTTTGTACGGCGCGGCTTTGTGCGGGCAAATGTCAGGCATCATCCGATTACAGCGGTTATGGAAGGGACAGCCTGGCGGCGGGTTGATCACCGAGGGGGGGATGCCAGGGATACCCTTAAACACACCCCGGTTCCCCAGGATGGGCAGACTCTCGATCAGGGCAACGGTGTAAGGATGGAGCGGGTCAGAGAACATCTCTTTCACGTCGCCCAATTCCATCATATGACCAGCATACATGACTGCCAGGCGGTCTACGCTTTGCGCCATCAGACCCATATCGTGGCCGATCAAGATCATCGAGAGGTTCATATCGCGCGCCAAGCGGGTGATCGTTTCCATCACCTGGCGCTGGATGACCACATCGAGCGCGCTGGTCGGCTCATCGGCGATGAGGATCTTGGGGTGCATAGAGATGGCGATTGCCACGCACACACGCTGCTTCATGCCGCCCGATAGTTCGTGGGGGTACATCATGCCCACTTTCGGGGGTAATTCGACAATCCTCAGCAGTTCGGCTAAAAATTCCTCGCGTTCCTTCTTGCTGGCCCAATTCGTGCCGTGATCAATCATCCCATCGAAAACCTGATCTTTGACCCGCATGACCGGATTCAGAGAGTTCATCGCGCCCTGGGGGATCATCGAAATCTGGCTCAGGCGCATCCGGCGCATCTCTTCCGCGCTGAGCTTGAGCAGGTCCACCCCATCCAGGTTAATCTGGCCCTGCACGGTTCCTGGCGGGCGGATCATCCGCATCATTGACAGCGCCACCGTTGATTTACCCGACCCAGACTCGCCGACCAACCCCAGTTTTGTGCCGCTGTTCAGTTGAAGATCTATGCCATCAACCGCTTTAACCGTTCCGGCCTTAACGTAGAAATAGGTCTTGAGATCTCGGATATCCAGCAGAACTTTATTGTTGTTCACACGCCCCTCCGCACTCTGGGATTTGCAATCTCGTCCAGTCCGATCGAAGTCAACACCAGGGAGGTCAAAGTCAAAACGATCACGGCCACCGGTTCAATAATCCACCACCACATGCCTACCAGGAAGGCTGAGTAGTAGTTCACGTAAAAGAGGGTCATGCCCATGGTCGGCTCGCGGCGGCTGCCGATGCCCAGCGCTTCGAGGCCCAAAGAAGCGGCAATCCCACCGTAGACCGATTGAGAGAGGCTCATCACCAGGAAAGGCAGCAGGTTGGGGACCAGTTCCTTCATCACGATTTCGAAAGAACTCATACCGCCCAGTTTTGCCATCATTACGAAGGGGCGCTCGCGCATCGACAGCACCTGGGCGCGGATGGCGCGAGCCGGCCCGGCCCAGGAAACAATCGAAACGATGAGCCCCATTTCCACCACCCCAAGCGTGATGTTCCTGAAGGTTGAGGCAATCAAGATCAGGATCAAGAAGCTGGGGATGCTCATGTACACATCAATAAACGAAGTGATGATCGTATCCAGCGCGCCGCCATAATAACCAGCGACAAACCCCAGCACAATGCCGGCGCCCAGGCCAATTGAGCCAGCAATCGCGCCGATTTGCAGAGTCAGGCCGGTCCCGACGACCATCACCGCCAGCAGGTCGCGGCCCTGGCGGTCTGTGCCGAAAGGATACCCTGGCCCTGGCGGCAGGTTGGCCGGAACTTTCAAAGGATAGGCATTCTCAGGGTTGACAATCAGCCTTCCCACCGAGGTAAACAGCAACAGGAAAAGCAGAATCCCCAGCCCTATCCCAAGCGACGGGTTTCTTTTGACGTAAGAAAGAAAACCAGACATGGCTTTATCCTCTCTGGGCGCGGTATGTGATGCGCGGATCGAGCAACGGGTAAATCATATCCATGATGAAAGTCGCGAATGCGATACTCATCACCAGGATGATGCAAATGCCGTAAATCAGGAAATAATCAAAGGTAGATATAGCCGCCCCCAGGGTACTCCCCAATCCCTGGTAGTTGAAGAAGTTCTCTGTCACCGCGGCGCCGGTGATAATAAAGCCCAGGCGCAACGCCAGGCCGGTAAGCGAAGGCAACAGCGCGTTGCGAATCAGGTAACGGAAGAAAATCCGCGAATTTTTCAAGCCTTTCGCCTCCGCGAAAGTGGCGTAGTCATCCCCTTCTACCGTTACCATCATGGCGCGCATCCCCAATGCCCACCCCGATGCTTCCACCACTACAATCGAGGTGATCGGCAGAACTGCGTGGTAGGCGTAATCCATAATGAATTTGGGGTTGCTCCAATCTTCCTGCATGGTCTTGGAATAAGGATCACCCAGAGGGAACAACTTCCATCGGAATGCGGCAAAATAGATCAGCACCAGGGCAATCAGATAGGATGGCACCGATGAAAACACCAACAGCGGAGGAACCACGATGTTGCCCAACCAGCGTGGAGACTTATTCCATCCAATCAATGCGCCTAAAAGAATTCCAATGGTAAATGCCAGGAAGATCGAAACGGAAACAAACGGAAGGGTCAGCCGACCTCTGGCGATGATGATTTCCATGACGGTGCGCGGATACGAATTGATGGAATAGCCAAAATCCAGCCTGGCGACATTGGCAATATAGGTGATATATTGCTGCCACAAAGGTTTATCCAGGCCAAACAACCGGTTGTACATATTAATCATCTGGGTTGCATCTTCCGGCTTGCGGCCCTGGCTGGCGATCTGCTGCATCAACTGCTCTTTGATCGGGTCCCGGCCCGTCATGCGGGGCAGCAGGAAGTTGATCGTGGCAGCCGTCCAGATCACCATGATCAGGAAGATCACACGTCTGAGTACATAATTTGCCGTCATCTACGACCTCCATCGTTATGAGGGTTGATAACACCAGGCCCCGGGGGGCGAGCCGGGAGTCCTTAGAATTACAGTTCAACGAGCCGCCGGCATTGCAAGCCCCAGCCCGAAGCTTGATGGAATATTCGCAAGTTAAGGGTCTTGCCCTTCTGTCAGGGGCCTGTTCAGCAGACCCCTGACAGAGATGAGGCTTTCCTCCTGGCCTGCTAAGTAAGGCGAGTTCTTCTGCAGGCCAGTGGACGGAGGTTCATTGCTACGCCTGTTTGGCCTTCAGGTTAATCACCACCTGGTACATGGTGCAGGCCCACAGCGCCGAGTTGACATACGGGTTTTCCTGGGTCGGCCAGTTATCCCAATAGGTGTAGTTCACCGGAATGCGGTGGTACCACTGCGTGATGGGGGCATCTGGCAGTTCGTCGTACCAGATTTCCATGCCCTTGTGGAACAGCTCTTTCATCTTCGGGTCATCCATGGCGGTGTTGTTCATCTCGTCAGTGATGGCCTGGAATTCATCGTTCCACCAGCGCGAGAGGTTGCCCCAACTCTGTTCGCCCACCGGCATGGCGTTTTCTTTGCGGTAGAGCATGAAGGTATCGAGCGGGTCAATCGTCGAGCCGCCATGACCAAACAGGAACAGGTTGGCGCGGCCATCGGCCTTCGCCGCCCACACATCCTGCGGGGCCTTGTGTTCGCACTTAAAGCCGGCGGCGCGCAGTTGCTCCGCGATAATCGGGCCAGAGTCACCAAACAGCGGGACAGCCGCATACAGGTCGAAGTCCAGCACGGTTCCGTCCTTGTCGGCCCAGAAGCCCTCGGCATTCTTGACGTAACCGGCCTCTTCCATCAATTGAGCCGACTTTTCGAGGTTCTGGGTTTCCATCTGGTACTTGTCCAGAATATCCTTAATGCCATCCACGTAGGTCATCAGGCGGGGATATTCGGGGAAGGGGATGACGCTGATCTTGCCGGCGCCGCCCCAGCCCACGTCCACGATCTGCTGGCGGTTGATGGCATAAGAAACGGCCCAGCGCACACGCTTGTCGTTGGTGGGGGCTTTGGCGGTGTTGAAGTACACCGAGGTCGGCCACCAGTCAATGTAACCGAAAGGCAGTTGCTTACCGGTCCAGGTGAGGAGGTGATCCGACTGGGCCAGCAGGCTGGCGACTACCAGCGGGCGCAGGTCGAGGGCCTGATCAATTTCGTTGTTGATCAACTGCTGAGCGGCAACGGTGTCATTCTGGAACGGCTGGTAAATCATGCGCCAGACATCCGGCTCCTGAGCAACAAAACCGGTCTCCACGGCCCACCAGCTCGGGCGCAGGTCAAAATAGCTGAACTGGTCGGTAGAAGCCGACAAACCGTATGCGCCGGTGGTCACGGGCCACTGCTTCTCGACGTCGAAGTTCTTGAAGTTCACCAGTTCTTCGTCAGGAATGGTCGAGTAGATATGATCCGGTAGAACGGCGGGGAAATCGCCCAGGTCGAAGCGGAAGGTCAGGCTCTTGAAGAAGAAGCGATAGTCAGACTGGTTGAGCTTCACCTTAAGGGTCAGGTCATCCACCACTTCGGTGGAGTCCAACTCGGCCTTGTAGGTGGCGGAGCGGTTGAGGCCGTCAACCCGCTTGAGGCGCTCCATTGAGGTCGCCACGTCTTTGGCGGTGAAGGGCGTGCCGTCGCTCCACTTGATGCCCTTGCGGAACTTGATGGTGTATTCGGTCGCGTTCTCGTTCGCGGTATAGCTCTCGGCCAACCACATATAAGTTTTATCGGCATGGGCGCCGTAATATGCGCAAGGCTCCCACAGGATGGCATAGCCAACCTGGTGGTTATAGCCGGCCGCCAACGGGCTGGCAACGCCAGGGACCGGGGCGCCATAGGACATGATCAGCGTGCGATTACGGGGAACGTCACCCAGGGGGAACTTCTTCTCACGTTGCACTGCGGGCTTGCTGGTATCAGGCGCCTGGGTAGCTTCACCTGTGGTACCAGTATTGCCGGTGTTGCCGGTCGTGGGCTGAGTTTGGCCGCCGCACGCAGTCAACAGGGCAGCCCCTGCCGCCACAGCGGTTCCGCGCAAAAACTGCCTACGGGAAAGGTTAGACATTTTCTTCTCCTTGATATTGATTTCGTCCATGCAATCCGGAATGAGTTGACTCTGCGTTAACATAGAACCCCAACGACAAATCGGACCCCAACGATAAATCAGGCGCCAGTGATTTTCCTCCTTTCATGATAAAGATTTGACTTTGGCACTCACATTCATGCCAGTTCAACCGGCGCCGGCCTACGCTGGTTTGGGAGCGTTCTCAAGAGAACCCAAACAAAAAAGAGAACACACCCCCACACTGCAGGCAGACGCAATAAGCCAGCAGAACGTAGCGACCTGCCTACTTTATAACAGACACTGCGAAGAAAAAAATATACTCTTGAAACTTATTTATGTATTTTTGTAGCCATTCTCCCGCGCCAAAGGCAAGCCAAAATCACTGCCCAATACAAATGTTGTGGCGTACAGGGAAACCCTGTACGCCACAACGTACTGCACAGCAGGTTACGGTTGCTTGGCCTTCAGCCCGTTGACGACCACAAACATGGTCAGGTGCCAGAGGGCCGAGTTCATGTAGGGATTCTGCTCGTTCGGCCAGTTATCCCAGTAGGTGGTGTTGACCGGGATGCGATGGAACCACTGCACCACCGGGGCATCTGGCAGTTGTTCGTACCAGATTTCCATGCCCTTGTGGAACAGCTCTTTCATCTTCGGGTCATCCATGGCCGTGTTGTTCATCTCGTCGGTGACGGCCGTAAATTCATCATCGAACCAGCGCGACAGGTTGCTCCAGCTCTGCGTGCCCTGCTCCATGGCGTTCTCTTTGCGGTAGAGCATGAAGGTGTCGAGCGGGTCAATCGTAGCGCCGCCGTGACCGAACAGGAAGAGTGTCGCGCGGCCATCGGCCTTCGCCGCCCATACATCCTGCGGGGCCTTGTGCTCGCACTTAAAGCCGGCGCTGCGCAACTGCTCTGCAATGATGGGGGCGATATCGCCAAACAGGGGGACGCCCGCGTACAGGTCGAAGTCAGGAACATTGCCATCCTTGTCAGCCCAGAAGCCGTCGGCGTTCTTGGTGTAGCCGGCTTCTTCCATCAGTTTGGCACTCTTTTCGAGGTCCTGCTTCTCGATCTGATACTTATCCAGAATATCCTTAATGCCATCAATGTAGGTCATCAGCTTGGGATATTCGGGGAAGGGGGTGATGCTGATCTTGCCAGCGCCGCCCCAGCCGACATCAACCAACTGCTGGCGATTGATAGCGTAAGAAACGGCCCAGCGCACTTTGGGATCGTTGGTCGGCGCGCGCCCGCAGTTGAAGTACACGCTGATCGGCCACCAGTCCACGTACCCAAAGGGCGGCTTCTTGCCGGTCCACGTCTCCACATGATCCGACTGGGCCAGCAGGCTGGCAACCACCAACGGGCGCAGGTCGAGCGGGTGATCAATCTCGTTGTTGATCAGCATCTGGGCGGCCACCGTATCATTGGTGAAGGCCTGCTGTAAGACGCGCCAGACATCCGGTTCCTTCTCCACAAAGCCGGTATCCACCGCCCACCAGCTCGGACGCAGGTCAAAGTTCATGAACTGGTCACTGGTCTGCCCAACGCCGTAAGCCGAGGTCGAAACCGGGTGCCCGGTGGCGGGGTCGTAATCCTTGAAGTTCACCAGTTCGGCATCCGGGACGTCTTTGTAGATGTGTTCGGGCAGGATAGCGGTGTCGTCGCCCAGGTCAAAGCGGAAGGTCAGGCTCTTGAAGAAGAAGCGCCAGTCCGTTTGATTCAGCTTGACCTTAAGGGTCAGATCATCCACCACTTCGGCGGCGTCCAGCTCGGCTTTGTAGGTGGCGGAGCGGTTGAGGCCGTCAACCCGCTTGAGGCGCTCCATCGAGGTCGCCACGTCTTTGGCGGTGAAGGCCACGCCATCCGACCACTTGATACCCTTGCGGAACTTGATGGTGCACTCGGTCGCGTTTTCGTTGTAGGAATAGCTCTCGGCCAGCCACATGTAGGTCTTGTCACCATGCGCGCTGTAATAGGCGCAAGGCTCCCACAGGATCGCGTTACCGTTCTGGTGGTTGTAGCCGGTCAGCAAGGGAGCGTGAATGCCGGGCGCGGGGGTGTTGTTGAAGTAAATCAGGGTGCGGTTGCGTGGTACATCGCCCAGGGGCCACTTCTTTTCTCTAGCCTTGACTTCTACTTTCGTAGGTTCGGCCGCTTTGGTGGGCTCAGCTTTGCCGGTATCGCCAGTGGTGGGCTGCTGCGCACCGCCGCAGGCGGTCAGAACGGCGGCCCCAACGGCAACCGCAGACCCACGAATAAACTGCCTACGAGTGATATTAGACATATGGTTCTTCTCCTTAAAAAATCTTTGAAAGGTCTGAAATGCAAGCGAGTCAGGCATGAGCAAACGAGCAAGTATTTTGGGCTGTGATCCTCCTCCTTTCGATCTTAAGCTGGCGTAACACAGATTGAACGCCGTTGAAAGTGGTGTCAGGTAAACGGCCATGCCACCACAGGATCTTGGAAGCGCCACTTTTAGGGTGAACCCCTAAAAGGAATCACCGGCAAACTGTGGAAGCGCTCTCACACGATTACGCCAGAACACGCAGTTGCCAGAAAATTCACTCAGCAGATAACCGGCTACTTCTTATACGCCTAAGATTACACTAACGTACGGGAAAACCAATAAATGGATTAGCAGGCAGATAGAGAAGGACGAACCTACTCTAGTTTATATCAAAATCAGAAAAAGAAAAAATATCTTTTTGAAGCCTGTTTATGTATTTTTGTAACCTATGCCTCAAAAATACAGGTCACAAAACGTAATATTGGATGTTTTTATCCTATCTGATTGTAATACTGTATGATAGCTTTACAGCAATTAAAAACACCGCCGGGATGGTTCCCCGGCGATGCTTTCAGCGTCGGCGCAGACTTTTACTGGAAATTCAGGCGCATGGTGAGATCTTCAAAGGCAATATCCATCTGATCGGTTGGATAGGCCGCCTGGCAGTAGGGGTTCTCGACGTGCGGAAAACCGTTCAGCGCAACCTCTTGCCCATTAACCTGGAAGGCCCCCTGCCAGCCAAAGGCGAGTTCATCGCCGCGCAGCGAAGTGTAACGCACGCTCAGGTCGCCCCAAACCGGCAGGGTCGCCAATACCTTTTGCCGGAACTGCAAGAAATTCCCGTCGGTTTCTACGCGCCCCATCTGGCAGAGCCATACGTTTTTGCGCCCCGGCGAGCGCAGTTCGCGGTATCCATCGGGCGCGCGCTTGATCAGTTCAAACCCCGCCGCCGCGGTGAGCGCCACATAACCCTGCCCCTTCCGTCCAAAAGCCCACCCTCCTTCGAAGGCAGTCTCATCAAAGGCATACATTGGGAAGTAAGCGTGCGTAAAATCCAGCGCGGCGTCTTCTGGGATGGAATAAACGGCTACCAGCACATCTTTCCATTGAGCCACACGCGGCTGCGCGCCGTTCCCCAGCCAGAACCCGGGCCGGTGGAACTCTTCCTGACCAGAAGATGCCGGGTGGTTGGTGAATACCAGCGCGTCTGGCCCTAACGTGGCCTGCCAGATGTGCGTGCTGCTGCCGCGCTCGCCGGGGTGGTAATCCTGCGCGGAGCCAAGCAGGTAGTCGGGCGTGCGGTAAATCACTTTATTCACCTCACCCCCGGCGGCCTGGTGGCGCTCACGGCTCCACATCTCCGGCTGTTTGCTGGTGGCGATGTCCGCAAAGAAAGAGGGGAACTCATATTCTGCCAGCGCCAGGCTGATGACGCCGGCCAGTTGGGCGCTGTAAATTCCCGTTCCCCACAACAACCGGGCAATTCCGGCGCTGGGCTGCATACGCCCACTCTTCAGCGCGGCGCTGGCATAGGCGGCGCTGGCATTGCCCATTGAGCCGCCCAAGACGCCCTGATGGGTGTTTACTGCCAGCAGAAACAGGATTTTATCCAATAGCACGGCGGAAAAATCACGCACGGTTTCGTTTTCCGCCAGGCTTACCAGATGAGTTAAAGCAACCACATTGCGTTCCACAGCCTCTGGCGAATCCCATTCCGCGAAGCCGCGCTCGCCCCGCTGCCGCAGCCACTCTTCCACTTTGGCCTCGGCCTCTACCCGGTGCACCGCTCCGGTTTTTTGGGAAACGGCAAACATCTTCTCTGGGTACAACTGGCCGGCCAGGACTTCAGCAGTTGCCGCCAGCAAGGCGCTGCTCTCGCGCTCAAAATCCACGCCCGACGGCGCCGCGCCGGGGGCAAACGCAAATTGCAGAACAGCCTCTTCTAACCCATCGAGCAGCCCTGCCGGGAATGCGGACTTATCGGCAAAGCGCATCGCCATCCCTAACAGGCCCACGAGCGCCAGTTCACTGCCGGCCTCGCGCTGTTTTACCTGACGGATGGCTTCACGAATGGCTTTACGGTCCAGTTGATCCCACTTTTCCAACACCATCTTTGCCAGTTCGGCAAACAGCAGTCCATCGCGCCGGGCCGCATCTTGGAGCGCCTCGGCCCGCCGGCTGGCGTAGTCGCCGTAGGGCGTGGTGGAGAAATCATTATCCAGGATATAAATGGGCAGGGCGCGCTGGTAGCGCATATCCTGTTCAAAATATTCTTTATTTGGAGCGCGCAGCACCACCCAGCCGGGACGCTCGAAAATGCGCTGTGGATGCCCAATATCCAGGCCCTCTTCCTTAACAACGTCCCAGGTACCCTCGACATAGATCATCGAGGCGGCGTCGCGGATGGAATAGGCATACCGCAGGTCGTCGGTGGTATCTTCAGCAAAATGCAGTTTAACCACCCGACCCCGGTAGCTGGCCGCTTCTTCCAGGTAAGCCTGATCGAACAGCTTTTCATATTTCTGAACACGATGCGGAAAACGCGCCTTGACCGGCACATGCACCGCGGCCGTCTCTACCGGCTGACCTTCCACGCGCAGCGAAAACCCCAAATCCACCGATCGGGCTCCCACCTGGCCGACTCGCACCGTAAGCTCATTCTCTTTTTCCAGGCTCAGACGCGCCACAGCCGTTTGCCTGGCGCCATCGGCTGTGCCTGGCCCGCTCTGGTAAATCAACTGACCGTTGACCCACACATCCAATTCTCCTGTGAAGGTGAGGGCCAGAGACGCTTCTCCGGGCGATTGGGTCAGCAGGCGGGTATAAGCCCAGCCCTGAAGGTACTGCGGAAGCGGCGCAGCCGTCGAAAGATCCACCCGGTGATCCTCGCCACAGCGCAGGTAACGCCAGGAAACCTGCTCGTTAAACGTCCCTCGATCCACAGGGGGCTGTTCCAGGTGAAGCGTCGCTGTGCGGCGGGGCGCAGCTTCTTCGACTTCATAGCTTATCGGCCCGGCTACCAGCCAGTGATGAATATAGCCGCCGATCAGCGGGTATTCCAGCGAGCGATTAGTCATGGGTAGTTCTTCTCCTCAGGTGATGTCGTTCTTGTTCAGCAGGCATTTTCCCATCCAGATGCCGGGATCGTTCAGTTCACCGGCCAGGTGGTTGATTACTGCGGTATTCGATAATCAGTCAATTGGTGATGCGAAATCGCGCCGCAGGAGCAATTCTAACAGCACTTTCCGTTCGGTGAAGACGTGTGTTCCACGGTAGGATCGCCGCTGCCAGGGGATTCCAGCGTTTTGGACCCAGCCAGTCTAACCCCCGCCTTCTTCAAGGCATCCTGGAAAATCTCATACGTTACCGGCTCCTGAAGGTGCGCTGCGGCGCCTTCTAAAGCGGCTCCGGGCCCATCCGCGCTCATTTGCGCTGCCCATGAAAAGACCAGCACCGGAATCTGGCGGGCAAATGGGTCCGCTTTGATCGAACGCAGCACTTCCCACCCTTTGATTTTTCCCGGCAGGTCGGCCTGTAAGAACACTGCCACGGGTTTCTCCTGGTAAATCATGGGAAGCACATCCTGACCTTCGTAAACCTGTGCCACTCGGAACCCGCTTTCTTCGCTGTAGATGCGGAGAAGCTGGATAAACCAGGGATCATGCGCGGCGATTAAACACGTCAAAGGCATATCTGTGCCTCTAGAAGCGAAACCGTTTCAACGCATTTTTCAAAAAAAAGCGCTGCGTTTCGTATGCTAAACATAACAGTTAAAATAGGAGAAGTCATTTACACGTGAGACTTAATTGTTCACTTTTGTAACCTTTTTAACGGATTTCGTCACCTGCGCACACGCTCAGCTATTTTCGTTGCGCGCGCCGCGCTGGTAAGCCGATGGCGTAAGGCCCGTCTCCTCTTGAAAAACCCGCGAGAAGTATGACTGGCTCGACATCCCCACTTCCATTGCCACCTGCGTAATAGAATAATTGCCCATTTCGAGCAGGCGTTTGGCGCGTTGAATACGGTAGCGGCTCAGGTACACCATAGGGCCAATGCCCATCTCGCGGTTAAAGCAGCGCGAAAGATACTGCTCATTGATGCACAGCGCGCTGGCAATGTCGG
The DNA here is from genome assembly GCA_034434155.1 of Anaerolineaceae bacterium. GTDB lineage: Bacteria > Chloroflexota > Anaerolineae > Anaerolineales > Anaerolineaceae > DSYU01. The sequence continues at coordinate 63,483 of DAOUAC010000117.1, forward strand.
AGCGCGAAATCGGCTCTTTGTAATGCTCGTGGATAAACCCGATGGCCTGCTGCACCAGCTTTTGCGATTCGCTTCCCAGGCGTTTGTTGCGCGCCAGCACATCTTCGATGCGCGCCAAAATCTCGGAAGTATTAAACATCCCTTTGCTGAGGACAGTAGCCACCCCCTGGTTTAAACGCTCCATCTCGCGGCGCGTGATTACCTGCCCACTTAAAACGATCACCGGCACACTGCGCAGGGTTTGCTCAGACTGCATGGCCTTCAACACGCCAAAGCCATCCAGTTCAGGCATCATCAGATCCAACAACACTAAATCTGGAACGACATACCGCATGATCTGAAGCCCTTCCTGGCCGCTGCGAGCCGTCAACACGTTGACATCTGGCAGTTCAGAACGGACGAGGCGCGAGTGCATTTCCAGAATGCCGGGTTCGTCGTCTATAATCAAAATCGTGCGCTTTGCTCCCTGCGCCGATTTCACCAGGCCGTGGCGGCTCAATGCTTTCACCAACTCTTCTATGCCCACCGGCTTGTTGAGGTAGTCCATCTCCAGAACTGCCCCCATATCTTCTTCGCGGATGAGCGAGTAGAACAGCACCGGGATATCTTGGGTAGCGGGGTTTTCTTTGACCCGCTTCATGATATCCCAGCCTTGCTCCGAGGCGGGCGCCAGGTCTAACACCACCGCGCCGGGCGGCGCTTGCAGCAGGTTTTCGATGAGATCTGGCGTGGTCTGTAGCGCCAACTCTTCTACCTGAAAGCCGTGCCGGTGCAGGTACTGCATCAGTTCCTGGCTTTCACCAGCCGCGCCGGTGACAATCAACACCACGCCTTCACGCGAGCTGCCCGGCCCGCTCAGAGCCGCCGGGTCGGCCCCTGGCTGTTCCACCAGAATCGGCAGGGTGAATTGGAAATTCGAGCCGCCGCCCTCTTCGCCGCTGGACGTCACCCAAATACGGCCTCCGTGCAGTTCCACCAGCCGCCGGGTGATCGCCAGGCCCAGGCCAATCCCACCATAGCCACGGTGAATCGATCGGTCGCTTTGGCGGAACTCATCGAAGATTTTCTCCAGGTCTTCTTTGGCGATGCCCAAACCTGTGTCGCGCACCGAGATTAAAATCTCTTGGTCTTCCTGTACCGCGGTCAAGACCACTTCGCCGCGGGCTGTGAACTTGACGGCGTTGCTCAATAGATTCAATAAAATCTGGCGCAGACGGGTTTTATCACCCATCACCCGAGGCAGTGGGCCGGCCGCTTCCATCCGAAACGTCAGGTTCTTTTGCTGTGCCAGGTGCTCTCCCATGCTGGCTACATCTTGCAGAACCGGCATAAGATCGAGCGGCTTGACGATCAACGACATTTGCCCTAACTGGCTGCTGGCAAGGTCCAGCACGTCGCGGATGAGCCGGTCAAGGTGCTGACCGCTCACGTAAATCTGTTCCAGGAAGCGCCCAATCCCTTCTCCATCCTCGTGAGGGGGGTTTTCACCCCTGGCGCGCGCCTGCTGACGGATTGCCATTTCGCTCAGGCCCACAATCAGGTTCAGGGGCGTGCGTAGTTCATGGCTGACCATCGAAAGAAACCGGCTCTTCAACTGATTGGCCTCTTCGGCCTGCTGACGCGCGTCCTGGAGTTTGTGGCGCAGACGCACACCCTTCAACGCACTGCTCAATTGAATCCGCAGCGCCTGAAAAATATCGCATTCTGATGAATCGAGCGGCGGGTCGGTCTGGAAAACGATATAACCAATCTGTTCGGCGCGCAGGTGAAGTGCTTCAACCACAATGGAGAAAGGCGAATACCCCTCTAACCACTGACGCGGCAGAATCTCAGACACCGGGAAAGATTCTTCTTCTGGCCGAACCGCGACGCGCTCTCCATTTTGAACTGCCAGGGCCAGACGCGCGCGCCCTTCTGGATCAAAAACCTCATTTTCATACAGCACCAGGAAAAAGTCGCGGATTCCCAGGCGCGCCAGACCGCCGGCCAGGATATCTAAGAGTTCGTTCAGATCAACGGTAATTAGCAGGTCCGACTCGATCTCGCGCAAGATTTCCGTCCGTCGTGAAGACTGCCAGCCGCGGTGAACCTCAGCGCGCACTGCCACCTGCCCGATCAACACCCTGGCCTGCTGCCACATATCTTCAACAAACGCCAGGTCACTGCCCTTTAAGTAAGGAAGCAGATACTGCCTTAACAGGGTCAGGGCTTCGTGCCAACGCGTTACATTACTGCTCTCTGAAACCGCCGCACGCAGCAGTTCGCTTAGATCGTGAAGGTACTGCCGCGAAGGGATAATATGGTGGTCGGGGTTATCCAGGTAGCGCTCAATCTCAGCAATGACGATTTCCAGCAGTTGTTCGGCCCATTGCTCGGCCAGGTTTTCAATCGAGGTTCCCATGCTGGGAGCCATGCGGCCGGGCAGCACGGAACGCGCCGTGGTTAGAGCTTCCCACAGGCTGCCCGTCGAGCGGACGACGGGGCCAACGGCTGCCTGCTCGGCCATTGGCTCCAGGCAGCCGCACGAGCGGCGCAGGATCAACTGCGGCGTCAGAATGGTGTCTTGTGCAACCCGCTCGCCGCGCAGGCGATTAACCAGCAGTTCAACAGCTTTGCGCCCCAGGCTGCGGAAGGGCAGGCGCACGGTCGTCAGCGGAGGCTGCGACCCGCGCGCTTCTTCGCCATCGTTGAAACCCGTCACCACTATATCTTCTGGAACCCGGCGGCCACGCGCACGCAAAGCCTCGATAACTTGAATAGCCATATCGTCTGAATACGTGACGACGGCCTCACAGCCCGCAATGCACTGTTCCGGCGCGCGCAGCATCTCTCCCAGCGTGCAAACCAGTTCCGGGCGAAACAGGCCGAACTGGTTCATCACTCTTTCAAAAGCCTCACGCCGCAGCGCCGCAAAGTGGTTATTTTCCTGCCCGACAAAGGCAATTTTGCGGTAGCCGTGCGCGCGAATCAGGTGCAGCAGCAGGTCGCGCACTCCCAGGGCGTCATCGGTCAGCAGATTGGCGCAGCCGACCAGCCGCAGATCAATGCTGACCACTGGCAGCGGGTGAAACCAATCTACAAATTCCTGCGTCTTCTCCAGCGAACTGAACTGACTGACAAAGGAATTCCAGATAATCAGACCATCAATATTGTGCCTGCCAACCAGGTCATATAAAACGGCCTGCGGTGAGCGGTCATATGCCTCGCCGGCCAGGTAGATCAGGTCAATTGCATTTTCTTTAGCGGCTTCGGCAATGCCGCGCCACATCAGCCACTTTTCAAAGTGGTACACCCCACCCGGAGAACCGCTCAAATAGGCAATTTTAGCCCGCCCGTGCCTGTCACGCCCCAGTCTTCCAGGGGCCTGCTCGACCAGGTCACGGTATGCTCCGCTCTGACCTCTTTCTACTTTGGGTCGAGTAGAACGGGTAGGTTCCTCAAACATCATCAAATTCTCTCCATCCTACAGATACAATACAACATGTAAGGTAAAGTGATCCAATAATCGTAGTGCCGCGAAGATTATGTTCTAATCGTCGAAGACTGGACGCTCTCTTAATTATACAAAACTCCACAAGAAACGGGGACATTTGTTACCTCACAGGCGCGCAAATGATGTTAAAATATCATTAGAATTTTTAACTGCTTCCGAATGGTAGCATTTCAGAGGATGGGTAAATTGCTGCCCACAATTTGCCTATCTTTTGGTCTATGACCCCCTGAATGGAGAAAAGAGATGAAACCCTGCCAACATTATCGGCACACCCACCCAATTCACCGAGCGGTTTCGCGGCGTCAATTCTTGCACGGCGCCGCGGTTGCCGCCGCCGGTCTGGCGCTGGCCGGCTGTCAGGCGACCCCCGCCCCGGCCACTCCAGGCAGCGGGCAGGCAACGGGCAAAAATTCACTGGTAGCCATTGCCAAAGCCGAGAGCTACGACCGTGCCCTGGTTCGCAAGCAGGTTGAAACGATGCTCGATGCCATCGGCGGCCTGGGAGATGTGCTGGCGCACGGCACCCGCGTGGGCATTAAAGTCAATATGACCGGTGGAACTACGGTTAAGCCCCTGCCTAAAACCACCGAGGTTGACACGTTTGTCACCCACCCAGAAGTGGTGCGCGCTCTGATCGAGCTGCTGCGCGACGCCGGAGCCAAAGATATCTTTATCGTCGAGGCGGCGTATGAGCCGGCATCTTGGGTCCAATATGGTTATACCGAGGTCGCAAAAGACACCGGAGCTACCATTGTGGACCTGACCGAAGCCGCCCCCTACAAAGACTTCGTCGAAGTTCCTTCGAGCGACAACCCCTTCTATTACGACAAATTTAAGTTCAACCCGATTCTGACCGAGCTAGACGCCTTTATCTCTGTCTCAAAGATGAAGTGCCACAACGTTGCAGGCGTCACCCACTCGATGAAGAACCTGTTTGGCCTGGTTCCCTACCGGTTCTATACGCTCAACAAAGGCGACCGCTACCGCTCGGCTTTCCACGGTCCCGCAACCGAAACCGGCCGCCGAGTTCCGGGCGTGATTATGGACTTGAACCTGGCCCGCCCAATTGATCTGGCGCTGATTGACGGAATCCGTTCGGCAGAAGGCGGCGAAGGCCCCTGGATTCAGTGGTTTGGCCCCGTCCGGCCTGGCGTGATGTTCGCCGGTAAAGACCCCGTTGCCACCGACGCCGTCGCTACTGCCGCGATGGGTTTTGATCCCACCGCCGAATACCCCAACGAACCTTTCGTCAACGGGCGCAATCACCTGGCAATGGCCGCCAAGTTGGGCATCGGAACCAACCGGCTGGATGAGATCAAGATCGTCGGCGCCAAACTCGATGATGTAAAGATGAAGTTTAAGGTCAGCTATTAAGCCTGAAGCGAGGTTCTGCCCTGAATCTCCCTGAACTTCCCCTCCCGCAGCGTGACGCGTTTTACCAGGCCATCTGGAACCTGGCCCGCCAGATTCCTCCCGGCCAGGTAGCGACCTATGGACAGCTTGCGGCCCTCGTCCCCAACCCCGGTGGGATCGCCCCTGAAATCTACGAAGCCCACCGGGCGCGTTGGGCCGGGAATGCCATGGCCGCCAGCCCCAAAGACGTGCCCTGGCAGCGCGTGATTAACGCCCAGGGGAAAATCAGCGCACGGCATACGGCTGCTCTCCAGCGCCGCCTGCTGGAGCAAGAAGGCATTGTTTTTGACGCCAAAGAACGCGTGGACCTTAAAAAGTACGGCTGGCTTGGTCCTGCCAGATAGCCACCCAACCCGCGTAGTCATATTGTGACATTTTTAACAATGAGATGTGATAGACGGCCTATATCCGCCGGGCGCTATCCTCTTTATAATCCCTGGTATGAGCTTCTATTCTAATACCTGCCAGCTTACGAGCGCCCAGTCCACGCTAAGCGAGGTCGAGGCGCGCGCGCAGAGACTGGCTTTCCTGCTGAGCGAAACGGTCGAGTTTCAGAATTACCTGCGCCTGGAACGCGCTGTAAACCTTGACCCCCAGGTACAGGTCCTGACCGAGAAACTGCATATGCTGCAAATGGCCTACGTCTATTCGACCGATGAGGATGGGAATACGGTCGATTCGCTCACCGCGCAGATCGAAGCACTGCCCATTGTGGCGGAATTTCGCCGGGCGCAGCAGGCCGTCCGCGCGTTATTCACTGCCGTTGATACCGTCATCAGCCAATCTGCCGGGTTGAGCTTTGCGAAAAATACCCGCTGCGTCTTTACCTGAGGGTAAGACCCCCGGCCAGGTCTGGCCGCTCCGAACCCACCTGCAAGAAAGTATCCAGGACTCACGCATGCCTTTGACAACCGCTATCCTCCAGGCCGCCCAGGAATTGGGCGCCGCGCTGCGCGCCACCGACATCATCCAATCCTATCTGGAAGCCGACGCCAATTTCCTTGCCGACCCGCAGCTTGCCGCCCTGCAAGCCGAGATTCAACAGCGCCGCCAGGCGATCCGCGAGAAAGAAACAGCCGGACAGGCGTTGTCTCCCCAAGAGATCAACGCCTATCACAACCTGCTCGAACAACTGCACCGCAACCCGCTCTACTTACAGCGCGAAGCCGATCTCAAACAGGCTCAATTGCTTCTGGCGCAGACGGCTGAAACGATCAGCAGCATTCTGAGCATTAGATACGCCACCCTGGTAGATGACGCCGACCAGAGCAGTGACTGCTCGTAACGTTCTTCGACGCTTTACACCCCAAAAAACGCCTTAGCTTACTCCTAGCCTGGATACCCCAGGTAAACCGTTTTGGTGCGCGTGTAAAACTCCACCGCTGCCGGCCCCTGTTCCTTAAAGGTGTTGGCGCTGGAATGCTTAAACCCACCAAATGGCACGTGCGGGGCCAATCCGGTGGTTGGCTCGTTGACCTTCACCACCCCTGCCTGGATGCGCTCCGAAAATGCCATTGCCCGATTGAGGTCGCGAGTCACTATTCCGGCTGAAAGGCCAAAAGTGATGCCGTTGGCCTTCTCCAGTGCATCGTCAAAATCGCGCGCGCGGATGACGCCGATCACCGGCCCAAAAATCTCTTCCTGAGCGATCCTCATTCCCGGCTGTACGTCATCGAACACCGTGGGCTGCAAGAAGAAGCCTTTGCCGGCCAGTCGTTCACCTCCGGCTACTAACTTCGCGCCCTCTGCCTTGCCGATCTGGATGTACTCCAGATCGGTTTCTAACTGTCCCTGGCTGGACGCCGGTCCCATTTGAACGCCCGGCTCTAAACCGTCGCCGACTTTCAAACTGCGCGCCGCCTGAGCTAAGGCTTCGACGAAAGCATCGGCTACCGGCTCTTCAACAATCACCCGGCTGGTAGCCGTGCAGGCCTGCCCCGTCAGCCCATACCCGCCGATGACGGCCAGCCTCACCGCCAGGTTAAGATCGGCATCTTTTAAGACCACCAGGGGGTTCTTGCCGCCCATTTCCAACTGCACGCGCGTCAGGTTGGGGATGGCTTTGGCGTAAATTCCCGTGCCAACCGCATAAGACCCGGTGAAAGAGATCCCCTGGATGGCCGGGTGAGTGACAATCACATCGCCGATATCCGCGCCGCGCCCGGTGATAAAGTTCAGGACGCCCGCCGGCAGTCCGGCCTCTACCAGCGCCTCCACCAACAGGGCCGCAATGAGCGGAGTTTGAAAAGCTGGCTTGAACACCACGGTATTACCGTAGATCAGAGCGGGCGCGATCTTCCAGGCGGGGATCGCTATGGGGAAATTCCACGGCGAGATGATCGTCACCACGCCCAGCGGTTCGCGGCGGGTGAAGATCATCTCGTTCTGCACCGTTCCGGGCAGTACCGTGCCGCCCACGCGCCAACCCTCGCCTGCGAAATATTTAAAGAGGTCGCGCGCACGGATCACTTCGCCCCGCGCTTCGGTCAACGTCTTCCCCTCTTCCTGAGTCAGCGCCCGCGCCATCTCATCCAGGCGCGCATCAATGATCTGAGCGGCCTTATCCAATATCAACCCGCGCTGCGGAGCGGGCATCTGCGACCACTGCGGAAAAGCCTCGCGGGCCGCTTCGATAGCCCGCACCGCGTCTTCGCGGCAGGCCATCGGGTATTCGGTCACAACTTCATCCTGGTTCGCCGGATTCACCGTTCTGGCCGTTGCGCCGTTCCCGGCGTCAACCCACTGCCCTGCAATTAAGTTCTTTACGACTCGCATATCCCTCATCCCTCCTTATTTGATTCCTGCTCTCATTGTAAGTCTATTCCCACGCCGCCTTTTAAGAGGCCGTTGATAGCAAAGCCCTGCGCCGCTGCAGCAGGCTGTTGGTTGAATAGATAATCAGCGCCAGCCAGATGATGCCAAACCCCACCACCCGCTGTTGAGTGAACGGTTCGTGATACAGCGCCACTCCCACCAGGAACTGCAACGTCGGCGCAACGTATTGGATTAGCCCCATGGTTGACAACGGAATGCGGTGAGCCGCCCCGGCAAAGAACAACAGCGGCAGGGCCGTCAGCACCCCGGCAAAGGCCAGCAGCAGGTCTTTTCCGCCCCCCAAATGCCCAAACGCGCCGGTTCCCCGGCTCTCCACGGCGATCAGGTAAATCAGCGCAGGGATGAACAGGATCAGGGTTTCTAACGTCAGGCCATGCAGGGCGCTCAACGGCGCGATCTTCTTCAGCAGGCCGTACAGGCCAAAAGAGAACGCCAGCGTCAGGGCAATCCAGGGCAGCGTTCCATAACTGATGGTCAGGAACAGCACACCCGCCGCCGCCAGGCCAATGGGAACCCACTGCCACAGCTTCAGGCGCTCGCGCAGGAATACCACCCCCAGCAGAACGTTCACCAGCGGATTGATAAAATATCCCAGGCTGGCTTCCAGGATGAAACCGGCATTCACCGCCCAGATGTACGTGAACCAGTTCACCGCCAACAGGCAGGCCGCCGCCAGATAGGTCAGCACAATAGGCCGAGAGAGCACCGCGCGCATACTGGCAATCTGCCGCATCCCTACCATTACGATGGACAAAAATACTACCGACCATACCACCCGGTGAGCGAGAATCTGAAGCGCGCTGACCGGCAGCAGCAGTTTAAAGTAGATGGGGAAAAACCCCCACATTCCATAAGCCGCAAAAGCATACGCAACACCTTTATTCACAGCTAAACTCCTTCACCTCGATCATTCAATCACTATAACTTCATGGTCAACCACCTCTGGCACGCGAAACCGCAGCCATCCATCTTCGATTTGCGCCGTAATTTTTCGCTCCGCCGCCAAAAGCCGCACTGTGGTTAAAAACCTGGTGCCCGACTGCCGCGGCAGGGGGAGCAGGTCAGACGGCTTCCAGCGCACGGTCACATCCACAGGCCCCACGCGAATAAATTCAGCCGCCGGGCGCGGGTCGGTCCCTGTGAGGTTCACCAGATGCAGAATCAACCGCTCTCCCTGGCGGTACAGGCGGCAGTCGAGCAGACCAGGGCCTTCTACCACCACCGGCTGAGGGTCATTCAGCGCCCAATGAACCAGGTTTGCCAGCAGGCGGGCATAGTCTGGCAGGGGATTGCGCGCATAGCAGCGGTCAATGTCGGCCATCAGCAAGGCCAGGCGCGCTCCGTTGGGCAGTTCGCGCAGTGCCAGGGCCGGGTACCGGCCGCCGGGGTCGCGCATCCAGGCCGTTTCAGGGGGATAGACCGGGCAGGGCGGCACGTAAGTCAGCGGAGCCAGGGCGTCGCCGGCCGTCAGTTCAACCACTTCCAGCCGCCCGCCAAAAGGCAGCAGGTCTGTCTCTTCAAACCCTGCCAAAACGGGATGTCGCCGGCCTGCGGGGAGTGGTTCTGCGCCGGTCAGCGGGCCATAGACCCGCGCGCGCAGTTCAGGGGTCAGGCGCAGATAGGTATGCCGCGACCAATCTTCCCAACTGGCCTGCGGCACGGCCTCACTGCCCAGGGCCGGACCGGCGGAGCGCACCCCGAACAGATCGTCCAGCAGGCCCACCGCGCGCGCATCGCCCCATTCATCATAGCGCCCGGTCTCGCCGGTGGCAATCAGCGCACCGCCCTCCGCTACAAAAGCGCGGATCGCCTGAGCCTGGCGCTCGCTCATCGCACCCAGATTAGGAAACACCAGGGCCGTGATGCCCCGTTCTCGCGCTTCCGCCACATCCTCGATGTGCAGCGGCTGGTAGAGGATGCGGCTGCGCCCCAAAGCGCGCGTGAAACCCTGCCAGGGCTGTTCTACCCGCAACCGGGCTTCGTCGCGCCCGTAAAAATCGGCATTCTCCTGCGACCAAACCACCCCCACCGGCGCAACCGGGCGGCGATCTAACAGATACGCCTGGTTGGCTTCATGCCAGCGGAACAGGCTTTGGGCCGTCTGGTACTGGCGGCGGTCTTCGTGATAGGCCCCAATGTGATGCCACCACGGCAGGATGCCCCCCGCGAAGCCGGCCACAGCCCACAGGCGGGCCTCTGGTTCGGGCTTGCTTGCCAGGCGGAAGGGATAGGGGCCATTATGCTCGTACATCGCCATGCTTTCGGCGATCAGCGTGTCCCAGCCGGCCAGGTTATGCAAGAGCATTCCGGCTTCGCTGTTCTGCTGAAAGCTCCCCCCCTGTGGGCGCGACTGCGAATCCAATAACAGCATCCTGGCCCGACCGGCAAGGCGGCGCAGGTCTCGAAAACCAGATCCCTGACCCACCGGATCACTGCCCACCATGCCGATCCACAGGCAGTCGGGGCCGCCCGCTGACTGCGCGGCCTGGTTGTTCAGATCCCAGATCTCCAGCCGCCGGTCGTAATTCCATTGGATCCAGGCCCGATAAGCCGGGTCATTCCAATCCGGGCAGGCTGGCAGTTCCAGACCGGTAGCCTGACGGAACTGCGCCGCCGCATAGGGATTATAGTCAATGCTGGCCCGCCCCAACCCGCTGAAGCTGTTATCGGCAAAGCCATCGGGGTGGTATTGGCGGGCAATCTCACGCAAAATATCTGGCAGATATTCCTGGTAATAGGGGCTGAAAACGCTGGTGATGTACAGGTCTCCGGCGCGGTAAGGGCGGCCCTCGCGGTCCATGGCAATCCAATCGGGGTGGGCCTGGGCCAGCGGCGCGTAGACGCGGTTCGAGTCCATGCGGGCCAGCACCGCCAGCCCTTCCTGGCGCGCCGCTTCGACCAGCTCGCCAAACAAGTCGCGCTCGCCCAGATATTCGGCATAGTGGGTCAGCTCAAACCGGCTGCGATAGTAGGCAACAATTCCCCCAGCGTTGATGATCACCCCCTGTACGCGCGTGCGCCGCCAATGCTCGCGCCAGAAGGCCAGGTCACAGCGGATCGGATCAATTTCGGTAAGATTGGTCTGTCCCCAGCGGTAAACTCGCCGGTACCAAGGTACAAGCTGCGATGTCACAGGGCTGCCTCTTTTTAGATTAAAGTGAACGCAATTATAACCGCCGCCGTAAAAATGGGGCGCGTTACGCGGTTACCGGTACGTTGCCAGAAAGTGCTCCAGCCGCGCCAGCGCATCCGGCAGGTTCTCACGCCCTAGCCCCAGGCGGAAGTGACTGCCGGGGTAATCATACACCCCCGCCGGGAGCAGCAACACTCCCGCCGACTGCGCCAATTCCTCGCAGAACTGACTCACCGAGACCGGCCCCAACCACTCTGGAAAGGCAATACTGCCCGCCTGCGGGCGAATCCAGCGGAACCACTGCCGGTTGCGCCCCATAAATTCATCAACCCGCGCCAGATTGGACTGAATCAGTGCCCGGCTGCGTCCTAACACCACGGAGCGCGCCCGCAGCGCAATCAGTGCCAGGATTTCAGCGGGGGCGCTGTTACAGATGGTGGTGTAATCCTTGTAAGCCGCCAGTTCAGCCAGCAGAGCACGGTCGCGGCAGGCTACCCACCCAATGCGCAGACCCGCCAGGCCAAAAGGTTTCGACATCACCCCCAGTGACAGGGCCTTTTCGTAACAGTCGGCTGCGGCGGGCAGGCGGTCGGCCTCGCGGTATTCTAACAGGCGGTAAACCTCATCGGAGAACAGGGTACAGCCAGCGCCGCGAGCGATTGCAATCAGCTCATCCCACTGCGCCCGGTCTGGCAGCGCACCGGTAGGGTTATGAGGAAAATTAACCACGATCAATCGGGTATTGGGCCGAATGAGGCGGCGTAGTTCATCCAGGTCAATGCCCCATACTGGCTCGCCGCCAGCCATCTGCGGGCGCAGCCACAGCCGGGCAACCTGCGCTCCAATCGCATCCGCCACCTGATACAGTGACTGGTAAGCCGGAAATGTGACGATCATATGGTCGCCGGGGCGCAACAGCACCCGCATGGCAATATACACGGCTTCTTCCGCTCCAGCAAAACAGAGGATCTCTTCAGGTGAAACCTGTTCATACAGCCCGGCGATCGCCTGCCGCAAAAGGGGATGGCCGGTTGTCTCGGTATACCCAAGGGTCAGGTTTTCCCACAACGCCAGAGTATCTTCATCCGCCAGGGCCAGCAGTTCGCGCATCGGCCAGCCCTGTAGGTCGGAAGAACACAGCAGATAGGGCGCTTGAAACTCCCAGCGCGCAAAAAATCTTTCTAACTTAAACGGTTGGATAGGAGATTTCATACCACTATTATAGGGGATTCCTCTACAAAACCCTGGTTTTTCCAACCTTGAGAAAAACTCAGGTGCTGACGGCCGCCGCGTTTATCTCCATGCTGCTGCCGCTGATCGTATTCTTTGCGCTACAACGTTACTTTGTGCGCGGCATCCTGGCTGGGTCTGTTAAAGGCTAGGGAGACAGGATCTTAACTCCATCCCTCCAATCGTTGATCTGGCATTAACCCAAACCACCCTATGATATATAGGTGCAATCTTTGACTACCTGTGATACGATCGTAACAGGTTAAGCAATGATTGCATCAACGATCCGCAAGGGTGGGCCGATTGGGTAATCCGGCGAACCTGGCAGGAAGAAGAGGGAACCATGGGATTTATCGGTGGTTATGGCACGTATCTGCTGTTTGCGCTGCCGGCACTGCTCTTGGGGCTGTGGGCGCAGTTCAAAGTGAAAACATCCTTTGCAAAGTACGCGCGCGTGCGCAGTATGGTTGGATTAACCGGCGCGGAGATCGCGCGGCGGATGTTGGATATGAGCGGCCTGTACAACGTGCGCGTGGAGGAAACAGGCGGGTTCCTGAGCGACCACTACGACCCCACCAGCCGCACGCTGCGGCTCAGCCCGGCGGTTTATCGCAGCAACAGCCTGGCAGCGGCGGGCGTTGCCGCGCATGAAGCCGGCCACGCCCTTCAACACCAGGATGCGTACTTGCCTCTGCAAATACGCTCCGCGATTGTGCCGACCGTCCAGTTTGGCAGTTGGTTGGGGCCGGTCATCTTTATGGTGGGCCTGTTCCTGGCAAGTGAGACTACCATGTGGATTGGCCTGATCCTGTTTTCGGCTACCGCTTTCTTCGCCCTCATTACCCTGCCGGTAGAGTTCAACGCCAGCCGCCGGGCCAAGGTCTGGCTGGCCGACAGCGGGGTGATTTACCAAAATGAGATGGGTGGGGTTAACGCCGTCCTCGATGCCGCCGCGCTCACCTATGTGGCCGCGGCGGCTCAGGCTGTTTCAACCGTCCTGTACTACCTGTTTTTGATGATGGGACGCCGGCGCGAGTAATTACACCGGCACATTCCCCCGCTTAATGAATATTTCCCCGGTCTTGCGCTCAGCAGCAGCGGCGTCGAACAACCACGCGGCCACCCGCCGGGCTTCGATCGAGTTCTGAATACCATGCTGAAGTTCCGCATCCACCAGGCGATAGAAGTGGGCGGCCTGCTCTAACCAACCGGCGGCTTCTAACAGGTCGGCATGCAGTGGAAAGTTGCTCCGCAGGAATTGGGCGTTATCCTGGCGGACCTGAGCCGCCAGTTCGACCCCGGCGCGCACCTGCGAGAGATCGAACTTTGGCCCCTCACGCTCGATTTTAACGGCCAGGTCTTCAATGACCCTGGCTCCCATGCGCGGGCCGTACTTGTTTTCGTCCACCATCGCCCTGCCGATCAGCAGCCAGATCGGGCGCAAATCTTCTTCCAGTGGAGCCGGTTCAAAGGTGGTCAGGGCGTAGCGCCAGGGGTAGTTCATCCGCTGGCTCATCTTTTCCACGGCTTCCAGCAGCACGGCATCCGTCACGTACAGCCCGCGCTCGCCGGCGGGCCGCTCGCCCGGTTCTACCGGCGCGGGCGGCAGGCCGACCGTCTCGTAATAGGTAAACCCGCGCGGATCATACCCTACCAGCACCACGCTGTGGGCGATAAACTCGCGCTTGCCGTATAAAATGCCCTCATCCAGCGCGACCCGCACCGGAAAACCCTTAAAAATGGCCGAGCGCAGAGCCGTCAGAAAGACCTGCGGGTCCTGTGCAACAGAGTAGACACGCTTCAGCCCCAGGTACGGCGCGGCCATTTCCAGGCCAATCTCCGGGTCTGTTCCCAGAGGCGTAAAGCCCACTCCGGGCAGGCTGCTGGCGCCATACGTAAAGGCCATCAAAAAGTCAAAGTTGGCACGGGGGTATTCGATCCCGTGGCTGGCGGCGATCATCTGAAGGCTGGTGGATTGGCCCAACGGGTAAGGCGAAGTGATCCAGGGGACGGTATCGAGATGATATTCAGCGGGGTAATCGCGTTCAGGCGCCGCTTCGATCGGCACAGGCCGGTATGACTGCTGATAGTACTTACGCGCAAACATACGCAGCGCCAGCGGCCACAGGAATAATACCAACAGGATCAGGGCTGCCATGACGCTGAGAGTGATAATCGCAATATCCACCGTTTCTTTTCCTACTTTCTATATTTTTCCGCCCTTAACTTTACTCCCATCCTGATTTTTTCGCAAAACGATTGAGTGATCTCAGCAAAACCAGGCGTGGAGCGAGAAGTGCGCTCGCTGAGCGAACTTACCCCGTCCTCTACATATTAAATTGTGCATACATTGTAGGACACAGCCCGCAATATATGCACAATTTGAAATACGCCCTACAGACCCTACGGTAGATGGAACGTCTGGAGCGTTTCGAGGTAGTGTTCTGGAATGCCGATGTCGAACCGGCGGCCATCCACCACCAGGCCCAAGAAACCGTCCATCTGGCGCAGTTTGTCTAAGGCGCTGGTCAACTGGAATTCGCCCCGCTCGCGCACATTGTTGCGGATGTTGCTCTCTAACAGGTCGAAAATTTCAGGCTTGATGATATACTGACCGAAAACCGTCAGATATTCGTTCTCTGGAAGCCCGGCGACGCGCAGGTTGGTTTGAGCATAGTCGAGATTGGGCTTTTCGGCAAACTCGGTAATGCCCAACACGCGCATGTCTTCCACCCAGGTTCCCGTCACTACCCCAAAACCGGAAATCTGCTCTTGGGGGGTGCGCTTCAGCCCTACGACGCTGGTTCCGTAGCGGTGATAGGCATCGAGCATCTGGCGGGCGCAGGAGACGCTGGTATTGGACCGGTATAGGTGATCGCCCAACATCAGCAAGAAGGGTTCGTTACCGACCGCTTCACGGGCGGTATACACTGCATGACCAAACCCCTCCTGGTTCTTTTGGATGACAAAACGCACCCGGCGGCCCATCTCAAGCAGCCGGCGTGAATATTCTTGAAAGTGCGCGGGCAGCTTGTTGTAATTTTCAATCGAGATCTGCTCGCAGAAGAAGGATTGAAATTCGTCCAGATCTTCCTGCTGGACGATGATAATCACTTCTTCAATACCGGCCTGGAGCGCCTCTTCCACGATCAGCAAGATGGCGGGTTTGGCAATGCCATCGCGGTCAATAATGGGGAACAGTTCTTTCTTGGCGGCTTTGGTGGCCGGGAAAAGGCGCGTGCCAAAACCCGCCGCCGGGATGACCGCCTTGCGCACCTTGGGACCCGATTGGATTGTCAGCTTCAGGGCGGGCATACCAAAATCGCGCTGTAAAATTTCGATGATGGCGTCCTGGTCGGCGGCGCTTTTCGCAAGGAACTGGGCCGTGCCATCCCCTTGCGAGCCAACACCCTTGCCCCCCCAGATATGCTTGCGGATGGGTTCATGGTTCAGCACTTTGTGAAGCACCGGGGCCGTCAGTTCTTCCGGGCAAACCGGAGCGGCGTAACGATCAAACTGCTCCTGCGCCTCGATCATAATCGCGCCCAGGGTTTGCGGATCGCCTCGCTGGATGCAGTCAATCGCCCGGTGAATAATATCTTTATTGGTAGCCCCTAGCAGCCGTTGAACGTTGCGCTCGACCTCGTTTTCGGCAAACGGATAGCAGCGGTTGAGCCGGTTGAGAATTTCGAGGGTGTCTTTGTGGGATTTAAGATCCACAATGACCATGTAAAAATCGGAATTAACCGGCAGCTCTTTCGTTTCCAGGCGGTCACCGTCGAAGGTCATCAGCACGGGGCGGCTGCCAAACGCACAGCCCTGATCCATCCGCCCGCAGCGCGACGGGGTGGTAATTTCTCCCTGATAGGCCAGCTCCATCTCACCGCGCACCGTCAGCTTCAAGTCGTAAATGCGGTTAAAGGCGCGCGCCGTCAGCACGCAAATAGCAGCGCTGGAGGAAAGTCCTTTCTTAATGGGCAGGTCGGTGTAGTAGTTGTTAATCACCAAGCCGCGCACATGGTAATTGGTTAATACCTGGTAAGCCACGCCCGCGGCGTAACTCCAGAAGCCACCTTTTTGCGCTTCTTCTAACAGCACTTCAGGGCGCATCGGAATTTCATAAGGGCCAGATTTTTGACCATCGGGTGAAGTGGACGATAAGATCAGAGCATTAGGGTGCGGTTCGACTTCGGCATAAATCCCCTGGTTGGTTCCACAAATGATGGCATACCCTTTTTCGATTTCGGCATTAATACGCCTGTAGCCGCCGGCCCAGTCAGAGTGTTCACCCAACAAGCAAATTCGCCCTGGCACGAAGATTTTCACAAGTTCCTCCCGGTTTAAAACGAATCAACAGCTCGAAGGATTCCATTATACAGCAATCCGAAGCTTCAACTTTTTGCAACACATCCAAGCTGTTTCCCAAATTGGGTGTACATTGCGGGCTCCGTCCGGAGTGTATGCACAATTTAAAATACGACAATGACCCCTTACCCGGTGGGGTGAAAGGTCGCGCTGATATCGGTAAACGTAGCGCACACCTCAGAAGGCTCATGCTCTCCGGGCATAAAAACAGGGGCGGCATTGACCTGAATCCAACAGGTCTGACTGTGGCGTGGGTTGAACACCCCCATCACCATGCCTGTGACCGGCCGCCCGGTCCTCAAAGCGACCAGGGCCGGGTGTTCCTCAAGCGGCAATTCGGAACCATCTGCGCGCAGAACCTTCCAGGGCGAATTCCCGGCCGGGGGGTTCGTCCTCAGGCATTCCTTCATCTCATCAACGGTCAACCCCAGAATCCTTTCAGCCGATGAATTCGCCGAGATAATCTCTCCCAGGCGGTTGAAGCAAATGGCCCCTTCAATCATGGTGTTGAACAACTGCCAGTAGCGGGCCTCACCGAGATGCAGCTCTTTGTTCCAAGCCAGCAGTTCCTCGTTAGCAGCCAGAAGTTCTCTTTCCAGGTTGTGAACGCTCTGCCCAGCATCCTGATTGACATCGTATACCTCAGCGCCAGAAGAATTAGTTTCCTTCGGAGGCGCAGGGGTTTCCTCGATAAAGATCACGGCTAAGGGGGCTTGCCCTTTTTGGCCGGGGAGCAGCCGCAGCCGCATATTAACCGTTTTGACAGGGTCTTGCGAATCGCCGCGCGGTTGGACGCGGAGGTTGGTATATTTTAGCTCTTGCCCGGCATGAAACACTTTTTGCAGCCCATCAGCCAGGGGAAGCGCGAGCGTTTTATGAGCCAGTTTAATCACATCATTATCGACTATACCAGAAGGCAGGCTGAAGTAAAACCCAGGGTCGCCAAAAATATGCAGTACTTCGAAATGTTCATTGACGATTACCGACAGCGGCACAAACTCGCCGGAAACCGCTTGTAAAAACCGTTCCAGCAGGTGATCCTCTTCCTGGGCGTGTGCATTCACCCCCCCTGGGCCCATGTACGACGCCGCAGCCCGCGAACGAAGTTCCACATTGGCCTGAAAATCTCGCAAACTACCCACCAGGCGGCGCTTCCCTTTGCAACTGTAAATTTTATATTTGGAGTGCAGCAACTCGAAGAAGTCGGTCATTTCGCCGATGGTTTCGCTGGTACCCAATAGCAAAATACCCTGCGGGTTGAGCGAAAAATTAAACAGTTCCATCACTTTGTGTTGCAGCACTGGTTGTAAATACATGAGCAGGTTGCGACAGCTAATCAGGTCAATGTTGGTAAATGGGGGGTCTTTGATGAGGTTGTGCTGGGCAAAAACCACCATTTCACGCGTGGTCCGGTCCACCTGATACCAATCGCCCTTGCGATGGAAATAACGGGTGAGCAGAGTGGGAGAAAGGTCGGAAACGATACTTTCTGGGTAGAGGCCACTGCCGGCCCGCACGATGGCATCGCGGTCAATATCCGTGGCAAAAATTTTAACCTCTACATGGGTGTCCAGACGTTCCATCACCTCACGAGTGAGGATTGCCAGCGAATAAGCCTCTTCGCCGGTAGCGCAACCGGCCACCCAAAAGCGCAGTTCGCTCCTCGCGGCGCGGCGTATCAATTCCGGCAGGTATCTGGCTTCTAATTCTTCAAAGACCTCGTGGTCGCGGAAAAAGCCCGTCACACCGATCAACAACTCTCGGTACAGCGCGAAAGTTTCGCCGGGGTTGTGTTCCATCAGACGGACGTAATCGCGCAGGTTGTCAACCTGATTGAAGATCATGCGGCGTTCAATCCGGCGGGCAACAGTGCCGGGCTTATAAAAAGTAAAATCCACGCGGGTGCGCTCACGCAGGAGCGCGAAAATGCGGGCTAAACCATCTCTATCGGAAAGCAGGGTTTGGGGATGGTCCACGCTGTTGGATTCAGAGCGGCGCACCAGAGACAAGAGCTTTTGGGGCATCTCCTCAGGCGGCAGGATAAAATCGGCTAACCCGGTGGAAATGGCGGCGCGGGGCATGCCATCAAAGCGCGCCGACTCTTCGCTCTGCACCAGGACCAACCCCCCGGCCTCTTTAATCGCGCGGATGCCGCGCACGCCATCACTACCGGTCCCCGATAGAATGATGCCGATGGCCTTGTCAGCCTGGTCATCCGCCAGAGATTGGAAGAACAGGTCAATCGGCAGGTTAATCCGACTGGAAGGGTCCGGCTCAGAGAGGAACAACTTACCGTGGGAAATTGACAGGTTTTTCTTGGGTGGAATCAGGTAAACCGTGTTGGGGTTCGCTGGCATGCCATCCTCTGCCCTGAAAACCGGCATAGATGTGCGCTTCGACAGCAGTTCCACCATCATGCTTTTATGATCGGGAGAGAGGTGCTGGATGACAATAAAAGCCATATTGCTGTCGGAAGGCATGTGGGTAAAGAACAACTCCAACGCTTCCAGCCCGCCAGCCGAAGCCCCAATACCGACATAGTATATCAACTGACCGTCCACCATCCGATTCGGGCGCTCGCCTGCCGTCATTTCCAATTTTCCTCGCTCGCGCGAAAAGATCTTCCAGAAGGACCCGCATCGGCTTTGTGGGTTACGGCGTAATCTCGTTTGATCATCCTGGTTGTCCCCGGCTCTCAGGTTCCCTAAGAGCCGGGGAGACAAAAACAACTTACGAAAAAGCCAGCTCAGGCTGCCAATGTTCCCAAACTTTGCCCACCATGGCGGGGCCGGGGGTGAGGGTGGGTTTGCCGGGCTGCCAGCCAGAAGGCGTCACCTCACCAGTGGCGCGGACGTGCTGAAAAGCCTTGACCTGGCGGATCAATTCCTGTACATTGCGCCCGACTTCGGGGGTCAGCACTTCCATCGCGCGGATGACAAAATCGGGGTCGATGATGAACCGCCCGCGAATATCTACGCCGGCGTCTTCATCATATACGCCGTAAATTGACCCTACCCGTCCGCCGCTGTCTGACAGCATCGGGAACGGAACGCCGCCGGGAACCATCCTGGCGAGTTCTTCTTCCTGCCAGACTTTGTGAGTAAAGCGGCTGTCGGTGCTGATTGCCAGGATTTCAACATCCATGGCCTTCAATTCGGCATATTTAACGGCAACTGCCGATAATTCGGTCGGTCAGACAAAGGTGAAATCGCCGGGGTAGAAGCAGATGACGATCCACTTGCCTTTAAAATCGGATAGTTTGATGTTCCTGAAACCGCCTTCCAGATAGGCGCTCAATTCAAAATCGGGTGCGGGTTTGCCGACGCGCGCGAGCATTCGAGGTACCTCCTTTCTGATCTCTGCCTGTGTTTCTTTAGAACGGGACGCGTCATCGAAAATCGGTCCTTTGGAAGGTCTCACACAACCGTCTTTCGGTTCTGCCATCGCATTCTCCTTTCTTGAAAAGCAGGGTAACCTTCTGTGGACAAGCGTACTTTAATTGTAGCAAAGATTCGCAAGGAAAGATATTTTTTTGACGCAACCATTTCAGAGCTTTTCGCGAAGCACTGCGAAAAGCTCTGAAATGTCTGGAGAATCTCATTCCCCAAAAGTCGAGTTACACTGTGCCAGAGCTAGGCCGCCAGCACCCAACCTTTTGCGCCGTCGACCGTCACCCGCTGGCCTTCGCGGAGCAGGGCAGTAGCTCCTTTGGCCTGCACTACGCCGGGGACGCCAAACTCGCGGCAGATGCGCATGGCATGTTCGCCGGGGTTGCTGCCTTCCAGGATGACAGCGCCAGCTATCGGCAGCAGCGAAGCCCACAGCACGCCGCAGTCTTCAGCGACAAAAATGTCGCCAGGGGCCAGTTCAGGAACCAGGTCGTGATAATTAATCCGGCGCACGCGACCGGTCACCCGACCAGGAACGGCGGCCCAACCTTTGAGGATCAGGTTCGGGGGCAGTTCTTCAGGGTCGCCATGTGCAGAGGCAGGAGGCTGCGGCGGCGCGGGTGGGGGCGCGCCCAGGTAAGCGGGCGGGGTCAGACTGCGCTGCCAGTCGAGGAGCGCTTTTTGTGCCGCCACCAACGCACGCCAATCCGGCCGGTGAGGATCATCCAGACTGCGCAAAGCGGGGGCCACCTGGTGAGCGCGGAAATACCAGATATCATCAGCCTCATCAATTGCGCCTGCCAGAGCCAGCCGCCGCCCAGAAGCCATCAGGGCCCAGTGCATCAGCGCGTTCATGGGTGCATCTATGTAGAAATTATGGTCCACGATACTGATTACCATTCGTTCGACTGCCGCGAACCAGAAATCAAACTCGGCCACCTGCTCTGGCGTAGCGCCTGCAGCGACGACGCGCTGGCGCAATTCAGCGATCTTCGGCCGGTAGTGTGCCAGCGAGCGCTGGCTCGTCTCTAACAGCCCGTCCAGGTCCTGCGGGAGATACCGCTGGAGGATAGCAATTGCCAGGGCGGGCTCTTCGCGCCAGCCCGGCATCACCTGCGGCCCCATAACGCCCTGGCTGGCCCCCGACTGGAAGCCGTGAACCGCTAATAATGCATCCAGTTTTTGGAGGAAGGTCTGCCCGTCTTGAAGGGCATCTATTGTGCTTAAGATCTCTGCGGGGGAGCGAGTTTCAAATAATGGGCGAAGGGTGGGCGAGGCTTTTATCAGCCGGGCCAGCTCGATCAGGCCGATGACCGCTTCATGTTCCTTTTGTGGGGCATATTCAAAGGGTTTGAAGATCTCCCAACCGTTGGTTTCGCCCGTCAAATCTCGGTACAGCTTCATACAGCGTCCAACCGGGCTGAAGTCATCCCAATCATCCATCGCCATGTGCAAGGACCAAACGCGCTCATACCAGTGCAGTACATCCTCAAAATGCGCGGCCAGGTCGGGGGTGGCAAGGGTATCGGGGTTAATGGCGGTGCGCCGCTGCATCCCGGCGCGCACCTCTGGCAAAATCACATGTTCAAAGAGAGTTTCGCCGCGCTCATGCAACGGGCGCACCCGCCACAGGTATAGTTCAGACAACAGAGCGCGCTCCGCCGCAGAGGCAGAGGAGGGAACCCTGGCATTATACAGATAGCCATTCACTTCCAGGCAGCGGTCAACCTCCGGAACGCCGCGCAACCAACTGGCGGCGACACAACTGCGGACGTTGATCGCGCGCGCATCCAGTTCAAAGGGCAAGAGGGCCTCAAACACGCGCGCGTCACCCGCCTCTCTTCGCCAATGGATGCTGGCATCTGCGGCGTTGGGCCATGTAAATGGGAAGGCATCGCTGGGGCCAATGGGGCCTGGCAGGGCTTCGATCTGAGGTTTGACAGGCTGTTCCGTCATTTGACCCAAATCCGTCAGCGGGCGGGCCTGGAGCAGCCAGATGTTGCCGTCTTGCAGCGCCCATTCTACATCCGCAGGGCCATTGATGACCTTTTCAGCCTGTAAGGCCAGTGCGGCCACCTGGGCTGCCTGATCCAGGGTCAGGCAGGGCTGGCGGCGCAGTGCTTCGGGGACCGGCTGGGGCTGTGCGTCCAGGCCGAGACCGGCCTGAGTAGCTTTATCGCCGGTTTTGAGTTCGAGGACAACGAGGGAAGAACGGGCAATGCGCCAGGTATCCGGCTGGACAGAGCCATCCACCACGGAGCGGCCCAACCCCCAGGCCGCCCGGATCGTAAGGATGGCGTTTTCCTGGCTGATCGTGTCAAGCGTTTCGGCCACGCCCGCCGCCTCGGCCTGGACTAATGCCTGTACAATGACAGCCATGCCTGGCGGCGGCAGGGTCTGGCCGATCTTGCGTTCTACGGCGGCGCGGTAGGCGGCCACTTCTGGCGACCACAGCGATGCCCAACAGCGCGCGACTGCGGCCTGTACTTCTGGCAGGCCGCGCACCCCCAGGATAGTGAGGTACTGCCCGGCAAAACTGGCCGCCGCCAGGTCTTCAGCCACGCCGGAAGAACGGACAGCCACCAACGGGTCGGGTTGTCTTAAGCGGCGGCCAAGGTCTGCATAGGCAGTGGCCAGGGCCTCAGCGGCGGCAGCAGGCAACGGTGGAACCTGCTCGACAGAAACGCCAACAGGAGGAGCGGGCGGAAACAACACGGCGGTAAGGATAAAACCAAGTGGAACTGGCAGACCGGCGGAGGCCAGGCAGGCCAGCAGGCGGCCTTTGCCGCCCCACTTCAGGGTATCGGACGGGACGGTTCCGGGCGCATCTAACCAGACTACAGATGGGCTCGAAAAATTTGAAGCGGTCATAGATGCTCCTTTTGTAAATAAAAATCTAAACCGGTCTGACTTTAACAGGTGAGATCGAACAGCCATCACAAAAAATAGATAAGTCGGAATGCAATGTGTGGTATCCTTCATAACGAGAACAAGTGTCCAATAGTTGCAATCAAACAGCGGCAATTTTCACTTAGTAAGCACTGCTTCTGACCAACCCATAGACCCGGAATGCAACCTGGCGCGGTTGTAATTCGTTTAGGTGGGTACGTCACAATTTTGCAGAACGTCCCATTAACTCTTATGTCACCCAGAAATTCAGAGGCCTGAAAAGGCCGCCGTGCGAAGGAGTCTCTCTTGAAAATTCCCTTCCAACAGCATTGGGATTTACTGGCAAAGTATATTCAGCCACAAAAAGGGCGCTTCGCCTTGCTCTCTGTTCTGCTCCTGAGCAGCATTGGGATGCAGGTGATCAACCCGCAGATTATGCGCTTCTTCATTGATACCACCCAAACCACCCGCGATACGCAGGCGCTTTCGCTGGCGGCGCTGGCGTTTATTGGCATTGCGCTGATCCAGCAGGTGGTGGGCGTGAGCGCTACCTACGTGGGTGAAAACGTGGCCTGGACGGCTACCAACGCCCTGCGGGCCGAAATGGCCCGCCACTGCCTGAACCTGGATATGAGCTACCATAATAATGTGTCGCCTGGGGAGCTCATCGAACGCATTGATGGCGACGTTGCTGAGCTGTCGAACTTCTTTTCGCAATTCGTCATCCGCGTGATCGGCAACCTGCTGCTACTGGTGGGGATTCTGGCGGCCCTGCTGCTCGAAGACTGGCGCTTTGGCCTGGCATTCACGCTCTTTGCCGTCCTGACGTTGTTGGGACTGAACGCAGTGCGGGGTATTGCCATCCCCCACCAAAAGAAATTCCGCGAGGCCATCGCCGACCTGTTTGGCTACCTGGAAGAACGCCTGGCCGGGACCGAAGACATTCGCTCCAGCGGGGCGGTGGAGTTTGCTTTGCTGGGGATCTACAAACTTTCGGTACGCATCCTCAAACACTGGCGTGATGCCTCGCGGCGCTTTATTCTGGTTCGCCTGACAGCCGCCATATTAATGACCATGGGGGTCGCCCTGGCTCTGGCATTAGGCTACTGGCTTTTCAACGATGGAATCATTACCCTCGGAACGGTTTACCTGGTGGTGACGTACACCAATCTGCTGCGCCGGCCCATCCGCGAGCTGACGCAGCAGGTAGAGAATTTGCAGAACATCGGCGCGGCCACCGAGCGCCTGCGCGAACTGCGGGCCATCCGGGCCAAAATCGTTGATGGGCCGGGCGCCGACATTCCGGCGGGGGCGTTAGGGCTGGACTTTGAGAACGTTCACTTCTCTTACAAAGACGGTGAAGCGGTTTTAGCCAACATTGATTTTGAGTTACAGCCCGGCCGGGTGTTGGGGCTGTTGGGGCGCACCGGCTCTGGCAAAACTACCCTGGCGCGCCTGGTGTTTCGGCTGTACGACCCCTCTCAGGGATGCATCCGGTTGGGCGGTGTCCCCCTCACCCAACCACGGCTGCGCGCCCTGCGCGAGCGCGTCGCTTTGGTCACGCAGGATGTTCAGTTATTCCAGGCAACCGTGCGCGACAATATCACTTTCTTTAACCGCGCCATTCCCGATAAGCGCATTTTGGAAGTGATTGACCAGTTGGGGTTAACCGAATGGCTGCGCGGTCTGCCTCAGGGCCTGGATACCAAACTGGAAACCGGGGGGCGCAGTATTTCTGCCGGAGAGGCGCAACTGCTGGCCTTCACCCGCGTCTTTCTGCGCGATCCGGGCCTGGTGATTCTCGATGAAGCATCGTCGCGCCTAGACCCTGCTACGGAGCAGTTGATTGAGCGGGCCATTGACAAGCTGATGGAAAACCGCACGGCCATTGTCATCGCCCACCGGCTGGGAACGCTCCACCGCACCGGCGCAATTATGATCCTCGAAGATGGCTGTGTGGTGGAGCAGGGCGACCGCGAGCGCCTGGCCGCCGACCCAAACTCGCGCTTTTACAGCCTGTTACGCACCGGTTTAGAGGAGGTGCTGGCATGACAACCACTGCCGCAACGTTTTCCAATAAAACCAAAGCCTCACTGCCCGCCTGGAAGGTGATCGTCAAGATGATCCAGTATCGCAAAGGATTGTGGCTGGGGAACTTTGCCGCCATGATCTTCTTGATGCTGTGTTTTCAGATCCCTGGCCTGGCCCTGCGCGAGTTTTTTAATCTTCTCAGCGGCTCCAGCCCACTGGGGTTGAACCTGTGGAGCATCATCATCCTGATGTTCATCACTGAGATCGGCGCCACGCTGGGGATTTACGGGCTGATCAGCACCAACGTGCCTTTCTTTATGAACTGCATGACCCTGCTGCGCAAAAACCTGCTGCGTCACATCCTACGCCGTCCTGGGGCTTCAGCCTTGCCAGACTCGCCGGGCGAAGCCATCAGCCGCTTCCGTGGGGACGTGTTTGAGATTCCGCTGTTCGCGCTGTGGATTAACGATATTTTGGGCCTGGTGGTCTTTAATATCGTCGCGCTGGTGGTGATGATCCGCATCAATCCGGTTTATACAGGCCTGGCGATGATCCCGTTTCTCATTGTGGGGGTGATCGCCGCTTCATCAACCAAGCGCATTGACGAATACCGCCGCGCCAGCAGCCGCGCCACCGGCATTATCACCGGGTTTATCGGCGAGTTCTTCGGCGCGGTACAGGCAGTCAAGGTAGCAACGGCTGAGGATGGCGTCATCGGGCGCTTTAATGAGCTAAACAACGAGCGCCGCGCGCTGGCGCTGCGCGACCGCCTGTTCAATGAAGTTCTCAACTCGATCTTCCATAACGCCGCCAACCTGGGAACCGGCGTGATCCTCATTCTGGCGGGTCAGGCCATGCAGACGGGCAGCTTTACCGTGGGTGATTTTGCCCTGTTTGTCTACTACCTGGAATTTCTCTCTGAGATGACGGCCTTCTCAGGGCTGTTGATCGCCCGCTACCGGCAAATTGGCATCTCCGTTGAGCGCATGATGCGATTGATGGAAGGCGCGGCCCCCGAAGCCCTGGTTGAGTTCAGCCCGGTTTACCTGGATGGCAAATTCCCGCCCGTCTTCTACCCGCGAAAAGAAGAGGCCAACCGGCTGCGGCGGCTGGAAGCGACCGGCCTGTCGTACCGGTTTTCCGGTTCGGAGAACGGCATTGAGAATATCCACCTGAAACTGGAGCGTGGTTCGTTTACGGTGATTACCGGACGGATTGGCTCTGGCAAAACCACGCTGCTGCGGGTGCTGCTGGGGCTGCTCCCCAAAGATGCCGGCGAGATCTACTGGAACGGCGCGCGGGTAGAACAGCCCGGCGAGTTCTTTACCCCGCCCAACTGCGCTTATACCGCGCAGGTTCCACGGCTGTTCAGTGATTCACTGCGCGACAATATCCTGATGGGGTTGGATCACAGCGATGAGGCGATCTACCGGGCGGTACGCTCAGCCGTGATGGAACAGGACCTCAGCGAGTTTGACGAGGGCCTTGATACCAAAGTGGGACCTAAAGGGGTGAAGCTCTCTGGCGGGCAGATCCAGCGCACCGCCGCCGCGCGAATGTTCGTGCGCGACCCTGAACTGCTGGTGTTCGATGATCTTTCCAGCGCGCTGGATGTAGAAACCGAGCGCATCTTATGGGAGCGGATCTTTGAAGTTCCGGGGCGGACTTGCCTGGTCGTCTCGCACCGGCGGGCGGCCCTGCGGCGCGCCGACCATATCATCGTGCTGAAAGATGGCCGGGTGGAAGCGGAAGGGAAACTGGACGACCTGCTCGCAACCAGTGACGAAATGAAGCGGTTGTGGGCTGGCGAAGTGACGCCGTAGCCGCGCCGTTGTCTGCCGTACTTTGCGAGAAGCCCTATACGACCATTATCGGAGCCTGGATATCCCTATTTATTGTTGATATAATATTGATACTTATCGTCCATTTTTTATTAAAACGCGCACCTATACCGGTAGGGGGAGCTGTCCTGTTTTTAGCGGATGAATGCGGCAGTGGCCGCTGATCGTCACCCGGCGAAAGGCCGGTATTACCTGTTGCGCATAAGGTTTCTATTCATGGGCAATCCTCAGAAAGCTTATACGCAACTCCAGTTCAGGATCAGTTAAACAAGGAGCGCAAAAATGGCTGACAGGCAAGCCTTTGGAATTGACATCAACGAATACTCGCGCATGGGCGGCGTTGACTACAGCCTGGTCTCCAGGCATCTACAGGCCGGCGTCTACGATTTCTTAATCACCAAAGCCGGTTTAGGCACGGCCCGCAGTCCCCTGCTCGACGAACACAGGCAGAAGTTTAGCAAATTCCGCATCCCCAGCGCCACTTACCATTTGGTTGATCCCCGCAGCGACATGCGCAACCAGGCGCGCTGCTACGTGGATTGGGTTGGCACCCAGGAAACGGCCTATATCGTCGATATCGAGCGTCCTAACCGAACTACCCGGCTGCCCACCCGGTCTGAAATGCTACAGTACATTGATGAATTGATGCGCCTGACGAAGAAGAAGCCTATCCTCTATTCAAGCGTGACCATCCTTAAGGAGGTCGGCTTCATCGAAGACGCCAAACAGTTTGATCTGTGGATCGCGCAGTATATGTACGATATGGCGAAGCTGCCCAACACAAAGGCCCCGTACCAGTACTTCCACGACTTCATGCGTGACTACGCCGGTAAGCTGCCGCCGACCGTGCGCAGCGTTGGCCTGGAAAAGAATACGATCCTGTGGCAGTTCACAGACAGCGGCAACGGCCCGCACTACGTCTACAGCCTTCAAACTGCGGATCCGCGCTTCCCGGTCGGGATGAAAGAGGCCGATTTGAACGTCTCCATTCAGGGGCGCAGTCAGTTTATGAAGTCGGTCTTCGGGACCGATGTTCCCCCAGAAGAGATTGGCGACGGCCAGCAACAGCCCAGTCAGCCTGGTCAACCTGCCCGCCCATCTGGTGGGGTTCCGTATCCTGGCATGACCAACCAGGAAATGATCAACCTGATCTTCAAAGCGGCCAAACCCTTTACCAATGACCCCTGGACGGATTGGATTGTCCCCGCCGGGCTGACCTTTATGGCCGTCCCCGATTCGAACCGCCAGAAAGAGTACAGCGGCCCGCCCGTTCAAGACTTCCCCAACACGTCTGACGCCAAGAAAATCGCGATCCTCGCTCTGATGGACCCCCAGGTTCACTTTGGGCCGGCTGAGCCTACCTACCCAGACCTGACCAACCAGGGCATGATTAACCTGATCTACTCCGCAGCCCGGGTTTATACCAATAATCCGCTGGAAGATTGGATCATCCCCGCTGGCTTGCTGTCTCTGATGATCCCTGAAGAGAACCGCGCTAACGTCTACACCGGCCCGCGCGTCGAGGACCTGCCTCACCTGACCGCCGAGCAGAAAAAGGCCATCCTCGATTTAATGTAGGCCCATAGTCATCACCAGCAGAATAGCGTGTCCATTGCGGCGTGGACGCGCTATTTTTATTGGATGAGCAATTTCTGGTAATCTTTGATCGTTTGGGTTAATATTATACAAATTAGATCAAGGGGACTACGATAAATCCATGAACCGAAATGAGTTTAACGCCCATGTGCGTACTTCGCAGGCCCGTATGATCGAGAGGCTGCAAAAGGTTCCCTCAGGCGAGGCAGAACAGCCCATTCACCCCGGTAGCTGGTCGGTGAAAGAACTGGCAGCCCACCTCACCTACTGGCAAGCGTTGATCAACCGCCAGATTCAGGCGGCCTTGAGCGGTCAAAGACCCGAACCCGGACCGCAGACCCAGCAGGAAGTCAATGAGCGCAACCGCCAGGCGGCTGATGCCATTGCTACCAAAGGGTATGAAGAAGTGCTGCACGACTTCGAGCGCTCGTGCGCCGACCTGTCGCACACTCTGGATCTGATCTCAGAAGAAGACCTGTTTGCCGTTAACCGCTTCGAGGCTTTCGATGAAGAACCTCTCTGGCAGAGCATTGCGATTGAAACCTACGAACACTTCGAGGAACACTACCCAGATCTGGAGCGCTGGTCATCACTGCTCTGATGAAGTTAAAGCTGTGGTTATTTCTTAAATTGACGCGCCCGCTGTTCCTGGCGGGTGGGATCTTGCTGTTTTTGCTTGGCGCGGTGATCGCCTGGCGTGAGGGCGCGCCTTCTCGCGCCTTCTCTTACCTGATAGGGCAGCTACTCATCACCAGCGTACAGTTGATGACTCACTATGCCAACGAATACTACGACCAGGAAAGCGACCGGCTGAACGAGCAGCGCACCTGGTTTTCGGGCGGCAGCGGCGCGTTGATCGGCAAGGGCTTATCTCCGGCCATTGCCCGCTATGCCGCCTGGGTTTGCGGCGGGTTAGGGCTGGCCTGGCTGGCTCTGGCAGCAATGCAGACGCCCATTCTGCTCCCGTTGGGGATGACCGCGCTGCTGGCATCGTGGTTTTACTCTGCGCCGCCGTTGGCGCTCTCTGGGAGCGGTTGGGGTGAGGTTTCGGCCTCGTTGGTCGTGGCCGGCCTGGTGCCCCTTTTTGGCTACACGATCCAAAGCGGCGGGCGCGTTTCCCACACAATTCTATGGGTTGGCCTTTCCCTCGCCCTTCTCCACCTGGCAATGCTCATCGCTTTTTCCTTCCCCGATTATCCTGCCGACCGGCTGGCCGGTAAACGCACGCTGGCGGTGCGCCTGGGACTGCGATCCGCCGCGCGCCTCCACAATCTGGCCCTCTTAGGAGCGGAGGCTCTCCTCCTGGCGCTTGCACTCACCGACAGCCCGGGCGCGCGCTTTACTCCCCTCGTTCTGCCCCTTGCGCTCTGGCAAGCCCACGCCATCCACTGGCCCCTCGCCGTTCAGCCGCGCCGCCTGGCCCTCACCCTGGGCGCGTTGGCCCTCTTTGCCGTCACTGTGCTCCTGTGGCTGGCCGGATTTGCCCTAACCTGATCCAACTTTATGTTACAATGTCTCGCACACTATCCTTAAGGGTTCACTATGACCGTAATTGCTCACACCCTTCAGAACTACCAAGTACAGATTGAGGCCAACGGCCACCGTTTTATATCGGATGAACCCGAGGCAATGGGCGGGGATGACCTCGGCCCCAACCCTTTCGACCTGCTGCTGGCCGCTTTGGGGTCTTGCGTGGTCATCACCTTACACATGTACGCTAAACGCAAGAACTGGCCGCTGGAAAGCGTGGAAGTCGCGCTGAACTTTTCCAGCACGCGCGCCGCTGACTGCCCAGACTGCCGTCAAAGCGATCCGAACGCGCCTGTCAGCATTATTGAGAAGCGTATGACCTTCCAGGGCGACCTGTCACCAGAGCAGATCCGCCGCCTGGCAGAGATCGCCGAACGCTGCCCGGTCAACAAAGCCCTGCTCAATGAAATCAAAATTCGCTCGTTTGTCAGCAACCTGGATTAAAGACGATTCATTCGAGAAACCCCAAATTCCTCCCCACTTTCTTTGTTGACATCTTCGAAAATTCAAATACAATCCTCTTATCTTACTTCCTCCCAGTTCCTATGCGGCTTTATCCTTAGCGTCCTTACCCCTTACTTATCGATAGACTCGCACAACGCCCCTCAATTTCCTGCATGGGCATCAAGATGCGGGTTTAAACGCCTTAGAGGGGGATCGACTCTGCCGGGTTTTTTGGAATCTCAATCAAGGAGGCTGACATCGCAGAAATCAGGAAAGCGTCTCGCCAGATGGTTGCAATAGGTAACGAAACCCATTCTACAACTGCAAGTGATATTCAGGAGGATACATGTTGAAGACAAGAGCTCTTTCCCTGCTGATCGCCATTATCACCATTTTGTCGCTGCTGGCGGCCTGCGCGCCGGGGGCAACGACAGGAGGCCGCTCTACGGGTGGTGGTGGCACGCTGATCGTCGGGCGCGGCGGTGATTCGGTCAGCCTCGACGCCGCTACCGTCACCGATGGCGAATCGTGGCGCGTCGCCGGCGAAATCTTAGACCCCCTCGTCCGGTTGGAAGGAACCAGCACCAAGGTCATTCCCTGGCTGGCTGAAAAATGGGAATCGAAAGACGGGTTGACCTGGACTTTCACGCTGCGCAAGGGCGTTAAGTTCCACGACGGCACCGAACTGAACGCTGAAGCCGTCAAATGGAATTTCGACCGCTGGATGGATCCCAATAATCCCTGGCGCTTCGGCCGCACCTTCGAGTATTACGATACTGAGTTTGGCGAAAACCTCAAAATCGAGGAAGTGAAGGTGATTGATAACCTCACCTTCTCGATCCGGTTGGCGACCCCCTCTGCTGTGATCCTGCCCAAGCTGGCGCTGACCTCATTTGCCATTTCCAGCCCCAAGGCTATCCAGGAACAGGGCGATAAATACGGCACGGCCGCCGGGACGACCGTTGGAACCGGCCCCTTCATGTTTAAGGAATGGATCCCCAACGATAAGATTACCCTGGTGCGCAACCCCAATTGGTGGGGAGATGGCCCCAAACTCGACGCGCTGATCTTCCGCTCCATTCCAGACAACTCCGCCCGTCTGGCCGAACTGCTGGCCGGAACCGTCCACCAGGCCGACCTGGCCCAAACGGATGTGCCGGCGGCCCAGGCTGACCCCAACATCAAGGAATACAACACCCCGTCGCTGGGCGTCGGCTACATTGCCTTCCAGCAGTGCACCGAGCCGTTTGACGATGTCAAAGTGCGCCAGGCCATCGCCATGGCGATCAACCGCGAGGCCCTCATCAAAAATTTCTACACCAAAGGCGACCAGCTAGCCCAAGGCTTCCAGCCCCCGGCAATTATGGGCAGTAACCCTAACCTGCCGAAGATCGAGTACAACCCAGACAAGGCCAAAGCTCTGCTGGCCGAGGCTGGCTTCCCAGACGGCTTCACCACCGAATTCTGGTACATTCCGGTCGTCCGCGGCTACTTCCCCGACTCAAAGGCCATCGCCGAGGCCATCGCCGTAGACCTGGCGAAGATCGGTGTAAAGGTGGAGCTGAAGACCGAAGACTGGGGCGCTTATCTCGAAGACCGCAACAAAGGCAAGTTCCCCATGTGGATGCTGGGCTGGGGTTCAGATAACGGCGACCCCGATAACTTCATCGGCTGGCACTTCGCCCACCCGGTTGGGCAGCCCAAAGAGGAAGACTGCTACGCCAATGATAAGCTGGCCCAACTGCTCATTGACGGCGCGAAAGAACCCGACGTTGCCAAACGCGAGAAGATCTACCAGGAAGCCGAGCAGATCGTCCATGATGATATGCCACGCATTCCCATCGCCTGGCCGACCGGACGTGTTTTCTTCCGCACCAGCGTGGAAGGCTACCAGCCGGTCGTGTTCCGCTCGTGGTATGAGAAAGTCTGGGTGAAAGAAAGCAAGTAAGGCCAGAACCGTTCTCTCCCCTCCCTCCCTTCCCGGATCGGGAAGGGAGGGAGTTAGTCATTTTTTACAGTTTCTTTGGAGGCACCGACTTTGACAGCTTATATCATCCGGCGCGTCTTAGGGTTGTTTCCCGTCCTGTTTGGCATTACCCTGTTGGTATTTTTCCTCGTCCGCATGATCCCCGGCGACCCGGCAGTGACAATGCTGGGTGACCGGGCCAGCGCCGAGGATGTAGAGCGGGTACGCGAACAGTTGGGGCTGAACGAACCCCTCTACAAGCAGTATTTTAAGTTCATGGGCCAGTTGCTGCGCGGCGACCTGGGCAAATCTATCATCCATAAAACCGACGTCACCTTCGACCTGCGCCAGCGCCTGCCCGCCACCATCGAAATGGTCGTGTGGGCCTTGCTGATCGGCGTCAGCGTGGGGGTGACCATTGGCGTGATCTCTGCGGTCAAGCGCAATTCCATCTTCGACATCGTCGGCATGATCGGGGCGCTCCTGGGCGTCTCCATGCCCATTTTTTGGCTCGCGCTGATCTTGATTTACGAATTGGCGGTGAATAACAAGATTTTGCCCCCCTCTGGCCGTCTGGACGCCGCCATTTTTGTGGACCGCCGCACCGGGTTCATTTTGATTGATACCCTCCTCATGGGCGATTTTTACGCCTTTGGTAATGCCCTCTGGCATCTCATCCTGCCGGCCTGCGTGTTAAGCACCGTCATCATGCCGCCGCTGGTGCGCATCACCCGCGCCTGTATGCTCGACGTTCTTAACCAGGATTACGTCCGCACGGCACGCGCTAAGGGCCTGTTAGAGCAGGTGGTGATCATCAAACACGCGCTCAAGAACGCCCTTCTGCCGGTTGTCACCGTCATCGGGGGGCAGTTGGGCGGCCTGCTGGGCGGCGCGATCCTCACCGAAACGATCTTCTCGTGGCCCGGCATGGGAACCTGGACGTATCAGGCCATCTCTTACCGCGATTACCCCATCGTCCAGGCCAGCGTACTGGTCAGCGCGACGATCTATGTGTTCGTCAACCTGGGGGTGGATTTGCTCTATACGGTGCTGGACCCGCGCGTGCGTTATACGTAATGAGGAGCGATTGTGGCAACCACCGATCTTGAACAACTGGCGAAACAATCTGGGCTGACGACCCGCAAGCCCCGCAGTCTGTGGGCTGACGCCTGGCGTCGGCTGCGCTTCAGCATCACGGCCCGCATTGGCATGGTCATCGGAACGATCATCATTCTGACGGCCCTGCTGGCTCCGATCGTTGATCCTTACGACCCCACCCTGGATTCCGACCTCGATAACGCCCGCCAGCCCCCCTCCGCCCAACACATCATGGGTACCGACCGCCTGGGGCGCGATATTTTCCGGCGGATTGTGCATGGGGCCAGCCTCTCGCTCTCGGTAGGCGTGGTGGCCGTCCTCACTGCCGGGGTGGCCGGTACGGTGCTGGGACTGATCAGCGGCTATTTTGGCGGCGCGACGGATATGATTATCATGCGCGTGATGGACATCCTGCTGGCTTTTCCTTCGATGCTGCTGGCAATTGCCATTGTGGCTGTGCGCGGCAACGGCCTGTTCAACACCATCATTGCCATCAGCGTGGTAGGGATCCCCGGTTACGCCCGCCTGGTGCGTTCTATGGTGCTGACCCTGCGCGAGCAGGATTTCATCCTGGCGGCGCGCATGGTGGGCGTGCGCACCCCGGTGATTATTTTCCGCCACATCTTACCCAACAGCCTTTCGCCGATCATCGTCAGCGCCACCATGGGCATCGGCGGGGCGATCCTCTCGGCGGCAGCCCTGGGCTTTTTAGGGCTGGGCGCGCAGCCGCCCGCGCCTGAATGGGGCGCGATGATCAGCGATGGCGTCCCCTTCCTCCGCCAGAACCCTCACATGGTCTTTTTCCCTGGCATGGCTATTATGCTCACCGTTCTGGGGTTTAACCTGTTGGGCGACGGTTTGCGCGACGCCCTGGACCCACAGATGAGAACCTGATGTTTGGAGAACCCTTATGCCTGTCGTTTTAGAGGTCCGCAACCTCGAAACCTGCTTTCACACCCAAGATGGCATTGTTCATGCCGTGAACGGCGTCAGCTTCAGTCTGGCCGAAGGCGAAACCCTGGGCGTGGTTGGAGAAAGCGGCTGCGGCAAATCTGTCACCATGCTGTCAGTGATGGGGTTAATTCCACGCCCCCCCGGCAAGATCGTCTCAGGCGAGGCGATCTTCGGCAACTACGATTTGCTAAAAATTTCCGAAAAGGAACTGCGCAGCATCCGAGGGGCGCAGATCAGCATGATCTTCCAGGACCCCATGACCTCGCTCAACCCCGTCCTTACCATCGGGGATCAGCTCCGCGAGCCGCTCGAAACCCACTTAAAGATGACGCCCGAACAATCCAAAGCCACCGCCGTCGAACTGCTGAAGATGGTAGGCATTCCCGACGGCGCGCAGCGTCTCAACAATTACCCCTTCCAGTTTTCGGGCGGGATGCGCCAGCGCGTGATGATCGCCATGGCCCTGGCCTGCTCGCCCAAGATTCTGATTGCCGATGAGCCAACCACTGCGCTGGATGTGACCATCCAGGCGCAGATTGTAGACCTGGTGAAGAAACTGCGTGAGACCCTGGGCATGGCGATCATCTGGATCACGCACGATCTGGGCGTAATCGCCGGGCTGGCCCACCGGGTGATGGTCATGTACGCCGGGTATGTTGTGGAGCGCGCCCCGGTCGAAGAACTGTACGATAACCCGCTGCACCCTTACACGCGTGGACTGCTTGGCTCTTTGCCACGCGTTGATATTCAAAGCGACGCTGACCTGGTGAACATCGAGGGAATGCCGCCCGATCTGCTGCAAAAGCCGGTCGGCTGCCCCTTTGCTCCGCGCTGTAAATGGGCCTTCAACCGCTGCCTGGCCGAAAATCCCACTCTGGTTGACCTCGGCGGGCATGAAGTAGCCTGCTGGTGGGATATCAACGGAGGCAAGCCGCGCCATGTTTAAACAGACTGCCGAAACCGACCGGAAAATTCTGGTGCGGGTGGAAAACCTCACCAAGCACTTCCCCATCAAGCGCGGAATCTTGATCCAGCGCGAGGTAGGTCGGGTGCGCGCTGTGGATGACATCAGTTTTCACATCTACAAAGGCGAGACGTTCAGCCTGGTCGGCGAATCGGGCTGTGGGAAAACCACCGCCGGGCGTACGCTCTTACAGTTGTACCAGCCCACTTCTGGCAAAGTCTTTTTTGAAGATGTGGAATTAACCGCACTGCAGGGCGAAGCCATGCGCCGGATGCGCCGCAAAATGCAGATGATCTTCCAGGACCCTTACTCTTCGCTCAACCCGCGCATGTCTATCGGCCAGATCCTCTCGGAACCCCTCGAGCAGCACGGCATTGCTCAGGGAAAAGAAAAGCATGAGATTGTCAAAGACCTGCTGGTTAAAGTGGGCCTGCACCCCTATTTCATTGACCGCTATCCGCACGAATGTTCGGGCGGGCAGCGCCAACGGGTAGGAATTGCGCGGGCCCTGGCCCTGCGCCCGGAGCTTATTGTATGCGACGAGCCGATTTCGGCCCTGGACGTTTCTGTGCAGGCTCAGGTAGTCAACCTGCTTAAGTCCTTGCAGAAAGAAATGGGGCTGACCTACCTGTTCATCGCCCACGATCTTTCGATGGTGCGCCACATTTCCAACCGCGTCGGGGTGATGTACCTGGGCAAACTCGTCGAACTGGCCGACCGCAACGGCGTTTATCAGGATGCATTACACCCCTACACCCGTGCTTTGCTCTCCGCCGTGCCTGTGCCAGACCCGCGCGCCGAGAGTAAACGCCAGCGCATCATCTTAAGCGGTGAACTGCCCAGCCCCGCCAATCCGCCGCCGGGCTGTCCCTTCCACACGCGCTGTAACATCGCGGTTGCGGCCTGCCGGCAGCAGCCCCCGACCTGGCGCGAGGTAAAACCGGGCCATTGGGTAGCCTGTGATCTGGTGTAAAGATGTCGAGACTTAATCAACTGATGGAATTGCTCCCCTCGTATGGCCTGGACGGCATGGTTATAAACCCTGGGCCGAGTCAGGCTTACCTGTTGGGCGTGCACTTTTACCTGTTCGAGCGCCCGATTGTGCTGCTGGTCGCACCCGACCGCCGCCCCGCGCTAATCTTACCGCTTTTGGAAGTGACCAAGGCCGAGAGCGCGCCCGCCGATTTGGAATTATTCCCCTACGCCGACAACCCTGCCACCTGGCCGGCGGCCTTCCAGGCGGCTGGCCGCTATTTGGGTTGGGATCAAAAGCCAGCCCTCTCGCTGGGCGTTGAGGTAGACCGCCTGCGGCTGTTGGAAAGCCGTTTTCTCGAGGCCGCCTTGCCCCAGGCGCGCCTGGCGGCGATCAACCCCGTTGCGCAGATGCGGATGCATAAAGACGAGACAGAGATTGCCAGCCTGCGCCGGGCTGTTGCCATCGCCGAGGCAGGGCTGACCGCCGCTCTGCCGCTGGTGAAGGTCGGCATGACCGAGCGAGACCTTTCCGCCGAGATTGGCCTGCAAACCGGGCGCGCTGGCAGTGAAGTTCCCGGCAACCCTATGGTAGCGGCGGGGCCCAATGGGGCTAACCCTCATGCCGCCACCTCTGAGCGGCCTCTCCAACCCGGCGACCTGGTAGTGATTGATTTTGGCGCGGTCTACGCGGGCTACTGTGCTGATCTCACCCGCACCCTTGCCGTCGGCGAGCCGCCCGCCGAATACGCGCGCATCCATCAGGTTGTGCTGGAAGCCAATACCGCCGGGCGCGCGGCGGCGAGGCCGGGCGTCTCTGCCGGCGAGATTGACCGGGCCGCCCGCGCCGTTATCACCGCCGCCGGCTACGGGCCGTACTTCACTCACCGCACCGGCCACGGCCTGGGCAGTGAACCCCACGAAGAACCTTACATCTACGCTGAAAACGCCCTCCCCCTCGAGCCGGGCATGGTGTTCACCGTTGAGCCGGGCATTTACCTGCCAGGGCGGGCCGGCGCGCGGGTAGAAGATGACGTGCTTATCACTTCTACCGGGGCCGAAACTCTCAGTTCCATGAACAGGGCGTTAATTGTGGTAGGATAAGCATCATGTCAACCCATCTTACTCCCCTCGAAAAGCATATCCTGGGCGAAATCTGGACGACGCCCGATCTTTGGAATCACATGCTGACGTTGTGCGATGAATGCGGCAGCCGTTTTGCCGGTACAGAAGAAGAGCGCCGCGCAGGCGATTATATCCTTGCCTGCTTCAAGCGCTGGGGGCTGGAAAACGTCCACCCTGAACCGTTTGAAATGCCCGGCTGGGAGCGCGGGGAGGCCACGCTGACAGTGTTACTGGATAACGGCGCGGAAGTCGAGCTCCCCTGCCTGGCCCTGCCCGGAACTCATCCCTGCGACCTGGTAGCCGAGGTCATTGACGTTGGCCCTGGCGGCCCGGAAGAATATCAGAAACTCGCAGAGCCAGCGGCGGGGAAGATCGTCCTGACCTCATCTGAGGGGTTGGGGCGGTTTGAGAAATATATGGCAGCCGTCGAGGCAGGCGCGGCCGGGTTCGTCTTTGGTTCGAATCAACCCGGACTGCTGGCCCCGACCGGCAGCATTGGCAAAGCGACGCCTGCGGTTGGCCTGGCGCACGAACACGCTGCGCGCATCCGCCGCCTGCTGGCTAAAGGCAGGCGGCGCGCGCGCCTGCGGGTGGGGGCAGCGGTTCATACCGTCACCGCGCGCAACATCGTTGGCGAAATCCCCGGCACAGACCCAACGCAGGGTTGGGTGGTGGCCTGCGGCCATTACGACGGCCATGATATTGCCCAGGGCGCTGGCGACAACGCTGCTGGCATCGCAGTTTTAATGGAAGCTGCCCGCCTGCTGGCCCCTCTGCGCGCGCATTTTCAGGGTGGCATCCGCTTTGTACTGTTTTCGGGCGAAGAATTGGGCCTGTTCGGGTCTTACGCCTATGCCGCCGCCCATGCCGCTGAATTGGATGAGGTTCGCGCTGTCTTTAACGTAGATGTGGTGGGCATGGCTATGCCGCTGGTACTGCTGCCCCAATCCAGTCCAGAACTGGCGGCCTGGTTCAAAGCGCTGCCCCTGGACGAGATGGATGTAAAGTTGAACGAAGGCGCCAAGACCTTCATCACCAATTCAGACCACTTCCCCTTCTGCGAGCGGGGCGTCCAGGCGGTTTGGGCCGTCAGTTCGCACCCGACGGGGAGCGTGGGGTGGGGTCACACCGCTGCGGACACGCTGGACAAGCTGGAACCGCGCCTGCTCCGGCAAACGACGGCCGCCGCGGCGCGCCTGCTGCTGCGCATGGCCGCCTGCGCCGCCGACCTGCCGCGCATCCGCAAGCCAGCGGAACAGGTGAAGCAAGAGCTAATTGCCGCCGGGTTTGAGAAGGGCCTGCGCTTTAGAGGGCGGTGGATGTTCGATTAAACCGCCTTGAGCCTGGTCGTTCATTCCTTGGATTGTACCTGCTCCGGTAAAATCTTATATGTCACGCGCACCTCGCCAGGGCGCAGCGGATACTCATGCTTGCCGTGATATTTCTCGTTTAGGTCGGCAATTGTCTCCGCCGCGCCCTGTTCGGTTTCCTCCACCACCCGACCGCGAATCTGCAGGTAGCGA
Organism: Anaerolineaceae bacterium; assembly: GCA_034434155.1. Lineage (GTDB taxonomy): Bacteria > Chloroflexota > Anaerolineae > Anaerolineales > Anaerolineaceae > DSYU01. Next base: position 102,274 of record DAOUAC010000117.1, read on the forward strand.
TAGGGGTTATCGGGGTCGGTAATCGCTATCGCCACCACCGGGTGCCGGCGCATGATCTTATCTTTCAAACGCCCACGCGCCGTATTGATAAGGATGTATTTGCCATCATAATCAAACCACACCGGCGTGACCTGCGGCGTCCCATCGCGCTTGACCAACGCCAGATAAGCAAAAGCACGCTTCTGGCGCGTTAGTAAATCGGCCATCGAAGGGGGAATTGACGTCATCCTATACCTCCTCAAGATTCGACTACCATTATCGAGTAATATTTTAACCAAATTTGATCTCGCTCGGTGCGAAGTGAACCGGATTGCAGAGTGAATTGCTTATCACCCGTTTTGACCACTTGCTCTAAGCGATACCAACGAACATGCTCTTGTAATGAATTTGCGGTATAAATAGCATGAACTTTGCCCCAAAGGAACTGATTAACTATGCCCAATGCCAACCGTCCATTGAATATTGCGCACCGCGGGGCGCGCTCGCTCGCCCCTGAGAACACCCTGGCCGCCGCTCGCGCCGCTCTGGAAATCGGCGCGGATATGTGGGAACTGGACGTTGCCATGACCGCCGACGGAGAACTGGTACTCCTCCATGACGACACGCTGGCCCGCACCTCCAACGCTCCCCAAGTCTATCCTGACCGCGCCCCCTGGGCCGTCCATACCTTCACGCTCGATGAACTGCGCAAGCTCGACTTCGGTTCCTGGTACAACGAAACCGACCCCTTCCAGCAAATTGCTGAGGGCCATGTCACCCCCGCAATGCAGCAAAGCTACCGGGGAGAACCGATCCCCACCCTGCGCGACGCGCTGATCTTCACTCGCGATCACCACTGGCGCGTGAACGTGGAGATCAAAGACGCCACGCATACCCCCGGCGACCATGACGTCGTAGAAAAGGTCGTCGCCCTCATCCACGCCGTAGACGCAGCCGACTGCGTGATCATCTCTTCCTTCAACCATGCTTATCTCAGCCGGGTCAAAGCCGCCGACCCCGCCCTGCCTACAGCCGCCCTGGTCGAATCGCACGTTGCGGACCCGGTACAACTGGTGCGCAGTCTGAACGCTCAGGCTTATCACCCAGGCAGGTTTGTCATCGCCCCCGAAGAGATCCCCGCCATCCGCCAGGCCGGGATCGAGGTCAACGTATGGACCATCAACGACCCCGAAACGATGCAGGCGCTGATCCAACACCAGGCCAGCGGCATCATCACTGACTTTCCGCAGTGGCTGCAAGAAATTCTGGCGAAATCTTAGGATAATAAATTTGCTCCAGACGACCGACATAGTGCTTTAAACCGCCGCCAGCGGGTTCCAGCCCAAATCGAGTTTTTCCAACTCTGCCAACACCCCCAACCCGATGAGCAGTTCTGCCAACCTGGCGCGCAAATCCAGGTAGTGGAGATTAACCAGACGGCTCATCGAGTTGGGCAGGGCCGTTAGCAGTTGTTCTTCAAATCCAAATCGGTTAAAGACGACAGATTACCAATCAACTGGCATAGTACCTCAGGCAGTGCCTCTAGCGGATTGTCATATAGGTTCAAAAACTAAGTTCTGCCAGCCGCCCAATGGCTTCTGGCAGTGCCGCCAACTGGTTATGGCCGAGGTCCAGGTATTCCACCGCCGCATCCCATGCCATCGCTTGTGGAAGATCGGTAAGCTACTACCCGGCCAGGATTAACTTCTCTGATTCTGCCATCATCATCACAGATTCATGGTTGTTCGATAGCCGTATAAATTTGCACGGTTCCCCGACACGGCTGGAAGGTCACGCGTACCTGGTACAACCCAGGGGCCAGCGCCAATGCCCGCGGGTTGACACTGGCCTGACCGGCATTAAAGTCCGCCTCATCCGAGGCAAAGAAGATTTGCTCATACCCATCCGGCCCGACCAACTGAATGTTGACCGGCCCGCCTTTAACGTTGGTCAGCGCAAAGAAAAAACTGGCCTGAGCCGGTTCTGCCAGATCAAACTGATAGACAGCCTCATCCGCGTACCCCCGCTGTGACAGGTCTAACGCTGCGGCAAGCTCATAGCCAGGGGGCGGCGCGAACGGGCGTTGCGGAAAGGCCAGAGTCAACCCCAGCCCGGCGGCCGCGCTGACTCCACCGAGGAGCGCCAGGCCGAGAACGGTCCCACGCATTTCTGCCAGAGAAAGTTCTGCAGCCGCTGGGCGCAGCAGCGCCCGGATGCCGCCCAATCCGCCGATTTGCTTCCAAAACACCAACCAGCCGGCCACATAGATCAGCAGCGCGGATGCCGACACTACCCAGGGCGGCAGGCGGGTATAGGTCACAAAACCAGCAGAATCGTCGCCAATGGTGTTCCCGATGCCAACCAGGATTGGAATGACCATCCAGGCCAGCAGCGTGTTAATGGTAGATAGAAACAGGATCGTTTTAAACCACCGCAGCAAGAGGTTTCCCCCTTTGGGAGCTAACAGCAGAAAGCCCATGCATAACAGCAGCGGCAGCGTTACCCCCGCCATGCTGATCCAGGCTCGCTGCGCTGGGCTGAAATCACCATCCAGCCCAGCGTGGGCGCTTAAGTTGAAGAAGTTAATAGAAAAACTGGTGATTTTTCCGCCCAGTGCCAGGCCCACCAACGCATGACCGCCCTCATGCGCCAGGGTATACAGCGTTAGCGTCAGCAACAGCATCAATACCAGCATTCCAGCGAAGATCAACGCATTGCGCCAGCCAGCGGCATGATTGACTGATGTACGACTCATTTTCTTATATCTCTTTTCCGGGTTTCTTGATCTATCATAACGCAGATTGAGGAAAAGAATGCAGAATTCACAAAAACCATCCACCAGACGTAGATCTGACAAGCCGGATGCCCCAGGGAACCGGAACAATGACTTAACCTTGTTGCTCATTCTTCCGCGATCGAGTCAATATGGGAATGATTCGTCCGTTCTCAGAGTGTTCGATCAGGGCCGCCAGCCGGCTGAGGCGCGTTTCTTCTTTTCTGGCGCGCATGACCCAGGCCAGGGCATAACGCTGGTATGATGGTGACCGCGATTGAAAGAATACCCAGGCATTGGCATTCGACCGCAGCTTTTCTTCATAGGCATTATCTAGGTAGAGACGCTCCCGTTCGTAGCCATAAAAGCCTGATTTTTCAAGATTACGATCTTCAAAGGCCTTGCGCCCAGCAGGTTGCATCCGGTCCAAAGCAATCAGTTCCAGGGCGCGTTTGACGTTGACCACACTCCAGATGCTTCCTGGTCGGCGGGGCGTAAACCGGATGGTATAACTGGTCTTATCAATCCCGCGGCGAATCCCATCAATCCAGCCATAACACAGAGCCTCATCCAACGCCTCGGGCCAGGTGGTACTGGGGATCCCTGACCCTTTCTTATAAAATCCCACCCATAACTCCTCCGCATCCTGATGATGTTGCGCCAGCCACTCGCGCAGCTCTACAGGGGACCGGAAAAATACAACTTCTGCCGATGGTTGCATTCGTTTACCTCCTGCGACTGACCGAAAAATTTTCTGCCGGTCAGTACCTCTCACACCGATAAACGCAGATACACCTAGAACAAAAGTATAATTAAAATAAGCGAAATTTACCTATCCACTTGACCAGAAACGCGGCCTCAGTTGCTCAATCTTATTCGTTTATCAGCCGAGGCTGTTTACTGAATTGGGCGTAACATTACAGACGGGCCGAAACGCACATCTTATTGAAAATACTACCCCAGACGATCTTCGATTTCCCAGGCATGGTCGAGAATGTGCCAGGACACGCGCCGGACAAAGTAACGCGGAGTCCACAAGGAACCGCCGCGTGGGCCCTGGGCTGGTAGACCCTGACATACCGCTGCTGCGAGAGCCTCGCGCACTCCCTGACGGGTCTTTTCTACTTCTTCACAAAGCGTCTGTATGTCCCTGGTCTTCAACCGCCAGGCCAGCTTGCCAAGATAGCCCGCCTCTGAACCCATCACATGGCGCGTAATCCCTTCCAGGTCGCGCCCGCCACCGCGCGCCCCTTTGCACAGTTCACGGCCCGCCGCCGCCTGCGCCGCCGTGTCAAGTGCCTGCCAGCAGCACGTCAGAATGGCTTGCATGCGCGCCAGCTCCGCCTCATCCACCGGTAGAGCGTCAACCGAGGGGGCCAGATCGGGCGCGCCAAAATCGGTAGTCACGTTGCCTTGCAGGCGTTCCACCACGTTCAAATCGAAACGGCTCGCGGGCGCGTCAAAAGCCACCCCGCCGCGCTCCAATGCCAGGCGATAACGGGGAAGATACCGCCAAAGGGCATCAAGCGCCGCCTGTTCATCGCTTCCACTCCGGCACCAGCCCGGCCAATCCAACGCGCCGGCAAAGATTCGTTTCGCTCCAACTTCCAAGTATACATTCATGAACTGCCTCATCAGCCTACTAAAGCCTGATCCAAGTCGTGGATCAAATCATCCACCGCCTCAATCCCCACCGAGAATCACACCAATTCGCCGGACACCTCCAGCGGACTGTTTGGGATGTGGGTTAGGGCACTGTGCCGATCTTCCAGGTCTCGTAATGCGCTTGCGGGTTGGGATCTTGCCGACGTTTCGAAAACGGATATATGGCAAAAGCACCTATTCATTGAGAGTGCTTGCTTAAGAAGGCGCCAGCGGAAGGTCTAGTTCTACCACCACGCCGGGGTGATCGAGGTTATTATACAGGCGAACATTGCCGCCCACAGCCCACACCAGCGAAGCCACCGTCGGCAAGCCCAGGCCCATCCCGGCCACCTCTCCGGTAAAGGTCTTTTCGCCCTGGTAATACGGAATAATCGCCCGCGTTAACTGCTCCGGCGGCAGCGAGATGCCATCATCGCAAAATGATAACAGCACGCGCCCAGGGCGATGCTCCACCATGCTCACTTCAATATTGGGCAGCAAAGCCGGGTGAAACTTTTTGGCGTTGTCCAAGATTTCCCACAGAATAATCTGCATGGCCCGGTTCGAGAGCAGCAAACTGCGCTGCATCAGGCCATCATCCTTAAGGTGAAGTTTCACCGACTCCAGCCGCAGATCCTGGGCCGTCTGGTTAAGAATGGCGGGAAAACTGCTTACCGGCAGGTTCCCGCCGGTGCGCATGATCGAAGGGGCGTTCACGTATTCAACGATATCGTTCAGCTCGCTTTCCAACCGGCGCGCGCCTGCTTCAATCGCTTTGGCATATTCGATTAACTCCGAAGCGCCATGACGCTCGCCATAATAGCGCACTAACCCGCTGGCGAGCAGGATACTGGAAAGCGGCGTATTGAACTTGTGGCTGATGGCCGATTGAAAACTCCACATCTCCTGAGCAAAACTCACCGCGCGGGTTACTTCGGTGATTCGCACAAACAGCTTGCCATCGGTGCCCCAGGGCAGGTCCAGCACGCTCAACTGAAACCACACCGCTTCGCTTTGCTCGTCTTGCGGGCGGATCAGATACAGGGGCAGGCTGGGGTCTGCCAGTTGAGGCCAGTCCTGCCAGGCGGCGGGCGGCATGAGGGTGTATTGCTGCTGGGCCAGCTCAAGAAAGGTTCCCTGGATAGGGACATTTTTATCGGTTGGCAGGCTGAACAGCGTGCGCGCCGCCGCATTGGCATAGGAGATCTCTCCAGAAGCGTCAATGCTCAGGTACGCTTCGTCTGCATTTTCCACCACCCAATCGAACCTGGCGCGTTCTGCCATTAACCGGCGGTAGCGGTTCAGCCGGGTAATGGTGCGCACGCGCGCGCGAATTTCTGCCCGGTCAAACGGTTTGGAAATATAATCATCCGCCCCCGCCTCAATCCCCTGCAGACGCGAGGTCGGGTCACTCAGCGCTGTAATCATTAACACCGGAATTTCCGAGATACGCGGGTCGCTCCGCAACCTCCGGCAAACCTCATAGCCATCCATCAGCGGCATCATAATATCCAACAAAATGACATCCGGCGTAAACTCAGCCGCTTTTTGTAACGCTTTCGGCCCATTCTCAGCATAAATCACGCGATAGCCCTGATTATAGAGGGCACCCCCAAGAATTTCTCGCACATCAGGATCATCATCTACGATAAGGATCGTTATTTGAGGGTCCATAATCCCTTATTCTCTCGTTTATCCATCATTACAACCATGAAATAATGACCGGAATGCTTAAGAATTTTAACGTTTATGTTCCCAGAACACAAGACAATTGTATGCTGGATCTTCACAAAACGCAAACAACCCTGGTTGGCTGATTAGCTGATGCGTTACGGATTCAAGAATGGGTGGACAGAACCATTACAATACTGGCACAGCCCATCCCCGCCCACAGTACTGCTCACATATCCTACCAGCAGTATGCTACAATCCACCTGCGCAGAGTGTTAGCAGGTCCGGGCGCAATGCCCACAGTATCTACGAAAAGGAATTGAGAGGAAGCATGACCGTTGATTCAGAAAAGGATCTTGAAGGATTAAAACGCGCCGGACGGGTGGTCGGGCTGGCACTGAAAGCGATGGCTGCCCAGGTGAGGCCAGGGATGACTACTCAGGCACTGGACGCGATTGGCGACCAGGTGTTACGGTCGCATGGCGCACGCTCGGCCCCCCAATTGGTTTATCGGTTTCCGGGGGCCACCTGCATCAGTATCAACAACGAAGCGGCGCATGGCATTCCCGGCGAGCGCGTCATTCAGGCCGGCGACTTGGTGAACCTGGACGTATCCGCCGAGTTGGAAGGCTATTTTGCCGATGCAGCCCTGACGGTTGCAGTTCCCCCGGTTGATCCGATCCGCCACAACCTGGTCCACTGCGCACGGCAGGCATTAAAGAAGGCCATCAGTGTGGTGCGGGCCGGTCAGCCTATTCATGTGATTGGCAAAGCCATCGAAGAGCAGGCTGCTCGCTGTGGATTTACCACCCTGATGGACCTGGGCGGGCATGGGGTTGGCCGGAGTATTCACGAAGAACCGCACCAGGTGGCCTGTTTCTACAATCCACACGATAAGCGTTTACTCTTAGAGGGGATGGTACTGACTATCGAACCGTTCCTGACGACCGGAGCACGCAGCGTATACACCGATAAGCAGAATGGGTGGACTTTAAAGACTCTCGATGGCAGTCTTTCTGCTCAGTTTGAACACACACTGGTCGTCACCAAAGGGCAGCCTGTAATTATCACCACGCTATAACGCTTGCGAACGGTTGGCGTTTATATGCTAAATTGTGATGAGATGCTCACAATTTCCATACAAAAACGCAAATCTCGAATCTGCGAGATGGTTTTGTGGTATGATTTGCTCTGAGGTTATTATGGACGACAAAATTACCATTATTGAAGGACCTCCTCCGGTTTTTGAAACCATCGAGGATGGCTGGGCTTTGGGCCTGAATGAAGGTCCGGCCCTGTATAATCTTTCATTGACACGGCTGCGCACTTTTAACGGCCCGGCTCTGGTAGAACGCTGCCACCGCGCCTGGAGCAGCCACGCCACTATTAACCTGCATTATCGCAATGATATGGGGGTCGAAGAAAAGGCGCCCATTATGGCCGCGCGCTCCATTGAGACGAGTGAAGGTCACGTGCTGCTCCTGTGGTGTCGCCGAAAACTGGACGAAGATGAGGAAGAACTCGACCTCGGCGATCAGACCGATGATGCCATCGACGACGACCCAACCCATTTGACATGACGCTAGACAGCGCGCGAATACGGAAATCTTTTCCAGCATTAAGCCGCCCGGTCATCTTCCTGGATAATCCGGGCGGCACGCAAATTGCCTACCAAAGCCTGGAGCGCATTCAAAAGTACCTCGTGGAAACGAATGCCAACCACGGCGGGAACTTTCCTACCAGCCGGGCCTCCGATGCAGTTATTGAGCAGGCGCGCGCCGCCGCGGCTGACTTTTTAAACGCTGCTCGCACCGAAGAGATCGTGCTAGGCCCTAATATGACCACTCTGACCTTTCGGATCAGCCGGGCGATGGGCGCTTTATTCAAACCCGGAGATACCCTGGTGGTCACGCGTCTGGATCATGATGCCAACGTCACGCCCTGGGTACGGCTGGCCGAAGATCAGCAACTGCGCATTCGCACCGTGGACTTTAACCCCGCCACCGGAATGCTCGACCTGGACGATCTGAAAAGCGCGTTAAGTGATGGAGTGCGGCTGCTGGCAGTTGGGTATGCCTCGAATGCCCTGGGGACGGTCAATCCACTGTGCGACATCATCGACGTCGCCCATCAGGCCGGCGCGCTGGTCTATGTGGACGCCGTTCAATACGCCCCGCATGGCCCTATCGATGTGCAGCGGCTGGATTGCGACTTCCTGGTGTGTTCCGCCTATAAATTCTTTGGCCCACACGTAGGCCTGCTTTACGGGCGCTACGACCTGCTCGACAATTTGCGCGCCTACCGGGTGCGTCCCGCCCCCGCTGCCCCTCCTGGCAAGTTCGAGACTGGCACCAATAACTTTGAAGGGATTGCCGGCCTGCTCGGCGCTCTGGAATATCTGGAATGGCTCGGAAAAGAATTTGGCGCCGATTTTTATGACCTCTATTCTGAAGAATATGAGGGCCGCCGCCTGACACTTAAACAGGCCATGAGCGCCATCCGCTCGTATGAATACGAGCTCAGTCGCAAAATGCTCGACGTTCTCCATTCCATCCCCGGTCTGCACCTGTATGGGCCCGACAATTCCCGTCACCTTGAGAACCGCGTACCTACCTTTGCCTTTACCCTCGAAAACCATACGCCAGACGAAGCAGCTACGTTCCTGGGAGAACGCGGGATCAACGTCTGGAACGGCAATTTTTACGCCCTGTCTGTCACCGAACGGCTGGGGCTGGAAGATCAGGGTGGGCTGATCCGCGTTGGCGCTGTACATTACAATACTCTCGAAGAGATTGATCGCCTGGCCGAAGCACTTAGCGACCTGGTAAAACGTTAAGGCGCCTGGCCGCCAGTCACTCGCCATTGCAAGCGGTTTGTTCTGGCAGGATATGGTGAACAAGCACAACAAGTATCGCATCCGTCGCAGTAGACCGCTGCGACGCCATTTCATAATTCCCTCCAACTATGACGTGCTGTTACAAGACCCCACTCCGGCAGACTCTTTCTCGGCGCGGGTTGAAACGCCTACCCAGGATGCCCAGGCTCTCTTCGAGAAGCTCTTTGAAGTCACCCCCGATGCTACGCTGCTGGTAAATGATCGAGGCGTCATTGTTCTGGCGAACCACCAGGCCGAGACCAGCTTTGGGTACCGCAAAGAAGAGTTGGTCGGCATGGCGGTTGAAATGCTGGTGCCGCCTGAAGTCCGCGAAAAGCACATCGAACAGCGGCGGCGCTTTCAGATGAACCCGCGCACTCGGCCTATGGGCGCCGGTTTGCAGTTGTTCGCCCGCCGCAAGAATGGGACCAGTTTTGCGGTTGATATTATCCTCAGCCCCATTCAGGCGGCGGACGGCCTGTATACCCTGTGCGTCATTCACGATATTACCTTACAGGTTGCCAGCCAGCGCGCACTCCAGGAACAGGCCGCGCTGGTAAAACTGGTTCAGGAAATATCTGCTGCCGCAAACGAAGCCGCTTCGGTCCAGAGGTTATTCCAATATGCCATTGATCGCCTATGCGAGTATTTAAAGTGGCCGGTCGGCCACGGCTGGCTGACAGCCCCAACCGGCGATCCTGCCGCTGCCCACATTTGGTCTTCACACATCCCTCCCAAGATGGAACCCATGCGCCAGGCCACCCACGAAATGAGGCTGGCTCCAGGGCTGGGGCTGCCGGGGACCGTTTTAGAGATCCGGCAGCCGATATGGATCACTCACCCGCTTGACCGACCTAACTTCTACCGCCAAGAAGCAGCTTTGCAGGCCGGCATACAGACCGCTCTGGCTTTTCCCGTTCTGATTGGAAAAGAGCCGGTAGCCGTCTTAGAGTTTTTCACCGATCAGGTGGTTGAACCACAGCACAACCTGCTACCCATCTTGCCCAACATTGGCGCTCAGTTAGGGCGGGTGATCGAGCGCGCCCGCGCTGAAGAAAACCTGCGCCAGCGCGAACTACAACTCCACACGCTCATCGCCAACCTGCCAGTCATTTTGTGGATGTTAGACCAGCATGGGCGCATCACGATGTTCGAGGGCAAAGGTATCTCTGAACTGGGCATGCAGGCGGGGGAAATCGTTGGCGAATCGATTTCCGACCCGCTCGAAAACATTCCTAATCTACAGACCGGCGTTCAGCAGGCGCTGCAGGGACAGGCCCTACATCTCGAATGTCAGGCTCCGTCTGGCGTGGTGTTTGATGCTTACTTCACGCCCTTCCGCGACGTTCACGGGAACGTATCGGGCGTGGTAGTCATGGCCCTGGACGTATCGGACCGCCGGCGCATGGAAGCCGAACTGGACGAGATGCGCCATCACCTAATGGAAAGCGTCGAAATCGAGCGGCTGCGCCTAGCCCAGCAACTGCACGATGGCCCCTTACAAGACCTTTACGGCGTGTTCTATCAGCTTCAGGAGATGAAGAACAGTCTGCCGGAGGAAGCGCGCCAGGCCATCGAGACGCCGCTTCAAACCATTGAAAACGTCAATGCTACTCTACGCTTTATCTGTGGAGAACTGCGTCCTACGACCCTGGTTCACCTGGGGCTAAAAAAAGCGATTTCCTCGCATATCGAAAGGCTCCGTGAACAGGCTCCCGACCTGATGATGCACTTAAACCTGGTAGATGACGCCCAATCGTTAGAACCGGGTATTCGGATGGGCCTGTTTCGCATTTACCAGAACCTGATCTCTAATGTGATACGTCACTCACAGGCCAGGCACGTCTGGATTCGCCTGTACCTGACCCCCGAAACGGCTACGTTGGAAGTGCAAGACAACGGCATCGGGTTTCAGACGCCTGACAACCTGATTCAACTGGTTCGTCAGGGGCGCTTTGGGCTGGCAACGGCGCTGGAGCGGGCGGAGGCTCTACGTGGTAAGTTTGAGCTGAAATCGCGGCCAGGCATGGGAACGCTGGCGCGGGTGAGCGTTCCGCGCCGGTAACGGATGAGCCATTGAATGGCACCCGATTGCGCTCATTCTGCCTGGAGGTCGCTCTACGAAACATCAGCCCACCTGAACCATGCGCACACCCTGCCGGTAACAGATGTGCGCCAGAGGCGTCATTAAATCGGGGTGGATGACGCACACCATTTTCCCGTTTTTGGGAATGTCAATCAACACCGTCATCTGCCCCTTATCAACTGGAATATCCCCATTTAATTGAAAGTACAGCTCACGCGTTGAAGAAGCGATATGCTGTAAAATCCAGTCTTCAAAAAGGTTTTCCATCGTAGAACACCTCGCTTTCAGGTGTTTCTATTATAGAACATTTTTTCTATTTTGAAAAGGGGGATCTTGAAGGAGAATTAGGCGCTTAAAACAAGATGCCAGGTCACTTGCCCCCAAGGCGCCTGGCATTCGTTCGAGCGGATATAAGATAACCACAACCACCGCATAAATTCTAATTTTTGGGCTGGGCTTCCGGTGGCAGGGGATAGCTCCGCTCTTAATCAGTTTCTGTAATGATTGTAGCGACGCCCGTCGAGGGAGGCTATCCCGTGTTTTTCCTACCACAGGGTAGGGAAATCCCTACCTTGTTCTCTTGGTTTTCTATATTCTGGTAATTCACGACGGACGCCATTCACCAACAAAACGCCGGGATTACCCCACGGCGTTTTGCTATTTGGTAGATGCCCCAGGAGGGACTCGAACCCCCAACCTAGGCGTTAGGAGTGCCTTGCTCTCTCCATTTGAGCCACTGGGGCGGGCTGCTGGCAAGATTATAACACGAATCAGGCTCTGGTCAATTCTTCCAAATCCGCCGAGCGTTTAATGTATACTCAATTTATAAACTATGGAGGTGGATATGTCAGGGTGGAAAGAAGCCTTAACTTATTATGCGGCTGGTATAGAAAGGCGGTACGACGAGCTGCGCTACCGATTATATTACGCTCTGGGCGGGCCGGGGCCGATTAAGATCATCCCTTATCGGGGGTATGGGAAGCCTACCCGCCTGTATCTGAAAGGGAGGGTGATCGAAGACAGGAACATCCCGGAAGCCGGAGAGGATGACCGGCTGTGGCACAACCTGCTGAGCATGTACAGGCGCATGGAGAGCGACGAAATTCCAGGGGCCAAGGTGCGCGCGCACTTCGAGGGCGAGACGTATGAGGTCACTGCCAATGAAGAAGGGCTGTTCGAGCTGTGGATCGAGCCGCGCCGCCCGCTACCGCAAGACCGCCTGTGGCAACAGGTTCACCTGGAGTTGGTCAGCCCGGTTGCAAAGCAACAACAGGGGCCGGTGACGGCTACTGGCGAAATCCTGGTTCCGCCGGCCACGGCCCGGTTCGTGGTCATCAGCGATGTTGACGATACGGTCGTGCAGACGGACGCGACGCACCTGCTGCGGATGGCGCGCCACGTCTTTTTGGGCAATGCCCACACGCGCCTGCCGTTTAAGGGGGCAGCGGCCTTATACCGGGCGCTGTTCGCGGGCTATTCTGGCCGAGAGATGAACCCCATCCTGTACGTCTCCAGCAGCCCGTGGAACCTGTACGACCTGCTGGCACAGTTCTTCAACCTGCACGAGATCCCGGTGGGGCCTATTCTCTTTCTGCGCGACTGGGGCATGACGGAGAAGGAGATCTTGCCCCTGCACCACGAGGCGCATAAGACCGCGGTTATCCGCCAGATGCTCGACTTTTACGCGGAGCTGCCCTTTATCCTGATCGGAGACAGCGGACAGGAAGACCCGGAGATTTACACGCGGATCGCGGGGGAGTATCCCAAGCGTATTCTGGCGGTGTATATCCGCAACGTGAGCCGCGACCTGAAACGACCCGAGGCCATCCAAAAGCTAGCTGAGAAGGTGGTGGAGGTGGGGAGCGCCCTGGTGCTGGCGGACGACTCGGTGGGGATTGCCCAACACGCGCTGGAGCGCAAGTTCATTGCGGAGGCGGCCATAGCCCTGATCCGCGAGGAGAAGAAGAAGGATGAAGCTCCGCCCACGCCGCTGGAAAAGCTGATCGAGAAGGAAGAGGAGCCGCCTGCCCCAACGGTGGAAGTCGTCTCGGGCAAGGAGGAGGCAGTGAAGGCAACGCCACGCAAGGAGGAACCTCCACCTACGGAGGAGGCCCAGAAGGCCGTGCAGGAAGGGGCCGTGGAGAAGACCCTGAAAGAGGCCGGCAAGGAAGAAACCTCGCGGCCGCCGACGGTGGTTGTGGATACCCAGGAGGCCAAAGAGAAGGCAGAAAAAGAGGCCCGGCCCGGCAAAAGGAAACCGAAGCCCTGACGGAAAGCTCTGGAATGGGGCCGGGCAGGTTATTCATCGGAGAAGGAGAGAATGTCGGACTGGATGGAGAGGACAGCGCCAACGGCGAGGATGAGGTAGGCGAGGGTGTAGGTGAGGTCTACAATCAGGCGGATGGGAACGGTATTGGTATATAAGTCGTTGAGGGTGGCAACGGCAAATAAGATATCGCTATAGGCCCACAGTACGAGCGCCCCACCAATGAACAGCCAGGGCCAGCGCGAGGTCTGCTGGCGCGAGTAAATGGCAATGAGCAGGCCGCCGCCGGCCAGGAAGGCATCTAAGATGGGGTAGACGGCGGGGAGGAGGGCAATGGGGCCGTTTTCTTGCAGTTCGGGGCTGTTAAGCAGGCTGCCCAACTGGAGGCCAAATACCACCAGGGGCAGGAGGCAGACAACGACCAAGACGACGAGCTTGCGAAGGTCACGGGTGAGGCTGCCCAGGCCCGGAAGATAATACCAGATGGACAGCCCAATGGGCAGGTAGCCGCCAATCCAGAGGAGGTCGGCAAAGGAAAAGTAGACTTCTTGGGTGAGGCCCCAGATTTCCTGCGCGCCCCAGATGAGGTCAGCCAAAACCCACATGCCGATGCCAACGAAGAGGGTCTGCCAGCTACGGCGCACCTCGCTTTTGGCATTGCGGAGGGCAAGGCCAATACTGACGAGGGCGATGAGGCCGGTGACAATGGGGGCCAAAGCCCCGGAACCAACGGTGATCTGATCGGGAGCGCTGGTGAGGTAAGAGGCGGACAGGAAGGAGCTGTAGATCAGGATAAGGAAGAGGGATATAGACAGCCAGCGTAACAGGTTGGAGTTCACAGGATCACCCTCGCAAGGTATGAATCGGTTCTTTTATCTTACTGCAATGTAAAGAGAAAGCAAGAAAGAACTTATAAAAAGATTAAGGCCGCCCGGCGGGGATGGGGACATTTTTCTCTTTCATGCGGGGGGCGAGGGCGGCATAGGTGAGGGCGGCGAGGAGGCCGCTGAGGCCGCCCATGAGCCAGGGGGCCGAGGGGCCGATTAAGTCGTTGAGGATGCCGCCGAGGAGGGGACCGCTGCCAGAAGCGGCCGGCCAGGTGAGGCTGTAGATGGACATGTAACGCCCGCGCATGTCGGCGGGGGCCTGATTGGCGGCAAGGGTGGTGGCGGTGGGGACGAGCATGAGTTCGCCGAGGGTCAGGCTGACCATTGAGAACATGAAGCCCCAAAAATCACGGGCGAGGGCCACGCTGGAGACGGCGGCGGCGTAGATGAGTGAACCAACGGCCAGAACGGTGAGAGGCTTGAACTTTTTGGTCTGACTGGTGACGAACACTTGCAGGCCAACGACCATGAGAGCGTTGGTCATGGGGAGCAAGCCGTAACGGTCTTCGCGGATGCCGTAATGGGTATTGGCATGGACGGGCATGAGAACCCAGATGAGGCTGGCGCAAATGGTCATCAGGACGGCGGCAAGGTTGAAGATAAGGAAGTTGCGGTCGCGCAGGACGCGCTCGTAGCCGCCGAGGGCTTCAGGCGCGGGGACGAGAGCGGCGTCTGGGGCTTTGGGCGGCATGGTCTCGCGGGCGAAGAAGAGGAGGAGCAGGCCGAAGATGCACAACCCGGCGGCGGCGGAGGTGAAGGCAATGGCGTAAGAAACGGCGGCGGCCAGCCCGCCGATAACCGGGCCGATGGCGATGCCGAGGTTGTGGCTCATGCGCATGAGGGCGTAGGCATCGGGGCGCTTTTTTTCGGGGATGAGGTCGGCCATCATGGCGTCAGAACTGAGGCGGTAGATGGGGTTGAAAACGCCAGAGAGGGCCATCAGGGCGCCAATGCTCCACACGCCGGTGGCCGTGCTGTAGAGGAAGTAGACGAGGCCGTTGCCAAAGAGGCTAAAGACTAACATACCCTTGCGCCCGACGCGGTCTACAATGGGGCCGGTAACGAAAGAGGCGACGACCCCGATAAAGGCGTTGAGGGACATCAGACTGGCGGCCAGGGTGAGGGAAAGGCCAAGGTGTTTGGTGACGTAGATCATCATGAAAGGCCAGACCATGCTGGTGCCGATGGTGCTGATTAACATGCCAGAGAACATGAGCCAGAATTGGGCAGGATACCTGCCGCGCAGGTTGGCGTAGAGGGTCGAAATGGATGCCATGATGGTTTTCCTCGAGGCAAGTATACCTCAAGAAGGGGGCGGTGGACGATGGTCCGAGAAGATAGCTGACCGTAAAGCGAGCGAGGTCAGAAGCGGTGAGGGCGGAGGAGGGGGTGACCGGAGGAACGCGCGGAGGGGTACCAGCTTGCAGTGGGGTCGGCGTCGAGGTCGAGGCCGGCGATGGTGGGGGCAGCAATGGGGGTTCGAAACAATTCGGAACAATTGGGGGGAGTGGGCCGAGGGGGATCAGCGGTGGAGCGTTGATCGCTGTCGGTTGACTGAGAAGGATCATCCGGCGGCGGTGGGGGAGATGCGGGCGGGCAGAGCGCGGCAGGCAGTGGGCCGCTACCGGCGGATGGGGGACGGTCTTCAGACGGCGAGGGGGAGGCGCTTTCAACGGGGCAGGAGGGCGAGAGACTGGGAGGATTGGAAGGTGGGGCGGATGCAGGGGTTGGCTGTGGGGGAGAAGAGTTGGAGGGGAGGGATTGGGCAAGGTAGAGCTGAGCGAGAGAGGCGCGGGAGAGGCTGGCGACGGCAAGGCTGATGACGCGAAGGAGGGCAGCGGCCTGGGGGAGTTCGAGGCACGAGGTTTGGGCGGCAAGGGTGGAGACGCGGTGGAGGAAGGAGCGAAGAAGCTGGATTTCAGCTTCGAGGGAGGGAACGGGGTAGGCAGGATTGGCCGGGGCAGGGATCTGGCGGGCGTAGTAACCGTGCTTGAGGGCGTTGACGTTGCCGGTGGGCGCGCCACGACGGCGGGGGGCTGTGGGTTCGTCCGGAGGGGCTGAAAGGGCGGCTTTTTTGCTTTCTTCGGAGGCGTGGAGGTAACGCTTGAGTTCTTCGAGTTCGGGGATGGTTCCGGCGGTCTCTTCACTGAGGCGGTCGACCTCTTGAGTCCATTCCTCGGGGTGGAGGGAGCCATCGGGGTATTTAGCCTGCTGGTCTGCGTACCACTGCTGGAGCCTGGGGGTGATGTATTGGTTGAAAGAGGGACTGTTCATGGAACCTCGCTTGAGGGATCAGAAGGGAGTTGACCGTAAAGGTTTGAGAGGATGGTAGCATGGGAGGTGCGCAAACGTTTCTGTCATTAAGCGCAAAATGGGGGGGTGTAGGAAAGGCCTTGCTGGTGGAGGGTTTCTCGATACAATTAATGTTAGATTATATAGAGGAAGCAGATAAGGAGACAAAGAATGGCTTATCGTGAAATAAAAGGGAATATTTTTAGTTCAAATGCTCAAGCCATTGTAAACACAGTGAACTGTGTTGGCGTAATGGGGAAAGGAATTGCACTCGAATTTCGCCGACGCTATCCAGAGATGTACAAAATCTATCAGCAGGATTGTAAAGAGGGGAAGCTACAGCCTGGACGAATATACTTTTATTCTTTACCTGAAGTATTGATCCTGAATTTTGCGATTAAGAATGATTGGAAATATCCTTCAAGGGTCGAATGGATCGAGTCTTGCTTACGCCAATTTGTTGCCGAATACAGGCAAAGAGATATTCGATCAGTTGCCTTCCCCTGGATGGGTGCGATGAATGGGGGTATTCCCTTGGAGAAGATCCAGGAAGTTACTCGAAAACACTTAGAAAACCTCACGGATATTGAAATTGAAGTATACAGCTTTGATCCTGATGCAAATGATCCTTTGTTTGATGTATTAAAAAAAATATCCATGCTTCCGAACCCATTCATTTATCAAAAAGAGTCAGGGCTTCAGAGAAAAGCTTATGAAGCAGTCATCAATTCTGTAAAACAGGGAAGAATAAAAAGCCTAGCTCGGCTGGTTGAGTCTCGGATCGTAGGAGACATCTCTATCGATAAGCTTTACGAGTTTTTGAAAAGAAAACTTGTTCTATTGAATAACAACAAAAATGAACAACCACTACACGAAACGCAACTTCCACTGTTCTGATCTATGAACAATGCTTCTCTAGATTTCATTGAATTCTTGTCATCAATCGAATATCAGAAAATAGAGTTTGCGAAATTGATCGGTTCTGATCCAGCCAGAGCATTTGTTTATTATATTGCGCCTCTATCTAACGTGGTGCGAATTTATCAGTCAGGTGGCATATTGCCAAGAAATAAGGCCAAAGGCTATGTCGATTTGTCAGGGCATAGTATTCAAAAGTACCGAGATCGGTTTATTGAATTGAATGGGACTGGGAAAAAACTTGAGGTGCCCTTACATGACTGTGTCAATTTCTTTTTAAACCCCTTCAATCATACTTACTATCAGTTTCGCCGGCATGCTTTGATTCGCGCTCAAGCTGGCGATCCATGGTCTCAATGGGTGTGCATTCTGGAATTGGATTTAAACAGAATCCTGGATAACAACACTCAATGGGCCGTCACGAATAAGAATTTCGCAACGAATGATGCAATGGCTGTTTCCCGAAAAGCAGATTATTCTAACTTTCCTTGGAAGAGAATATACAGCCTAGAGAAAAGCCGATCAAAAGATAAATTTAATGACTTTCGTTCTGCTGAATTCATTGTATATCCAGGTAATCCTCAGGGAAACCCTATCATTTCGACCTCCTGTATAGAGCGAGTTCTCATTGCTGAACAAGATATGAGGTTTGAGCCAAGAGTTACTTACAGTGAGCTACCTTTTGACCTTATAGCGTTTACGGGACCGATGAAACTACAAGTCCTAGAGAATCCCCTCTATAATGATTTCCGATGGGTCACATCACTTGATCGTTTGCAATCTTGTGGTATTTCCAAGCAATCAATTGTAAGAAGCTTTCAACGAATTCTCAATGTTGAATACGAAATAGGTCGGAGCCTAATTTCAAGTTTTACTAATCCACGTGTTGCCAACGGTGGATTGCACGGCACAGCCCATATTGTAAGGGTGATGTTTTGGATACTGATGCTGTCTGAAGCAGCTAAGAATTCCGGAATTTCAATCAGTGAAAGTGAGATCACCGCTGCCTTGTACGCAGGCTTTTTTCATGATTTATGCCGTAAAAGTAATTATGAAGAACCTGATCATGGAAAAGCCGCGGCTAAACACTTTAGAAACACCCTGAGCAATATTCTTCCAGCTGAAACCTTGGAGCGCAGCATCAAAGCGATCACTGTACATTCAGCGGCTTCAGACCCTGATGATGATGATATAGTTTGGAAGCTGGTCAAAGATGCCGACGCCCTAGATCGTGGCAGGTTTGCAGCCCCAGGAAATCCGTCGGGTTGTGATGGAAACAGGTTAAGGATGCCGTTTTTCAAAACAAACTCCAATCTTTTACGGAATTGCTTATGGTCTGCTTACTGGCTTCCGAGGGTTACAGCGTACATCAATTGGAAGGAAAATGCCTGCCAAGATTTCGTTCTGACTCTGCTATCTAGTCTGAATGCGGTTATCAATTATGAAAATCTTCCCAGTTCCACTTCATCTATGGCTCGCAATATATTACTGGAAATGGTGCACCCACCACTTAGGTTGTATTCCTCCTAACCATTCAATAGCAGGCTCTCTACTCAGAGAGATGGTTAGGAATACAAGTAAGCGGCCGGGCCGTATTTTAAATTGTGCATAAACTGCAGGCTGTGTCTGCAATTTACGCACAATTCAGTAAACTACCAGCGGCTGGCATTTCATCCGAAGGTGGGAGTTATATTAGATCTTGCAGGTCGCCCTCGACAAGGTGGATGCGAATGGCGCGGCGGCCGCGGGCGAGGAGGGCTTCGAGGTCGCCGAGAGCCTGGGCACGGAGCAGTGCGCCAAAGGTGAGGCCCTGGGTAGGGATTTCGAGGTCGCTGGCGGGTTCCTGGGTGATCTGAAGGAAGAGGCCGTGGTTGGGGCCGCCTTTGTGAAGCTGGCCGGTGGAGTGGAGGAAACGCGGGCCAAAGCCGAGGGTGGTGGCGCGCCCGGTAGCGTTCAGGATGGCGGCGCGGAGCTTCTGCAGGCGGGCCAACACGCGGGGAGTGCGCGGCAGAAAGGCGTTGATGGCAATATAGTCACCGGCGCGGGCCTGTTCGGCGAAGGCGCGCACGACGTCGGCGAGGGTGCGCGCACCGTTGAGGCCGGGGAAAGCCCAGCCGTAGACGCGCCCGCCGGGGCCTTCCCAGGTGGGTATGCCTTCGTCTAAGATGCGGTTTGCCCGGTAGGCGGCTATTTTTTGCAGGGTGCGAGATTTGCTGTCTTGCACGTCGGGCTGGTCAAAGGCGTTGACACCCAAAACAGCACAGGCGGCGGCGGTGGCGAACTCCCAGCGGAAGAACTCACTGCCGAGGTCATAGGCATCTTTCAACGAAAGGGTGACGGCCGGGTGGCCGGCGGCGCGGAGGCCGGAGAGGCGCGCGTCGAGCTGTCCATCGCGGCGAAGGTAGACGAAGAGGCGGTCGCGCCCGTAGGCGGAGGGAGCGAGCGGGGGTTCGGAGTCGATGGGGACGATGCCCTGACCGGCTTTACCGGAGCTTTCGGCAATGAGCTGTTCTAACCAGGCTCCGAGGGGGGCGAAGGGGGGATCGGCCAGAAAGGTGAGTTTGTCGCGGCCCTGGAGGGCGGCCTCGGCCAGCAATGCGCCCAGGACCAGGCCGGGGTTGCTGCCAGCGGGTTTGGCGGGGGCGCATTCGGCAGACATGCGGGCGGCGCGGACGAGTAAGTCGAGGGCGTTGACACCAATCAGACCAGCGGGGACGAGGCCAAAAGCCGTGAGGGCTGAGAAACGCCCGCCGACGGAGGGATCTCCGAGAAAAACGCGGCGGAATTTGCGTTCGAGGGCGAGGGCTTCGAGAGGGGTAGCGGGATCTGTGATCGCCACGAAGTGACGGGCGGCCTTTTCGCCGAGACGGCGACGGGCGCGCGCCCAGAAGTAATCAAGGTTGGCGGTGATCTCAGCGGTGCCGCCGGATTTGCTGGCGACGATGAAGAGGGTATGTTCAATGGGGGCCCAGCGGGCGGCGGCGCGCACCTGGGCGGGGTCGGTCGAATCGAGGACCTGGAGGGCCAGACCGGGACGACCGTAGACTTCTTGAGGGCCAAAGGCCGCGGCCAGCACTTCGGGGGCGAGGGAAGAGCCGCCCATGCCGATGAGAAGGGCATGGGTGAAGCCCTCGTCCTGGAGTTCTTTGACCAGGCGGGCGATATCGGGGAGGAGGGAGCGGCTGCGGTGGGGAGCTTCCAGCCAGCCCATGCGCTTGCGGATCTCGTCTTGAGCGGCGGGGTCGGAGGTCCACAAGGAGGGGTCGCGGCTCCAGATACGGCGGGGGACGTCATTCTCGGCCAGTTGGGTCACGCGAGCGGCGACGGCCTGCTGGAGCGGCCCCAATTCAGCGGCGGCGGCCTGGCGGCGCTCTTCAATGGTGGCGATCAACGCCTGGAAGGCATCGGCGAAGGCTTTGACCCCTTCAGCTTCGAGCTGATCGGTGACTTCATCCATCGAAATGCCCAGATCAGCAAGGGCTTGCAGTTGGGCGCGGGCGGCATCCACGTTTTCGGTGAGGGAGAGGCGCACCTGACCGTGATCGCCGAAAGCCGCGAGGGTTTGGGGCGGGACCGTGTTGACGGTATCTGGGCCGATCAGTTCTTCGACGTACAGCACGTCTCGATAGGCGGGGTTTTTGGTGCTGGTGGAAGCCCACAGGGGGCGCTGGACTCGTGCGCCCTGGGCTTTGAGGGCCTGGAAGCGGGGGGAGCTAAAGGTTTCTTGAAACAGGGCGTAGGCGAGGCGGGCGTTGGCGATGGCGGCCTTACCCAACAGACGGGCGGCCTGTTCGGCACGCGGGCCTTCCTGGCGGATGATCTCTGCTAAGAGCGCGTCTATTTTCGTATCCACGCGCGAGACGAAGAAGGAAGCGACAGAAGCAATGGAGCCAACCGGCAAGCCGCCCGCCAGGCGTGATTCCAGGCCGCGCAAGTAGGCGTCCATCACTTCGCGATAGCGTTCTAATGAGAAAATGAGGGTGACGTTGACGTTAATACCAGCGGCGATCACTTCTGTGATGGCGGGGATGCCGGCGCGGGTGGCTGGGATTTTAATCATCAGGTTGGGGCGGTCAACGAGGCTCCACAGGCGGCGGGCCTCGGCGATGGTGGCCTGGGTATCGTGGGCAAGAAGGGGGCTGACCTCCAGGCTGACGTAACCATCACCGCCGGCGCTGTCGCGGTAGAGAGGGGTGAAGAGGTCGGCGGCGGCGCGGATGTCTTCGACGGCCAATTGGGTGAAGATCTGGTCGGCGCTCCACCCGGACCAGGCCATGGGGATGAGGCTGGAGTCGTAATCGGAGGATTTGGCAATGGCGTTGTGGAAGATGGAGGGGTTGGAAGTGACGCCGCGAATCTCGCCGCGCTCGATCATGCCGGCCAGTTCGCCGTTTTCTAAGAGGCGGCGCTGAATGTTATCGTACCAGAGCGATTGGCCTAACTCGTGGATTTTTTGGAATGGGTTCATCATTCCTCCTGAGAAGAAGAAAAGATCCACAGATGGACACGGATGAACACAGATATGAGATGGATTTTCTGGCGCATGGAGCCAGAGTCTTGCTATCTGCATCCAGCGGCGTATCGCTGCGGTTAGGTGGATAGAGAACCGGTCGTTCCGGTGGCTTCGAGGCGGCGGATCTTACCGACGCGGCGGCGGTGACGCTCCTCGGTGGAAAATTGGGCCGAGAGGAAGGCGCTCACCAGTTCGGGGGCCAGGGCGGGGCCGATGACGCGCGCGCCGAGGCAGAGGACGTTCATATTGTCGTGTTCGACGCCCTGACGGGCAGAGTAGGTATCGTGGCAGAGACCAGCGTAGATGCCATCGAGCTTATTGGCGGCAATACAAGCGCCCACGCCCGAACCACATACCAGCACACCGCGCTCGGCCTGGCCTGAGAGGATGGCGCGGCCCAGTTTTTCGGCATAATCGGGGTAATCTACCGGATCGGGGCTGTTCACGCCGAGGTCGAGAGGCTCATGACCGGCGGCGCGCACCGCTTCGATAACGGTAGCTTTTAAGGGAAAACCGGCGTGATCCGCCGCTACTGCAACTCGCATGGGTAAAACTCCTTCCCCCCGGATGGAATGAAAGCGCGCGCCGGGGGACGGCCTGGCGCGCGCTGTGACTTTTATAGAATCTGACGGGCGAGGGCGATGACGTTATCCACCGTGAAGCCCAGGTTTTTGAAGGCCACGCCGCCGGGAGCGGAAGCTCCAAAGCGTTCCAGGCTGAGGATCCGGCCTTTAGAGCCGACCCACCGTTCCCAGCCGAGGGAGACGCCGGCCTCAACGGCGAGGCGTTTTTCGAGGCGGGGCGGGAGGACGGAATCGCGGTAGGCGGGGTCTTGGGCGGCGAAGAGTTCCCAACTGGGGAAGGAAACGACGCGGGCGGTAATGCCTTCGCTCGCCAGGCGCTTACCGGCTTCGACGATCAGGACGACTTCGGAGCCGGAGGCCATGAGGATGATCTGCGGTTCTCCGGGGCCAAAATCGGCGAGGACATACGCGCCTTTGCTAAGGCCCTCCGCGGGGGCAAAGACGGAGCGGTCGAGGATGGGGAGATTCTGGCGGGTGAGGGCCAGCACGGTGGGGCGGTGGCGGTTGGCGATGGCAACCTTCCAGGCTTCGCGGACCTCGTTGGCGTCGGCAGGGCGAAGTACGAGAAGGTTAGGGATGGCGCGGAGCGCGGCAAGGTGTTCCACCGGCTGATGGGTCGGGCCGTCTTCGCCGACGCCGATGCTGTCGTGGGTGAAGACCCAGATGGAGCCGAGGTGCGAGAGAGCCGAAAGGCGCACAGGCGGGCGCATATAGTCGGAGAAGACCATAAAGGTTGCGCCGTAGGGGATGATGCCGCCGTGATAGGCCATGCCGTTGACGATGGCGCCCATGGCGTGTTCGCGGACGCCGAAATGGAAGTTGCGCCCGTGAGGACAATCTGCGGCGAAGGCAGGCAGAGTTTCGAGCCAGGTGTTGGTGGAGGGGGCCAGGTCTGCCGAGCCGCCCATGAGTTCGGGGATGCGTTTGGCGAGGGCGTTGAGGACTTTGCCAGAAGCTGAGCGGGTGGCGATGCCCTTGTCATCGGGGGGAAATTCAGGCAGTCCCTGATCCCAGCCGGAGGGCAGTTCGCCAGCGAGGCGGCGGCGCAGTTCGGCGGCCAGGTCAGGATAAGCCTGGGCGTAGGACTGCATGGTTTCCTGCCAGACGCGCTCCCAGTCGGCGCCCCAATCGAGGGACTGGCGGAAGTGGGCTAGGGCTTCGTCTGGCACGTAGAAGCGCGGTTCTTTCGGCCAGCCGAGCTTATCTTTGGCGGCGTTGAGCTCGTCGTCGCCGGGGGCTTCGCCGTGGGCTTTGGCCGTACCCGCGCGGGTGGGCAGGCCGTAGCCGATGACGGTGCGCACCAGGATCAGGGAGGGGCGGGGATCGCCCTTGGCGATCTTGATGGCTTCATCAATGGCGTCAACATCGAGGCCGTTCTCAACGGTCTGCACGTGCCAGCCGTAAGCCTCAAAGCGGCGGGCGCGGTCTTCGGTAAAGGCGAGGTCGGTGGAGCCTTCGATGGAGATTTTGTTGTCGTCGTAGAGGTAAATGAGCTTGCCCAAGCGGAGGTGGCCGGCCAGCGAGGCGGCTTCAGAAGCGACGCCTTCCATGAGGTCGCCGTCGGTGACGATGGCGTAGATATAGTGGTCAATGACCTCATGGCCGGGGCGGTTGTAGAGACTAGCGAGGTGGGCTTCGGCGATTGCCATGCCCACGCCGTTGGCAAAACCCTGTCCGAGCGGGCCGGTGGTGCATTCGACGCCGGGGGTCAGCCCAAATTCGGGGTGGCCGGGGGTGAGACTGCCCCACTGGCGGAAACGCTTAAGTTCATCGAGCGGCAGGTCGTAGCCCGTAAGGTAGAGGAGGCTGTAGAGGAGCATGGAGCCATGCCCGCCGGAGAGGATAAAGCGGTCACGGTTGGGCCAGTTGGGGTTAGCGGGGTTGTGGCGCAGGTGGCGCATCCAGATGGTATAGGCAATCGGGGCAGCGCCCATCGGCAGGCCGGGATGACCTGATTTGGCCTGCTGAACACCATCTGCCGACAAAAAGCGGATGGTGTTGATGGCAAGATTTTGGAGTTCAGGGGATTCGTGCATGAGACACCTTTGAGCGGGAAATGATGACAATGACAGCGCCTCTATTTTACCATTAGAGCGGCGCTTGCCGCGAACAGTTAGCGGTCTGTAAAGAAAACTCAAGGGGGAACTGTGATAGACTCTGGAAACAAGAGAACGATGATGAAATTGCGCAAATGGGCTGTTTTCTTTTCGATGTGGGCATGTGGGCTGAGTCTGCTGCACCTGGTACGGGTACGCTCGCCGCGCCAGCTACTGCTCCGGACTTTGAAGGCAATGGGAGAGGTGCTATCGCCGGTGCTGATGTTGATGGGGGCAGCGGGCGCGGTGATCGGAGCGCGCGCGGGCAGTCCTGTGGCGGTTATCACCGGATGGGTGGGGGCGGCGCTGTCTTTGGATTATATTGTGCGCGTTGGGCGGGCGCGGGCCAATGCCACTCAGGCGCTCCCGCCGGGGCAGAGGGCGGCGGCGGCGCGGGCGCGCCCAATCCGACTGAGAAACACGCCGCGTTGGCAGCGAGATGTGCCGTTTTGGACGAATCCTGAAAGCGGTGAAACGCTGTGCTGTGACCTGTGGCTGCCGCCTCGAGAGGTGCAGCCCTCTGGACTGGCGATCCTATACCTGCACGGCGGGGGGTTCTTCTCGTGCCACAAAGATTTTGGCACGCGGTTCTTTTTCCGCTACCTGGCGGGACAGGGCCACGTAGTGATGGACGCCGACTACCGGCTGGCTCCCAGGGCGGATTTGCATACCATCCAGGCAGACGCGCGCCGCGCCCTGGCCTGGTTGAAGGCCAACGCATCTGCTTTGGGGGCTGACCCGCAAAGGGTGATCGTCATCGGCGGGTCGGCGGGGGCGCTGTTGGCGCTGTTGGTGGCTTATACGCCCGGCCACCCCGATCTGACCCCGCCCGACCTGGCGGGCATAGATCTGAGCGTGCGGGGGGTCGTCTCGTATTATGGAATTGTGGACCTGGCGGATCTGTATCATGGGCTGGCCCCGTTGATGGACCGGCCCGCCCGTTTTGAGCCGGCCCCAGAGATGTTCGACCGGCCGCTGGCAAAGATTGGGGTGCATGCGGGGGCGTGGATTAAAGGAGCCGAGCCGGAGGCGATGCGCATTTACCTGCGCGAAAACGCCGCCATGCTGCGGATTGGCCCGCGCCGGGGAATGAAAATCTTGCTGGGCGGCTCGCCGGAAGAAGCGCCGCAGATGTACGATCTGTTTTCGCCCCTGCATCATGCCGGGCCGGGTTCTCCGCCGACGCTGTTGTTCCACGGCGAGCATGACTACCTGCTGCCGCCCAGCGGGCCGCGCTCGCTCTTTCGGAAGCTCGAAAGCGCCGGGGTGCCGGCGGTGTACGTGGAATTTCCCAAGACCGAGCATACCTTTGACCTGTTCCTGCCGCGCATTTCGCCGCCCGCGCGGGCGGCCCTGCGCCACCTGAGCCGCTTCCTGGCGCAGTTTTAGCGCAGTTCCAGCAGGCCCTTAACTTTGAGCGGGGCTTGTGGTAAAATGAAGCCGGCTTTGAGCAAACCTCTGCGCCTGTAGTGAAGTGGATATCACATCACCCTCCGGAGGTGGGAGCCCGAGTTCGAGTCTCGGCAGGCGCGCTAATGATCCTGGCTGGCGGCGCTGTATACCAGCGCCGTTTTTGTTTCTTTACCCCTTCAGCGCGTCTATGCGGCGTTGAAGATAGGGCGAGAAATAGCCCCGGTAGCGCTGTTGTAAGTCGGGGCGCTGCCAGTCATCCGCGGTGATACGCCCGCGACACAAGGGGGTTCCACAGCCGCAGTCAAATTCGTCGTAAGGGTTGCTGTCGCTCATGGCGTAGTCGAAGCAGACTTCTTCGTCCGGGGCGATTGGGCGCATGGCGACCAGGGCGATCTGGCCGTACAGCCCGGCGTTGGGGTCGCAAGAGTGATTGAAGGCGTCGGCGGGGTCATCGGCAGTGAGGGGCAAGAGGAACAGGTCATCTTCGACTTGCAGGCCGTGGGTGCGGGCGTATTCTGAAAATTCGCTCAGGCGGCTGCCCGGCACGACGACGCCGCCCCAAACCGTGAGGATTTCACCAGGGGCGATGGCGGCGCGGGCAAAGACGCCCACCCCACCCTTGTCTGGCGCGGCACGGCGTTCCAGTTTAGGGGAAAGATACGAGTGAAGTTTGCGGCTCTCCAAGATTAAAGCTCCTTGCGCAGAAGAATACCCAGGTATCTATCCGAAAAACGGGGCCTGGGCGCAGGCTGCAGGCGGGGCAAAGCCACCCATAACGCATACCTAAAACAATTTTCCGGATCGGTACCAAGTTTAACGCGAAATCGAGGCCGGTCAAGGTAGACAGCAGAGCTATTCAGAGCTATTCAGAGCTATTCAGGGCTTTTCACGTGGACAGTAATGAACCTTTTTCCGTTTTTTTCGTTAAGGATACATAGCCCTGTGAAAAAACCGCGGAGCGAGCGGAGAAACCCAGGAAGAAATTCAAAAAAGAGGAACCATCAACCTATGAACCGCCTGACAATCGCTTTTCTGATCCTGCTGGCGCTGCTTCTGAGCGCCTGTAACATCCCCCAGGCGCCGACGCCCGCGCCGGCCACCCCGACCACCCCAGCAGAAGCTACGGCAACGCTGCCGCCCACTGCCACCCTGACATCCCCAACCGAACCCCCCTCTACACCCCAACCGGAGCCGACGGCGACTGTTTCTGGCTTTGTGGTGGTGGACAGCGAAAACAAGGAGTTTAAGGGCTACGATCTGGAAGGGAATTTGCTGTTCCGCTATGCTACCGGCAGTCAGGAAGCGCCTACGCCCCGCGAAGTGCAGGTAGTGGGCCGCAACGTGTATTTTTACTCGAGGCTCGATAAGAAACTGTTCCGCTCCAACCAGGAAGGGCTGTTGTTCCTGCCAAACCTGCCGGGCGAGCACCTGTCGGCGTTTCTGGTCTCGCCGGATGAGCAGAAGATCGCCTGGGCCGAGACGTTTTGGGAAGCCAACCCGGCGTACAGCACCTTGTGGGTGGGGAACATGGACGGGAGCGACGCGCGTCAGGTGGCCGAATTTGACGTTGAAACCACCCCGGCCTTTTATCTGGTCCCCCTGGAATGGACGAACAGCGGGGATTTGATCTTCCAGCAGGCGATGACCGGCTACGGCGGGTATATTCTGTACGACGGCTATAACAGCCTGTATGCCTACAGCCCTTCCAGCGGCGAGATCACGACGTATGTACCGGCGGACGAGCTACACGGGCTGTGCCTCGATACCTACCGCCTGGACCTGAAGCGGGTGGTCTTTCACTGTGATCAAGAAGGGCCGGGCATTGTGGCGCGCAGTCTGGCGGACGGCAGTGAACAGAAAGCCCCAGCCATCGAGGGGTTCCCGATCGTGGGTTCGGCGCGCTACTCGCCTTCAGGGCAGCGGCTGGCCTACAGCGCCGCGCGCGGCAACCCCGAAGCCGAAGCAGGGCAGGTAGTGGTTCTGCCCGGCGACTTGAGCGGGACCGCTCAGGTGCTGGTCAGCATGGAAGGCGGCTTTTACCGCGTGCTGGGGTGGGTAGATGAAGATACACTGCTGGTGGCCCGCAGCGAAGATGCTGTTCCCGGCCATATGACCCTGCTCTTGTCGCTGGATGGCAGGCAAAAGGAGCTGGCGCGCGGTTGGTTTGTGGGATTACTGCGTTAGACATTGCGTTGGTAACGCCGCACGCTAAGCGGTACAATAGGGGATACAAATCGGACAAAATCGGGCGACTTTTGAATTCGGATAACGCCCGGAAGGTTCGTAGGAGGCGAGAAGAATGAAACGCTACCGATCTGTCCCTATTCGCTCTTCGGAGATTACTCCGGAGCATGTGTACCTGAATCGGCGGAAATTTATGCAGGCCGCGGGCGTAATGGGCGCTGGCGCACTGCTGGCGGCCTGCACAACCATTCCTGAACAACCGGCCCAGCAGGACGAAGAAGCGACGGCGGCCCAAATGAAGCCCACTCAGGCGGAACAGGCGGCCCAATCCGCCGCGCAAACCGATGAACTGGGCGACCCGGTAAACACCTACAAGCAGATTACCAACTATAACAACTTCTACGAGTTCACCACCTCAAAAGAAGGCGTGGCGGAGATGGCACAGGCCCTTAAGACCTCTCCCTGGACGGTGGAAGTGGGCGGCCTGGTGAATAAACCACAGACGTTTGGGATCGAGGATCTGCGCAAGAAATTCCCGGCTGAAGAACGCATCTACCGCCTGCGCTGCGTAGAAGCCTGGTCTATGGTCATTCCGTGGATGGGTTTTCCACTGGCACAGCTTTTGAAGGCTGTGGAACCCACCGGAGATGCCAAGTACGTGGCCTTTCAGACTCTGTATGATCCCGATCAGATGCCCGGCCAGCGCGTTGGGTTTTACCCCTGGCCGTATACCGAGGGGCTGAGGCTGGATGAGGCCATGCACGATCTGACGTTAATGGTCACGGGGCTGTACGGCAAGGAACTACCGCCACAAAACGGCGCTCCGCTGCGGCTGGCCGTGCCATGGAAGTATGGCTTTAAGAGCATCAAGGCGATTGTGCGGATTGACCTGGTGGCGGAGATGCCCAAGACGCTGTGGTCTGCGATTGCGCCGGAAGAATATGGCTTTTACGCCAACGTCAACCCTGAAGTAGATCACCCGCGCTGGTCTCAGGCCACCGAGCGGCGGATCGGCGAGAACCGGCGGCGCGAGACGTTGATGTTCAACGGTTATGCCGACGAAGTGGCCGGCCTGTACAGCGACATGGACTTGAGGGTGAATTATTAATGCAGCCTGGGCGGCCCACTCCCCGGCGTAAGCGTTATGCGTGGCTGCAAATCCTCACGCACGCGGCGGCGTGGATGCCGCTAGTGGTATTGGGCCGAGATTACGCTACCGATCATCTGACGATCAACCCCATCCAGGCGGCTGAGCAGCGCACGGGGTTCACGGCGCTGGTTTTGCTGATGCTGTCTTTGGCGTGTACGCCGCTTTTTACCCTCACGCGCTTCGCGCCGTTCAACAACCTGCGCCGCCCATTGGGGCTGTATGCCTTTGCTTATGCCGCCCTGCACCTGTTTCTGTTTGTGGGGATTGATTACGGCTTTCAACTCCGGCTGATCTGGCTGGACGTGAGCAGTAAACGCTATATTCTGGTGGGGCTGGCGGCCTTTCTCATCCTGCTGCCGCTGGCAGTTACGTCAATCCACTGGATTATGGTGAAGATGGGCAAGAAATGGAAGCGCCTGCACCGGCTGGTGTACCTGGCGGGCGGGCTGGCGGTGCTGCATTTTGCCTGGGTGGTTAAAGGGGATATTACCCGGCTGCAAGGGGATATCGCGCGCCCCCTGCTGGTCGGGATCATCCTGGCGCTGCTGCTGGTGATGCGCCTGCCGCCTATTCGCAAAAGGCTGGCCGATTGGGGGCGGCGGAATTTTGCCAGAGCGCCGCGCAAGGACAGCAGTCAGAGCCGGATGGGTTCTAAATCTTAATGCGGCCGTGTTCGAGCAGCCAGTTGACGGCCTCTTGCACGGCCTGGAGCGAGCTGTAGCGAGGATTGTAGGCGATCAACCGGCGGGCCTTGTCAATGGAGCAGTTAGGGCTGTGAGCGATATGGTCCCAGGTGGCGGCGGCCTCTTCAGGCGTGACGGTTTCGCGCCAGCGTTCCCAGGGTAAAAATTCCAGACGAGCGGGCTCGCCGAACCAGGCCGCCATGGATTCGGCATACCCGCGCAGGGTCAGGGCGGCAGGCGAGACTACGTGGAAGCTCTCGCCGATGGCATTGGAACGATTCGCCATTGCCTGCAAGAAGCTTTGGGCGACATCATCGGCGTGGACATGATGGACGGTTTCGAGCCCCAGGTTGGGCAGGGTGAGGGTCTCTCCGCGCGCCAAACGCACGAAAACTTCGGGGTTAAAATGGCCGGCGGGGTTCAGCGGAGCCCACCCTGGGCCAACGATATGCCCTGGGTGCAGGATGGCGGCGGGAAAACCGTTGAGGCGGGCTTCTTTGAGCAGGTAGGCCTCGATGGCGGCCTTCTGGATGCCATACTCACCAAAGGGGCGGCGCGGCTGTTCCTCGGTGGTAGGAACCTGCACGCTGTGGCCGTGAACCCAGATCGTCCCGCAGTGCAGGAAGTGCTGGACCCGCCCGCGCAGTGCCTCTACCAGGTGACAGGCGCTTTCGAGCTTAAAGCAAATCATGTCAATGACCACATCCGGCTGCAAGGCGGCAATCGCGCCGCCGAAGGTCCCTTCTAACTCGGCCTGGGCGCGGTCCATCTCCACCATTTCCACTTCGCCCCAGGCTCCATGGGGGCGGTAAGGTTCGCGGCGGCCCCGCGTGACGCACACTACCTGATGACCATTTTCAACCAGCCGTGGAATCAGGTAGGTTCCGACATGGCCCGTTCCGCCAATCACGATCACCCGCATGTTAACCTCCTCGCGAATAATAACTTGCTACAATTTGTTCCAAAACGGCATTGGTGCGCGCGGCGCTCTCGCCGGTAGATGGGCAGCGCCCCACGCCCCGCAGTTCATCTACCACCGTTTGAATCAGGGGTTGTTGGATAGGGTCCTGGCGCTGGAAAGAAAATTCTTCAACGCCGCGCTCCGCTTCCAGACGGAGCGGCTGTTGATCAAAGAAGGAAAAGGTGAGGCCGCCGCGACTGCCAATGATCTGCGCCTGGTCGGCGCGCTGGCCTGGCGCGGCTGTGAAGCACCACACTCCGCTACCCAACACGCCTGATGCGTGCCGCCAACAGGCGGAGACGACATCTTCTGCGGGGT